>JAUIGN010000088.1 GCA_030430075.1 bacterium
ACCCGCAAAAAAACTCACCCGCCGAGGAACGAAGAAAAAACGAAAGCCGCCGCACTCAAACCATGCCCGCCTCGACGCCGTCCGGAAATTCAGAGAAATGGAAATGCCTTAGTGCGGAAAGTGCGTTCGACCATATGATTATGACGCATTTTGCCCGAATATTTAGCCGCGGAGAGTCCCGTGCCCTCCGCTTGAAAAGCAACACGGCTGTGCTGGTCCAGCGATTTTTGCGCCCCGGGGGTTTTAGCAGCAACCCGTTACTTTGATGGAGGTTATCATGCTCTCTGGGCACGTCGCCTGAACGAGTTTGGAGAATACAATGTCCGCTCAGAGCGCGCCTCGCATCCCCCTTCCCAAGTCCTGGAACAAGCAAGTTCGCTCGGCCATACTGCACGTCATCTCTCTCGCCCAGTACGCCACAGTCTACACCCGCAGCTGGGCGGCTGACAGCCGAAACGCGCGCGTGCGGTTGCGGGCCGAAAACGATCGGTTGCGGCAGGAGCTTGGCCTCCGCTGTGAAGAGCTGCGCATCAAAGATACTCGGATGGACTCCCTGCCAACCAAGCGGCGTCCGCACTATGCTCCCGTCGAGCGGTTGGCGATCCTGGAGTTGCGGGCAGCCCGGGGCTGGTCGAACAAGCAGACGGCAGACGCCTTTCTGATCACGGCAGCCACGATTGCTTCCTGGATGAAACGCCTGGACGAAGCAGGACCGGACGCGCTGGTCCAACTTCATGAGCCGGTCAACAAGTTTCCTGACTTCGTGCGCTACGCGGTCCAGCGGTTGAAGACCCTTTGCCCGACCATTGGAAAGGTGAAGATGGCGCAAACGCTCTGCCGGGCCGGGTTGCATCTGGGATCGACCACTGTCGGGCGAATCCTCAAAGAACCGCCGCATCCAGCACCGAAGAACCAAGAAGTGGCGCAGTCCAGCCGCGAAATCACGGCGCAGCGGCCGAATCACGTCTGGCATGTGGATCTGACTGCGGTGCCGATCGGTGGATTCTGGACTTCGTGGTTGCCATTCGCGCTGCCGCAGTGCTGGCCGTTCTGCTGGTGGGTGGCGGTGGCAATCGACCATTATTCGCGCCGACTCATGAACGTCGGTGTGTTCGCCACACGGCCTGATTGCCGCCAAGTCTGTGGATTTCTGGGTCGAACCGTTTCTCGCGCCGGAACGGCACCCAGGTACCTCATCTGTGATCGAGATACGATCTTCGATTGCGATGCTTTCCGGCGCTGGGCGAAACGCCGAGGCATTCAACCACCGCGCTACGGTGCTGTCGGCAAGCACGGCAGCATTGCGGTCGTGGAGCGGGCCATCAGAACCATCAAGGACGAGTGTACCCGTCAAATTCTTGTTCCGCTCCGACGGCAAACGTGCCGTCGCGAGCTTTCCTGGTTCCAAGATTGGTACAATGATCACAGGCCTCACATGACGCTGGGAGGTCGGACGCCGACGGAGGTGTACTTTGACCAAAGCCCTGCGCACCACAAGCCGCGGATCGAACCCCGCCCCAAGTGGCCTCGCCGCTCGCGTTGTGCTAAACCGCAGACGCTGGTGGCCGGACAACCCGGTGATCGCTTCACCTTGGAAGTTGGACGCTGCCAGGGACGCCAGCACCTGCCAACTGTTAAGTTGCAGCGTGCCGCATAGCGCTGGCCGCATCGGCCATCTTTCGCCGCTACCTGAACGTGCGCACCAACCGACTTGCAGCAGCGCTGGTGATCCATATCCTGAAAGATCACATCTCGGAATCCGGTTCGACCAGCGTTTATCAACCACGTGTGGCCAGCAATTCGGCGTCGGTGTCATCGAAAATCACTGCGCACAAAATCGCTGGACCAGCACACCAGGTCGCGTAATTCGGACAGTTCGATGCTCAGCAGATCGAAGTTCCACTCAGCCAGTTCGGCCGTTTTGTTATCGGCGATTCGGTAGGCCCGGATCTGCTCCGCGGTCAGATCCTTGGCGACGTGAACCGGTACTTTGGCCAGGCCAAGCTTTTTTGCCGCCTTCCAGCGGGTGTGGCCGCAGACGATGACTCCATCGGTGTCGACCACGATGGGCTGGCGGAATCCGAACTCGCGCAGGGAATTGGCGACCGCCTCGACGGCTTGGTCGTTCGCCCGCGGGTTGTTGGGATAGGGTTTGACGTCCGCCAGGTTCCAAAGTTCGATTTTCATGTCCACACTCCATTCATTAACAACCCAAACTGGCATCGACACCCATGCCGCCCAGCTTGCCTGTTGGTAGTCAGCCGGCTGGCTAAGAGAGAAATCGCCCCGAGATAATTCACCACCCCCCCTCGCGTGCGCGTACGCGCGTATGCACGTCGCGCGCGGGCATGGGCGTGAAGGCGTGAAAGATATAGAGAGAAGATATATATATATCTATTATTAAGGGCTCTACGGCCTCTGAAATCTTTCACGGGACCTCGTGAACAATTTGTGAAACATCCCCGGATTCGATCCGGCTCGTCACCGATTTGAGCTTGGCGGCGCACTGATCTAGCGCGCAGGGAGAAACGAGTGTGAAAGATTGCGGAAGGATTAATGGTGGCGACTTTCATGCGATTCGATAGCCTTGCGCTGGTTTAGTCTTGCTGGGGATCGTTGTCGTCTTGATGTCCCCCTGTTGGATCAGCGTGCCGATGATCTGATCGAAGTCCTGTGCCTTGCATCGCATGACTCTGAGCAGTTGGCTGCGTCCCATCTGGCCCCCGGCTTCCTTGAGCTTACGGACGACCTTGAGGCACTCGGCGTGGAAGGGGTTCTCGGCCACGTACGTTTCCGCCAGAAAGAGCTGCCGGCGCGTCTGGTGCATAGCGAAACTGGTGGCCCATTCGATCGCCGGAAGGCTGATCACGGGCTCCTGGTGGTTCTCGCTGCAGGCGTAGATCAGGGCCAATTTCTTGGCGTTCTCACAGGTCCGGCTCCAAGCGGTGCGGCCGACCTCGTCCTGGGCCTCCTCGGAGCGATCGTATTCGGCTTCGGTCATGATTCTCAGTTGATCGACTGCCTCTGCCGCCTGAGGATCAAATGCCACCTCCCGAGGGACGGGATGGTGTTGCTGGAGGTTGCCCGAACTCGGTTGGTAATCGGCCCACCACCGAGCGATATCGAGAATCGACGGCGGTACGTTGCGCGCCGAGCCAGGGGTCTGCCCGACGCCGCGCCGCCCGACGTCGACGATGCTCAGCCGGGCAAAGAACCCGTTGGTCAACATTCTCTGGGAGAGGGATTCATAGAAATACTGCGGCGTGGCCGTCCCGAAGAGCGTCAGGTGCGGCTGGTCGATGTGAATGGCTTCTTTCTGCCCGGCCTTGACGCGGATCGGATAGACGTCGTTGGCCGACGTATAGAGCGTCAGCAGGATGTTGGGGATCGACTCTCGGCGATTCTCATGATCAAGATTGATCTGCCGCAGCACGCCGTCCATCTCGTCGTTCTGAAACAACATCGCGCCGCTGCGAACCAGCGCGTCCTGAATGCCTTCGCCGCTGGCGAACTTGTCCCCCAGCGCGCCCGACAGCCCAACCTGGAAGAGGACGTGGGAATTGACTTTCCTGGGAAACTCCTTGCCGGTGCCGCTGCTGGCCAGTGCCAACAGGTAGATGTTGGTCCGCAGATCGCCGGCTGTGCAGACCTTCCTGCCGGTCAAAAACGACAACAGCGCCATGGCTCCACAGAACGCCAGCCCGACATTGGGGTACGGAGCGGCCGAAAGCGTGAAGTCCATCACTTGCGTGATGAAGCCGGGCACCTGAAACAGGTCTTCGGGGATGGGACCGGGGTCCGCCACCACCGGGGGCTCTGGGGTCATTAGCAAACCCGAGAGATCGACGTCGTCATCAGATTGTCCGTATCCCTGCCGAGCCAGTTCCCTGGTCGCCGCTTGATAGTCGCCGCCATGCTCGAGCATGGTGAAGACGGCGAAGGGGGAATAGGCCTCGTCGGGTTCGAAGGGGTGGGCGTTGGACGAGAAAACGTAGAACGCCCCGTCCTTCAGGGTCGCCGAAGTCCCCTGGGCCTTGCCCGGTCGAGTCCAGTGCTGGTTGCCATCCGGGCGGTTCCCGGCGCGTTGCCAGCCGTGTTTGTCCAGCAAACCAACCAGATCCCCACGCCTGTTGAAATCGTCACCTGGCCGACCCTGAGGCCCATCGGCACCGGTTATCGGCACTTCCTGGCGATGCTCGCTGAGCCCCTCCCCGAACGCAACCCTCTTCATAACGATTCTCTCTTTTCGCAAATCGGTAAGTGCTTTTCAAGGATCTATTTGCCGAGTTCGCGTCTCTTTCGGTTGGTCCAAAAACGAAAGCAACCTTCTACGAACTGGGCACCGTTCGGTTTACAAAAATCACTCCAAATCTGTTAACCATCAGGTCAAAAGTTTAGATACTTCCAAATGGGGGTGCCGGTGGTTAACAGCAAATGGCAATTTCGCAGATTGTCACCCACCTTGCTGGACTGGGTCAGCCAAACGCCCCGATCACGGGTAAGATCGATTGCCGCGAGCGGCTCGGTGGCATGTTGCGATACTACCATCGCGACGTAGCGTAGCCGTTGAGCAAGGTCAACCACGAAGGGATCACGTCACCGGTCCGCGCCGACGACATCGGGCACGCCGACAACGTCCGGATTCGATCGTCTCGCAACCGAATTCGGCCTCGTCTCGGCCGAGATGTCGCTGACAAACTTGCGATAACACCAGATTTTCAAAGAACAAGATGCTCTGGCGACTTTCTTCACCCACGCAGAAAGGCTTCCAGTCGCTTGCTATGGCATAAAGTTCCTTTTCGATAATCGCTCAGAGCCTGGTTAACTGACCCTACGGTTTCGTTGGAATCGACCTGCATGAATCGCTGCCGCCAGTGCGTCTTTGGCTGTCCCGAATCCTGGTCCGAATCCTGTTGTCCCCAATCCTGTTGCCTGCAGACCGGGCACATGACCGACCGCTCAAGTCATGGCCGCTCTAACTACAGACGGCATGACCGTGAAAATGTGACCGGGCGTTCGATTTGAGCCGACTGTTCGATGGCTGAAGCTTGACAACTGCGAGAAAGAACAAATGCTTAAGGGGTTGGATTCGCAGCGGGTCTTGCATCGGTCCGCCGTGTAATTCCGGCTGAGGTGAGTCGAACACCACACGAGCCAGGAAAGGTAGAGTGAAAATGCAACGGATCGGCATGATCATCCTGCTCGGCGTCCTGGCTGTTCCGCTCGAAGCAAGTAGCGTCGCACCGCAAGACCCGCGGTCGCGAACCGACGGCGGCCGCTCCGTGCCCGCAGGTACGGGAGAATCGTCAACGGGAGAATCGTCTTTCCCCCGGTCGGCGATGGAGCCGGTCGCTCAAGATTTGTTGGCGGGTCCGATCCGATTTCGGCATGGCCGTCACGGCAAAGCCTCGGCCGCTTGCCCGACGAAACCGACTGCCATGGATCCGCCTCCTGTTGCCCCGCCTCCCATCGAGCCACCGCCTGTTGCGCCACCGCCTGCTGTAGTGCCACCTCCCGTTGTGCCAGCGACCTGCCAGCCGCCTTCCCCGCCCGCGTGGTCATCGCATCCGCCACCTGACCGGCGCCCGCCAGAGCAACATCGCTCGTGGGTCGCGGGATTCATCGAGGTGTTTCAGCACGGCGTCGCCCAGGGTGTGGAGAATGCCACCATCCGGGCGATGAACAATGTTAGCGTCCATCCAATTCAACCAGCGTGCGGGACCTCATGTGAACATGTCCTTCCGGGTACGTCCCTGGGAGAATCTCTACCACCGCCACGGCCCGCGGCCACGGGCTCGTTGGGCCCCTGGGCGCCCGAGCCCGTGGCCGCGCCGCTGGAGGGCCCAATCATCTTCTGGGACCACGGCCGCGCGGACTTTGTGATCCTTGATCCGCAAGGTCGACGCCAGCCGCTTGATACCACGCGGCATCCGGAAATCACCGTCCGCCGCAACCTGATCACAGGAGTGACAACAGTTGACAGCCCGCAAGGTATCTCGCGATTGATCGATCCGACGACGATCCCGCCACGCGGTCTGTGGTGGAATCGCACCGCCAAGAGGCTCGAAACGACTTCGTCAAACGGGTCCACGATCGAATTTTCGCCCAACCAGCAAGGATTCGCGGATCTGACCGATGCATTCGATCTGGAACTCGAGGCTGGAACGCTCCGGACGATATTGACGCATCGCGTCAGCGGCGTGCAATTCTATTTTCTGCCGACGAATTAACACGCGCTTTTCACCCGCTTGGTGACTTTCGTTCCAAGCCATTTATTGTTAGAGGGTACGGTCACCTTGCCGACAACAGCGCGCAGAAGGGTCCTTCCTCAAGCCACCGGTTCTGCCGGTGGTTGCTGGCTTGCCGCAGTTCGCCAAGGGCATCGCAGCCAGCTCGCCGACGTGCAACGATCGGCCATTGGCCTTGCTATTCCCTCTTCCGCGAAGATGTCTCGCACTTTGGCGCCGCCGCTTCGAGATCGCTTTGGCCGCGGTGCAGCACGGCGTACAGGTCCGCATCACATTTGGTGTCGCGGACGGCGGTTTCAAGCACCGTCAGATAGGCTCGGAGTTGAAGTTCGCGATTGTCGTCCGGCGCGGTGCGGCAGACCGTCGGCGGGTTGCTGCCGGTTGAGACACCAACGCAGCCACAAGCACCGCGGCACCTGCAGACGACCGTGCAACGCATGCAGGGGTTCGGTCGGCGCGGTGTTCTCGGCAGTCCCGGACGCGGGTCATCAGAAGGTGGGTCATCAGAAGGTGGATCATCTCGTGAAGGCGGTTTCTCGCCGGTGCCGGGCGGAGCGTCGTCGCCGGTACCCTCCGGCGGGCCGCCCGCTTGCGGCAGGTTGAGGGCCAGCGTGTCATTTCCTCCACACCCTCGGAGGCTACACGTCAGTAGCACAAGGAGCAGGAGGAGCAGAATGAGTGATAGGAGGGGCGTTTGCCAACCCGTGCGATCATCCGGTCTCATAGGAGCGACCATGTCTACGGGTTAGCGAGGCTGTGAATGAGCATCTGGTTGCACGACGAGCAACTTGGTGACTGCGATCACGCGAGCCACTTCGCCCGCGTCCAAGCGCCCATTGCGATCGGCATCGAATTGGGCCAGCAGTGCGGCAGTGGATCGTCCATCGGGATCGAGCCGATGCCGCTCACGCGCGTCATGGCCCATTGCTTTGATCGCGGCGTCGACATCGGTGATCGCCGCATCAATGGCGTTGATCGCCGCACGGCGGTCTTGAGCGCCAACCCATGTCATCGATGCGAAAATCAAGAACACCACGGAGGTGAAAAGGAAACACGTCGAGCCCGTCAGGCTAGTTCTCATGTCATTGCTCGTTTGTCATTACTCATTCGTATTTCAGTTTGAACTGCGGAGAGACGCGGAACCCCGAAGGCCGGAACCGGAAGTACGCAGCGATGCTTGACCCGATCGGAACTCACTGAACCCACTGCTAGAAGAAAAAATGGAAGCGCTTGACGCGCTGGAACCGAACAAGCGGGCCGATGGCTGACTTGAGTTTGGACTGCGAAAAGACGCGGAATCCCGAAGGCCGGAACCGGAATTACCCAGCGGTGCTTGACTCGATAGGGACAACCGTCCACTGAATCCACTGCTAGAAACATTGGTGACCCTTGACCCTGTCAAACTTTGAGAAGACGAAGAACTCCGAAGGCTGGAACCGGACAAGCGGGCCGATGGCTGACTTGAGGCTGAACTGCGGATAACAAAAAAATTGGCCGATCCGCTATCGCTTCGCGAGCGAAAACTTCTCTCTGATCGTTGACTTTGTTGACTCGGTAGGCGAAATCCATTGTTGCGAGCAAAGAACGCTGCGACCCTGGGGCTTGCCGGGTCGAACCTCGGGGGAGAATTTAATCGCGCGGCAGAACCCGCAGCTAAATTGCCCCGGGGATCGCGCGGCGCCCCTGCCCCGAAATCGGTCGTCGAAGATTGGCCGAAACGTTGGCGCAGGCTGGTAGCGGCCGAACGAACTGCACTAACAGCCCGACTGAATCGACCTGGCGGTGCGGAACGGGGACCCTGCGGAGCCGCGCTGGACCGAAGACTATCGGAACTACTCGTCAACGTTCCCGATCTCCCACCGCCGGAGGGCGCAGAAGCCCGGCTTCCGCGGTCAAGACTAGCACTCCTCCTCAGGTTGGAGGCGGAGCGAATCGAACCAGCCCTTGGCGAACGCCGTGCGGGCAAGCTGGACGACGCGACTCCGGCACGTCGAGACGGCGCCGACGATGGGAGCGCCGAACTCCCACGCAGGCTGCCCCGGCGGCTGTTCTGTGGTGACGAAGTGCGTGTCGCTGAGCGTGATGACGAGCGTGATGAGGTCCCGCGCCGGCTGCCGCGACTGCCGCCCTTTGCTGCGCACAAATCCTCTGGCACCGTCATCGACGCAACGACGACAACTAGCAGCATCATACGCCAGGAAACGGTCGCGGTCTGGCGGCTGGAATCAGCTTGGGGTCTCATGATTGGGAGCCTTGGAGATAGGGAAGGAACGACGATGTCTCATGTTTGTCGGCTGCGCGTCGATCGATGGCGAAATTTGGCACTGTGCGTTGTTAGATCGGGGGCGATGTGTAGTTACGCATTCTTGCCACGTCGTGGAGACAGGATTTAGCCTGGAGCCGCGAACCCCGAGATAACGTGTCAGGACAAGTCCTGGCCTACGTGTCTGCCGGATTCTCGGTGCTCGATGGCCCATGTCGACGACGTCATTGCCCATTATCTCGACGATTGTGTCCCCAAGTGTGGTTATTTGCCGGAAAACAACCCGCGCACGCGACGGGCGAAACTCGTGCCTTGATTTGACGCAGAGGTAGACTGCCGCAACTGTGATCCAGCTCGAGGAAACTGTGATTGGCGAGACGGCCTTAGCCGTCCTTCAGAGAGAGTTCTTCCAGTGCCCGACTGGAGACGTGATAATGGAACGGCCGATACGACGGCCTGTGGGGGTAAGGGTGGACGCCGGAAGGGGCGTGTGGGCAATGTTGCAAACGTAAACTTTTGTGTTCGTGACTGAGTCGCTTTGACGCCAGAGTCGTTCCCTTGGCGTCCTGTTCGCTGGAGCCTTGCTGGATCGGCCGCCGCAGACCCGAAGTTCCCCCGCTGATCCGGATTGCCTTGCGAGCGTTGTCGCGGTGTAGTTGCCGTAGGGCGCGGGCGACCCGACAGCGAGCCGGACAGCGAGCGAGCCGATAGCGAGTTGGCGCGCGGACGAGCCGGCAGCGAGCTGGACCGCGGACGAGCAGGTAGCGAGTTGGCGCGCGGGCGAGCCGGCAGCGAGCTGGACCGCGGACGAGCAGGTAGCGAGTTGGCGCGCGGACGTGTTGGCCGTGGCGGCCCCGCCGCGAAGCTGGTCGATGTGGCGGCAAGGAACCAGCAGAGGATGCCAGGCAGGATTAAGCTGCGAATACAAGCGGCCAACAGATTTGCCACTTGAGAGACCGGGCGTGCGATCATGTGATCCTCAGTCAGGTTTGTGTGGAGACCATCCGGTTGGGCGAACCGCGCGGATCGATGGGCTTAATTGGACGACCCGTTGGTGCCAGATTGACTCTCAAAGTTATACGGGAAGTCGGGTAAGTCGTCCGAAATAAGATACAACGGAATCTCCTCGATTTTCCAGGCGACCCTAAATTTGAGCGGATGACGTACTTCTCCAAGCCCTAATCTCGTTTGCGAAACTTCAATATCGCGAGTGCCTGTCTTTTGATCACAAAAGAGACTGAAGGTCTCAACGTAGCCTTTCCTGCTATCGTCAATCGGTAGTAAGCCGATATTGCGACTGTCACCCTCAACACCCCAATTCAAATGGCAGCGCAATCGAAACACAAAGTCTTCTGCGCTCTCATCGGGGTTGATGATAATCGTAGCTGCTGCTGGATCTAGAGGCACGCTGTCACCGATCCCCAGGCTGCGAATGAGCTCTTTATCATTGCTTGAATTCCACAATAGTTTCTCGCGGCCAACGTCTTTCGCGTTGATATTTTTCGTGCGGATCGTCCGCTTCTTTGGCTGAAGCAAGACAAAGCCCTTTAGGAAGTCGAGCGTTTTTTCGGGAAGCGGTGAAAAACCTTTTGGTTTTACGGATTTGTCTTCGATCAAGCTGATCTTGATGCCGCACGAAAGGGCTCTTTGCCTGGCTGGCCCGGCTGGCTCTGATGCAGCTGGTATTTCGCAGTACGTGCGCCATTCCGTTTCCATCTTCTGCCGCAGGGCGGCTATTCTTGTTCCTCCCGTGGATGATGGCTCGTGATCGAACAGTTTGGGAATCATGAGTTCGTAGATCGGCTTCAAGTCGACTTTGATCGGCACAAGTTTCTTATTCTCACCGATGTCCCACTGTGCAAAACTGCTCCCGCCACCGCCCGAGAAGGTGTACGTTGCCTTGCTTTCTGAATCGCGAAACGTCGAGGCCTCCCTATTCCCCATTTTGAACTCTAGGTTGGTTTTGATGTCCCTGAAATTGATCTCGTGACCCCCACTGATCTGCGTCGTTAGTGCCTCCGTCACCGACTTGGATTCCTCGAGGGACTCGTTATTGGCGCGGCCTCCATAGAGCGTGCTGAGCGAATAGTGCGTTCCGAACGTTTCAAAGAATGCTTCGAAATCGGCGCTCGTGGTCCCTGCTTCGGTCAGTCTTGCCGCATTCTGGCGAAACGTGTCACTGAGCTGCGCGTATTGCTTGTGAAGCACCAGCCAGTACTCCGAGGCCCACTTCGATTCCCTCACAGAAACCTCGTTTTTGGACATTGTTCGTGATTTGGTTTGCGAGTAGTTTCCTTTAATGCCGGCAACTTGAGCACTGCCCTCGAGCGACGACTGCCTCTCTTCTTCGGTGAATGAGATCGACGTCGTCGTATCGGATCGACCCACCACTTCGTGAACCAGGTGGAATGTCCAGGGAATTCGATATTCGGTCCCGTACAGGCTCCATTCCTTGGACTCGCCGCCGGGAACCTTGAAAATCGTTGACAACGCATTGACGCCAGGTTTTGCCAGGTCGGTCAGATCCATTTTCTTGAAATGATAGCCGCGATAGCTGGGCTTTTGCGAGCCAAGTAGTGTGCCACTGAAGCCCTCTGCAATCCCCGTTCCTGCGAGATCCTTAGCTGTCCATTTTTTCCAGACGTCGTTGTCTTGTTCGGTGTTGACCCATTCGTCCCAGGTGGGGTCATGCAACGGCACGAGTACCCTGGGGAAGCTGTCGGAGTTTTCGCGCACGAGTGGGATCCGCGTGGCGCCACGATGCAGCGTGGCCGTGCGGCCGGAAAACTCAATATAGGTGTCAGCGGACGCGGCGGTGAAAATCGGGAGGCCTTCGCTGTTGAATGTCTTGGAGAAGTCGTAACGATTGGGGTTGTTCTGCTTGCCAACGAAACTCAGCTCGCGGCCATCGGTCAGCGCCAATGCGATCCCGCCTTCGGTGCTGTAAATCGTAAACGGTTCGCGATAGCCATCTGCATGGCTTGTCCAAGTTCCCTCCGGATCAATCTTCCGTGCGAGGCGAGGCTTGGAGGGACCCGATGATTTGTCGCGCGACAGTGTCCGTTTTATGCTGCCCACGATCAGTGTCGCCGTCGGCGGTCCGTTGTTCGTGTCCTGAAAGGCCAAGGTCGATTTTTGACTAAATTTCGAGGCGGCGGACAGGGGAGATCCCTCGGCGTCGAACGACTTGGCAAAGTGGTAGAGTCGCGGGGTTTGGCCGTCCGGAACGAATTCAAACTCGCTGCCGTCTTGGAAGATGACGGAGACGCCATCATCCAGATTCAACAGCGTGAACTTGTGCTTGTCGTCCTCGGCATCGACCCAGACGCCTTCCGGATCGAACGGATACCTGGCCAGATTCAAACGGGAACGGTCGCGTGCGATGTTCCAGGTGGCTGCTGTCTGGCCGGTTGCCGCCGCGGCGATCACCAGCGCCGCGTTGTCGCGCTGCGAGAATGTCAGCCGGGCGTCGCCCGACCTGGCGGTGTAGGTGGGTACGCCGTCGGTTGTGAATACCTTGTGCAGGTCGAATGCATTAACCTGGCCATCCACCGGCAGGAATAGCCACTGGTCGCCGTCGTCCCAGGCCAGTCCGACGCCTTGGTCGGACTTGAACAGGTTGAAGGTGCGACGGGCAGGCAGAGTGCTCCGCCAAAGGCCTTCCGGATCATTGACCGACCTGGCCAGGCTTTGCCGAACGTCGTCCACACGCTCCCGGGCCAGGATCCAGACCGGCGGATCGTCGGCCGTGGCTTGGTTGGTCGTTGGCTTGTTGGTCGGGGCCGTGCTGGCGGCCGTGGCCTTGGCGGCTGCGTTCGTGGTCGCTGCGTAATTGGTGGCTCCGTTCTTCGCGTCCGTCTTTCTTCCGACGGACAGTGTCGCTTTGTCGGCCGTCAGGAAGATGAGCTTGGCTTCGGGGCTGTTGGCAGCGTAGAGCGGCGAACCATCGGCATCGTAGGCTTTATTAAATT
>JAUIGN010000042.1 GCA_030430075.1 bacterium
GCAACCCCCGCGTCGAGATCGTCGGACTCCACAGTAGCGATTTCACGGTCACTCAGTTGCCCGCCGCGTCGGTCGCACCGGGCCAGTCGACGTCGTTCAGCGTCGCCTTTGATCCCAGCGCTGCCGGCGTCCGAACCGCATTCGTCCAGTTTGCCAACAACGACAGCGACGAAAATCCGTATGAGTTTGCCGTCCTCGGCACCGGCGCCGTGGCACCCGAGGTCGACGCCCGCGGCAATGGACGGTCGATTGCCGACGGTGATGACACGCCCAGTACAATCGACCACACGGACTTCGGAACCCAGGCGGTCGTCAGCGGCGCCGTGACCCGGACCTTCACGATCGCCAACACGGGTGACGCAACGCTGACGCTCGGCGGCAACCCCCGCGTCGAGATCGTCGGACTCCACAGTAGCGATTTCACGGTCACTCAGTTGCCCGCCGCGTCGGTCGCACCGGGCCAGTCGACGTCGTTCAGCGTCGCCTTTGATCCCAGCGCTGCCGGAGTCCGAACCGCCTTCGTCCAGTTTGCCAACAACGACAGCGACGAAAATCCCTATGAATTTGCCATCCTCGGCACCGGGACGGCGGCACCATCGACACTTGTCGTCACCGACATCGAACCGACGACAACGGGCTTCGACATCGCTTTCAGCCGTCCGTTGGATGCCACGGTTCTCAACCTTTACGACCAGGGAAGTCAATTCGGCGCACCCGACTTACGTCTGGAAGATGATCAGGGAACGAGTGTGTCCGGCACTTTGCTCTTGGGTGACGATCACCAACAAGTGACATTTGTGGCAACCAGCGGCCTATTGGGTGCCGGCGAATACACGCTTACTCTGAGAAGCCACAGCGATGCTTTTCGCGATACGGACGGCAACCTGTTGGACGGCAATCAAGACGGGCAGGCAGGCGGCGACTACACGTATGTCTTCCAGGTCGAGGATCCGCCGGCGGGAGCGATCACGGTTGGTCTGAGCGACTTTGCTCGCGGGCCCGGCCAAGACGTGAACCTGCCCGCTTCATCCACCATGGGAATCCCCGTGACGTTGAGCAGCGGGGTCGGAGTTGGCGGCCTGCGGTTTGACCTCGAGTTTGATCCCGGCTCGCTGGACATCACCGGTTTCACGCGCCACCCTGACTTGCCGAGCGACGTCTTTGTAACCCGCACCTTGGTCCGCCCCGGCCTTGTCCGGCTCGTCGTGGCCGGCCCGTCGACCCTGGCGACGGAAGTCGGGCCGCTGACGCTGGGCTGGTTCAACTCGACCGTTCCCAGCACTGCCGAATACGGCTCCAAGCATCGGCTCGACATTCAGCAACTGAACGTCTTCGACGCGGAAAACGTCGGCGAACGTCTTCCAGCCATGGAACGCGACGCGATTCACGTGGTGGCCTACTCCGGAGATGTCGACGGCAGTGGCGACTACGATATCCCGGATGTGATTCTTTCACTGCGGCTGATTGGCCTGGCCAATTCGGGATTCTCGGCATTTCCTACAGCGAACCCGGTGTTAGTCGGAGACATTGATGCCGATGGTGCCGTCGACATTCCCGACGCGATTCGCATGCTGCGAGCGATCGGCCTGACCGAGGTACCAGAACTTCCGCCTCCGCCTCCCCTCGACGTATCTCCGGCCGAGCCGGGTGCCGATCCCCGGCTGTTTCTCCCCACCGATGTGACGATCAAGCCGGGGGAAAGTCAGACCATTCCCATCAAACTTGAAGTGACGGAACCTGCCGGCATCACGCTCTCTGGATTCAAGATCGGCCTCGAGTACGATCCGGAGAAGTTCGAAGTCGCAACTCGGAGCATCGCACCTGGCGGCCTGATCACCAATGCGAACTTCCTCACGCAATTGCAAGAGCCGTCGCCTGGTATTTTGACGATCACGGGTGCCTCGGCTGCCGGCACGGAACTGCTACCGTTTGGCCTGCTGGGAGATCTGGTGGAACTGGACTTTACGGCCAGAGCGGGCGCAGCACTGGGCCCCTCAGTACTCAACCTGCGGGCGACGGTCGTGGCATCCGGCACGACCTTGCGTACCGAACTGAGTGACAACGAATTCCAGAAACTGGAGTTGATCCCGGCGCCGACCAACCTGGCGACGGACTCCGTCGATGGGCTTGTCACGATATCTGCCGCCAATCAACCGCCAAGCGACCTGATGTTGACCAGTTCGGCGGTCGATGAGAATCTGCCGGGCGCGGCAATCGGCACGCTGATCGTGACCGACCCCGACCAGAATGATGTCCACCTGCTATCCGTGAATGATGGGCGGTTCCGGTTCCTCGGCAATGACCTGCTACTCCAGGCCGGACAGAGCCTGAACTATGAGGAAGAGCCACAGATCAATCTGACCGTTACAGCTCGCGACCAAGGCGACCTGGAGATATCGCGAACCTTCTCCATCGACGTACGGGATCTGAACGATCCTCCGACGGCCGGGGCGATGCTGCCGCCGATGTCGGTCGACGCCAACGTGCTGTTCGGGTTTACTTTGCCCGCGGCCGCATTTGCGGACGAGGATTCGGGGCAGACATTGACCTGGTCCGCTCGCCTGGAATCGGATCAGCCGTTGCCTGACTGGCTCACGTTCGACGGCGGCACGCGTCAGTTTGCGGGTGCCGCCGACAACGCAGCGGTGGGTGCGCACTCCATTAGGGTGGCCGTTACCGACGATGGGAATCCGGCCCGTTCTGCCTCACAGTTGTTCACGCTCACCATCGCCGACAATCCGGCCCCCTGGCAGCATCGCGAGTCGTACCGAGACGTCAACCGTGACGGAACGGTGGCCCCCGGCGACATCTTGATGGTCATCAACGAAATCAATACACCGCGGGTAAGCCAGCCGGGAACAGGTCTCCTGCCGCTGCCGTTCGATCCCACCAAACCGTCCTATGATGTCAACGGCGATGGCATTGTTTCACCGGCGGACGCTCTGAACGTGATCAACTTCCTCAACGCCAACCCGCCGCAGCCCGGCGAAGGCGAAGGGAGCATGAAGACGTGGATTCCTCGCGGCGGCCGGTCCGATATTCCTGCCCAGGTCGTCCTTACGACCGTCCCCGCTACGGCTGCTCCGGTGGCGCCACAAGACAGCAATCCGGCAGCGCCTCTCCCGGTCAGCAAGGCGGTCAACGATTTCTCCAGGCCGGACGCCGCGGGAAGGCCCCGCCAACCAGATCAGGCTCATCCCGGCGATCTCCGGTTGGACGGACTGGAGGAGCTCGTGGACATCCTGGCAGACGACCTGGCGCGGTTGCTTGCCGCTGACGGCTGAGCGACGTGTGGTGTTCAGCTTGCTGTCCGCTGGTACCGCTGAGGTACCGATGTTATTTGAGAAGTGTGGCTTGCAGGTGGGGGGATTGGAGACCTTCGGTCGGCGGTTTCGGCGGGGTCGGAGACCCGCGCCGAGCGGCTAGGGCGTCGCGGCGGAATCGGAGAACCGCGCCGAGCGGTAACGGCGTCGCGGAAGGGGTGAAGACCCGCGCCGAGCAGTAACGGCGTCGCGGAAGGGACGAAGAACCGCGCCGAGCGGTGCTGGATTTTCGCTCTTGCTTTCCGTAGTTCATGCTGTGCATGACGCAGTGCGGTGCCGACGCCTTCGGCATCAAGTCGATGCGCATTCGCTTGCTATCCATTTCTGGCGATCGCACCAGTCGTACGGTTTGTGAGGCTGAGTCGTCCGTTTGTTGCAGCGCAAGCGGCGCCAATCCCGGCAGGCTGGTGTTTTTTGGCGGCTAACGCTCACCGGTCATAATTGAACCAGCCGATACGAGGCGTATGAAGGTCTGGACCCGCACCAGCCATCCCGCCTCACCTTGCTCGCCGCGTGAAACGCATGACTGCCTCGCACCACTTCTTTCGATTGGCAACGGCGGCCGCCTGCCTGGCATCGTCTCTGTCGGGCATCTCGGTTGCCGCCGATCCCGTTATCCACGAGGCGCACGACGTGCGGACGGTCGACCGCCCGGCGAGCGAACCAGGGCCGTCATACGGGGAAGAACTGCCCCGCAGCCTCGCGGTAGAAATGGACGACACGGAATTCTCGCTGGCGGACTTCCAACCGGAAGCGGCTGCCGCGCCGGCCCGCCCGGCCCCTTCCGCCCTGGCACTGGCGACTGCCCGTCGGCGGCGGAGCACCTACCGGCTGCCGAGCATGTTCGGCGACTTCTTCGCCGTCGGCAGCTTACAGGGCTTGCTTCCCCGCATCGACCAATCGCCGCTACTCCTGGACGTTCCCGCAGGTGGGGCCGCCATCGGACGGACCAAGATCTCCGAGAACAACAGCCCGATCCCGCGCGATCGCATCTTCTTCAACTACAACTTTTACAACGACGTTCGGGGTGGCGTGGGTGATGTCAATCGCTACGAAGTTGGCTATGAGCACACGTTCTGGGAGGAGAGCAGTTCCATCGAGTTTGGGATCCCCTTCGCCTCGACCTTGGACGCCAATCAATTCAGTAACGGCATGCGTGCCACGGACACGCGGTTCGGCGACCTGAACGTGTCGCTGAAAACAATCCTCGTCGAAGGCGAAGATTGCCTGATCACCGGAGGTTTCGGATTGTCCTTTCCGACCAGCGGCGACACGCGGATCCTGGATAACGACGGACAACCCGTCGTCGTCCTGGAAAATGAGAGCGTCCATATTTTGCCCTACCTGGCTGCCATCCACTCGTATGACTCGGGATGGTACTGGCAGGGCTTTGTTCAGATTGATGTCGATGCCGGCGGGACGCCGGTAGCTGCTGACCCGTTTGGCTTCGACCTTCAACCCATTGGCACACTACAGGACCAGACCCTGTTGTTCGTGGATGTTGGCGTCGGATACTGGTTGAGAGAACCTGGCCTTGGTTCTTGCGCCGTCGCCGCCACGGCTGAACTTCACTACGCGACCACGCTGCAAGATGCGGATCTTGTCTCGGATATCGGTTTATTCGAGATCACTAGCGACATCAATCGCTTTGACATTCTGAATCTGACCTGCGGCGTCAACATCCTGGTCAATGAAGCGGTTTCCGTTCGACCGGGCATGGTGATCCCGATCGCGGGCGGCGACGACGACCAGTTCGACTTCGAAGCCATGGTGCAGATGAACTTCTGGCGGTGATGGGCGACGCGCGGAGGTCGCCTTCCTCCGTCAGCCTTTACGCTTGACGAAGCGTGCCAACAGGGCGGGCAGAAAGATCAGGTCCCCCAGCAACGCCGTCCCGATGGTCAGGGTCCCCATGCGGGCGAAGATCCGGTGGTCCCGCGAGTCGCTGAAGAAGACCGTCGCAAAACCGGCAACCAGAATCACCGTGGTCATGATCAAGGCGGTCCCCACCCCGGTAAAGGCGCGGCGAATCGCCTGATGCAAGTCGCCCGTCTTCTTGCGTTCCTCCTCGAATCGCGTGAGGAAGTGAATCGTGTCGTCCACCGCGATCCCCAGACACACGGTAAACGCGCAAACGCTGACCAGCTCCAGCGACTGCCCGGTCACCACCAGGTAGGTTCCCGTAATGACCAGCGGAAACATATTGGGAATGATCGAGATCAGTCCGATCCGCAGCGAGCGATAGACACAAGCCAAGACGGCAAAGATGATGATCGTGGCGGTTCCCAGGCTGGTCGCCAGGTCGACGACGATCTGGTAAAGATTCCGCCAGCGGCTGACGGCGGACCCGGACAGCGACAGCTCGAATCCGGGGTTGCCCCGTTGCAGCTCGGCAAGGTCGGCTTCCAGCTTTTCGAAAACCGGGCCGTATCGGGCAATTCCCAGATCCTGCACACGAAAGCTGATCTTGGCCAACCTCGTCTCCGGCGTGTAGTAGGCTCGCTTGAGAGGCGGCGGCAGCAAGTCCAGCATCGACATCCGGTCGGCGGACGCCCCGTCGCCGGGGAGCGCGTCGAGGAAATTGCGAATTGAAAGCGGATGCCCCAGCAACGGTTCGTCACGAAGCAGCTCGTCAATCGCCCGAATCACGTTGAGGACTTCCGGCGCGTCAGACGCGACACGGTCGGGCCAATGGATGTCGACGTACCCGAACTCGAGGCCCCCCATCGCCTCGTCAATCTGCTGGAGGGCGATTGCGGCTTCGCTTCGCGAAGGCAACGCGTTCGAATTGCGCTCATCGGGCTGCAGTGTCAGTGAGGTGAGAAAAAAGACGAGCGTCAGGCCGATCCCTGCCACACTGAACGCCGTCGGCCGTTGCAGAACGAACTCGACCAGCCCGCCGATGCGACTTAAATGGCGGTCGATCAACCCCTTGTCGTGCCCGACATGTACCCACGTGCCAAGCCAACTGGAACAGGCGAGCGGGATCGTCGTGACGACGGCAATAAAGGTCAGGACAACGCCCAGCACGCAACACCAGCCAAACTCGCGCACGATCTCATGATGGGCCAGCGCCAGCGATCCGAATCCGATGGCTGTCGTGAGTGACGTCAACCCACATGCCAGGCCGACCTCGCGGATCCCCAGCCGTGCGGCGTCGACTGCGGACAGCCCCGTCACGCGATTTCTGCGGATCTGGACCATCAAGTGCACGCCGTCGGTCAGCCCCACCAGGCTGATCAAGATGGGAAGCACGACGTCGTTGAAGGGGTTGTCCTCCAGCCCAAAGTACCTGAGGATTCCCAGCGTCCAAAAGACGCCCAGGGACGGGGCGAGACTGACAATCACCACCGCCGTCACGCCTCGAAAGAGAATCACGGACATCAGGGCGATCATGCCGTAACCGATCAGTTGATACCGAAACCGGTTCACTTCGTGGGATCGCATTGCGGTCACGAACAGGGGAACGCGGCCGGTGACACGGAAGGTGGCGGGGACCGTTGGAAACTGTCTGGCCGCATCCGCCGCGATCTGCTGCAACCCGGATGTGCAGTCCTCATCACTGGTGACAAACAACCAGTTGAAGCGAATCAGCAAGAGCAGTGTGCGACCATCCTGGGAAAGCAACTGGCCGCCGACCAACGGATGGGAAACGGCGGCTTCACGAGCGTCTGCAAAGCGGGCCGGCGAAGCGGTCGAGCGGGGGAACAAGGGTTCCTGCAACCCGAAAATGTTTAACGGCGGCGCTTCGTCCATCCAGAGAATGTCATCGACATAGTCCTGGGCCCTCAGCGTCCTCACGACATGCCGCAGCATCTCCGCTCCATCCGGCGTAAAGAACGCGTCCGACTCGACCACGACAATCGCGTCCGCGCCGGCCAGACTGATCGGGTTGACGTTGGGCGGTGGCTGGCCCGTGCTCGCCCGACCGCCACCGCCGGACGCTTCTACCTCCTCGGGGGCCGTGAAGAGATCCGTGATCAACCCGGCGTCATAGTAACCGATGAAGGCAAAGCCACTCAGAACGGTTAGCAGCAACCAGGCCGCCAGCGGCCGGTCAACAATCCAACCCGTCGATCGATCAAAGAGGCGCGACATGTCGAGTTAAGCAGTTGCGGTGGATCGAACGTCGGATCGTGATGTGATGTCGACGATGAAGGGTTCGCCAGGACACGCTATGAACGAGAGACTTTTCCGTGCATGTCGCTGTGTGGCAGTCATCTGCGGTGCCCTTACCCAAATCGCCTCGCAGCTCAGCCGGCCCGCGTTCGCGTCCGGTTGGTGTGGCGATCAACGAAACCGGTAAGAACACCCAATTGCGGTTGAATCATCCTCATCAGCTGCGATCCCCCAACGGCTGACGCTTGATCCAGGTGAGCCCAACATTGTCGGAACGGGCGTTTCCCGCACTTCGTTCGTTTGGGGACAAACATCGTTCTGGATATGCCTTATCGTGCACCCTGATTCGAGATCGCGACGCCTCGCTAGAGTTGCTTGCGAGCCGCGGCACGAATCTCGTCGGGGGTCAGCCGCCCGTCGCGATCGCGGTCGAATTGCCGGAAGCCAAAGCGTTGAAACGACCGTGGGGGCTCATCACGATCCACGTTTCCGTCTTGATCGAGATCGAATCGTTCGAGGAATTCGGCCAGGAAAGCTTCCACGGCCGCGTCCTGGGGCGGCGTCTTGTCATGGTTCCGTTGCCGCGATCGGCCGTGCGCCGCATCGCGCGGCTCGGAAACGGCCAGGAAGGCGATCGCCATCTCCTGCCAGGTCTGGTCGCCCCAGGTGACGTGCTGCGTCGGATCCGGGTTGGCGGGGTTGTTTTCCGAATTGTCAAACGTGGCCGTCATCTTGATTTGCTCAAGCGTCGACAAGGGCACCGGCTCGGCCAGATAGTAACTGTGCTGCCAATTGAAATCATAGCGGGGCACATCCAGCAGGAGGCGGTCGCGCCCTTTGTTCCGAGCGGCAACCTTGATCGACTTGCCGCGGACATGCATGTGCGGGACGATGGCGAACAACTGCCCGGATGCCGGCAAGGAATCGACGGTTGCCGTCACTTCATGATCCGACGCGTGGGGTGGGATCTCGAACTCCTGGTCGATGGCGACCACCGTGTAAACCTCGTGGGTGATCTCCTCGTCCTTGCCGAGCAAGATACCCACCTTCGTCAGATCTTGCTGCTCGCGGCCGTTCGGCGTGTAGTGCATCTGGAAGACCAGCTTCGAGCCGGCCGGAACGCGGCGGGCGGCACCGCTTGGCAAAGGCAGGGAACGTTGTCCGGGCACATAGGCCGTGATCCAGCCGATACCGCGGAATTGGGACCCGTCCGGAGGACGCACGAAACAGATGGCATGGTGGACCACCGACCGGGAACCGGGAACGATCTGGGCCCCGGTGATCCATTGGTCCTCCACGAAGCCGGGATCCACGACGAAGTACTGGTACTCGACCGTTCCCGTGGGAGGGACGACGAACGGCTTGTCTCGCATTTCGAGCACCAGATCGGGAGCCCGCGGCAACTGCCAACCCGCGACCGTCTGAGGAAGTTCGGGCAAGTCTTCGGGATCGCCGAACGGCACACCGGCAGCGACCCAATCGCGGAGGATCTGTTTGTCCTCTGCGGGCATGTGGCGCGCGTTGACAAACGTGTCCTGACCACCGCGGGCATGCCAGGGCGGCATGCGACCGTCATTGACCGTCTCCAGGATCGTATCGGCCCAACCCGCCACTTCGTCGTAATCCGTGAGGGCAAACGGCCCGATCTCACCCGCCCGATGGCACTCGACACAGTGCGTGTTCAACACGCGCGAGACCTGCTTCGCAAACGTCACGCTCGAGGTCGTGCCGGCGGACGGTCGCTGAGCAACCTTCTTGACGCGTCCGATCAGGCAACCGGGCGGGTCGGTCTGAGGCACTTGCACCGGCCGGCCGTTGACCAGTTGCTCGAGCGCGTCGCGGAGGTCTTGGCGGTTGGCCGTTGGGCGGGCGATTCCTGGTTCATACTGGTCGTCAATCCGACCCCGGTAGCGAACCGTTCGCGCCACGTCGACAACGAATACCTCGGGAGTCCGCTGCGCACCAAAATCGTCCGCGACCTTGTTCTGATAGTCCTTGCCGACCGGAAACGCCAACTGGTGGTCGCGAACGTACGCCTGGATATCCGCCAGCGAATCCTGCCGATTGCTGTCGACACCGATAAACCGAACACCGTCCGCCGCGAACGCGTCGGCCAGGTCGTTCAGCCGGGCCGCATACAAGCGGGCCAGTGGGCATTCCACACCCAGGAAGCACACCACGGTGAACAGGTCGGACGGCGTCTGGCGAAATTCCACGGCCTCCGAGGCACGGTCGGCGGCGGCGTCCGGAGACCGGTCGGCCGCCGCTCCCGAATCGCGCGACGTGACGGGCTGCGGCTTGACGGCCTGCAATTTGAACGGCGCAACCTGTGAACCGGGAAACCCGCGGTTCGAGGAATCATTCGCCACTGCAGACGGAGCGACCAACAACGGGACGACCACAGCAAGCCAGATGGAGACGTGGACAGCCGGAGAGCGATCCCCCCGCGGCATGTCGCTGCGTGGCGCGTCGCCACGATGCAGCACGATGTCACGGTGTGACCCGCCAATCGCTCGTGCATGGATCTTCCACGCGCAGCCTGCCGCCGCGGAGGGAACGATCCGTTGACGCGATCGCGAGCAGATCGGTCGTGCCCCGGTCTGGCCCGGCAAATGCCCTTTCCGCCCGCCGTTATTCGGGAAACAAGCGTGCTCCACGGTCAGCCTCAATCTGGTTTGGCAGGGAGTCGGTATCTTCACCCACCATCGTAGCAGGGATCGGACGTGCGGGAAGTCGGTGGCCACCCGCTACCCGGCGGCGAACGCTGGTCGAGCGCGGCGACCGGCAACCTCTCCGCCGCACCGCGCCGGCCTGCTCGCCGGCATCAGATAGAATCCGCCCGCCGCCGGAGTTCTCAGGCCACCGCACACCGCAGTGGCTTCCCGCTCAGCCCGGCCAGCAGATTGTCAGCGGCAATCTCTGCCATTCCGTTGCGGCTGGAAATGGTCGCGCTGGCCACGTGCGGGGCGATCACGCAGTTGGGAAGCGATAAGAGAGGATCGTCCATCGAGATCGGTTCCGGGTCGGTGACGTCCAGGCCGGCGGCAAAGATCTGGCCGGAAGAAAGGGCCGTGTAGAGGTCCGGCTGATGATGAATTGGGCCCCGGGCGCTGTTGATAAACACGGCGGTGGACTTCATTTTTCCGAAGGCATCGGCGTTGAAGAGGCCCTTGGTGGTCTCGTTGAGATCCGTGTGGACGGACACGAAATCCGATTCGGCCAGCAGGGTCTCGAAGTCGACCTGGCGAGCGGCAAACTGGGCCTCGGCATCCTTGTTCTGATTCATGTCATGATAGAGCACGTTCATGCCCCAGCCTCCATGGCACCGCTTGGCCATCGCCATCCCGATGCGTCCCATCCCGACAATGCCGATCGTGCGCCCGATCAGGTCGACGCCGATGTGCCCCAGCGGCTCCCACGTCTTCCACTTCGCCGCGCGGACGTAGTCCTGTGATTCCACGATTCGCCTGGCCGCCGAAATCAAGAGAGCGAAGGCCATGTCGGCGGTCGCGTCGGTCAGGACATCGGGCGTGTTGCCGACTCGGATCCCGCGGCGTTTTGCTTCGTCGATGTCAATATTGTTAAAGCCGACCGCAAAGTTGCTGATCACCTTGAGTTGTGGGCCGGCGGCATCCATGAACTCCGCGTCGATCTTCTCAGTCAGCAGCGACAACACACCGTCGCAACCGGCGATCCGCTTCAACAATTCGTCCCTGGCCGGCGGCAGCGGGTCCTTCCAGACGTCCGTGTCGCAGGCGGCAACCACCGGGTCGAGCCCAGCCGCGGGGATCTCACGGGTCACAAAAACTTTGCTTCGATCGCTCATTGATTCCGCTTCCTAAGGTGAGAACGGTGTCCCTGACGTCTATACTGGCCGTCAGATCATTACGGGCCGTCAGGTCATTACGGGCCGTCAAGTCAATACGGGCCGTCAGCAGGTCGATGTTGACACGGTGGGCTTGAACGGAGGCCCGTCCTGTCGGCCCTCGCAGGAAATCTCCGTCACAGGACCCAACATGAGTCGCGTTCTAGACCAATATAAGCGGGCGTCGAAGTCGTTGGCAGGTGGGGTTTCGTCGTCGACACGCGTGAACCAGGCGCTAGGTCATCCGTTGTATTTTGACCGCGCCGAAGGCTGTCGCGTTTGGGATCTCGACGGGCGATCGTACATCGACCTCTGCTGCAGCCATGGTGCCACGCTGTTGGGACATGGCAACGAGCGCGTCCGGCGGGCGGTCGCCGGTGCGATGGCCCGCGGCGCCGCCTGCTCGTACGAATCAGAATTGCACGCGGAGTTGGCGGCCCTGTTGTGTGACACCGTTCCCTGCCTGGAGCGGGTGCGTTTCACCGGCTCCGGCACGGAGGCAACCATGCACTGCCTGCGGCTGGCCCGAGCGATCACGGGACGCACCAAACTGCTGCGATTCGAGGGGAACTTCCACGGGTACCACGATCAGGTCATGTATGCCGCCCGGCAATTGGGCCGGTTCGCACCCCCGCTGGTCCCCCAATCCACGGGCGTGACACCAGGCTTGGACGCCCACCTGGTGCAGATCCCCTACAACGACGTCGAAATGCTCAACCGGGCCTTCGACGAACATGGGAACGAATTGGCTGCCGCCATCTGCGAGCCGATCTATTACAACGCCGGCTGCATCCTGCCGGAGCTTGAATTCATCAATACGCTCCGTAAGCGGACCCGCGACTCGGGCACCCTGCTGGTCTTCGACGAAGTCCTCAGCGCCTTCCGAATGTGCGCCGGTGGCGCCCAACAGCACTTGCAGATCACCCCTGATCTCTGCACCCTGGGAAAGTCGGTGGGCGGCGGATTTCCGCTCAGCGTCTTCGGCGGCCGGGCCGACTTGATGGAACATCTGATGCCGCAAGGCGACTGCCAGCACAGCGGGACCTACAACGCGCATCCCGTCGCAATCGCCGCATCACTGGCCGCCGTCCAGTCTTATCGCGAGCCGGAATTTTACCCCCACATTCACGCCGTCGGGGACCGCCTGTACGAAGGGCTGAACGACCTCTTCCATCGGCACGGCGTTGCGGGCCAGACCCGCGGGCTGGGAGCCCGATTCGGCATTTACTTCGGGATCGAGGGAGACATTCGAAACTACGCCGATGCACAGCGCCACAATCGCCAGCAGATGTTGCAATTTATCGGGGCCGCAATCAACGAAGGCGTTTACTTTCACGACTACGGCGGTGCCGCCTGCCACCACGGCTTCTGCGCGGCCATGACGCTGGAGGATGTCGACGAGGCCCTGACACGACTCGACCGGGCCGTCGGCCGGTTGGCGGCCGGATAAACGTGATCCTCCCGCACGTCCATGCGGCCGGCACGTCCCACGGGGAATGGGGCCGAACTGCAACCCCGGGCTTCTTTCCAGGAAACGACTTAAGTCGCCTATGGCGCGGCCCGCGTACCCCGGGCGGCCCATTCTTCAATCCCCCCATTTCGCAGGAATCGCGACGAAAAACCTGGAATCGGCGTCACTCGCTGGCCGATCCCCCTTTTCTGCTTACTGATGACCGTTTAAAATCCGAGGTTTCCCCTCGCACGTTCGTCCCCGTTGGGGTCGATTCGACTGCGGTGTCCTGCCAAGTGCCGTATCAGGGCAATGGCCGTCACAGGGCCAAATCCTGGTGGTCAGGCACCAAATCCTGGTTGTCAGGGCAAAGATCCTGGTTTTCAGGGGAATGGTGTCAGGGGAATGCGGTGTTCTGGAACATTGGAACCTAACCGACGGGCGACGTGACCATGCCGAAAATGAAGACTCACAAGGGGACCAAGAAGCGGTTCCGCTTGTCCGCCAAGGGCAAGGCCATGCACCGCAAGGCCGGGACAAGCCATTTGGCGCACCGCATTACGAATAAGCGTCGTCGCAATCTTCGTGGCACGGGCGCGTTGGCGGAGCCGATGGAAAAGAAGATTGCGATCGCCCTCAACGGCCACAGCAATTAAACAGACCCTGAACAGCGCACGGGCTGACAACGCCTGCAGTTCCACCTGCGGGGGCCTTGTTGTGCAAAGGAACGATCGATGAGAACGACTAAGGGCTCGGCCCGCCGCAAGGCCAAGCGTCGGCTTTTCAAGAAGGCCAAAGGTTATCGGGGTGGTCGCAGCAAGCTGTTGCGTACCGTCAAGGAAACGCTGATTCGTGCCGGTGCATTTGCGTACCGCGATCGCAAAGTCCGGAAACGTGATTTCCGTCGCCTCTGGATTACGCGTCTGAACGCGGCCTGCCGCCAGCATGGTTTGCGGTACAGCCAGTTCATCAACGGCCTGAAGAAGGCGGGGATCGAACTGGATCGCAAGATGCTCTCGGAAATGGCGATCCACGAGCCGGACGAGTTTGCCTCGGTCGTCGAACAGGTCAAAGCGGCAATCGCCGCCTGACCCGATCGCTGGGCGACAGGTGCTCAAGCCCCGGATCAAGGTCTTGCGCCCCCCCCGGACGGGATCGCGGGAAGTCGCGCCAGTTGTTCTGCTGCGGCGGCTGGAGTATCTTGCTGAGTCCTGCCACGCAACGAGATCCGCGCCGGTATGGACCGTTGATTCGCCGGGCGGAGACGGTCGACGGCAATTCCGATCGAATGCAATTCCGATCGAATGGGACGGAGCCCGCGATGGACGACTTGGGACGACGCCTGGTTGGGCCGCCATCGATTCCCTAACGGAGTGGAAGGCCGTCCGCTTGTTCCAAGTCGCGCCGCACCAATTCATGGCAGCCCTCCAACCCAAGTTCGAAAGAACCTTCCCGAGGCAACCGTGACGACAAGCGACCTGGGGCGCGGCTGTTCGTTTCTGCCTGACAGCGAGACAGGATAGGCGGCCCGGGACCGGCAACCGGCAAACCACGGTCCGAGCATCACCATTTCAAAGACACCGCTAATTCGCAGGTATACCGGCAATGGCACTTGGCGATTTTCTCCAGCAGCTTGACGGTCTTGCCAGTGACGCCGAGGCCGCCTTCACCGCGGCGGCGGATACAGAGCAACTGGAAGCCGCTCGCGTCGAGTTTCTCGGAGCCAAGAGCGGCCGGCTGAAGGCGACTCAGAAACAGATGGGTGCCGTCGACAAGACGGATAAGCCGGCGGCCGGGAAGCGCCTGAATGAGACCAAGCAGCGGGTGGACGCCGCCTTCCAAGCAGCCCAACAGCGGGTCGCCGCCGGTGAACAGGTGCGCCGATCGTCCAGCCAGTTTGTCGATACGTCGTTGCCCGGCGTCCGACCGGAGCTGGGTCACTTGCACCCGATCACGCAGACGATCGAAGAGCTCAAGGACATCATGGGGCGGCTTGGTTTTTCCGTCGCGGATGGTCCGGAGATCGAGGACGAGCGGCACAATTTCGAGGCGCTCAACATCCCCCTGGCGCACCCGGCCCGCGATCCGCTCGAAAACTTCTACCTGGCGACCGCCGAGAAAACGTCTGCCGACGTGCTGCTCCTGCGGAGCCAGACCAGCACGGTCCAGATCCGTGTGATGGAGCAGACGCCGCCGCCGATCCGCATCATTTCGCTCGGCCGCGTCTACCGTCCCGATACGGCAGACGCGACTCACTATCCCATGTTTTTCCAGATGGAAGGCTTGTGGGTCGACAAGCACGTCACGATGGCCGACCTCAAGACGGTCCTCAGACTATTCGCCACGAGCTACCTGGGCCGCGATGTACACGTTCGCTTTCGCCCGTCGTTCTTTCCGTTTACGGAACCGAGCGTGGAGGCGGACATGAGTTGGGGAGACAAGTGGATCGAGTTCGGCGGGGCCGGCATGGTCGATCCCAACGTGCTGAGCGCGGTCGGCTACGATCCGGAAGAAGTCTCCGGATTCGCGTTTGGTCTGGGAATCGAACGACTCTGCATGCGGCGACACGGGATTACGGACATCCGCGAGTTCTACCGCAACGATGTACGCTTCCTCCATCAGTTTTAGGTCCCCTGCGCACGTCTCGTCCGCAGTCGGAATTCACGGAGGTTGGGTCCGGAATTCCGAGACGCACCCACCCAATGTGAAGACGCACGATGATCGTCTCCTGGAATTGGCTGAAAGACTACGTCGAGCTCAAGATGGATCCTGTGGAGGTCGAGCAACGGCTGATGATGGCCGGACTCAACCACGAAGGCTCCGAGACCGTGGGAGACGACCGGGCCATCGATCTCGAAGTCACCAGCAACCGGCCTGATTGCCTGGGCCATCTGGGGGTTGCCCGCGAGATCGGTGTCCTCTTCGACCTCCCGCTGCAGTTGCCGGCGGCGCAACCCGCAGCCAGCGGACCGGCAGTCGAGGAGACCGTCGGAGTCCGCATCGACTGTCCCGACCTCTGCTACCGCTACACGGCCCGCGTTATCCGGAACGTGACGATTGGCCCCAGCCCCGAGTGGCTGGCAGACCGCTTGCGGACCATTGGGATCGCGGTGATCAACAATGTGGTTGACGTCAGCAACTATGTGCTGATGGAGTGCGGCCAGCCGCTGCATACCTTTGATCTGGGCCGGTTGGCCGGCGGGCAGATCATTGTTCGCGAAGCGAGACAGGGAGAGAAATTCGAGGCCATCGACCACAACACCTACGACCTGGCACCGGGGATGTGTGTCATCGCGGACGCCAACCGTCCGGTCGCCTTGGGTGGCGTCATGGGAGGCGCGGAAACGGAAGTCGCAGAAACCACCACGGATCTGCTGATTGAAGCCGCCGAGTTTGCCCCGATCTCGATTCGCCGCACCGCACGGCAGCTCAACCTCCACAGCCCTTCCTCGTATCGCTTTGAACGGACCGTCGACCCGGCCGGCGTGGACTGGGCAAGCCGCCGTTGCTGCGAGCTGATCCTGGAGTTGGCGGGCGGCGAACTGGCGGACGGCGTCGTCGATGTGGGTACCCCGATCGCCGCACCGCAACCGGTCGTCCTTCGCTTGGGGCAGGTCGAGCGGATTTTGGGGATCACGATTTCGGCCGCCGAAGTGCAGCGGATCCTGACCACACTTGGTAACGAGCCGGTTCGCGCCGACGAAACCAGCGTCGAAGTGATTCCTCCGACCTGGCGGCGAGACCTCACCCGGGAGATCGATTTGATTGAAGAGGTCGCGCGGATCCACGGCTATGACGAGATTCCAGAAGACGTCGCCGTTCCCATGTGGCCCTCCAGCCATACTGACGCGGAACGCGTGCTGAGTAAACTTCGCCGCGTGCTTACCGCCGCCGGTTTCGACGAAGCGATCACCGCCAGTCTCTGCCCGCCCGAATGGGGCCAACGCTTCTCACCGTGGACGGACCGCGAGCCGATTGCTGCCAGCATGCCGATGAAGGGCATCCTGGCCGACGCGCCCAACGACCTGGGACAAGCAGACCGGGTCAGGCAAAGTCTGCTTCCCAGCCTGCTGGAAGCCCGCCGCTACAACGAATCGGTCGGCAACTCGCGTTGCGAACTGTTCGAGACAGCCAAGGTCTACTTGCCTCGCGACGGGGAGCTTCCCGTCGAACCCTGGACGCTGGCACTTGTCACCAGCCATGATTTCTACCATCTCAAAGGCGTCCTCGAACAACTCGTCGCCACGCTTGCGCCGAACGTCGCACCGGAGGTCAAGCCCACGGCGCAGCCGTTGCTGGACGCCGACCGCTCCGCCGAGCTGACGCTCGGGAACCAACCGTGGGGTTTTGTCGGCGAGCTGTCGCCGGAGGCCGCCAAGCAGTTTGGGCTCCGAAGTGGGGCCACGGTCGCTGAACTACGGATCGCCCCATTGGAAGAAATTGCCGTCTTGATCCCCCAATACCAGCCGCAGATCCCTTACCCGGCGATTGACCGGGACTTGAACCTCGTTGTCGACGAGCGGCTGCGGTGGAGCGAGCTCCGCGCGACCGTGGAGAGCTCGGCCGGCGAATTCCTGGAAGCGGTCGAGTACAAAGAGACGTACCGTGACGCCCAGCGGGACGGGGCGGACAAGAAACGGCTCCTGTTGAGCGTCGTATTCCGCTCGCACCAGGGGACGCTGACCAACGAAGAGGCGGATCAAATGCGCGATCGCATCGTGGCGGCCTGTGAAGCCGCACACGGGGCGAAACTACTGGCGTGAGCGCCTGATTACTCGTAGTCCATTCCGTCCGCCATCAGGTCATCCGACATGCGCCGTTCGGCAACGCGCCCCACTTCGTCGAGGCTTCGTCGTTGACCAAATTGATGCCAGGGGCTGACCTCTTCCAGCTCGGGCATGATCTCAAGCAATTGCGAGACCAGGGTCTCAGCCATCCGCGAGACGCTGGCCGATGGTGACCGCTCCTCGATCGCCTTGGCCGTCTTCATGATTCGGATCAAGCGCGCACGCTCCATGACCGGCCGCGAGAGGGGCTCGTCCGTTTCCTCAACCAGATCGGTCAGGGGCACGTCGAGGGCCTTCTGCCATTTGTGCAAATCGCTGAGCCGCAGGTCGGTCGATTCCTGCTCCTGCAGACGCAGACTGCGAATGTCGCTCCCCATCTGTCGCGCCGCACTTCGGAGCGAAACGCCCTGCTGCAACCTGACCTTGCGAATCCGGTGCAGGACCGTGTTCTTCTGAGACTCGTCGCCGTTGTTCGAGATCATCGGCGAGTGAACCGAATTGGCTCCCGGCATGTCGACAATTGCCATCACGCTTCTCCTCTGTCCTGGAAACCGCGCGCGCTGACTAGCGCGACTCCTGCGGTAACGGTTGAGCCGAGTGTTCCGGACCCGGCCGCAACCTTATGACGCGTTAACCGGAGGAAGCGTTCCCGGAATTAGGGGCCTATTTTCGGCAGCATCGGACCAAGTCGGCGAAAAACGCAACAAAGATCTTGTCTGCAACGACTTGCGGCGCGTCGGCGTAGAAGAGAGTGAGCCCCAATACGGTTCAATTCGGATCCGATGCCGCATCCTCAACGTGTTGACTGGCAACGCGTTAACGATGTTTACCGAGCATCCGCCAGGTTCCTGCTCGCATGGTTGCCAAACAACGACTTCCGAATTCCGATGCAACGGTATTGCGAGCAGGAAATTAGGGGACGGCGGAATGTCATGCAAAACATGACGTACGGCAGTGGGGAATCCAATTGAACGCTACCGGGCCTAGCGTCGAAATGCTTGGAAGCGAGGCTGCGGCGGGCCAAAGACATGGGAGGATCCTGCCCCTTGGGCGGCTGACGCAGCCGGACGCAAGTGCCGTTCATCGACCCGAGCGTTGTGGGGCGGAGCCTCCGGCAGATCGGCGATCAGTGCCTCGAGTTCTTCCCGTGTGGGGCGCCTCGTCCGCTCGCGAAAAGCTGCACTCCAGGCGGCCAGGTACGCTTCGGTTGCGGCGTCAAGCTCGACCAGTTCCGGATCCGGTTCGGCCGCGGGCTCGGGCGGGCGCTGTGGATGCCCCTGGGATGCATGCTGATCCACATGGAGCTCGCAGACCCGCCTCAGATCAGCCAGGCCGAAGGCCGTGTTTTCCTTCTGCACGATGACCACACGACCGCGACTTAACTGGTAGCCGGTCTTGATCACGGCTTCTCCGCCAAGCCGTTCGGTGTGCCGAGCGACACGGACCTGCGGAAAACGCACCGCCAGCTCCCGCGCAACCTCGTCGGTATGATCGGTCGAGCCGTCATCGACCACCAGCAGCTCAAAGTCCGACGTCACATCCGGAATGATTTCCAGCATCTGGTGGACGAGACGGGGGAGAGCGCGCTGCACGTTGTGAACGGGAAGGACGACACTGAGCGACTGATCGGAATTCGTCACAGATGCAAACTCCAAAGGGGGCGACGGAACGGCTTCGCTACAATCATCGACGCTCCACTGCCGACACTGCAACGCGAGGCCAAAGCAGCCCGTTTTTCGTCTCGTGCGGCAAACGACGGTCGTCCGAAATGCTTGGCCCCATCGGTCAACGGTGATAACGGCTGGTCCGGTTGTGTGCCGCCAACACCAGGCGAATGCCCGCCAATTCGCAATTCCGGCTCAACACCCTGTGCGACCGGCCGTGGTTGCTCAGGAAGTCTAAGGAATGTGTGGTGTCTGAGTCATTGTTAAATCCCCAGAGACTGTGCCCTCACTGGCCGGTAATGGTGAAAACCTGATCGGCCCAATTGGCAGCGTTAGTCAAGAGTTCACAAGCATAATCACGACGGGGCGCAGTAGTGGTAGGGGGGCGAGCAGGGTCTCGACCTGTTAGACTGCGTGCAGAAAGTGTTATTCATAGAGTTCCGCCGTCGGCATTTTTGCGAAATAAATCGCATTCGTGGGGCATAGGCATGGACAAGACTGATTTGGTAGGCCGAGTAAAGCATCTCTTTGAGCTTTCCGGGCACAAGGTCGTATCTAGCGTTGAGATTAACCACACAGAAATCGATGTACTAGCGGAAGAACTGCATGGGCTGGTTCGAAAGAAAGTCTTGGTGGAATGCACTGAGGAAAAGAAAGTCGGTGTGCCAAAACTCCGTGCGGATGCTGAGAAGCTACGTGCTGCTATGGCGCAGCTCGGGGGATCTGCCGTACCAATGCACGTAGCACTGAATGCCTACACTACCCAAGCGCGCGGGTACGCACAGAGCAACAATATTGACGCGTACACTCTGGAAGAGCTCGAGACCCGGTTAGTCAACTTTGATGAATACGTAAACGCAATAGAACGCGAGCCCGTGCGGCAAGCCATCCTTGATGAGTATCAGGAAACACGCCTACATTTTGAAGGTCATGTCGACGAAAGGATCCCTGCCTTCGAGTTCTTCGATCGATGGCTCGAGAATGACGATCTATGGCTGACGGTACTAGGCGACTACGGTGTTGGCAAGTCATGGATGCTCAGAAGATTGCTCTACCGTTTGCTATCCGCTTACAAAGAGTCCCCCAGCACTGCATGTTTGCCTTTCTTCGTGCCCCTTCAGCGGTTCACAAAGGCATTCGACTTAGACACCTTGTTTCTCGCAACATTTGCGACGTACGGCCTATCCGGAGTTCATCTGGACGCATTCAAATACCTTGTTCGGAATGGACGAATCCTGTTTCTTTTTGATTCATTCGATGAAATGGCGCAATCGCTTTCGCGCAACACTCTCCGAGAAAACCTGCAGCAACTGGTAAGTGCCTTGCATGGTAACTCCCGAGCAATCATGACGTCGCGTCCTACCTACTTTGAGAGCCGCGCCGAAAGACTATTGGTTTCTGATGCCGGACAAGGGCCACGCGCCCACCGACACGATCAGATCGTTCACGATCGCCAAACAGCACTTACACGTTTTATCGAAGAACACGTATCGAAGACCCAATTTGCCCGCCTCAATGACCTTACCCACGAACAGCGTCGTCAACTATTTCAAGTTGTCTTGCACGGCAAATCAGAGGCAAAGGCAGAGTTGGAGAGCCTATTCGAGAGGTTCAAAGAACTGCAGTCCATCTCACAACGCGCCGTGTTAGCAAGGTTGCTTACAACGGTCGCAGAAACACTTGCCGTAAGAGAACAGATCTTCACGCCTGACGGCTTTCCCCTGCTGCCAGAGGACTTGTCACATCTGAATCAAGCTAAGATCTTCGAGATCGTTGTCAACAACCTATTGCACAGGGACAAGGAGATAGGAGACCTTAGCGCCGCAGACCGGCTTCGGTTTTTGAGGCGATTTGCAGTCCACCTTCAACACAAGAACCGTGACCCCTTCGCGAAGCCTTGCGAGATCCGCGAGATTGTCGACGAGTTGTTTGCGGAGAGACTTCGTCGAACGGACGCGCCGGAGCAGTTGCGCGACAACTTCTATCGAACTTGCCGTCGTCATTCTGGATTGACGACCGAAGGTCAATTCCATGACACGACTGGGAACATTGATACGCCTGTTGACGAACGCGACGTAGACTCACGCGTCGGCTTCTCCCACAACAGCCTTCGTGAGTATCTTGTGGCCGACGCTTTGTCGTTGTTTGCGTCCGGCGGCGAAAAGTTAGATGGCGTCGAAGATGTAGCGATGAACGAAGCAATCGGCGATTTCTTCATTGGCATCGCAAGATACCAGAGTGGACTTTTTGAATGCACCGCCGCAAAGTATGAGGAAACAACGGTTTCACGCGTTCGCGAGTTGTTGTTTGAGATTCTTTTTTGGGCGATTGGGAAGGATGCCATTGGCATTGGGGCCCTGGGAAGACCTCCGAACTTCCACGGGATGGACCTGTCGCTTCACGACCTTTCAGGGCTGAAGCTCTTCGAGAGTAAGCTCACAGAATGTGCAATCGGTGAAACGGATTTTCGAGAGGCCGATCTACGCAAGGCAGACTTCTGTGGATCGATCGTCGACAACGCAATGCTCGATGGCGCGCTGGTTAAGGGTGCAGACTTTCGTAGCGCGGCGGTTGAGTCAATATACGTCTACGATGACTTCAACACACGCACAACCAGTGTTCTCGCGGACCGCGATGCGCGGCAATGGCTGTTCTCACGAGGGGCACTTGTCGCACCCACGTCTGACCTAAATCCACTCTTGGGTGATCCGCGATATGAGGCGGCCCGCGAAGTAGCCAAGACCGCATGCCGTAGAATCGCGGGCACGTTTAAGCTTGAGGGGCTTAGCAAGGGAGTTCAAAGCGAGCATCGGGAATTTGCAATAGGCTTTGCAGAGCACCTTGTCCGCGTCGACATTCTTCAGAAGGCAATTAAATCAAAAAGGGGCGGCGGTGGATGGGTGGTCAAGGTAAATCCTAAAATGCGTGAATGTCTGAGCGATTTCAGCGAAAAGGGCGCAATGACTACCGAAATCGAAAGGTACTTTAAAAAAGCAAAGTAAGGCTGCGACCTTTCGCCTAAAACGGGGTCCACAGTTAGGTCACGGACCGTGCGCTGAAACGCAATGTCGTCATGCCAGATCGGCCGCTTCAAACGGGGATGCTAGTCCCGGTAAATCCGACTGGTCCACTATCTCTTTGCCGCTTCGCGAACATTAGAGTGAGACATCGCCGAGAGAAAAAAGGGGTGATTGGGAGACCGAATTGAAGTCACTAACACAGGAACTCTGGATGGAGGTGCCCGAGCGGCGGGCGATTGTCTCGATCCATGACGAGGTCGAACGGCTTGTCACCGAGAGCGGTGTCCAGGATGGGTTGGTGTTGGTCAACGCCATGCACATCACGGCCAGCGTGTTCATCAATGACAACGAAAGCGGGCTGCACGCCGACTACGAACGCTGGCTGGAGGAACTCGTTCCGTTCAACCCAGGCAGTGATCCCGCGCGCGGCGGCTACTTGCACAACCGCACCGGCGAAGACAATGCCGATGCCCACCACAAACGCCAGATCATGGGCCGCGAAGTCGTCGTTGCCATTACGGACGGACGACTGCACCTCGGCCCCTGGGAACACATCTTCTATTACGAATTCGACGGACGGCGACGGAAAAGGGTGCTGGTCAAGATCATTGGGGCGTGATGGTTGGATTGGCGAAGGGTTTGATGGCAGCGATTTTCTTGGGGAGGCGGGGAGACCTGCGGTCGCTGGTTTCGGCGGGGTCAGAGACCCGCGCCGAGCGAGGTTGGGTCAGAGACCCGCGCCGAGCGAATTTGGGTTGGAGACCCGCGCCGAACGAATTTGGGTTGGACTCTCGCGCTGGGCGAATTTGGGTCGGACTCTCGTGCCGAGCGAGGTTGGGTCGGACTCCCGTGCTGGGCGAGGTTGGGTTGGCGTCCTCGGGTAAAACGTTTTTCTCTTGTATGTCCGTTGATCTGTAGCCACTGATTGCGAGTCTGATCGTGACGCACGTCTATGTTTCGGCCGTTCTGCCTGCACCTATCGACGCCGTCTGGGCGCTGATCGGCGATTTCAATTCGCTTCCCGATTGGCATCCGCTGGTTGCCGCCAGCAGCATTGAAGGGGGACTGTCGAGCCGGCAGATCGGTTGTGTGCGGGCGCTCGATGTCATCGACGATGGGGGAACGATTCGCGAACAATTGATAACGCTGTCGGATCAGGAACACGTATGTCGTTACTCGATCCTGAGCGGTCCGATGGCCGTCCGTGACTATGTGGCCACGATGTGGTTGTTACCTGTGACAACCGCCTCCCAGACGTTTGCACAGTGGGAAGCTCGGTTTGCAACCGACCCGGTGGATCGCGCTGCCATGGTCGAGCTGGTAACGAGCATCTTTCGAGATGGTTTCGCCAGTGCCGCAGAGAAGCTGGCCGAACGATCTTGAAACCACTCGGCTCGTCGGCCGCCACGTTCGTAACGCGCGATCTGGAAGGAACGGGGGAGCCAGCGATCGCCGAACCGCCCAGGTTGCAGTTCGCGGATTCCTGCACCTGGGTCGTCCATTACCCATCGGGTGTCCGGATCATGCATTAGCCGTTGGGCGTTAGCCCCGGTTGCGTCGAGCGCTGAGCAACCCAGCCGCGAATGCGTACCGGACGTGGCGCACGCTTCGTGTGGGCAGGTTCCGGGTTGACGAGGCACGGGCATTACTGGGATTGGAGACCTTCGGTCGGCGGTTTCGGCGGGGTCGGAGACCCGCGCCGAGCAAGTCGTCGGAGACCCGCGTCGAGCAAGTCGTCGGAGGCGCGCGTCGAGCAAGTCGTCGGAGGCGCGCGTCGAGCAAGTCGTCGGAGACCCGCGTCGAGCAAGTCGTCAGAGACCCGCGCCGAGCAAATCATCGGAGGCGCGCGCCGAGCAAGTCGTTGGAGGCGCGCCGAGCAAACGGTCAGCGCTGCGCGCCGAACGCGGGTGGTCGCTACGGGCGAAACACCAAGGTTATTCTTGCCCGATTCCCAGGATCTCGTCGATCGTCTGGGTCGATACGGCGTGGTAGCCGGGCCGAGCCTGGCGATAGATCCGCAGTGCGACTTCCTTGCCCGCTGCGGTCTTGGCCAGTTCCTCATAGAGCGGCTTGAGGAACTTGCGCCGACCTTGCCCGGTCAAAAAGGTCTCCAGCTTCCGCATGCCCGGTTCGTAACCGGCGCGGATCACGTGCAGCAGCCAATCGTGCGTGATCTCCGAGTTCCCCGACGCGGTGAAATTGAAGACCGCGTCCAGGCTGGCCATCTGGTCCACCGTCAGGCCGTCTCCGCTGGAGCGTAGAAAGTGGTTCCAGTGATGAGTCGTCCACTTGTCCGTATGATATTCGTCACGAATCTTGGCGGGCAGCGTGCCGGCCAGGAACTCACCGGCTGCCTTCGCCGCATTGGCAAGCTCGACGGTTTCGACCGCCGGGCAATTGTCAGGCAAGCCGGGCGCGTAGACCCAGGCCCGCGTGTCGACGTCCACATCAAGATGCTCGTCCATGTATTCAAGAAAGGCTTCGGTCGTCATGCTGCGGAAGGCGAATTGTTCGAAGTACCCGCGGAGGAAGGCGTCCCATTGCTGACGGCCCACCCGTTCTTCCAACATCCGTAGAAAGAAATAGCCTTTGTCGTAAGCGATGGCCGTCATCCCGTCGTCGGGATTGCGCCCGGCCAGGTCCAGTTTCAGCCAGGTATCGCGGCCATCCAATTGCTTGATTTCGTCGAGCAGCCCATCGAGGGTAAGCCGGGCAAGCATCTCTGCGTAGTCCCGCCCATAGACGGCTTCCATGATCCGTTGTTCAAAGTAGACGGTGAAGCCTTCATTGAGCCAGAAGTCGTTCCAGGTCGCGTTGGTCACCAGGTTTCCAGACCAGGAATGGGCCAGCTCGTGAGCGATCAGTGAGACCAGCGAGCGATCGCCGGCCAGGATCGTGGGGGTGGCGAAGGTCAGCCGCGGGTTCTCCATCCCTCCGAAAGGAAAACTCGAGGGAAGAAAGATGACATCGTACCGATCCCAGCGATAGGGTCCGTAGAGTTCTTCTGCCGCGGAAATCATCCGCTCCGTGTCCTGCAACTCCCAAACCGCTTTCTCGATCACGGATGGCTCAGCGTAAACTCCGCTGCGCGGGCCCAACTGGTGAAACCGCAAATCACCCACAGCCAGTGCCAAGAGATACGAAGGGATCGGCTGCCGCATTTGAAACTCGTAAACGCCGGTCACGTTCTTCTTCTGCGGGTTGGAAGCGCTCATCACCGCCAGCAGGTGCGGCGGTACGGTTATCTTGGCCGAATAGGTCATCCGGACGGCCGGCGTATCCTGGCAAGGGACCCAGGTTCGCGCGAGGATGGCCTGGGATTGGGTAAACAGGAACGGATACTTCTTGTCGGTCGTCTGTTCCGGTGTGAGCCATTGCACGGCCTCCGCCGACGGCCGGCTGGCATACTTGACGACCACCTGGTCGCCGGCCGGCGGCAGTCCAATTGCCAACGGGCGTCCCAACATCTGCTGCGGTTCGCCAAGTTCCCACGTCAAGTCCGCGCCGTCGGCCCCGGTCACCGACTCGATATCCAGTCCATTGGTATCGAGGTAAAGTCGGTCCGCGCCGGGTCGGCGCGTCAACGCCAACGTTGCCGATCCGGCCAACCGCTGTGTCTCGAAATCGACCTTCAGATCAAGATGAAGGTGGCGAATCGAGACGTCGTCCGGTCGGGCACAGGAATGGGGCAGGCTTTGGGCGAATGTGTTCATGCTGAGGAGGGAGAGAAAAAGTGATGCGAACTGGATGGACCGCGGCAAGAGAGTATTCATGGCAAGAATGCTGACTGGATTGAGGGTTGGACGAACAATATGACCCAAGGCCGTGGGGAACGCAACGAATGGGCGGTCACGGGAACGGCTCGGCAGCCGATACCCTACGGGTCGACAGCGAGCCGCTTGTATTCTCCGGCAAACCAGCGCCCGACGTCGATCTTGTAGAGGCGGGAGAAGCGACTCTCACTGGGGCCGCCGGGCAGGTTGGTCCAAGCCTCCTCCGTCCCCATGTCGGTGACGAAATGGTAGGAGGGCGCGAACGTCTGCTCGCGCCGTGCCGTCGCCAAGACGTGCCCTTGAAAGGGTGTCGCGTGATTCCCGGGCATTGGGTAACGGCGGCTATTGAAACCCAGAATCCGGCCCGCCGAGTGGCCGCCGAAGAAGCGATCGGTAAAGTGGAACGAATTGAGTTCCGACCAGGGCTGATCCGGTTCCTGCTCGGCCCGCGCAGCCGCCCGCCGAATCAGCTCGCCCTTTTCTCGACCGTGCCAGCAGACGGCATCGTCACGTTGCAGAACGCGATCGGCGGCCCGCATGATCATCATCGAATACCCGACGCGTGTGCAGACATAGATGACGCGCCGCCAGCCGATCCCCTGTTCGTGACCGAGCACTTCGTAGAGGACATTCACGTACAGCCGATTGAACAGGGTCGCCTCTCGGCTGTCGACCTCGTATCGGCAGTCCCAGTTTCTCAACCGTTCCTTCATCGGGCCGTCGGCCAGATGGGGCAGAAAAACCTCGAGCAGGTCCCTGGCCTGGATGCTGAGAAAGTCATATTGCAAGGCCTGCATGTCCTCCAGCGTGGCGTGCGGCAGGGCGGCCAGACATTCGTCGATCCGCCGCTTGCGATAGCCGGGAAGGAGTTGCGTCACCAGCGGCGGTAAGTCGGGCACGTTCTTTTCTTCGTTGGCCGTGGCGATGAAGCCTTCGGGCGGATCGTAGACGCTGGGCAGTCTTTCGGTCGGCACGAACCCCTGCCAATGGTTTCCCGGGTCCCAGGCGGGGATCGGCGCCAGTCCTATATGGCCGCCGCCGCGGCGCGGAAACCGTCCGCAGCATTGCATGCCGATGTGCCCTTCCCGATCCGCAAAGACCCAGCACAGGGTTGGCTGCGCGCACTCGCGAGCGCGTTCCATGGCGTCCCGCGTCCCGCTGCTGGCGGCGACTTCCAGCCAGGAACGGATCGCTGCCGCCCCGTGGCCTTCCTGGTTGCCGGTCCAGGCGATCGACAAATGGTAACCTTCCCCCAGCGTGTCCGGGTCGGAATCAAGTATCCCCTGGTCGTTCTCCAAAACGCGCAACGTGTCGGGCTCGCCCCCCTTCCGCTCGATCCGCTCTTCTCGGCAGGCAAAGTCCTGCCAGGTCGACTCACGCCGGTACTGCCATCCGTTTTCGGTCCGGCGACAGTCCTCGATGAAGTAATCGATCGTGTCGCCCTTCATGTAGGTTACCCCCCAGGCCAAAGCGCCCGTCCTGGCGACGGCGAACAGCGGGCAGCCGGGCAACGAGGCGCCCATCAGGTAGCCGTCGTCCCATTTGAGCACGGCTTCGTACCAGATGCCGGGCAAGCGGTTGATCTCCAGATGCGGATCGGACGCCAGCAGGGCGGTACCGCTGGCACTCCGCTGCGGGCTGATGGCCCAGGCGTTGCTCCCTGCCAACCGAGGCAGATCCGTCAGCAACTCCAGCGCGCTATCCGTCATCTGGTTGGACATCTTGATCTGCCGCAACAACTCGAAATCGACATCGTCGTAACGCGGTTCCAACAGTTCGCGAATCGTCTCCTCGTTGGCCCCCGCATGCACCAGGTCGATCACCAGCCGCTCGTTCTGCATCTGGCTGATCGCCAAACCGCCAAAGCTGAGCAGCTTTCCGATCAGCAGCACGGCCGCCTGGTTCCAGGGGCTTGGCTGATAGCCGGTGGCCCACATCGGCAGCGATCGCCCGGTCTTTTCCAGGCCGTCCGTCACTCCTTCGCAGTAGGCGGTAATCTGGTCGAACGCCTTGTCGTCGAGCAATTCGACTTCGCGATCCAGTCCCAAATGCAGGCCGACCCGTCGAAAGAAACGATCGGTCTCGAGCAGTTCCGGCGTGTTGGCGATCTCCGCCGTACCACAGCCGTTGGCCAGGCTCCGCGAAAAGAGCAACTGCGTCCCCCGATCGGTTGCGTGCATGTACCCCAGCCCGTACAACGCGTCGATCCACGTGGGGGCCTCCACATGGGGCACACCATGGTCGTCACGCGCGGCAGTGAAGGTTCTGCGGGTTGCCGGAAGAGGGATTGCCTTCATGGCGCTCATTCAGGGTGGAGAAGTGGCCCTTAAAATTGTAGCATGTTGCAGAGGCAACCGTCCCGAAGTCGTTGTTTGGAAACGACTAATGTCGAATACCCCCGCAGCCGACACGTTTCTGCGGCGGGGCGGCTTCCGGGTACGAGTGCAGGCGCCGCAGCGGGCCGTTTTGCCCATCGGTCCGCTGGCGGATCCTGGTATCCCGACGTCCCCTTGAACGACCCACGACCCTTCCGAGGCGCACAAATGGTCCGCCGTGAATTCCTGGGCCCCTTGTTCATCAGCCCTTGGCTGTTGGGTTTTCTGTTGCTGGTGGTCTACCCGTTTGCCGCTTCCCTGTACTGGAGCTTTTGCCAATACGATCTGTTCTCGCCCCCTCGGCCAGTGGGACTGGCCAACTACCAGCGGCTGGCCCATGAAGTGGCCACCGGCGGGCGATTTGGCCAAGCACTGTGGAACACCGGGTACTATGCCTTGCTCTCCGTCCCGCTGTCGATTGCGGTCGGCGTCACCCTGGCCGTGATGCTCTCCTGGAAGGTCCGCGGTCAGTCATTCTATCGGACCCTGTTCTTCCTGCCATCGGTCGTTCCTGTCGTCGCCGCGTCGGTCCTCTGGTTGTGGCTCCTCGATCCGCGCGACGGCATGGTGGCGAGTTGCCTGGCAGCGTTGGGCGCCACGAACAGCCTCTGGTTCAAAGGGGCAACCGAAGCGGTCGTCCCACCTGGTTGGTTCGACTTCGGTTCCAAGGATGCCTTGATTCTGATGGCCGTCTGGGCAGCGGGCAATATGATGGTGATCTACCTGGCCGCCATCGGCGATATCCCGACACAACTCTATGAAGCGGCTGAACTGGATGGTGCCGGACCGGGACGACGGCTGCTCCACGTGACCTTGCCGATGCTCTCTCCAGTCATCTTCTTCAACCTGGTCATGGGCCTGATCCAATCGGTCCAGGCCTTTACGCAAGTCTACCTGGTCAGCGAAGGAACGGGCGAACCCGCAGGCTGGTCGTTGATGTTGTCGTTGCACCTCTTCCTGGCGGCGTTTCAGGATCTCGACATGGGTTACGCGTCGGCGATGGCCTGGCTGCTGTTCGTCGTCCTGTTGGCGGCCACGATTGTTCTATTTCGAACCGCCCGCCACTGGGTCCACTACCAAGGGGTGATGCGATGAGCCGAGGAAACGCGCTGGCGGCCCTTGCCCTGACCGTGGTGTCGCTGGGCCTGCTATTCTGGGATCGGCTGGACGCGCGGCGACGGACTCCTGCCGGTCGCCAGGAGGTGATCTTCTGGCACTTTTGGGGCGGCGCCGACCGGGTCATCGTCGAAGATGTGGTGGACCGCTTCAACCGATCGCAGGATCGGCACTTCGTCCGCCCGGTCGCGATGCCGGGAAACAACCTCGACCTCAAGCTGTTCCTCGCCGTCAGCGGAGGCGAACCGCCGGACCTGATCAATCAGGATGATCCGATCACCGCAGACTGGGCCTCACGCGGCGCTCTCATGCCGCTTGACGAAGTCGCTTCGCAAGACGAGGTGCGTCGTCTACGCGAGTGGCTGGTCCCCGCCGCGCTGCGGTTGGGCACCTACAATGACCGCCTGTACGCGCTGTGCAACGGCTTGGACGTACGGGCACTGTACTACAACAAATCGATCCTCGACGAGCACCAGTTGCGCCCGCCCACGAGCCTCGAGGAACTCGATCGGATCGCCCTTGAAACGACCGTCATCGATCGCGCCGGCCAGCCTCAGCGGTTTGGCTACCTGCCGGACCCGCGTCGTCTGTGGGCCTGGGGCACCGTCTTTGGCGGCGATTTCTATCACGCGCCGACCAGGCGGGTCACGGCTGACGACGAAGCGATTGTGCGCGCCCTCGATTGGATGGTCGGCTACCGCCGCCGCTATGGATCGTTCGCCGTGGCGGCATTTCGGCAGGGCGATCAATCGCTTCCCGGCAAGTCATTCCCGTTGCTCGCCCGCCGTTACACGGCGGTCATGGATGGGCAATGGCGGGTCCGCGACATCATGGCGGCGCAGGCCGAGCAGCGCAGGCGCGGAGACCAGGTTACCCAGTACGGCGTTTGTCCGCTGCCACCGCCCGCGGGTGGGCGACCGCAAGCCGGCTGGGTGAACGGCAACTTCTTTGTCGTCCCCCGCGGGGCACCCAATCAGGCAGGGGCGTGGGAGTTCATGAAGTTTTGGAGCGGCTTCGGCGGCCACGAAGGGGAAGCCGCCCGCACTTGCCGCGCAGGTGGCTGGATTCCCGTATCGACCCGCGTGGTCGCGCACCCCGAGTTTCAGGAATTTCTGGCAGAGCAGCCGCTGTTCGAACAATTCGTCCAGTTGTCCGCTTCCCCGAACCAGGTGCCGACTCCGGTGATACCGGGCGCTCCGTTCTTCCAAAGAACGATCAACGAGACCGCCGCAAGAGCGATGTATGTCGAGCCGGTGCCGCCGGCATCCGCGCTCCTGAAGGAGGCCACCCGCGCCGTTCAGGCACAACTCGACACGCGCCAGGAGTCTCATTTTGTCACGCCCTAACGCCCACCCCCTGGCACATCCCGTCCTGCTGGCAGCCACCGCCCTGTTTGCCTTTCCGCTGGTCTGGATGGTCCTCTCGTCGCTCAAGCCGGCCAGCCAATTGACGGAGAATCCCTACGCGTTCTGGCCGCACCGCTGGGAGTGGGCCAACTATCCGCAAGCGCTATCCGCCATGCCCTATGCGCGCTATCTGCGCAACTCGTTGGTGCTTTGCATCGGCAGTGTGGCCGGCAGTCTGTTCTCCTGTTCCGTGGCGGCCTACGGGTTCTCGCGGCTCCGCTGGCGTGGACGCGATGTCGTATTCGGAATGGTCATCGCCACGATGCTCTTGCCCTGGCATGTGACGATGATCCCCCGATTCCTCTTGCTGCGCGAAGTGGGCCTCTACAATTCGCTGGCCGCCCTGATCGTTCCCACGTTTCTGGGCGACGCCTTCTTTATCTTCCTGTTGCGGCAGTTCTTTCTGACGATCCCGGACGATATCAGCGAAGCCGCCCGCCTCGATGGGCTCGGCGAATGGGGCATTTTCACGCGGATCATTCTTCCCCTCAGCAAACCGGCACTGGCCACCGTGGCCCTGTTTCAATTCATTGCTTCGTGGAACGATTTCAACGGGCCGCTGCTCTACCTGAGCGACCCGCAAAAGTTTCCCCTGGCCTACGGGCTCGAACAGTTCGTCAGTTCCTACTCGGACCAGACCCATCTTCTCCTGGCGGCCGCCGTGCTCTTCACGCTGCCGATGGTCGTCCTCTTCTTGCTGGCGCAGCGAACCTTCCTCAAGGGTATCGCCACCACCGGCATCAAGGGCTAGCCAGGCAGGGCCTCGGGCCGTTTGCGAGCTAACGCTCGCGGCAGGTTCACGCGTTCCCGTTGGTCGCGGCAACTTGGCTCGAACGGAACGACGTTGACCCGGGGCTTCGGCCCGATCAGCAATCCCCCTGGGGCGCACCGGGCAGGGACATCACCGCAATCAAGCCCCGGTCGGAAGTTGGTGTTTGAACCCCAGGGCGATCAGCGCCTTCAGCTTGTCCGCCACCAGGTAGATCCCGGCCAGCATCGTCCCGATCAGGTAGCCGTAGAGTGCTCCGAAGACGCACAGGTAGAAGAACTGGCCGCCGGAAAACAGCCCCGTGAAGGGGCCGTGGTTGATGGCGGCCAGTCCGTGGTCGAAGCACATGGCGCCCAGCTTCAGCAGCGGTAAGAACAACCCGCCGGCCACCATCGACGCCAGCCGCGGTTTGCTTTCGAAGGCAATCTGGGCCGCGCTGACCACCATGATAAAGCTGGTGTAAAAGATCACCACGACGGGACTCACGCCGAGCCATTTGACGATCCCCAGCATGAGCGCGAAGCCGGCCGTGGCGGCCAGGACCGTGCGCATCCCGAAGCGCCGCGGCACCTGGTAAAGACGCTCTTTGGACGAGTCATTCATCGCGTGTCCCCAACGGTGTCTTGCCATCAAGGTAACGCCAATTCTTGATAAAGGAAATCAAATCCGCCATTTCCTGGTGCGAAATATTCTTTTCCAGTCCGTCGGGCATCAGGGAAACGCCGCTGGATCGGATCTCTTCGATCTCGCTCCTCAACAAGGTCACGTCTTTGCCTTCCGGCTGACGCAGGGTAAACGACGTGGCCGTTTCACTGGTCACGATGCCGTTGAGCAAATTCCCGCTGGTGGTGACGACGGCATAGCTGATGTAGTTGTTATCGATGGCCCGATTCGGCTGCAGGATGTCGGCCAGAATCTGCGGCTCCAGCTTGGTGCGCGAATCGGAGATGTCGGGCGCCACATCGACGCCCAGGTCGCCGATCCGATGGCAGGTCACGCAGTTCTTCTTGAACACCTGGCGCCCCCGCTGCGGGTCCGCCGCCATTTCCAGTACCACCCGGTAATCAGCCAGGACCTGCTTGCGATCGGCAGGAACGGCGGCAGCCAGCAGGCGGCTCGCCCGTTCCCGCAACCCGGCGTCACCATGCTTGAGCAAGCGGTTTGCCTGAGCACGTTCCAATTCCGCCGGCCGGATCTTGCCCCCTTCAATACCGTCCAACAACAATTCGGTCCGTTCCTTCCGAGCCAGCAGGCCGGCCACAATCGCGCGACGTATCGTGGGCGACTCGGCGGCAAAGCGATCCACCAACAGCTTCCAGGGGTCCAGTTCGCTGCGCCGCGCGAGGGCGCCCAGCGCCTGGCTGCGGACGCCAGCCGCGGCATCATCCAGGGCCAGGTCAATCAGCGTTTCGACCGCGGCTGGGTCGTGCACCAGCAGGTCGATCGCCTCGCGGCGGTGGTCCATTTCCTGTTCGGCATCGGCGGCGAACTTGGACGTTGCGGAGAGCACCTCCCGGGCCGCCTGCTGCGCCGCCGGGTCGCTGAGCCTGGCGATCTCCGCCGCTAAGCTCGACTTCCGCGCGGGCACGCGGGCAGCGTAGGCCGCCAGGGCAACGCGCTGCAACCGAGCCACGGCCGGCCCGCCGCTGAGGTTAAGGATCGCCTGCAGGATCTCGCTCCGCGCATCCGCATCCGAGGTGACTCCTGCGGAAACCAAGTCGGCCGCCAGTGTCACATCCAACTCGCTCGGCGCCCGCTCACGCCAGGGCGGGTCGGCCAGCAGGGCGAGGGCCAGCGGGGCGGACTGCTGGCTGGCCGCAATCGCCACGGCACGCCGTGTCCACGGGTCGTCACTGCCGGCGGTCACGATCTGTTTCAGCAAGCCAACTTCGCCGGCGTTGATCGGCGCCAAAGAGAGGGCGACCTGAAAACGCAAACTGCCGTCCTCCGCCTCGGCCAGTTCGCCGACGCGTTGGCGAAGTCGAGGATCTTGATCAAAATGCCCTTCCGCGACAACGGCCGCCTGACGGCAGACCTGCGGATCGCTGTCGCCAAGGGCCAGCAGCAGCAACCCATTGTCCAGCGCCTGCAGGCCTTCGAGCGCCCAAAGGGCGTGGATCCGGGCTTGGGGGCGTCGTCCGTTGACCACCATCTCCGCCAACCGCTCGACGGCACTCTTGTCTTGCCGCTCGAACAGCAGCCGAGCCGCCGTCTCTCGTTGCCAGGCGTTGGGGTGCTCGAACAAGCTGACAAGCGAACTCGTCGCGGCGGCATTCAATTGGGGCGGGGTACGAACGATCTCGTCACTGAAACCGGTCACCCGATAGATGCGTCCCCGGTCGGTCCCCAGCATCAAGTCGGGCCGTTCTTTCAACTCGGCCGGCATAAACTGTGGATGCTCGATAACCGCCCGACACATGTCGACGACGTACAGCCCGCCGTCGGGACCGTGAGCCAGGTTCACCGGCCGAAACCATTCGCTCTTGGAGGCCAGGAACTCCACTCCGGCTTTCGCGGGCGTTGATTGAAACGTCGCCCCGTCCCGGTAGACGCGCTCGCGATGCACGAGATTGCCGGTGGGATCACAGGTGAATCCGTGACCGTAGAATCGATTCGGCAGACCATTGCCGCGAAACACCAGCACACCGCAGGCGGCCGTGAACTGGTTGGCATGCAGGTTCGAGGTGGTCCACGCGCGACTGATCGGAAACAGCTTGGACTCGGCCCCGGCCTTCGCGACGTCATGGCTGGTCGCGGGCGGCGCGTAGGCGGGATTACGGGCGATGTAGCGTTCTTCCAGGACGATATGCTTGAGCGGATTTCGGTTCGTACAGATGTAGCGGTTACCGTAGTCGTCAAAGGTCAGCCCGAATTGGCCAGGACCGGTAAGCGCCTCATAGGCGAACGTCCGGGGATCAAAACGGAAGTCCTTGCCGGAAAGCGGCAGCGGCTTCGCATCGGGTCGGCGAGGATCGACGACGGTCCCGCCGCGCAGGCCGTTGGCGATATAGATGTGATTGTCCAGACCGAACCGCGGATGGTTTGCCCGCAACTGCGTATTCGCTTCGGCGAAGCCTTCATACCAGGTCTCCATGTGGTCGGCCTTGCCGTCGTCGTCCGTGTCTTTCAGAAAGACGACCTTGCCGGACATCGTCGCGATCAGCCCGTCGCGCCACGGCTGGACGCCCGTCACGAACAGCAGTTCGTCGGCGAATACCTGGGCCGTCTCATACCGCCGATCGCCGTCCGTGTCGCGCAAGACTTTGATTCGCGATTTGGGTTTCTCGCCCTCCGCCGGGCCGTGCGGGTAGTCACGCATCTCGACGACCCAGAGACGACCGTCGGCCCCAAAACGAATCGCCACCGGGTCCACGACTTCCGGTTCGCTGGCCACCAGTTCCAGCCGCAACCCTTCGGTAAGCTGCATCTCCTGAATGGCGTCTTCGGGCGAGCGCGGCCCGGCAGCCGCCGTTTGATTCGTTTCGGTTGCCGCCAATTCAAGCGCCAGCCCGCCCATCAGCAACCACAACCCAGCGAGCGAACACGAACGGACCAGGCAGCGACGCATAGCCAAACTCCACAAACAAGGAACGAGTACACTCCACGACTTGCTCCTCAGCATAAACAATCTGTTTGTCAACCACGAGCGTGCGCGGATCGCAGCCGTGCGGGCGGCGGCAGTTTCCCGCAGGGTGTAACCACTTGCGCGCAAATGCGCGGCGTTCCGGGCCGCATGACGCCGTGCAGAGCATGGCCTAATCAATGACGACAGAGTGACCGCCGCACGTCATTTGCCGCCCCGCAGTTGTGAAGGATGACTCGTTCCTATGGCCCCGCGCTGAACATACAATTAGAATTCGGAGACGCGAGGGCCGCGTGGCAGGTACAGGCGGTATTCAGCGACTGGAGGTGGTGCCGATGCGATCAAGCCGTCGACGTGACATGAACTGGGCCGCGTTGCTGGCAGCGGTGACCAGCTTGCTGGCGTCGCTGACCGCCGGATCTTTCGATTCGCTGGCCGAAGATTCGGCAGGGCGTGTCCGCACCGGCCTGCAGGTACTCTACGATTTTCGCGATGCCGACGGCCTGCTGGTGAAAGATCGTTCCGGCGTTGGAGAACCGCTTGACCTAAAGATCGAAAATCCACGCGCGGTGGGGCGCACTCCGGGCGCACTGACCGTCCGCGGGCAGACGCTGATCCGTTCGGCCGGCCCCGCCCAGAAGGTGATCGACGCGGTCAAGCGGTCCGGTGCGATTTCGATCGAAGCCTGGGTCCGCCCGGCCAAGGCGAATCAGACAGGCCCCGCCCGCATCGTGACGCTCTCCAAGAACGGCAACGAGCGTAACTTCACACTCGGCCACGACGGCAACCGGTTCGACTTCCGCTTGCGCACCACATCAACCACCACCAACGGCATTCCTTCGCTCAGTTCCCCGGGCCGTAGTCTGACCACGAAGCTGATCCATGTCGTCTACACGCGCAACCGCTCCGGCGCGGCCCGGCTCTACCTTGACGGCCAACAACGGGCGCAGAAACGGGTCCGTGGGAGCACCAGCAATTGGGACGGGTCATACCGGCTGGGGATCGGCAACGAGCTTTCCCAGGACCGTTTATGGCTTGGCACCTTTCATCTGGTGGCCGTCTACAGCCGAGACCTCTCGCCGAATGAAGTCGGACAGAACTTCCGGGCGGGAGCGGACGGCGAGACCGCGCGGATCGCCCAGCGTGACCAGAAGGCGTCGCACTTCGAGACCCGGGTCGCACCGTTGCTGGCCCAGCATTGCCTGGAGTGTCACGACGCGGCGACCCACGAGGGCGGCCTGGATCTCTCGAAGAAGGCCACAGCCTTGGCCGGCGGTGACAGTGGGGCGGCGATCGTCGCCGGCAAGCCCGCCGCGAGCCCGCTCTGGGAGGCGATCGAACTGGACGAGATGCCCAAGGATCGCGTCCCTCTCTCGCCCGAAGACAAGCTGGTCCTGCGCGACTGGATTAACTCGGGTGCCACCTGGTCGCTGGACGCCATCGATCCGGCCGTTTACACCCACGACATCCGTGTCGCCAAGAACTGGGTCAACCGGCTGACGGTGAACGAGTACATCGACACGGTCCGGGCTGCCGTCGATGTCGACATCGCGAAGGAAGCGCGCCGGATCCTGCCGCCCGATCTCCGTGCCGATGGCTTCAGCAACACGGCCTACAACTTGAACGTCGATCTGAAACACGTTGAAGCGTACGCCCAACTGGCGGAAATCATTGTCAGCCGCATGGACACCGTGACGTTTGCCGCCAGGTTCTCCCGCAGCCGAAAGCTGACCGACGACAACATGCGCGACTTGATCTCCAAGATGGGCAAGTGGTTGCTCCGCGGTCCGCTCGACGAACGCGAAGTGGTCATCTATCGCGGCATCTCGACGACGGTTGCCAGCGCGGGAGGCGACTTCCGGCAGGCGGTGGGGTACTTCGTCGAAGCCATGCTGCAGTCTCCGCGTTTCATCTATCGCATGGAAAACCAACGGGGAGACGGAACGGCCTGGCCCGTCGACCAGTACGAACTCGCCTCGCGACTAAGCTATATCATCTGGGGCGGACCACCGGACGAGGCCCTGATCCGGTCGGCGGACGCCGGCGAACTGGATCTCGATGCCACCCGCGCCCACGCCAAACGGATGCTGCAGGACCCCCGAGCGGTCAAGCGATCTCACCAGTTCGCGTCCGAATGGTTGAACTTAAACCGGCTGCAGAACCTTCGTCCCAACCGGGACAAGTTTCCCGATTGGGATGATGCCCTGGCGGCCGACATGCGTGCGGAAACGCTGGCCTACTTTCACGAAGTCGTTTGGGAGCAGCAGCGCCCCCTGGCGGATTTGTTGAACGCCCAGGTAACCCACGTGACGCCCCGCCTGGCCAGGCATTACGGGCTGGCGGCTCCGCCCGATGCGCCGGCCGACCAACCGGTGCGGCTCGACCTGAGCCAGACCGCCTCGCGCGGCGGCCTGTTGACCCAGGGAAGCGTGCTGACCGTCGGCGGCGACGAGGCGTCAATGGTCACGCGTGGCCTGTTGGTGCTGCACGATCTGCTGCGAGGCGTGGTCAAGGATCCGCCGCCGTGTGTCGAAGTCAAGACGGTTCCCTCCAAGCCGGGTCTCACGCAACGGGGAATCGCCGAAGCCCGCCTGGCCAACCAGGCCTGCGGCGGCTGCCACATCAAGTTCGAGCCATTGGCATTCGGGTTGGAAAAGTTTGACGGACTGGGTGTTTACCATGACGTGGACGAACATGGGAACCGGCTGCGCGAGGACGGAGAGATTCTCTTTCCAGGGGAAGCCCAGACGGTCGCCTACCGGACGTCGGCCGAACTCATGGACCTGCTGGCCGGTAGCGATCGCGTCCGCCAAAGTATTACCTGGAAGCTGACCCAGTTCGCCCTGGGGCGGCCGCTGGTTGCCGCCGATGCCCGCACGGTGAATCGAATTCACCACGCCGCGCAGCAGGCCGGCGGCACGTACGCCGGTCTGATCACGGCGATCGTGGTCAGCGATCTCGTCCAAATGACACGCACGGAACACTGATCAAGCCAATTCGGGAGAAACGCTGATGAACCGACCGCGAATCAACCGCCGCACCTTGCTCAAGGGCCTTGGCAGCGTGACGATCGGGCTACCGTTGCTGGAAGAGATGATGCTTAACTCAGCGACCGCGGCACCCAGCGCCGAGATACCGGTTCGTGCCTTCAATGTCTTCTTCGGATTGGGCATTCCGGCTCCCTTGCAGTCCGAGGGCTTTCGTGATGTGCTGGAGCCGCTCGAGCCGCTCACCGACAAACTGCTGATCATGCGCAATGTCGACCAGGTGCGGTGCGATGCGTCGGGCATCAACGCGCACTTTGATGGAGCATCCGGGGCGTTCACGGCCGAGCCGCCCGATGGCGAAGCCAAATCGGGTGGACCCTCGATCGACCAGGTGGTTCGCAAAACACACTATCCGCAAGGCCTCCCGCAGGGGATGGTCCCGACCTTGATCGGCGGCACCTTTTTTCGCCGCAGCCGAGTCAGCCGGTACGTCCACAGCTACAACGCGGACGGCACGGTCGCGTCGACCATGCAGGAAAAGCCTCGCGATCTGTTCGACCGCGTCTTTGGCACAATCGGCCTGGCCGGAGGGGAAACGGACGTCCGACGTCAGCGACTGCGCCGCAGCGTGTTGGATTCGGTCGTGGATCAGTACAGATTCTACACCGGCCCCAACTCACCCCTGGGCGCCGCATCCAAAGCCCGCGTGGCTGACCATCTGGACCGTATTCGCGAGTTCGAGCAGCGGGCCTATGAAATGAAGGACAGCCCCAAGGACGGTCCCCAGTTGCCGCCCCGGTCGCAGATTGCTCACGGCGGTCCGGCGGATCCCGGCGGGCAGGGCATTGACATGAAACTGGATGACTTGACCGCCGAATGGCGGCTGATGGCCGACCTTTACGCCCTGGCCATCCAACTGGATCGCGTGCGATTCGGTTCACTCACCTTTCTGGCCGCCGGCGAACGTCTGCGGATCACCGGCGACTACACGTATAACGATCGCCTGGTCTACCGCTTCAATGACGCAAAAGACTTGAATGCGTCCGGAGACAAGGGATGCAGCCACGAATGGTGGCACAAGTTCAACGAGAAAAAGAAGAACACCCAACTGCGGGCCCACGCCCACATGAAGATGCGCGAAGTCGCCTACTTCCTGCAACGGCTCGACGGGCCGGATTCGCTCGAGGCCAACGGCAAGAGCATTCTGGAAAACTCGATGGTCTCCATTTCGACGGAGTCGGGCGACGGGCGGCACAACGACGTCAAGCGCGAGCTGTCCGGGGTCTTTCACGCCATCAGCGGCGCCAACGGTCGCTTCAAAACGGGACAGATCATGGATGTGGGCGCCGAGGGAATCGATGTCTACAACACGATGTTGGCGGCCATGGGCGCGGAGGACCGGCTCGGGCCCAAAAAGCGCGAGATGCGGCACGTCGACAAGATTCGCGCCTAACGCGGCCGGGCGACAACAGAAGCCGGCGCGTGCCGGAAGTGCCAGAATCCGATTCGCACTGCCGGGGCGTGCCCCAAACATGTGCTCGCTGAGTGCGCGTTCCCCGGGGCTCGTTCAGGCATCGTCCCGGTTCACGAGCACGACCCGCAAGTCGCAGACGTTGGTATGCGTCGGCCCGGTCTTGACGAGCGAATCGACCTGCTGAAAGAAATGGTAGGCGTCGTTGTTGGCGAGGTACGACGGTGGGTCGAGCTGCCGCCGAAATTGCTTCTCCACAACGGCTGCATCGATGAAGGCGCCGGCCGCATCGGTCGGTCCATCTTCGCCGTCGGTCCCGCCCGCCATGACGACCATGCCGGTCAAGGGGTTTGCAGTCTTCGGCTGCCCCTGGAGCAATTGGACGAGGGCGGCGAGCACCAACTGCTGGTTGCGTCCTCCCTTCCCGCGGCGATCGGCCGGCGCCAACTGCACGACCGGTTCGCCGCCCGTGACCAGGCAGTCGACGCCTCCGCCGGACCGCATGCGGACGGCCTGTTCGGCCAACTGCTCGCCAACCGCCTCAGCCTGCCCCTCCAACGACTCGGCGGCAACCTGTTCCACCTGAAAACCTCGTCGCGCTGCCTCCTTCGCGGCGGCCCGCACTGCCGTGGCATTGTTGCCGATAACGACATGATGAACGTGGCTGAGCGGTTCATGCCGATCGCGTTTTCCGGCCCGCTGTTCCAAGACCTCCCAGACGGCGGCCGGCACGTCGGCCCGGTCGGGCACGATCCGCTGCAGGACAGCCAGGGCATCGGCGGCGGTCGTTGAATTGGCCACGGTGGGCCCGGAGGCGATGACGTCCAATGGATCGCCAATCACATCGGAGATGATCAAGGTCACCAACGTCGCCCGGCAACTCCGCGCCAGCCCCCCACCCTTGATGCGGCTCAACTGCTTGCGAACCGTATTCAGCTCCTCGATGTTGGCACCTGCACCGCTCAACAGCTTCGTCACGGCCTGTTTGTCCGCCAACGTGATTCCGTCGATCGGCATCGGCAGCAAAGCAGAGCCGCCGCCGGAGAGTAAGCAGATGCAGAGATCATCCGGCTCCAGGGTATCGACCAGTTCGAGGATTCGCCGTGTCCCATCGACACCGGCTTCGGTCGGTTCGTTGATTCCGGCCGGCCTGGCGGGATGCAGGACAATACGCGGCAACGTGCGTACGCAGTCCGCCGGGACATTGACCCATCCAGCAACTTCACAACCTGCCAAAGCCGGATCGTCCAACAGGTCTGCCAACGCCGCGCTCATCCCGGCCCCCGCCTTGCCGGCTCCGACCACCACAATCCGCCTGGCCTGGCTGAGGTCGAATCGCCGACCGACCACCAGCAGCTGGCTCCCTTCCAGGCGAACATGGTCGCGGACCAGTTGTTCGCTATCGACCGCCTGGACGCCGGCGCGCCAGATCGCCAAGGCGTCGTCCCGCAGTTGCTCCGGCGTACGTGTCATGATTTCCTCCAAGGGTTGCAAGCGTCGCTGGGACCATGGGGAAATGCAGCATAGAACCGCCTTGCACTTCACGAAAGGGCGCTAACCACGCTCGACGGCAGTCGGCGACAAACGCCGGGGTGGCCGGCCTGGTTCCCGGTCGCGGGGGAACGAATCCGCCGCCGTTCGGTTCACGATAACGGTCGACTGCGGCATGACGATTCTTGGTTGCTTGCACGACTGACAACCCATCGGCACCAAAGTTCGTCCTCCCACGATCGCCTGATACAATAAACCTTCGTCGCGGCTGCCGGTCAGCCGCCTTGATCCCATTCTCGAATTTGCGTCCCGGATTCTGATCCCATGGCCCTTGGTAGTTCGACAAAGGTTCGCTGGACCGTCCCGTGGACAGCTTGCCTGGCTGCGCTGTTGTTGCCCGGAGCGTCCTCGTCACAGGCCGACGACGACCACCGTTCGCAGCCACCGCGCGCGCCATGGCCCGTGTCCAGGTTCCTGGAAACTCACTGTCAGAACTGTCACGGCCGCGACGATCCCGCCGCGGGGCTCGACCTGGCATCAGCCACGACCAAGGTGAGTCGCGAGAATGTGGTCTGCTGGGAGCAGGTGGTCCGCAAGCTGCGAGCGCGGCAGATGCCGCCGCCGTCAGAGGCACGGCCGAGTGAGTCGGCCTACGTTGACGTCTTGCGAGATCTGGAGAGTCGGCTCGATCGGTTCGCGGCGGCAGACCCGCGTCCGGGTCGAACGGCCACCTTTCGACGCTTGACGCGGACGGAATACCAAAATGCGATTCGCGATCTGTTGGGCCTGGAAGTCGATGTTCGGATGCTGCTGCCGGCGGATGAAGCGAGCCATGGCTTCGACAACGTCACGGTGGGGGAACTCTCACCGACGTTGTTGAACCGCTACGTCACGGCGGCTCGCAAGATCAGCCGGCTGGCGGTCGGAGGAGTCCAGCATTCTCCCAGTGGCAAGACGATCCGCATTCGTCCCGACGTGACCCAGGAAGAACACGTCGCCGGCCTCCCCCTGGGGACACGCGGCGGGGCGCTCGTCCCCTATACGTTTCCCCGCGACGGCGAGTACGAAATTCGGATCCGCCTTGCCCGTGATCGGAACGAACATGTCGAAGGGCTGCACGAGCCGCACGAAATGGAGTTGTTGTTGGATCGGCGAGCGATCCAGCGATTCACGATCCAACCGCCGCGGCGGAAGGCGGCGGAAGCCGGCTACGGCGGCCAGACCTCGCACGCCGACGTCGACCGGCACTTGCTGGCGCGCGTCAAGGTGACCGCGGGTCGACATGAGGTCGGCGCCACGTTTCTCAAGAATCCGTCGTCGCTGCTGGAAACCCGGCGGCAACCCTTGAACGTGCACTTCAACATGTATCGCCATCCGCGATTGGGACCGGCGGTCTTCCAGGTCTCGATCGTCGGCCCGTTCAACGCGACAGGCGCCGGAGACACGCCAAGCCGGCAGCGGGTCTTTGTTTGTCAGCCGACAACGGTTGCTGAGGAGCAGCAGTGTGCCGAACGGATCGTGACATCCCTGCTGCGCCGCGCCTGCCGGCAGCCGGTCACGGCCGACGACATTGCACAACCGCTGGCCGTGTACCGCGAATCCCGCAAGGAGGGCAGTTTCGAGGACGCGATCGAAATGGCACTTAGCGCCGTGTTGGTCAACCCACGGTTCCTTTTTCGCATCGAGCGGGATCCTGCGGGTGTCGCACCGGGCGTAGCGTACCGGGTGAGCGACGTCGAACTCGCCTCGCGGCTGTCATTCTTTCTGTGGAGTAGCATTCCCGACGAAGAACTGCTGTCGCTGGCCGAGCAGGGGAAGCTCCGTCAGCCGGCGATTCTCGAACAACAGACACGACGCATGCTGCTGGACAAGCGGTCCGGATCCTTGGTGCGCAACTTCGCCGGTCAGTGGCTGTACTTGCGGAATCTGGATGCGATCACGCCGGACGCGCGGCGTTTTCCCGACTTTGACGACAACTTGCGGCAGGCATTTCGCGAAGAGACAGAACGCTTTGTTGAAAGTGTCCTCCGCGAAGATCGCAGCGTCCTCGATCTCTTGAAAGCGGACTATACCTACCTCAATGAACGGCTCGCCAGGCATTACGGGATCCCGCACGTATACGGTAGTCGCTTCCGCCGCGTGAACCTGGAACCAGGCAGCCGGCGGGGCGGCCTGCTCCGCCAAGGCAGCATCCTGACCGTGACATCCTACGCCACGCGCACATCGCTGGTGGTCCGCGGCGCCTGGATTCTGGAGAACCTGCTGGGCACGCCGCCCCCACCGCCGCCTGCCAACGTGCCGGCCCTTGCAGACAACACCGTTGCGGCCAACCTTTCGGTGCGACAGCGGCTTGCCCAACATCGGGCCGATCCCAACTGTGCCGGCTGTCACGATGTAGTCGATCCGATCGGATTTGCGCTGGAGAACTTCGACGCCGTGGGCCGCTGGCGCGAACGGGATGAAAGCGGGCTGATCGACGCCCGGGGCGGCCTTCCCGACGGTCGTCAAATCAAGGGAGTGGCCGGTTTGGAGGAGGGTTTGCTGGATCGTCCCGAGCTATTTGTTGGTACAATGTCGGAGAAGTTGCTGACGTATGCGCTCGGCCGGGGCCTTGAGCCGACGGATGGACCGGCAATCCGCGCCGTGGTGCGCGCTGCCCAGGCGGACGACTTTCGGTTGTCCTCCTTGATCCTGGCGATCGTCAAGAGCACACCTTTTCAGATGAGAACGGCGCAATGATCATCACCAAGAAGGCGCTACCGCGCCGGACCTTTCTGCGCGGCATGGGAGCCACGCTCGCCCTCCCCTTACTGGACGCCATGGTCCCCTCCCTGACCGCCTTGGCAGACAGCCCGGCCAATCCGGCCGAGCTGCGTCGGTTGGGATTCGTGTACATGCCGATGGGCTGCGACATTACCCGCTGGACGCCGCCGCAAGAAACGTCGCTCGACGAACTTCCTCCCAGTCTCAGTTCGCTGGCGTCATTGAAACAACATGTCACGGCGATTAGCAACCTGGAGTTGCAGAACGCCTACCCGGGCACACACGCAACCTCGAATGCCGCGTTTCTCAGTGCCGCCCGGGCTCGGCGGACCGAGAGCACCGACTATTACCTGGGAACGACCGTCGATCAGATCGCGGCTCAACAGATCGGGCAGTCGACGCAACTCCCGTCGCTGGAAATGGCGATGGACCTCCTGTCCGTCGTCGGCCAGTGCGACAATGGCTACGCGTGCGTCTATCAGAACAACCTCTCCTGGTCGTCGCCCACGACGCCGCTGCCGGCCGAAGCTCATCCGCGAATCGTCTTCGAAACGCTCTTCGGCGACGGCGGCAGCCCTGCCGAACGCAAGGCGGCACTTCGGCAACGGGCCAGCCTGCTGGACTCGCTGGTCGACGAAATCAAGCGTTTGCAGTTGACCCTGGGCCCCCAGGACCGCCATACCGTGGACACCTACCTGGGGTCGATTCGTGAAGTCGAACGGCGGATTCAACAGGCAGAAGCCAACACGGTAGAGAATCCGCTCCCCGACCTGGAACGTCCGGTCGGCGTACCCGCCGCCTTTGCCGACCATGCCCGCTTGATGTTCGACCTCCAGGCGTTGGCCCTGCAAGGCGACATCACCCGTGTGATCACGTTTCAATTGGCCCGCGAAACCAGCAATCGCACCTACCCGGAGATCGGCGTCACCGACGCGCACCATCCGCTCACCCATCACGGCAACGACCCGGAAAAGATCGCCAAGGTCGCCAAGATCAATCGGTTCCACGTCTCGTTGTTTGCCGAGTTCCTGGAGAAGCTCAAGTCGATCCCCGAAGGCAACGGCACGCTCCTGGACCATTCGCTCTACCTTTACGGGAGCGGCATGGGCAACCCGAACGTCCACGACCACACGAATCTGCCGATCCTGGTCGCCGGCGGAGCGGCCGGAAAGATGCACGGGGGCCGTCACATCAAACTGAAACGGCCGACACCGCTGGCCAACCTCCACCTCACGCTGTTGAATAAGGTCGGCGTGCAACGAGAGTCATTCGCCGACAGCCGGGGGCGAATGGACGAGCTCTTCGAACCGCTGGATGTGTAACGAGACCGCTCCGCGGTGGCACATGGCGAGCGACTCCGGGTCTCTCCTGAACGCGCAACGGCACAGCGTAAGTCGCTATGTCGTTGTCAATTGCCGCGAACTTGCGAAGAACGCCGCGCCGATCAGCCGGAACGCGTTAGCGTTGGGTTTGTGCGGCTTTCGACGGAACCGGGCCTAACGCCCAACGGCCGATAACGAATCCGGGTTATCGTCAATACGGTTCAACTGGTGTTCGTAAGTCGTTGATTTCCAATGATGTTCTCGGGAAGATCGGGGATGCCAGTTGATCATCTGCATGACGCAATTCTGCACTTCCGGCTTCCGTACTTCCGAAGGTCATGCTTAGCATGACAATGCCGTACTTCCCCAATTCCCTCGCCGCAGTGACGCGAAACCGGATGTCGAATCCTCAAGTGGAAACTACGGTGGAGCCCGATGAGCCGCCCATGGTCACGCAACTCACCCCTCCGGGGCGTGCTGCGGTTGCTTCGCTGGCTATCGAAGGTGCGGCAGCCCTGCGTGTCATCGATGCCTGCTTTCAACCCCGGGGCACAGATCCATTCGCAGCGACTCCGGAAGGGGTGATCCGGTTCGGTACGTGGCAGCACGGAAGCGGCGAGCAGGAGGAGGTGGTTGTCTGCCGCCGATCCGGCAATTGCATCGAGGTGCACTGTCATGGAGGCGATGCCGCGGCGGCCGCAATCATCGCGACGCTCCACAGACATGGCGCCGTGGTGGGCGACGCCCGGGGTTGGCTTTCACGCCGGGGCCTTGAGCCGTTGCAAATCAGCGTGCGGACCAGGTTGGCCCAAGCGAGAACGCAACGGACCGCCGGAATCCTGCTGGATCAACTCCAGGGGGCCTGGTCACGAGAGATCGACCGGCTGGCGGATGCGCTGCACCAGCCCGATGATCAGGAACAGGTCCCGGATTGGATCATCGAGCGGCTCGACCGATTGATTCAACTCGGCGATCTAGGTCGACACCTCATTGCGCCGTGGCGCGTCGTGATTGCCGGCGCACCCAATGTCGGCAAGAGCAGCCTGGTGAATGCGATGCTGGGTTTCTCGCGGTGCATTGTCTTCGATCAGCCAGGCACGACCCGAGACATCGTCGCCACCCACACGGCCCTCGATGGCTGGCCCGTGGAATTGGTCGATACGGCCGGGCTACGCCACGGCGGCGATGCCATCGAGATCGAGGGCGTGGAACGGGCCCTGTCGCATCTGCCCACGGCAGATCTGGTGATTCACGTCGTCGATGCCACCCAAACTGGTTCGGCGGATTTCCCGGACGACGTGGCCGATCACCCGAATCGGCTGGTCGTCGCCAACAAGATCGACCTCCTGGAGGGCCGAGGGCCCCTCGCGGATGTCGCCACCAGTGCGGTCGAGCCGCGGGGCGTCGCGCAGTTGATTGCGGCGATTGTCAGCCGGCTGATACCGGTTTCTCCCGAGCCAGGCGAAGCGGTGCCCGTCGAGGATTGGCAGCGAGAGTTGCTGTCCAGCGTGCGGACTTCGCTGACTGCCGGTCGGTTGAAACAAGCACGCCAACGCCTGGGCGAGCACGACAATTCGGCTGCCGAATGACTTTTGGGACGAACGAGGCACCTGGCAGCGAGTCTTGCCGAATTCGATTTCACCGGCAGGCCGAGGACAAGAAACGTTGGGGCGAACTTGTTGTTTTCGACATGTGGGCGGTCGAGCTTGACGCGGAATGCGGGTTTCCACTAAAAGACTCGCCTCATCTTGCGTTCAAGTCTTGTCCTTAGCGCCACAGGTTCTGCCGTGTTGACAAAGTACTCTCGTCTACTCGTTGCGTTCTTTGCGGTCTACTTCGCTAGCATCGGACGCCCCCCGGCGACGACGTTTGCCGCCGACGAACCCAATCTGCTGCCGGTCGCGGAGGCCGACGGAGTCTCCGGGGATGCCGTCGTGGGGACGGTCGTCCGCAAGTGGAATGAAGAACGTGACCGTCACGAATTCACGATCCTCGACGAACATGACGACATCGAATATCGGATCCTGTCCGGGGCCGGCATCGACCGCACTTCGCTGTTGGGAAAACGGGTTGCCCTGCAAGGCAGGACTCGAGTTCATGACAGCCTGGATGAAGGGCTGGTATACCCCGAACATGTCCGCGTGCTGGGACGAACGGCGCGCTTGGCTGCCTTTGAATCGGAGAGTGCGGCGGACGACTCAGAGCGAGTGGCATCAAGCATTCCGACGGACATCAATATCAACATTGGCGATACGATGACGCCGTACACGGTGGGTCCCGCAGGGCCGGCCGATCCGCTCAATGGCTACGGCATCCCGGCCTATCCGATGCCGGGTCACGGCCCGGAATGCGAAAGCTGTGGGCCGGGCGGCTGTTTTGGTGGCGGCACATTCTGGGTTGGAGTCGAGTATCTCTATTGGAAGACCAGCGGAATGTACGTGCCGCCGCTGGTCACAACCAGCCCGGTACCCACGCCGCAAACGGAGGCGGGCGTGATCGGGGCTTCGGGCACCCAGATCCTGGTCGGAAACGACGAAGTGCTGGACGACCATCGTAGCGGCGGCCGACTTCACGCCGGCTTCGCGTGGGGCCCACAGTACGGCGTCGAAATCGACTATTTTCGCCTGGAACAAACCAGCGCCACGTTCGGCACCAGCTCAGAGGCGACACCGATTATCGGGATCCCCTTCTTCAATGTGAATCCGCGCGATCCGACCAATCCGGCGTTGTTCGCGCCGTCCAGGGAAGACGCGTTCCTGATCAGCTACCCCGATCTGACAAGCGGCAGCGTCTCCGGCGGCGCGAAGACACGGTTCGAAGGTGGAGGCATTCGCGCCCTGATGCGCCTCTGCGGGCATTCACCCGGACTTAACTGCCCTGAAAACCGGCGCGTCGAATTGATTCTGGGCTACCGCACCATGCTGCTCGAGGATTCCTTGTCCATCCGCGCACAGTCGACGACGCTCAACAGCACCAACCAGCAGTACGACATTCTTGACACGTTTGGCACCAAGAACTCGTTCGATGCCGTCGAAGTCGGCGCCCAGGTTCGCGGACATCGACAACGGTTCAGTTACGAATTCCTGGCCAAGGTGGCATTGGGCAATGTCAAACAGGAAGTCACCATCGACGGAGCGACCGACATCACGACGATCGGCGGGGGCACCTTTTCGTACGACGGTGGGATCTTCACGCAAACCTCGAACATCGGCAACTATTCGCGTGACCAGTTCGCGGTCTCTCCCGAGCTCAACGCCACAATCGGCTACGCATTCACCAAGCAGTTGCGCTGCACCTTGGGGTACAACTTCATCTACTTGAGTCGCGTGGTCCGCGCCGGCGACCAGATCGATCGCGAGATCAACCAGGACTTTTTTGCCCCACCGGCCAACCCATTCACGGGCCCCCAACGGCCCGCTCTGGCATCCCGCGACACCAGCTTCTGGGCGCAAGGCGTCAACCTGGGGCTCGACTTCCGCTGGTAAACGAATGCGGTCATGCATCGAGGTCATGGCGTGCTAGACCGCGGAAGACGTGCAGCAATACGTCGGTACCAGGGCTTGCTCGGCGATGGAGACAGCCGGGGGCCTAACGCGGCGGGAGCGGACCGACGAAATCTCGCCACTGGTCCACCTCGGCCAGCGCCTGGTCAACCACCGAATCGGCGGCGACCGGTGGTGTCGCCGGAGTCGACTCCTCCTCAACCGAGCCGCTGGCCAGGTTCACCGGGGTTTGCTCGGATGTCCGCGTCGGCCTGCGCGGGCCGACCATCCACGCGTTGAGCCCACGGCCCGGTTCCGTCGATGAACCCACCGCTTCACTCTCCTCGCCATCCGCCGACGTCGTAACCACGTCGGCAGCGATGGTCGCAGCGGTGCCACCCACGAGGCCGGCGGGACGGACCGGACCGCACAGCCAGTCTGCCGGCTCGAGGATCACCGGGGACGAAGCAAGCGGGGCACGTACCGGCGTGTCCGTCGCTGGGGGGCTCGACACATCAACCGGAGCCGCTTCCAATTCGACTGCTGATGTTGTCTGCGGATCGGATACCTGCGACGGCTCCGTTTCCGCCGCCGCAACCGTTTCGCTCGTTTCGGCAGACGACGATTCTGAATCCGTGACGGAATCATCGTTCGCTGCGGTCGCGGTTTCCGGCGCTGACGCTGGTGCTGACTCCGGCTCCAACTCCTGCTCTAACGGCAGTTCGATTTCCGGATCTGTCTCCGGTTCGACTTCAGTCTCCGTCTCGGTTTCCGTTTCCGGTTCGGTCTCCGGTTCCGCTTCAACCTGAGGCGTTACCGGCTGCGACGTGGCTGGCGGGTTCGCGCTGAGTTCCGCCGGCTCGTCGGCGGTTTCCTGCGAGGCTGACTCGGACGATGATGTCTGCGCCAGGATTTCGCCTTCAGCGGCGGCCGGAGCGGCAGGAGGCAATTCGGTTTCCACCGACTCTCCCGCCCGAATCCGATCGGCAAGTTCGGTGTTCCCTTCTTGCTCTTCGACACTCGCGATTCGCTCGCGCATCAACAGCGGCAGTGAGGCAGACGAAGCGAGGTACCACCGAATCGAGACCGGTGTGACGGTTCGTAATTCGCCGAAGTTGTAGTTCTGTGCGTCTTCGCCCGCCGCCAGCCCGATCTCCTGGAACGTATCGTTAACGGCCGTATTGCCGGGATTGCTGGCTCCCGTGCCGATGGACTCGTCGCCGTCGACCATCGCCAGCGGTTGGCGTTCGGTCACGGTGTAGGTGCCGGCCGGCTGGTTGGCGAACGTGAAGCTGCCGTCCAGGTCCGTCAACATGACGCGGGTTGGAGTGACGCCGACGACGTCGGTTCTGGTGACCGTAATCAGGACGCCGGGAATGCCCAGCTCACCTTGGTCCCGCTCGCCGTTGCCGTTGGCATCGACATAGCTGAAACCGGCAATGCGGGTATCATCGTTGACGATCGTGCCGACGGCGAGCGGATCGACCAGCGAGACGTCTCGCCCGCTGGCGGCGAGTCCGGCGAGCATGACGTTGAATGTTTCCGCGGCCTCGAATAGTGTCTCACCCACGATTTGGACGGTCACGTTCCCTGAGGTGTCCGTGGCGGCGAGCGTCACCGGGACGGCTTCCAGGGCAAGGTAGTCCGCACCCGCCGTGGCCGTCCCGTCCGACGTCGTCGCCTGGAAGGTCACATCAACATCCACGGGATTCGACGAGCTCACCACGAACTGAATCAGTGTCTGCCCCGAGTCCCCTTCGACCTGCGAGGCATCGGCAATCGCGAGTTGGGCGGCATCGTCGTTGGTGATGGTGCCCGTTCCCGGCATGTCGCTGGCGACGGCGCGCGTGGGATCGGACACGCCGTTGAAGCGTGCCTGCGAGAGCTGCACTTGAAACGTCTCGTCGAGCTCCACCAGGTTTTCACCGGTAACATTGACGACCAATGTGGTGGACCCGGAACCGGCCGGGATCGTGACCGGGGCGTCCACCAGATCGCTGAAATCGACTCCCCCTCCGGCGGCCTCCATCGCCACGGTGTTGGCCAACACGCTGATATCGTGGCTGGCAAGAAGGTCCAGCGAAACGGTAAACTGCAACGCGGTACTTCCGGGACCGTCCCCTTCCGCCACCGTCACGCTGTCAATGGAGACCGTCGCCAGATCGTCGTTGACGATGGTCGTGGAATCCATCGCTCCGGTGGTGATCGTGGCCGGGTCGACTCCCATCGCAGTCCCGCTGACTTCTCCCAGCGTGATGGTCACCGTCTCGTCCAGTTCGACCAGCGTGTCCCCCACGACGTTCAAGTTAAACGTCTGTGCTTCCAGGGCGGCATCCCCCACAAACACCAGCGTATCGGTGGAGAGATTGAAATCGTCGGCCGCCGCCCCGGCCGCACTCAAGGCCACCGTAAAGCCTCCCTGCACGGCGTGCGAAGCGGTCACGGTGTACTGCACCGGCGTGGTCCCCGTGTCTCCTTCCACGACGGTCGCTTGGGCGGCCGCAATCGTGAGCGTGGCGGCATCGTCGTTCTCGATCGTCCCCTGACCATTGCTCAGCTCGACAACGCGACCGTCGGCTTGCAGGTTGCCCAGCACGACCGCGAACAATTCATCAGACTCGACCACATCTTCGCCGCTGACCTGGACGGTGAATGTCTGCTCCTGACCGTTGGTCCCGGAAAAATTCAACACCCCGTTGTTGGCGGTGAAGTCGGTGCCGGCGGTTGCGCCGCCAGCCACTTCCTCGGTCATGACGTCAACGGTGAAGGCGGTGTCGACATCGCCGGCCAGCGTCACGACGAATTCAAACGGGGTGTTCCCGACGTCTCCTTCTTCCAAAGCGACACGGCTCACGGAAAGCGTCGCCGTGTCGTCGTTCAGAATCGTGGCGGGCGTATTGCCGGGGTCCAAGGTCACTGCTCGATCCGGTGCCGTCAGATTGGACAGTTCGCCAACAAACGTTTCATCTCGCTCGACAACCGTGTCATCGACCACCACGACGGACACGGTCTTGGACGTTTCACCTGGTTGAAAGGCGAGCGCCTGACCGCTGATCCCCGTGTAATCCTGGCCCGCGGTGGCCGTCCCATCAACGGTCGAGAGATCGACATCGACCACGAGATCAACAGGATTGGTCAGGGTGACGACCAGGTTGACCGCGCCGACCGCCTCGTCAACCGTTTGTCCGGTCACCGTGACCACCGCGGCGTCATCGTTAACGATCGTACCCGTCCCATCGGTCAGCGCGATCTCGAAGCCCCCAGCCTGCAGGTTGCTCAGGTTGACGTCGAACGACTCGTCAGCCTCGACAATCGTCTCCCCGGCAACCTGCACTGAGAAGACTTGTTGCTCGCCGTCCGTCCCGGCAAAGTTCAACGTGGTCGAGGTCGCCGTGAAATCGACTCCGGCAGTCGCGCCGTCCAGAATTTCGCCGGTGGCAATATCGACCGTAAACGGCGCCGGAGCCTCGCCGGCCAACGCAACGACGAAATCGAACGACGTCGTGCCGGCATTGCCCTCGTTCAAGGAGAGGCTGGTGACCGTCAGACTGGCATCATCATTGATGATCGTTCCCGTGCCGTTGACCAGGTTGATGGTCCGACCGCCCGGCGCGACGTTGCTCAATCCCACCGTGAATTGCTCGGAGGGCTCGGGCAGCGTATCGCCAATGACCTGGACCGTGAACATCTGCTGCTGGCCGCTGGTCCCGGAAAAATTGAGTGTCTCAGCATTTGCCGTAAAGTCGACACCGGCGGTAGCTTCGTTGGGCAATTCCACCGTGGCCGCGTCCACGGCGAAGGCCGTATCGACATCGCCGGTCAAGGTCACCATGAAGGTGAAGGCCGTCTCGCCGGCGTCCCCTTCGACGATGGACACGTTCGTTGCCGTCAGCGTGGCGACATCATCGTTGGTGATGGTCCCAATTCCGTTATTGAGATCAATGGAGAAACCGCCCGACTGCAAATTGCTGAGGTTGACCGCGAACATCTCGTCGGTCTCAACCAGCGTCTCGCCACTAACCTGGACGGTAAACGTCTGTTGTTCGCCATCCAGGCCCGCAAAGTTCAGCGTGGAACTGTTCGAGGTGTAGTCGACGCCGGCGGTGGCCCCGTTGACGACCTCGGCCGTGGCAATGTCGACCGTCAAGGCTGCGGGAGTTTCGCCGGCCAGCGTGACGGTGAATTCGAACGACGTATTTCCGACATCGCCCTCATTCATCACCAGGTTGGTAACCGTCAAGTTGGCTTCGTCGTTGATAATCGTACCCGTGCCGCTGCCGGTCGTGATCGACCGGCCGTCGGCCTGCAAGTTCCCCAACTCGACCGTGAATAGTTCATTGGGCTCGGGCAGCGTGTCACCGACCACGTTGACGGTCAACGTCTGCTGCTCGCCCGCGGCTCCGGTAAAGGTCAACGTTTCTGCCGTGGAGAGGTAATCGACGCCGGCCGTCGCCCCATCGACGAGCTCCAACGTACTGGCATCAACGGTCAGCGACGTATCGACGTCTCCCACCAGGGTCACGACAAAATCGAAGGCCGTGTTGCCGGCGTCCCCCTCGTTGGCTGCGACATTCTCAACGGTCAGCATCGCCGTATCGTCATTGGTGATCGTGCCGATCCCGTTGGACAAGGCGATCTCGAAATCACCCGCCTGCAGGTTGCTGAGATTCACAGCGAACGTCTCGTCGGCTTCAACCAATGTCTCGCCGACAACGGGAACGGAGAATGTCTGCTGTTCGCCATCCATTCCCGCAAAGTTGAGGGTGGCGGAACTGGCCGTGAAATCGACGCCCGCCGTGGCGCCGTCGGCAATCTCCTCGGTAGCGATGTCGACCGTGAATGGCGCGGGGGCCGCCCCGGCCAACGTGACGGTGAAGTCAAACGACGTGGCGCCGGCATCCCCTTCGTTCAACGCCACGTTGGTCACCACCAGGCCTAAATCGTCGTTGATGATCGAGCCGGTGCCGGTAACGAGATTGACAGGGCGTCCACTAGCCTGCACGTTGTTCAGGTCGACCATGAACGTCTCCGTCGGTTCCGGATCCGTGTCGCCCACGACCTCGACCGTAAACGTCTGCTGTTCGCCGCTCGTGCCGCTGAAATTCAAGGTCTCCGTCTTCGTCACGTAGTCGACGCCGGCAGTGGCTTCGTTGATGATCTCGAGTGTCGCGGCATCGACGGCCAGCGCCGTATCCACGTCGCCCGTCAACGTGACGACAAAGTCAAATGCCGTGTTGCCGCTGTCGCCCTCGGCCAACGAGACATCCGATACGGCCAACGTGGCCGCGTCATCGTTGCTGATCGTGCCGATGGCGCCGATCAAGTCGACTTCGAAACCGCCCGATTGCAGGTTGTCGAGATTGACGGCAAACGACTCGTCCGCTTCCACCAGGGTCTCACCCGTCACCGGCACGGAGAAGGTCCGCTGCTCGCCGTCCGTTCCGGTGAAGCTCAACGTCGTCGAGCTCGACGTGTAGTCGACGCTCGCCGTCGCGCCGCCGCCATTGTCGGCCGTCGCCACATCGATCTGCAGCGACGCGGGCGCGTCGCCGGCCAGCGTTACCGTAAAGTCAAACGACGTGTTCCCGGCATCTCCTTCATTTAACGTGACGTCGGTCACCGTGAGGCTGGCATCGTCATTGACAATCGTCCCGGTCCCGTCGACAACGGTCAGGTTGCGACCGCCGGACTGCACGTTGTTCAAGTCGATCGTAAATGTCTCGGTGGCCTCCGGATCGAGGTCGCCGACAACCTGCACGTTGAACATCTGTTGCTCGCCGTTGACCCCGGCAAACGTCAGCGTCTCGTTCTTGGCCAGAAAGTCGACACCGGAGGTCGCGCTATTGGGAACCTCCAGCGTGGCAGCGTCCACCGTAAACGCCGTGTCCACGCTCCCGGCGAGCGTGGCGACGAAACGGTACGTAATGTCGACCGTATCGCCTTCGTTGGCCGACACATTGGAAACCGTGATCGTGGCGGAATCGTCGTCCAGAATCGTGCCGATCGCTTCGTCGTCGCCGATGATCAGACCACCCGTGGGATTCGACAGATCGACGAAAAACGTCTCGTCCAACTCGACCAGCGTATCGCCCACAATCGGAACGCTGATCGTGTCCGTCAAGTCCGCGCCGTTGTTGAACGTCAGCACGCCGGCAACGTCGAGAAAGTCGACGCCCAGCGTCGCCGTCGAACCATCCTGGTCGGATACCGAGAAATTGACCGTCTCCGCGCCGTCGTTGGCGTCACGGCGGACCGTGAAAACGAGCAACGACGTTCCGCTGTCCCCTTCGACGATGGACGGGTCCGCATCAAACGTCACGGTCGAGAGTACGCGTCGGCCTTCGAGCTGTTCCATCCGCAGCCGCCGCGAGCGGGTCGGATGCCGGCGTTTGCCGCGATTCTTTAACGACTGACGAAGACGACGAGGGAATGACATAAGTAGATTTCTCGTACCGGGCAATGGAGCAGGACGCAGGGCGGGATTGGGTACACCACCCGAGAAAGCCGGCGGGCAATCTCGCACGAAATCCCACGGGCGCTATTGGGCGAAGGCAGGCTTCTCCAGCATGTTCCGAATGCGGCCTGCGGTCAAGCGAATGGCCCCCCAGGCCGTGCTGGGCCCAGGGTTGCCGTTTCAGGCCGCTCGCCTTGAGCCCCGGTGGCCGCCGAGATACGCTACTGGATGAAACGTTGCCCACCTCGGAGGAATCGATGAATCTGTCCCGCGTTGCCACACTCGCCGTTCTCACCTCGTGCGTTTCGCTTGCCGGCGCTGACGATTCGATCAGCTTCAACCGTGACGTCCGCCCGATCCTGTCGGACAAGTGCTTCGCTTGCCATGGACCGGACGAAAACGAACGTCAGGGTGACTTGCGGCTGGATGTGGAGACGGATGCCAAGTCGGATCGCGACGGCTACGCCGTGATTCGCCCCGGCAAGCCGGGCGAAAGTGAGCTCTTGCGGCGGCTCACGACGGATGATCCGGACGAGCGGATGCCGCCCGGTGCGGACAACGAGCCGCTCAGTGCTGCAGAAATCGCCACCCTCTCGGATTGGATTGCTCGCGGTGCCGACTGGGAGCAGCATTGGTCGCTCCTCCCACCACGCCGCCACCAACCGCCGCAGGTTGCCTCCGACGTCCCGCTCACGGTGATCGACCGTTTCGTCCGTGGGCGGTTGGCGGCCCGCCAACTTCAGCCGGCACCGCGGGCCGATCGCCGCACCCTGCTGCGACGACTCTCATTCGACTTGACCGGGCTTCCGCCCACCAGGGAAGAGATGGCCCAGTTCTTGGCGGACCGATCACCGCTGGCGTATGAGCGGGCCGTGGATCGCCTGCTGGCTTCCCAGCATTTCGGTGAACGGATGGCGATCTACTGGCTGGACGTCGTCCGCTACGCCGACACCGGAGGCTACCATAGCGACAACCATCGCGACGTCTCGCCTTATCGAGACTACGTGATTCAGGCCTTCAACGAGAATCTGCCGTTCGATCAGTTCACGATGGAGCAGATCGCCGGCGACCTGATCCCCGGTGCGACCAACCGGCAGAAGATCGCGTCGGGATACAACCGGCTGCTCCAGACAACGCAGGAGGGGGGCGCGCAACCGAAGGAATACACGGCCAAGTACCAGGCGGACCGGGTTCGCAACACGGCGACCGCATGGCTGGGAATGACGATGGGCTGCTGCGAATGCCACGATCACAAGTTTGATCCTCTCAGCATGCGCGACTTCTATAGCTTTGCGGCCTTCTTTGCCGATGTGCAGGAGACGCCCGTCGGCGGCCAGAAGCAGGTCGCCCTGCCGACGGCCGAACAGGAAACACAAATCGCCCAACTTGAGCAACAACTGGCCCCGCTACGCAAGACGCTCGCGCAGACCACCCCGGAACTGTTGGACGGACTTCAGAAGTGGATCACCGCAACGACGGCAGCGCTCGAATCGGGAACGGACGATTGGCAGCCGCTCAAGCCGACCGAAGTCAACTCGTCAGGCGGCGCAACGCTCACAGTCCAGGACGACCTGAGCGTACTGAGCAGCGGTACCAACCCGGCGAAGGACATCTACACCGTCCGGATCACGCCCCCGCAAGCACGCATCACGGGAATTCGCCTGGAGGCGCTGACCGACGACAGCCTGGTAAAGAAGAGCCTGGCCCGCGGAAATGGCAACTACGTGCTGACGGAATTCACCGCCACCCTGCATGTACCCGACATGCCGCCGCAGCCGGTTTCCTTCAAGACGGCCGTCGCCGATTTTTCTCAGCAAGGCTATCCCGTGGCTCAGGCGATCGACGGCAAGGCAAACACCGGCTGGGCGGGCGACGGCCACAACCAGGCTCAGGATCGCACGGCCGTCTTCGTGTTATCCGAGCCGTTGACCCTACCTGCCGGGGCCACGCTCGAGGTGCAGCTCAAGCACGAATCACAATTTGCGCAACACAATATCGGCCGTTTCCGGCTGGCGACGACCGCCGCGGCAACGCCGAGCCTCAGCGGGGAAGCCGGTTTGCCACCCGAAGTCTTGGCCGCCATGCGGGTCGCCGAAGAATCCCGCAGTCAGGATCAGCAGGCGACGTTGCTGGACCACTATCGGACGCTGGCTCCAGAATTGAAAGAGATTCGTCAGCAGATCGCGGCCCGGGAAGCGGACCTGCAGAAAGTTCAGGCAGCGTTTCCCAAGACCCTGATCACGGTTTCCGTTGCGCCGCGGACGGTACGGATGCTGCCCCGCGGCAACTGGCTTGACGACTCTGGCGACATCGTTTCGCCCGCCACTCCGGCGGCATTGCCGCCGCTCGAGATCCATGATCGCGGGCGAGCCAGGTATCAGTTGGCCGAGTGGCTTGTTGCGCGCGACAACCCGCTGACCGCCCGGGTCTTCGTCAATCGCCTCTGGAAACTGCTGTTCGGGCAAGGCATCGTCACGTCGCTGGACGATTTTGGAACCCAGGGCGAATGGCCCAGTCACCCCCAACTGCTTGACACGCTGGCGGTCGACTTCATCGAGGGTGGCTGGGATGTCAAGCAGACGATCAAGCGAATCGTCATGTCGCAGACGTACCAGCAGTCGTCGCGAACGACGCCTGAGCTGCGTGAATTGGATCCCAACAATCGCTGGCTGGCTCGGCAAGGAAGATTTCGCCTGGATGCAGAGATGGTTCGCGACAACGCGTTGGCGATCAGCGGTCTCCTGGTCACCGAAATTGGCGGGGCGAGCGTCAAGCCGTATCAACCGGCCGGCTATTGGCAGCACCTGAATTTCCCGAAACGAAAATGGCAGGCAGACACGGGACAGAACGCCTACCGCCGCGGCCTCTACACGTACTGGCAACGGACGTTCCTGCATCCCAGCTTGATGGCCTTTGACGCGCCGAGTCGCGAAGAATGCACGGTCGAACGACCGCGGTCGAATACGCCGCTCCAGGCATTGGTCTTGCTGAACGATCCAACGTATGTCGAAGCGGCGCGCGCATTCGCCGCCAACGTCCTCCGGCAAGAACTGCCCAGCGACGATGCGCGGCTCGTCTTCGCCTACCAACAGGCACTCAACCGCGACCCGCTGCCTGACGAGAAAGCGGCACTGCTCGCGCTCCACAAGAACCACCTGACCGAGTACCGGTCCGATGTGGAGAGCGCCGAGGCGTTGACAACCGTGGGATTGGCAACCTCTCCCGTCGAACTCGACCCGGCCGAACTCGCCGCCTGGACCTCCGTAACCCGCGTCATTCTGAACCTGCACGAGACGATCACGCGCTATTAGTGAACGCGTCATCGACGACAACCGGACCGCTGTCGCCGCCGGGACGAGCGAATCGCAGCGGTGCGGTCGTTCTTACGTCATTCCGTAGTTCCGCAGGTCGCGCTGTGCGTGACGGAAGGCGGCCTGGCAAACGATTCCGTGCAAGTCGCTGTTTCACCGTCATTCGTAGTGAACCTACCAAGAACGCCGCGTCGATCAGCCGGAACCCGTTCGCGTTGGGTTTGTGCAGCTTCCGACTGAACCGGGGCTAACGCCAAACGGCTAATGAATGATCCGGATGGGCGTCCGGTTCATTCTGCGATCAGCCGAACCTTGGCGAACGCCCGGCGGCTGATTAATGATTGGGCAACAACCCTGCCGCCCGCCGTGTCATGCTCGATCTACTTTTTCTCGAAGGCCCAGACAAAGTCGAACTGATCTGGCGCAATCAACGCCGTGACGGCGCGGGAAAGCAGCAGTTGCGACGGACCGTCCTCTGGATGCTCGGCCACCAGGTTTCCCAGGCAACGGGTGGCCATCAGAAATTCGCTCCGCTCCAGGCAGTTCAGCGCCTCTTCGTAGCGATCCCGCAGCTGGCACCAGCGCGAGTCGGGTTGGCTGACCAGTTCGTAGAGGTCGACGGGTGTCTCGATATTCACGACGCGAACGCGGGCCAGGTGCCGCCGTTCGATCTCGTTGCCCAGCAAGGCCGCCGTGTCGTCGGTAATCAAGATGCTTGACTTGAGGTATTTGGTGACCCCCTGGACCCGACTGGCCAGATTGACCGTGTTCCCCAGCGGTCCGTACTTGAACTTTCGCTTCGAGCCGGTGTTGCCCACGCTGGCCAGACCGGAATTGATTCCGATTCCAACCTGAATGTCTTCGCCCAATTCGGCGGCCCAGGCCTGGTTGAGCTGATCAAGTTTCCCCAGCATGGCAATCGCCGCCAGGCTGGCCCGTGTCGCGTGGTCCGGTTGTTCTACGGGCGCGCCCCACATCGCGATCAACTCGTCGCCGATGTAATCCACCAGCACACCATCATACTGCTGCACGCATTCGGACAGCTCTTCCATGACATCGCTGATCCAAGCGAACGTTCGGACCGGACCGAGTTTTTCGCTGATGCGGCTGAATCCACGGACATCACAGAACAAGGCGGAGATTTCCGCATCCTTGCATTCCAGCAGGTCCGGTTCAATTTCGAGCTGCCGGGCCAACTCCGGGGTGAAGAACTGCTCGAACCGTACACGCTCGGCTAACGCCGCCTGCTCCTGGTCCATCCGTGCCAGGCCGGCCGCCACACCCGAAGCCAGCAATTCGACCAGCATCGCTTCCAACTCGGTGATATCGACCGGGTTGCCCTCGGCCGGTGGCTGCCGCCGGTCACCGTAGATTGCACCGATCACATCTTCTTTGGGGCTGAGGATCGGCGCGGCGACCAGGGCTTGCACACCCATCAAGCTGGCCGCGTTCTCCTGCTTGGGCGCATCACGAAACGTCCTCTTCTGGCGACGGGACGCTTCCAGAATCGTCATGCTCGGCTGCCAATGGGGGGCCACCCGGCCGGCGGCCGCGCAGACCGCCTCATGCGTCCATTGCGATCCGTTCCAGAGCAACACGGCGGCCGTGTCCAAGCCGACCAGGTTGACAACCGCGCGGGCTGCCCGTTCGAGAAAATCGGGCGAACTGGCGGCGCTCTGCACAACCGACATGGCCGCCTCGAGCCACTCCACCAGGTTTTCCTGGTCGCCGCTCTCCGTCGCCGATCGGAGCACGGCCAGCGACCGAACGTGCGTCGAAAGCGGATTGCTGCGGCCGGGTGCCATCGTGGCGTTGGCGAGACTTTGCATCGAATCGGCTTCAACGTCCGCTTCCGTTTCGACAAGAAACGTCAACTCGCCGACCATCAAGGCGAACGGCGGGGAAAGCGTTCGTTGGGCCATCGGTTCGATGGTCCCGCCCTGGTCCAACGTCGCGGCGACCGCCTTGCTCAGATTCGAGACGATGAACCGTCCATCCGCGGCGGGCTCGATCTTGACCTGTCGCCGCGAGAACGACCTGTCATCCTTCCTGGCAACGATCACCCGAACTCCCTGCTCGCCGGCGTAGCGGCAAAAGGGCTCGGGTTCTCCCTGTTGTTGACGGCCGATTTCCACGGCCTCGGTCAGCTCGGCCGAAAAGACAACCTGTTGATTCGAGCTGACCTGAAGCGTCGCTGGCATACTCGTGACCGGCATATTCGTAACCTGACAATTCCCGTTACACGATCCCATAAGCGAGCATCGCGTCGGCCACTTTGACGAACCCCGCGACATTCGCACCGCGGACATAATTGACGCCGTCACCGTCCTTGCCGTGCGTGACACACTTCTCGTGGATCTCTTTCATGATGGTCTTCAAGCGGGCATCGACTTCGGCATGGTCCCAGGAAATCCGCAACGCGTTTTGGCTCTGCTCCAGCCCGGAGACCGCGACGCCGCCGGCATTCGCCGCCTTGCCCGGCGCGTACAGGGTACCGGCTTCCAGAAACGCGTGGACGCCTGCCAGTTTCGTCGGCATGTTCGCTCCTTCGCAGACCGCCAGGACTCCATTCTTGATCAATTCCTTTGCGTCGTCTCCCGAAATCTCATTCTGCGTGGCACACGGCAGGGCGACATCGACCGGCACACCCCAGGGCCGCTGGTCGGCATGAAACTCGACACCCGAATACTGCTGAGCGTACTCGGAGATCCGACCTCGGCGGACCTCCTTGAGATCTTTGATGTAGGCCAGCTTGTCGGCATCGATCCCGTCCGGATCGTGAACGAACCCGGTCGAATCGGACATGGTGACGACCTTCGCGCCAAACTGGTGGGCCTTCTCGGCGGCGTAGATCGCGACATTGCCCGACCCGGAAATCGCGACCGACTTGCCGCGGAGGCTGTCACCGATCCGCTCCAGCATGTTTTCGCAAAAGTAGATGCAGCCGTACCCGGTCGCCTCGGTGCGGACGAGGCTGCCGCCAAACTGCAGCCCTTTCCCGGTCAGCGTGCCCACGAACCGGTTGGCCAGCCGCTTGTACTGGCCAAACAGGTAGCTGATTTCTCGCCCTCCCACGCCGATGTCCCCGGCCGGCACGTCGGTGTCCTCGCCGATGTGGCGATGCAATTCGATCATCAGTGATTGGCAGAACCGCATGACCTCGCGGTCACTCTTTCCCTTGGGATTGAAGTTCGCCCCACCCTTGCCGCCTCCCATGGGCAGACCGGTCAGACTGTTCTTGAAGACCTGCTCGAAGCCCAGAAACTTGAGCACGCTCAGGGTCACCCCCGGGCGGAAACGGAGCCCACCCTTGTAGGGACCGATCGCGTTGTTGAACTGTACGCGCCACGCCCGATTGGTGCGAATCCGCCCCTCGTCGTCTTCCCAACAGACGCGAAAGATGATGACGCGATCAGGTTCTGTCATCCGTTCCAGGATGTTGGCCTCGAGGTACTTCGGGTGCTCCAGCAGGTACGGCATCACCGATTCTGCAACCTCCTGCACCGCCTGGTGAAACACGGCCTCGTGCGGATTCCGCTTGATCAGGCCTTGCATGAAGTGGTCGAGCTTTTTCTGGACGGCGTCGGACATATTGGTCCCTCTGAAGACATTCCGTGGTTACGGGTCGATCGGCGCGCGCCGGACGGACGGGCGACCAGACGGCATTGCGATCCGCAGTCCGAGGCGGAAACCGCCGGTCCGGCCGCCAGTCGCGTACGGTCAATTCTGTTTCCGACGCCGGGATCGCTCGATCCGAATCCGGCAGCCGATGGCGACCGTCTCAGCCAGCTTCGGTTGCTGCCCTGCCAACACCGCTTCCAAAGCGGCCGCCACATGGCGACGTGAGACCTTGGCCTCATCCGGGCTGTCATCGAGGGCTCCCATATAGGCGATCTTGCGCTGGCCATCCAGGACAAAATACTCCGGCGTGTAGGTGGCTCCGTAGTCCTTCGCAATCTGCTGCGAGGCATCGAACAGATACGGGAAATTGAACTGCTGCGCTGACGCGCGTTCCTTCATCGCAGCCAGATTGTCCGCCGGAATCTTGTTCACGTTAACCGCCACAACCGCCACCCGGCGGTCGGCAAACTCCTTGGTCAGCGCCATGGTGCGCTGTTCGTAGTCCACCGCGTACGGGCAACTGTTGCAGGTGAATACGAGCACAACGGCGGCGGCGTCCTTGAGGTCGGCCAGCGAATGGGACTTCCCGTCGACTCCCGGGAGCCCTTTCCAGGGAGGTGCGGCGTCACCAACATCGAGTACCGGATTGTACTTGCCGGCCTCCGCGAAAGGCACGGAAGGGACGCTTATCAACAGTGTTAGCACAGCAATTGGCAGAATGCGCGGCATGCCTGGACTCCTTGACCTACTTGATGACGATGATCACCCAACCCTTCGCCCCGTCTCCCCGTCTCGCCGCCTCCCCGCACGTCGTTCGCGGCACGAACCACGGAGCCACTCCGCCAGCATACCATCTCTTGCCTCGCTGCGAAAAACGGGCTCCAGGCATGGTGGTGGCGCCATCCGTCTTCACCAAGATCACCCCTCTGCGGCTGCCTGTTGTGCCGGCAACCACAGCCGCAAACAAAGATCGGCCCGTTGTCCGCCTGCCACCCCCCGGACCGGCCGGCCCAGTCGCCGATGTCGATCACCCACCATGTCGAACGAATCGGATACAAAGGGTGGTCAAGAACGACATGAACTGGCATTCGACTTGCACTGAACTCTGGCAAGCGGTCGACCTGCCGATCATGATACGAAAGAGGCGGCGGCCGTGTGGTTGTAGATTTGAAGTGTCACCCGATTGTCGTTCGGTTATGCGAGCAGGGCGCGCCGTCGATGGGACCGTGGAGTGCGATGAATCGTCCAACAGGAATGCGAATGATGCTGACGAGGGGCGTTATCCTGGGCGGGGTGCTCGTCGCCGTGGTCGCCGGTGGCGGAATCTGGTGGCTGGTTGGTGCTTCCGCTTCCTTGGATGAAACTGAACCATCGTCGGTTGCCACCGCTGAGACCGGCCAGGTCGAGGAGGCGACAGATCGCTCGGATTCGTCCCCGGTTGTACGTCTCTCGAAGTCGAAAGTGGCAACGGCCGGCATTGAAACTCAGGTCGTCGGGCAGCGGACCCTCGTCCATACGGATGCCGTTCCCGGTCGCCTGGAATACGACGGTGCCAGGCTTCTCGAACTGCGGTTGCCGGTCGAGTCCGTAGTAAGCAGGGTTCTTGTGCAGCCGGGTGAGTACGTCGAGAAGGGCGCCAGGCTGGTTGTGCTTGCGAGCAAGCAGGTCGGGATGGCACGCGACGCGGTCCAGCAATGCGAGGAGGATCTGGCGCTGGCCCGCGAGCAGCTGGCATGGCACGAGCAGATCGGGGCGAACGTCAATCGGCTCCTCGATGACTTGGCTCAGAGCCCCCAAATCTCGGATGTCGTCCCCAACTATCGCAACCGGCCGCTGGGGACGCATCGTGAAACCCTGCTCTCCGCGTACTCGGCCTACGTGTTGGCCGAACAGACTCAGCAGGACATGGCGACCATCGGCAGCCAAGGTGTGCTGAGCGGCCGCATGATGAATGAGCGGAAGAGCGCGCTCGAACGCAGCCGGGCCACCTTTCAGGGTATTTGTGAGGAGACACGGCACGCGGTGACGGTGGAGAGCCGCACGGCGGCGATGGATGTAGCGCGCGCCGAGCGCGCGTTACTGATCAGTTCCGAACACCTGGCCAGCCTGCTGGGCCCCTATGCCAGCCGGGCAACCACCGCAAGCGGCGAAACTACGCCGCCCAGTGCCGCGTCGGCGGCGTCAAGTGCCGCGCCGCCGCAGGACCATGCGGCAACAAAGCCGCTCAGCGAGTTGATCCTGACGGCACCGTTTGCGGGTCGAATCGAGAAACGGCACGTCACCGCGGCGGAAGTGGTGGCGGCCAATGTCCCCCTTTTGACGCTCGCCAACACCGACCAGCTGTGGGTCTCGGCTCAGATTCACGAACGAAACTGGCAAGCGACCTTCACCGCGGTCGGACAAGGGCTGACCGTTCGCACACCGGCAACCGGCGAACGGACCTATCAGGCCACGATCAACTTTGTTGGGGCCGCGGTCGACCCGGAAACGCACGCCGTCCCATTGATCGCGACGATCGACAATTCCGACCGCCAACTGAAGCCCGGCATGTTTGCCTGGATCACCGTCCCGATCGAACCGCCTCGAGAAACGTTGGCGGCCCGATCGTCTGCCGTCATGCGGCACAAGGGACAGGCATTTGTCTTCGTGGCGGATGCTCCCGACGCATTTCGCCGGGTCGACGTAACCACCGGCTTGGAGACGGAAGACTGGATAGAGATTTGTAGTGGCTTGGCTGGCGGCGAAGAGGTTGCCACGTCGGGCGTGTTTGCGTTGAAGTCCGAGTTGCTGCTGGAACAGGAAGAAGAATAGAGGCGGCATTTCGTCCGTCAGTTTCCCTGCTGGGAGCGGCACCGGCGATGTGGAAACCACCACCCTCCGCCAACACGGTCCGGCACGTGCCGGAGCCGCGTGGCATGACCTGCCGCGAATTCACCCGCTGCCGTTACACACCTTGTCCTCACACCCGTGGGCCCTTCGTCGACGGACCCCGCCCTAAACCGCCATCATGCTTTCACGTCTGATTGAGCTTTCGCTGCAGAACCGGTTCCTGGTGATCGTTCTCCTGGCCCTGATGGCGATCTCCGGGGTCTACTGCGCGTTGAACATCCCGATCGACGCGGTCCCGGACATGACGAACGTCCAGGTGCAGATTGCCACGGATGCCGGCCCCCTGTCGCCTCTGGAAGTCGAGCAGTACGTCACCTATCCGATCGAGACCGCGATGGGTGGGCTGCCCAACGTCGAAGAACTGCGAAGCGTCTCCAAGTTCGGCCTGTCGCTCGTGACGATTGTCTTTGAAGAGGGGACCGACATTTTCTGGGCGAGGCAGCTTGTCGATGAGCGACTCGGGGTGGCCCGCGAGTCGCTGGCGGCGGGTACCGGAGAACCGCAGCTTGGACCGCTCACAACGGCGCTGGGGGAGGTGCTCCAGTTTGAAGTGCGCGGCGAAGGTTATTCGTCGATGGAATTGCGGACGCTCCTCGAATGGGAAATCGCGCCCCGGCTGCGGCAAACGCCGGGCGTCACGGACATCAACTCGCACGGCGGATTCTACAAGACCTATGAAATCCAGTTGAATCCGGATCGACTGGCGACGGCCAGCGTTTCCCTGGAAGAAGTCATCGCCGCCCTTTCCAGCAACAACACCAACGCCGGTGGCGGCTACATTGTGCATCACGGCGAGCAACGGTTCATTCGCGGCCAGGCCCTGCTGCAATCGATGCAGGACATCGAGAATGTCGTCGTCAAGACACCCCTCGGCGGCGCGCCGATACTGGTTGGGGATCTGGCCAAGGTCGACGTGGCACCGATGACGCGGCAAGGCGCTGTGACCCGCGACGGTCGGGGTGAAGCGGTCACCGGCATGGTCATGATGCTGCTGGGCCAGAACTCGCGCACCGTTGTTGAAGCGGCCAAGGAGCGGCTGGCCGAGATCGAGTCCTCCTTGCCTCCCGGGGTGACGTGCGAGGTCATCTACGATCGGGCGCACCTCATCGAGCGGACTTTGGATACGGTGCTGCACAATCTGACGGAAGGCGGCATCCTGGTGATTGTCGTCCTCTTGATCATGCTGGGAAGTGCCCGTGCCGGGTTCGTCGTGGCGCTGGCGATTCCGCTCTCAATGCTATTTGCCACCAACATGATGTTCGCCACCGGGATTACGGCCAGCTTGATGAGCCTGGGTGCGATCGACTTCGGACTGATCGTTGACAGTTCGGTGATCATGATCGAAAACTGCATGCGACGCATCTCGCTCAATACGGGCGGCCGCCGCCACCTGGATGTCATTCGCGACGCCGCCATCGAAGTCCGCAAACCAACCATGTTCGGCGAACTCATCATCGCCGTCGTGTACGTGCCGATCCTGGCTCTGCAGGGCACCGAAGGGAAGTTATTCCGGCCGATGGCGATGACGGTCCTGTTCGCCTTGGCAGGCTCGCTGGTCCTCTCCCTGACCCTGATGCCGGTCTTGGCGTCCCTGGCCTTGCCCCGCAAGATGCAGGAAAAAGATGTCTGGCTGATCCGAGCCGTCAAGTGGGTCTATCGGCCGGTGGTGGAGAGGTTCATTGCCTACCCGTTGGCCGCCGTGGCCGCCGGCCTGTTGCTCATCGCGGTCAGCGTGCCGATCGCGCGCAATCTGGGTGCCGAGTTCATGCCGCGACTGGACGAAGGTGACCTGCTGGTGGAAGCACTCCGCCTGCCCAGCGCCACCCTCGAAGACTCGCTGACCATGTCGACGCAGATCGAGACGATCCTCAAGGAGTTTCCCGAAGTTCAGACGGTCTTCTGCAAGACCGGCCGGCCGGAGATTGCCAATGACGTAATGGGCGTGCACCAGACCGACGTCTGGGTGATTCTCAAGCCGGAGGACGACTGGCCAAACGCCAAGACCCGGGACGAACTGATCGAGGAAATGTCGGAGAAACTCAATGCCCAGGTGCCCGGTGTTGCCTTCGGTTTTACGCAGCCGATTGAAATGCGAGTCGACGAGCTGGTGGCGGGCGTGAAGGCGGATGTGGCGGTCCTCTTGTACGGCGACGATCTGGAGATCCTGGCCCGCAAAGGGAAGGAAATCGAGAGCGTGATCGGATCGATTGCAGGGGCCGTCGATGTCAAGGCCGACTACCAGGGCAACATTCCCACGGTCACCGTTCGAGTCCGTCCGGAACAACTGGCCCGCTATGGAATCAGCGCGCAACAAGTCATGGACACGGTGGCGACGGCGGGCGGCTTTCCGGTCGGCGAACTGTTCGAAGGCCGGATGCGATTCCCGATCCTGGTTCGCTTTCCCGAATCGTGGCGACAACAGGTCGAACGGCTGGAGCAGATCCCCGTGGCAATTCGCGCGGACCAGCCGATTCCCTTGCGCGAGGTGGCGGAGATTCGCCAGGAAGAGTCACCACCGGGCATCGAACACGAAGCCAGTCGCCGCCGCACCTTCATCCAGGCCAACGTCCGTGGTCGCGACGTGGCCACGTTCGTTACCGAAGCGCAACGCGCGGTGGAAGCAGAAGTTGATCTGCCGGCCGGCTACAGCGTTCAATGGGGCGGCGATTTCGAAAACCTCCGCTCGGCTGCCTTGCGTTTGACGATCATCACACCCATCGTCCTGCTCGTCATCTGGCTGTTGCTCTACACCAGCTTCCGTTCCATGAACATGGCCGCCCTGATTTTCCTGGCTGTTCCGATCGCCGCCAGCGGCGGAATCTTTGCCCTCGCGCTGCGAGGCATGCCCTTCAGCATCTCTGCGGGGGTCGGGTTCATCGCCCTGTTCGGCGTCGCGGTACTCAACGGGCTCGTTTGGGTCAGTGCCGCAGAGAATCTGCGCGCCGGAGGCATGACTCCCCGCCAGGCGGCTCACGAGGCGGCCATCATCCGCATCAGGCCGGTCTTGATGACGGCCGCGGTGGCCAGCCTGGGATTCCTGCCGATGGCCCTCTCCACAACCGCCGGTGCCGAAATCCAACGACCGCTCGCTTCCGTCGTGATCGGCGGTCTGGTGACCTCGACCCTCCTGACCGCGTTCGTCGTCCCGGCAATCTATCCTTGGTTCGCCCGGGACTGATCGAACGCCCCCGGCGGGCCGCCCGTCTTCCCTCATGACGGTGCTCGGCAACCTGCCGCAGCAAGCGAGGGCGGCGTCCCGCCCCGGGGTCAGATCAGACGAGCCCGTGCCGACGCACCAAAGGCGAGCGAGCCGGCATCGTCAGGGTCGATCAGGGCCGCTTGGAATTCCAGGAACGCCTGAACCAGCGCGACGGGCGACGGCGAGTTGCTCTGCTGCAGCAACCAAGATCGGGCGGTCACTTCCAGGTCGCCGGCGATGCCGTCCAAGCGAACTCGGCACCAGGTGGCGCTCTTGTCGTATTCCAACGTAATCCGCTCGCTCTGCAGCGCCTCCAGGCGGTCGATGAATGCTCCCAGATCGACCGGTCCGGCTGGCGTTAGCTCGACCGCCTGGAAGGTGGACCCGAACACAGCCGCAAACGGTTCCGAGAGAACCTGGTCAGGCTCGCGAATCTCGGCCACTTGACGCCGCCAGGTCACTCGCGAGGGATCGTCCGGGTTCAACGTCACAACAACCGAATAATCGAAGAAGGGCGTGCTCACCGACCCGCAACCTTCGGCTGGTGGCGACACGGAGAGTTCGGCGCGGCGGAGGCGAAACTCCGTCCGCAGGCGGGTATAGACGACGTCCAAGTCCGCGTCGATCTGGTCGGCCGCGATCCGCCCCACGAATGCCTCACCGTATTCATTGGCTTCCAACGGTACACGATGCGAACTTCGGAAGCCGGCGAGGTCCCGAACTCGCTCGATTCGCTGACCAACGAGCGCAACATCCATGAATGGCCAATTTCTGCACAAGGGGAGGCAAACAACAGACTCGGTTCTCCTCGCCGTCCGCTCCGCATGTAGGCAATCCTGGACTACTTGCAGCACGGTTTGGCGGCGCCAGTCTATCCGACCCACCCGCGGGTCAACAAGCTTGCTAGCGGCCGTGCGTGGCCCACAACTGGATCGTCGCGCCGATGACCGGTCGGCGCCGAGCGACCAGACGTCGCTGCCAGGGGCCTGAGAATCTCCGGCTTTTTTGCCCATTCGTGGCGCCAACCGTGCCATCATTCGCCGGATCCGTCTAGAATATGGGGATGATTACCATCGTGATCCCCGTCTTTAACGAAGCGGAGAGCTTGCGCGAACTGCGTGCCGAATTGGATGCCGTCGCCGCGGAGCACGGCTACGACTTTCAGATCATTTTCGTGGATGATGGATCGAGCGACGGGTCGTGGCATGTCATCCAGGAAATCGCCTCGCAAGACGCTCGGGCTTCCGGGATTCGGCTCCGCAAGAACTTTGGCAAGGCGGCCGCTCTGAGTGCCGGCTTCCTGGCGGCGCGGGGCGAGCTGGTATTCACGATGGATGCCGACCTCCAGGATGACCCGGCGGAGATCCCCAACTTCCTCGCCAAAATGGACGAGGACCTGGACGTCGTTAGCGGTTGGAAACAGGTCCGCCACGACCCCTGGCACAAAGTCGGACCGTCGCGTGTCTTCAACTGGCTGGTCGGGTTCATGACCGGCGTCCGCCTGCACGACCACAATTGCGGCTTCAAGTGCTATCGGCGGCCGATCTTCGACGAAGTCCGCCTTTACGGCGAACTTCACCGCTTCGTGCCGGTGCTGGCCGCCGCCCGTGGTTGGCGAGTGGGTGAAATTGTGGTCAACCATCGCCAGCGAAAATTCGGCCATTCCAAGTACGGGTTAACGCGGATCATCAAGGGGCTGTTAGATCTCTCGACCGTCTATTTTCTGACCGGATTCGGGCAGCGGCCCCAACACCTGTTGGGATCGTTCGGTCTGGCCGGTTTTTTGGCCGGCGGAATGGGGCTGTCGTTTCTGACGGCCGGTTGGATCGTGACGCGGCTGGACGAATCCGCGCTCAATGACCTCCACCTTCACGAACGGGCCGTCTTCTACTATTCCATCGTGGCACTCCTGCTGGGAGCGCAACTCCTCTCGATCGGATTTCTCGCCGAGCTGATGACCGCATTCTTCGGTCGCGATACGCTCCCGTTTTCTGTCGGCGAGCGGACAGCCAGGCAAGGGCGGCACGAGGCAGAGAAGAACGATTCCGCCGGTACCGAGCAAGCGTCGTTGCCCCAGTCTGAGCCGCGAGCATGACCACGGATTGGCAGTTGAGTTCTCCGCTCGTGCGGCACACGGTCTACCTCCTGCTGATCGTCACCTCCGCCGGGGCGATGGTCGGTAGAATCCTGGACGTCCGGTCGAAACGCGGCGACACGGCCATGCTGAGCGCCAACGATCGCAGTCGATGGTGCGCGATCCGGGCACTGGGCGATTACGGCACGCCGCAACTCGATCGCGTGATTCGCCGCAGCGACGGTCGACGCGATCCCGAATGGAACACGATTGACAAGGTTCGCCACAAGGGTCGCGACGGCAAAGAACATTACTACTCCAGCAAACCGCCCCTTTTGATCAACCTGCTCGCCTGGCAGTACGCCGGCGTCAAACGCCTCACCGGCGCCTCGCTGGCAGACCACCCGTTCAACGTGATGCGGATCATGCTGGTGCTGACCAACGTGGTGCCGATGGTCGTGTACTTTCTGATCCTGGCAGGCCTCATCGAGCGGCTGGGTGTCAGTGACTGGGGGCGGATCTTCGTGATGGGCCTGGCCACCTGGGGCACGTTCCTGACCACGTTCTCGGTCACGATCAATAACCACCTGCCTGCTGCCTTCAGTGTCCTGGTGGCCACTGCTGCCGCGATCGCAATCATTCGCAACGGGCACCGTCAACTCTGGCGGTTCGCCCTGGCCGGCACCTTCGCCGCGTTTGCGTTCGCCAACGAATTGCCGGCGTTGTCCTTCCTGGCGGCCCTCGGTTGCGCCCTGCTCTGGAAAGCTCCCCGGCCGACGCTGTTGGGCTTTGTCCCGGCCGTGGCCGTGGTTGTCGGGATGGTCCTGATGGCCAACCACCAGACACACGGGAGTTGGCGGCCACCGTACATGCATCGCCACGACGGACCCGTGGTGGGCCGGCTGCCGAGCTCGGTCGCCCCCGCCCTGCAACGTCTGGAAATCTCCTCAGCCTTGAAAGATGCGCTGCAGGGACAGGCAATCGAACTCTCCTCGCGGGCCAGCATCCAGGCCACGAAACAGGAGCCGGGTTGGGTGATCTGGGATCCAGTCGGCCAACAGCGACTTGCCGTTCGCACGGCGGCGGACGGTTTTGACGTCCGGGCCTGGGGGAACTGGTACGAGTACCCAGGAACGTACTGGGTTCCGGAGCGAAAGACGGGCGTCGACCGCGGCGAACCGTACCGCCTGGTCTACATCTTCCATTCACTAATCGGCCATCGGGGCATCTTTTCACTAACCCCGGTCTGGCTGCTGAGCGTGGTGGGCGTCGCGCTCTGGCTGCGCGGCGGCGACCGCAGCCTCCGCGAGCTGGCGCTGATGATCACCGCACTGACCCTCGTCTGCCTGGCCTTCTATTTTCAGCGCCCCTTGGAAGACCGCAACTACGGCGGGGTCTGCTGCGGCTTTCGCTGGATGTTCTGGTTCATCCCGCTGTGGACCATCAGTGCGCTGCCGGCAGCCGACTGGGTCGCAACGCGACGGTGGGCAAGGGGAGTCGCCTGGTGCCTGCTGGCCGTCAGCGTAGTGTCCGCGTCTTACGCCGGCTTGAATCCCTGGACGCAGTCCTGGATCTTCGACTATTGGACCCACCTCGGCTGGATTCAATACTGAAGCACGACGCGAGCAGGTCTTGCTCACCGTCGCCTGCCGCAGTCACCGTCAGGCCGCAAGGTGCGCCGAGCCTGGATGGCACACCAGCCACCGGGCGCCAGCCCCGGTTCATGCATCAGCCGTGGAGCGCCAGCCCCGGTTCACTCATCAGCCGTGAGGCGTTAGCCCCGGTTCCGTTGCTGGCCGAGCAAACCGGACGCAAGCGTGTTCCAGGAGCGATGCACGGGGGTTCGGTTAAGTCCACCGCATCGGACCGTGGCCCAACGGCTCGCGTTGAATGGTGTGCCGGTCACGAATCAGTCGGAATCGGAACGTTGGAATAACGGTTCGCCGTGGATGCCGGAACCGTCATGCGCAGCAAGACCTACGGAAGTTTGGAAAGAAGGGTCGCCATGCACTGCCCGACCTACGGGACGACGCAACGGTGGAACCAGCTACCTGCAGCGACCGACGTTGCCGGAAGTGATTGATGACACCTACTTCAGTTTTCCAACCGTCGAAAGGCCACCAACCCGACTCGAAACGGCAACACGGTGGCGACCGCGCTCAAGGCGAGCGTCAGGGCGACTCCCAGGGCGACGCTGCCCGGTGTCCCCAGCCCGATCCGGCCACCGACAAACCGCCCCGGCGAGTGGCCGATTCCCAGCGAGTCCGCTTCCGCCCAGAAGACCGTCGGCACCGAAAGCAGCAGCACCACGCCAATAATATAGAGTGAACTGAAGACGAGGTTCATGGTCCCGCCGAAGCCGGCCGCGATCTTCGACGGGGACGGTTCCCGCAGATTCGGCATCCGGGCCCCCAGCCCGACGGCCAGTGAGGAGAGACCGATGCAGAGCACGGCACACCCGAACTGGTGAATGATGACAATTGCGATCGAACGCGAGGCAATTCCCAGCATCACATCGCTGATCAAAACGAGCAGCGCGCAGGGAGGCCAGGCGCCGGCACATGCGAAGCAGAACTTGCCCCAGAGAATGGCGTCACGATTGATGGGCGCCGTACCCAGGATCCAGAATCGCCGACCCTCCATGCTGATCATGGGAAAGATGAACCGTGTCGTGAAGGTGGACAAGATCAGGCCGACGACCGCCAGGTTGAGAAAGCTAATGATGGTCACCCACTTTTGCATCGCGCCGGCGTAGTCAAATCTGCGCACGTTGAAGAAATACAAGGTCAACAAACCGAAGAAGATCACAAACTGTGACCATTGCACCGGGTCCCGGCGAAAGAGCCGCAAATCCTTGACGATGAAATGGCGGATCATCCGCGGGAACGGCGCGCACACGCGCAAGGTGACTCGATCCAGCCAGCCCAAACCGGCCCGCCTGCGGGCCGAGACGATCCCGCGCATGCTGCTGTAGCTGACGCGGAATGTCCGCGTAGCCAGCCATTCGATCACGACCAACAGCAGCAGGGCGTTGGAAACCAGGACACCCAGGAACATCAGGCTGTCGCGCCAGGAATGTCGACCGCTTTCGCTGACTGAAGGATGCGCCGCCTCCAAGAGCCCGCTGCTCAACCACCAATTCGGCAGCATCCGTTGTTCGGAAAACTCCAGCCGGGCCAGGACGTCCTGGAACCAGGTCATGTCCATCATGTCGCGATTTTCGTACGCCAGCACGCGCCAGCCCATCGCCGCGCCGGCCAGCAAGACGACCGCGCCCAGCAGGACCAGCATGTGCGTCCGCAACTTGGGCAGCAACCGGACCACCAGCAGGCAGAAGATCGCCCCGACGCCGGCCGGAATGAACACGAAAGAAATCACGAACGGAATCAGCAGCGCGTAGTAATACCAGGGCGCGGTCGCCACGATTCCGTAGGCGATCAGCATCGGGCTACCCAGCAGCACAAATCCCCAGCAACTGAAGAAAACCGTCTCCTGGAACTTGTGCAATACAATCCGCGCGCAGCGGGTCGGTGTGGCCAACAGGAAGGCGACTTCGTCACTGCGGTAGAGTCCGCCGTACAGGATGATCGCCGACGAGAACACCAGCATGATCGACAGGGCCAGAAAGAACAGGTTGAAGATCACCTGGATCATCTGCGTGCGAAGTCCCTCATGCGGAATGCCGCTTTGGATCAACAGGAACCCCTGGCAGAACAAGAGAAACAGGCCCACCCACAAGATAACGCTGGCCAGCACGACCGAGGTTGCCTGGACGCGGGCCTGCCGCAGGGTCCCTTCCGAAAGGGCACGCAACACATTCAGCCGCAACCGCCAGAACGCACGCGCTTCCCGCGACGTCGACGTCAAACGGCTCGCATCCTGCGACGATTCCGTCGTGGCGGGGCCGGCGACACGACCGCTAATCGATGCCATCGGCGGCCTCCTCGGCGGTAAGTGCCAGAAAGAGTTGCTCCAGCGATTCGTTGCTCGACATCTGCGCCCGTAATTCGCCAACCGTCCCCAAGAACAAAAGCTGGCCGTTGGCAATCACGCCGATCCGATCGGCAATCTCTTCGGCCACCGCCAGCGTATGAGTCGACATAAACACCGTGGCCCCCTGCCGTGTTTCCTCGCGCAAAATGTCCTTGACCAGCCGCATGCTGCGTGGATCCAGGCCCACCATCGGCTCGTCCACAATCAAGACGCGGGGGCGATGGAGGAGGGCCGAAGCAAATACCAACCGTTGCTTCATGCCATGCGAGTAACTTTCCGCCATCTGATCGACGAAGTCGCCAAGTCCGAACTGATCGATCTGCATTTCGATCCGAGCGACCGCCTCGCCGGGGGCCATGCCATAGATCTCGCTGACGAATTGCAGGAACTCGCGACCGGTCAGCTTGTCGTACAGATACGGTTCATCCGGAACGTAACCGGTTCGCAGGCAGGCCTCGCGAGATTCCCGCACCACGTCGTAGCCGCAGACTTCAATCTGCCCTTTGGTAGGCTGCAGCAAACCGACCATCATCTTGATCGAAGTGGTCTTGCCGGCCCCATTGTGCCCCAGAAACGCGAACAATTCGCCCGCGGGGATCTGCAGGTCCAACGCGTTGACAGCAACCTTCTTGCCGTAGTTCCGTGTCACCGAGTTGAGCGCAAGCATGGGTGCCGTTTTCTGAATGGAGTTCCGTGATTTCGTCAAGCTCGTAACGCAGCTCAGCCACCGCGCCGATCGCCTGGCGTACCCAGTCACCAGGCTTCCGCCAACCGGTCTGGTAACACCCAGGGAATTGCTGGTCGAGCCTTTGCGGTCGAGCGTTTCGTCGCCTTCGAATCCCGTGTCCGGGCCCGTACCGGGTCCCCATGTGCCGGCACCCACAGCCGCGGATGCAGGTCGGCGTCGAGCAAGTCGGAGCGCGAATCCAGGGCGTTGGCCGGCATGCGGTCGAACTGAAACATGACTCCTGAGAACATCACTTGCTGACGGATCACGGTGCCGTCCAAACGGATCCACTCCAAGCCGATCGGATCGCTGGCAATGTTGATATTCGAGCCGGCCGCCGAAAGGTATTCGACCACCATGGTCTCGACCTCTTGTCCCTCCCAGTGAATCGGCTCCAACCGCTTGACGGTGGCCTGAACAATCTGGGGCGGGCTGCCGGGTGGGAAGGGCCGGTAGACGGGAATCGTCCACGATTGGCCCACGGTCAGGTTCTTCAATTCGGGTCGCGGCGCCAGGGCGTCGCGGACCAGGGCGCCGGGGGGGAGGTCGATTTGGCGAGTGAGAATCTCCGTACCGTCGGTGCCGGTCCCGTCCGGAAACATCCGTGCCGCCACGTCGATCTTTCCCTGGCGGTCGCTGGTCCCGGTAAGCACCAGGAAATCCGGCTCTTGGGCGACGTCGATCCGTGTCGTGAACCCCGAAAATCGATGCTCGCCGTCGAAATGCAACTGGGACGCAATCAGGAACTCCATCTCCAGATTCTCAGCATCCCGCATGAAAGGGCGGAGCATCACGGAGAGCACGCCAAACAGCTCGTTGGCGATGGACTGCACCGGCAAACGCTCGAATTGCACCACACTTCGCATTACCGCCTCGCCGCCGCCCATCCGCTCGACGTCCGTTGCGGCGAAGCCGATCGTGCGATCATGCCAAAGGATCCGCCAGCAATCTGGTGGTCGCCGGGCCGCGTCGGCCGCCAGCGTGGAATAGTAGTCGGGCCGTTGGCCGGTACGGAGACCCGGCAGGATCTTGACAACCACCAGCCAGCTCATGGCCGCCAGCCAGAAACAGACGATGATCGCATGAGACAATCGCAGAGGCATGGGGGACCCGATGCGTGAAACCAGAGATCGACAAGGGAGCTGCCCGCGGAACGGCAGAAAAGAACGACACCGACCGCCTCACATTGTACCCCATGCCCCGGTGCGCGGGAATCTTCCCGCCCGGCCAGGAGCCGGTTGCGTTGTTTGTAAGTTGTTTGATTCGAATCGGTTGGAACTCGTCTAGATTTGCCTTCCCCGCAGACAGGCTCGCGGTTTCCGATGTTTGAGCATGCTCGGTGGCGAGAGAAATATTTT
>JAUIGN010000043.1 GCA_030430075.1 bacterium
AGGGGCGGAAATCGAATACCGAAGAAGAATAAAATCACGACATCGAAAAACCGCGTCAACCCCAACTTTTTGACAGCCCAGGCTAACGCCCACCGGCTGATCCATGATCGGGGCTAATGCCTGCCGGCCGATGCATGTTCCCCGTTCGCGGCCGGACCGCTCGACGATCACCGGCTGAGGGATTGGCCGAGCTATGGAGCGCGTCAAAAACAGCAGCCGTGACGCCGGCAGTACGGACGTGCGGGAAGACCGGCCAGCCGGGTGGCAGGTTACTCGACAACCGTCTCCGTGCCGGGCTGAAAGTGAGGCAGTTCGCCGGTGAATGTTACCGGTACCTTGTTGCGGCGGCGATCGGCAGCCCAAGTAAAGAGATACTCGGTCACGCCCCGCTCCAAAGCGGGCCGCACATCGGTCCATTGCTTGGCACCCGGCTTGATTTCAAGACAGTAAATCAGGTGGACGCCGAACTGACTGATGACCGGTTCGCTCATTGCGCCTTTCTGCAATGCGAACGCTTCGCGAGAAAACGGTTCGGGCATCGGCTCGCGCCGCGAGATGAATCCGATGTCGCCACCGTCTTTCCCGCTGGGGGCTTGCGAGTGCTGGCGGGCTGCCTCAGCGAACGTCGTCATGCCGGCGCGGATGGACTGGTGAATATCTTTGGCTCGCACCAGGGCATCGCTCAAGGCGGCCGGGTCGTTGCCGTCTGCTTTCAGGAGCAGATGCGCCACGCGCACCTGAGTCCCATCAAATTCGATACGGTGGTCCAGAAAATAACTCTGCAGGTTCTTCTCGGAAAGGTAGCGGTCCAGGAACCGTTGCCAGCTCAGTTGCCAGCGGAGGGCGCGGGCCAAGTCCCCTGGTTGCATCTCCAGCCGCTCCAAGTAGGCCGCGATGGTCATACCGCGAGCGGACAGGCGCTTTTCGAGTCGCGATTGGGCCAGCTCGATGTCCTGATCCGTTGCCACCTGCCCCTTCTCCGCCAACCAGGCCAGAATGAGCTGCCGGTCGATCAGTTGCTGCAATGTCTTGGCCTGCAGGAAGCGGAGGGCCGTTTGGTCGGTCTGTCGATTCCCCAGGACACGACGCAGTTCCCGGCCGACTTCGTCAACGAAGATCGGAATGTCGTTGACCTCGGCAGCCACCAGCCTGGGCGCGGTTTGCACCTCGGGCCCGTTCTCCTGGGCCGATAGCGCAGACATCACGCCGACGATCAGCCCGCAGCCTGCCAGCAGGAAGGCTGATCGCGGCCCGTGTCGTCGTCGCCTGGAATGGAAGGCAAGTCGCTCCATGACAGATTCCGTGGTCGATTTTAAGCAGGAAGTGGTCGTCCGCGGGAGGCCAGGCATTGGGCCGTTGGATTACGGCAGGTCAATGCCCTTCAATTGATAGTCGACAGGCAGGTTCAAGATCAGGGCCGGCGTCTTGTAGACAAACTGACAACCCTCCAGCCCGCCCTTGACGTCGAAGAGCAGAGCCACGCCTGCTTCATTTCTGCCTGCGCGCGTGCCGCGGAGACCGATGTTGGCAATCTTCTGGCCCTGGGCATCAATCAGGTAGGCGTCGTTATTGAAGATCCAGGCGCGGTGCGATTCCAGGGCGTTGCTGGCATCGTCGTATGTCACCCGGACAAAAATATCGTAGAGATCGACATTCTTGCGGACTTGTTCCAGTGTGACGGTGACTCCGGCATTGCGTTGCTCGACGTCACGCGCACCCTCCAGTTCGTCAAAGCTGAATGTCTGCACGCTGCCGGGTACCATCGCGGTGATCTGGCCGGTGAGCGAAGCGATCTTGTTGACGCCGCGGGGGGGAAGGACCAGGGGTAACGCCATTTCGATGGCGGACACCCCTGACTCCGCCGAGGCATTCATCGCCATCCGCTGGCTGTCGACGCTCAGCGGGTTGCCCTGGTCGTCCACAAGTTCCAGCGTATCCAGCGCGTGTCGCAGGGAGATCGGTTTGACCCGCGGTTCCCAGGTGATACTGACGGTCAGGCGAAGTCCGTTGACGTCGGGATTGCGCAGGTCGCGCCGTGATTCCAACCGAATCGGCTCGAAGCGAAACACGCCGCTGTACGAGGCCGAGCCGGCCCGGTCCCGTTCGCCGTCGCCCCTGGCGCGCAGCACCAAGGTGTTGGGGACGCCGCCGTACTCTTCAATCGAGAGACCGGCCTGGTCGAGGATTTCATCCAGGGCTTGCCAATAGAGAACCTGATCGAAGTCGACGGTCACCGTTCCCGAACGTTGACGGTACTTGGCAATCCGATTCCCTGTTTGCTGTTCGAGCGATTCGAGGGCCTCGGCCAGCGACATCTGGCCCTTTAACGTAACACGTGTTGGTTCGGCAGCCGCTTTGGCGACCTTGGTTTCCAGCACGCTCCGCACGCGGCCGAGCCGCTCTTTGACTTCCGCAGGGGTAAACCGGTTGACGGGAGGCAAGTGCCCCAGGACCTCCGGGCCCAACTTGACCAGGGCCGCTTCGGCGGCGTCCCGTTCAGCGGCCGAGTTCGCATTGAGTTGCCTGACGTACCGCTTCGTTTCAACGGCCAGTTGCTCCGCGTCGAATTGGGCGGTTTGCTCGGCTGGCACGACATTGGCGACCTCGTCCGGCGCCGGCGATGATGGCCGATCGGCGGCCTGCGTGGGGAGTGACAGGCAGACAAGTAATAGCGAACCGTACACAGCGGGATCTCCTTGCCAAGACCGGCGTCAGTGACCGGCACCCCATCGGGCCGGGCTGGAATCGCCTCGGAAAACGGCCACATGGGACGCGAACGCAGGGGCGGTCCCGGCGATTCGCGTCGATCCCCGCGCCGCTTCCTCATCCTACTCCGCCGTCGCCGCCGTTGTCCAATTCGATCGTTGTGTGGGAGGGGCCAAACGTTCGTCGCCAACCGCGTGGGGGCGTCGGTGATGCGCGGCAGAGCGCGAGCCGGCGTTGCCAGCCTGGTCGATGTCGTCATGGCAGCGTCTGCTCCCACGACGGGTCTCCCCGTAACGACTCGGCAATCAATGTTCCTGCCAGGCGGTGGCCGGCCGCGTTCCAATGGCCGGTGCCCGGTTGTGTGTTGTTGAAGCCGTGCAGGAAGGTGTCCCGGGAGACGGCCTGCCGGAGCATGGCATCCGCCAGTGGAATGACCTGGAAATCGTGGGTCTGTCCGAGTGCCGCGAGCCGTTGTTCCGGGTAGCGCAGGTCCGGCACACCCAGCTGCGCGGCGAATGCTTCCCGCAGCCGTTCATCCGGGTGCACCTGAACGGCCTGTGTCACGGTCGCCACGACGAACCGCGCGCCGCGGCGACGTGTCTCCCGGTTCAGCTCGATGACCAGTGCATCAGTGACTTCCCAGGCGTTGCGCCAGGCGGAATCCTGGGGGACCGCGAAAACGAGGTCGTCCACGCCGGGCTCGAAATAAGAGGTGCCACCGCCGCGCGGCGGTGGACGGTTCTTCCATTCGTTGGCGAGCTGGAGAAGTCGGCAGGCATTGATTGCCGCCACCTTCCGCCGCGTTGCCGCCGCATTCGCTTTAACGAAGGCGGGATGGGTCAGGAACCGGTCGTCCAAAACCAACTGGCCATCGTTCAAAAGAAAAAACGGCCGCACGTCGTCCGGCTCGAGTTCCCGGCAGTTATTACGCACGTCGTTGCCCGCGAAAAACGCCAGTAGTACGATGTCGGGCCGGTAGGCGAGCGCATAGTGGCGCAGCATCTGAAGCTGCTGTGCCGTGCCGTGGCCCGAAATCCCGAAGTTCAAAACTTCGACCTGCCTGCCCGCCAATTCCGGGGCACCAGCCAGGGTGCGTTCCAGCACGGACCAGAACGTCTCGTCCTGAGAAACTTGCACGGCTTCCGCAAACGAGTCTCCCAGCACGGCGATCCGCAGCGTGGCGGGCGGTTTCTCGAGGCGGTGGTGGCGATCGCGGAAGCCGGCTTGGTTGACGCGCACGTACGCCCGACCTTCCTTGGTGAACCAGGCTTGGAAACCGGGTTGCAAGCGTGAGCCGACATGGACATCGGGTGTGTAGGGGAGGGGGTAGGCGATGCCGCTCAGGCGGAGTGCCAGTTCGCAGAGTCCGAGCCCGACCGCGAGGCCGCAACAAACCAGCAACATCCTCGCTACGATCAGCTGTCTTCGTCGCATGGGATCCTGAGGTCGGAAACGGGGGCCAATTCGCAAGAAGTCCGCCATTGAGTATACTCGACGCCCTTTCGCGGCAGCGGCCTGGCGCCGCCCCCTCGTCCTGGAGTGCCAAGCGATGACCCGCGGGCGAAAAATTGTTGTCCTCGGCGCGAATTCATTTTCGGGTCAGGACTTTGTCGATCTGCTGTTGGATGATCCCGCCAACCAGGTGGTCGGCGTCAGTCGCTCGGCCGAGCGTTCGGCATTGTTCCTCCGCTACCGCCTGCGGACCGGTGCCGTGAACTATCGTTACGAGCAGTTGGACGTCAACCGCGACGGCGATCGACTGCTGGCGCTGCTGGATGCCGAGCGGCCGCAGATGATCGTCAATTTTGCTGCCCAAAGCGAAGTGGCGCCCAGTTGGGAGCACCCGCAACACTGGTTCCAGACCAATACGGTCGCTTTGGCCCGCATGGTCAACCATCTTGCCCGCCAGGACTACTTGCGGCGCTATCTGCACGTTTCATCACCGGAGGTCTACGGCACGTGTGTCGGGCGCGTCGATGAAGGCTCGCCCCTCAACCCGAGCACACCCTACGCGGCGTCAAAGGCGGCCGCCGACATGCTCTTGCGGGTCTACCACCAGCAATTCGGCTTTCCGCTGGTGACGGTTCGGGCCACCAATGTGTACGGCGCGCGGCAGCAGTTGTTCAAGATCATCCCCCGTTCGACAATCTACATGCGGCAGGGCAAGGTGATTCCCTTGCATGGAGGCGGAGTGGCCGTCAAATCGTTTATCCACGTACGGGACGTTTCTCGGGGAGAGCTGGCGATTCTCGAGCAAGGTCAGCCGGGCCGGATCTACCACCTGTCGCCGGACGCTGGCATTGCCGTGCGGACCGTCGTGCAGCGGGTTGCCGAGCGGCTGGGGAAGCGGTTCGAAGACGTTTGCCAGGTGGTCGACGAACGGCCGGGGCAGGATGCCGCGTACGTCATCGATTCGACGACGGCCCGCGATCAGTTTGGCTGGAAACCGCGGATCGAGCTGGCCGAGGGGTTGGATGAAGTCGTCCAATGGGTCGATCAGTACTGGGGCGAAATCCAACAGCAACCGTTGACCTATGTCCACCAGCGGTAAGCAGTGCGGCCGGCAGCGGCCGGCGACGCGATGAGAGCATAAAAAAAGCTCCCGGAATCACGGGTCCCAGGGGGGCGGAGGACTCGCATTGTTTCCGGGAGCGATTGGTCGGTGACAACCTGTGCATCCTTGCGGCGGTTGCCGATCCGGCGCGCCGGTGACGTGGCAGCATGACAATCAACGGCATCCATGCCGGTTCATTGTGATGGGATCCGCAGAGAACGGCAAGCCGAACTCCAGATGCGGATTCTTCCGCGTCGCCGTAGTCGGTTGACGGCCGAGGCCGCCTCATTTTGTTTAGACGCTTGAAGTGCCGATTCGTGTTCCCCCCTGGCACTCGCTGGCGTGTCAGAAAAGTCGATCAGTAACCGTTGCTTTGTGAACGTTACGGGTGACGTTTCACCCCCGCGGTTGCCCACCGCGTTTCATCAACGAGGCGGGAGGATATGCCATTCCCCAGGAAGGGTCAAGGTCGTTTTTCAACGAATTGAACAACAACTTCAGAAACTGAAAATTACCACGCTAGCGACACGTTGGTGGAAGCCTGGAACCACCGTTTGCCGACGGTAGCGACAGGCGAAGTGGGGCAGACTTTCGTTCGCCGTTCCGTAGGTTATGCTGTGCATAACGTCATGCGGCTGCCAATTGAACCGGGCGTCTTAATGTGGTCCACACACGAACCGCGGAGGTTTCCAAACATGCCAACGAGCTACTGGGTGAACGCCCGACGTTTGTCGCCGATGATCATTATTCCCGTCTGCCTGAGCTGGCTTGGCGCCATGGCGAACGGCGAATCGGCCTGGAAAGTCCATCAGGCGTACCAGGGCGAGCACTGCAATACGGTCGTGGCGGCCGACTTTACCGGCGATGGCCTGGTCGATCTGATCTGCAATTCGGGAAACGTGACCCGCTTGCTGGTCGCACCGGATTGGGACGCGGTCGAGTTGGAGGCCGAGCGTAAGCTGGGGTTGATTCACAGCGAAACCATGGATGTCGACGGGGATGGCGATCCGGACTTTATCGGTGCCCGCTATCAACCGGGGTTGATCTTCTGGTTGGAATGTCCGCAACAGCCGCTCAAGGAGCGGTGGCGTTTTCACTTGATCGACGACCAGGTGATCGGGATCCACGGGTTGCTCACCGGCGACGTCAACCTTGACCGGCGACCGAATTTGTTGGCCAACAGCGCTCAGCCGATCGGCCCCTTCGCCAACTCGTTGGTCTGGTACAGCACGCCCGCCAACGTGCGGCAGGCTCCTTCCTGGCCCCGGCACGTGCTCGCTCGAGGCGATGCACCCGGGTTGAGTCATTACCTGGGGTTAGGAGACGTTGACGGCGATGGTCGCCCTGACGCGGCCAGTGGTGCCAAGGGTGGACCGATGGACAAGGAGGGGTTGGGCAACTGGTTTTGCTGGTGGCAGGCGCCGCCGGATCCGACCGGTGTCTGGAAGAAGCACGTGATTTCGAGAGACCAGCCGGGGGCAACGAATATCCATCCCGCGGATCTCAACGGCGACGGCCAGACCGACTTTCTCGCTTCCCGCGGGCACGGTCGCGGCGTGGTCTGGTTCGAGGCGCCCGATTGGAAGGAACATACCATTCACCCCACCATCCACGGTCCTCATTGCCTGGTCGTCATCGACCTGGATGGGGATGGCGATCAAGACGCCGCGACATGTGCCAAAGACGACAGGCAGGTGGCCTGGTTCGAGAACGACGGTGCCGGCGCCTTCACAACCCACGTGATTGCTCGCGACCAGGCGGCCTACGACATTCGAGCGGTCGACATGGACGGGGACGGGGACACGGATCTCGTGATCGCCGGGCAGGCCAGCAAGAACGTCGTGTGGTGCGAGAATCCCCTCAAATAGCTCGGCGATTGCCGCGCTGCGCGGCTTGGCACCGGCAGCCGCGGCTTGCACGCAGAGTTTCGATCATCGCCGCCGGCCAGCAACGCGTTTCCATCTAGCCCTCCATGCCAGCAATCTACGAACACCGGCTGACCGTGACGCCGCGAGACATCGATGTCTTGGGGCACGTTAACAATTTGGTCTACTTGCGTTGGATGCAGGATGCGGCGGTCGCGCATTCCGCCGCGCAAGGTTGGCCCACCGCTCGCTACTTGGAACTGGGTGCGGGCTGGGTCGTCCGGTCGCATACGATTGAATATCGCCAGCCGGCGTTCGCCGACGAGTCAGTCCTGGTGCGGACCTGGATCGCCAACTTCAGAAAGATTCAGTCGCTCCGCAAGTACCAGATCGTGCGTCCCGCCGATGACGCGGTGCTCGCCATCGCAGAAACGAACTGGGCGTTCATCGGCTTTGAACATCAAGTACCTCGGCGAGTGCCCGCCGAAGTCACGAGCGCTTTTTCGCTTGTTGATCCTGGCAGCGAACCCCCGTTACCTCGCCAGCGCCGCGCTTCCCGTGACGGCAGAAGGATGGAACCATGAACACGATCCGTGTGGGAATTGTCGGGTTGGGCGCGAACACGCGATTGCGGCACGTCCCCGGTTTGCGTGCCTGCCCGGATGTCGAAATCACCGGCGTCTGCAATCGTAGTCCGGCTTCGACCAGCAAGGCCGCCGCTGAGTTCGCCATACGCAAAACGTATCCGCGGTGGCAGGATCTGGTCGACGACGACGAGATCGACGCCGTTGTGATCGGCACCTGGCCCTATCTGCATTGCGAAGTCACGCTGGCAGCGCTGGCCGCCGGCAAGCACGTGCTCACCGAAGCCCGCATGGCCAGGAATGCCGACGAAGCACGGCAGATGCTGGCCGCGTCGCAAGCCCATCCCGAGCTGATTACGCAGATCGTGCCCAGTCCCTTTGGCTTGCGGGTTCACCGGGTGATCAAGCGATTGCTGGCAGACGGCTTTCTGGGTGAGCTGCGCGAGGCGGTCGTATTGGGAATCAATGATGCCGTGGCTGATCCGCAGACGCCCCGGCATTGGCGGCAGGATGCGACGTTGAGCGGGCTGAACATGTTGGTCCTGGGGATTATGCACGAGACGCTGGTTCGCTGGGTTCCCGATCCGACACGCGTCGTCGCGCAGGCGCGTACCTTTACACCCCGCCGTCCCGATCCCGGGTCAGGTGCCATGCTGGACGTGGAAACGCCCGACAGTGTCCGCGTGTTGACGGATATCCCCGGCGGCGCCGTGGGCCTCTATCATCTCAGCGGCGGGATTCGGTTTGGCCCTCCCATGCAGATCCAGCTCTACGGCAGCCAGGGCACCCTCAACGTGCAATGTGCACCGGACGAGATTCTGTTCGGTGCTCAACAGGGCGAGTCGGCCCTGCGCGAGCTCGACGTGCCCGATGAGGAAGCGGGAGGCTGGCGGGTGGAAGAAGAATTTATCGGGGCGATACGCCAGGAGGAGTCCGTCGAGTTTACCGATTTCGCTCGGGGACTTGCCTACATGGAATTCACCGAAGCGGTTGCTCGCAGCGCGGAGGACGGTCAGCCGGTGGATGTCCGTGCGACGTGAGCGGACCGGACGGGATTCGGAAATCTTGCGGCGGACTGAGACGTTCACCCACGGTTCCGCCGATCGCCGAGCAAACCGAACGCGAACGCGATCCGGCTGAGATGGGCAAGGCTGTGAGTAAGCTCACCGCGGACGCCTGTGACACAGAAGCTTGCCCTGAATTGTCGTTCGATCATAACGAAGTCGGGTTTGGGACCGCGGAACGAGCATCCAGGGAGGGCTGAGCCATGTCCGATCGCCGGCGGATTGAGTTTGGTGATTTCCAGACTCCCGATTCGCTGGCGCGCGACGTCTGCCGCGCGCTGCGGCGGCTCCGCATTCCAGCGGCCTCGATCGTCGAACCGACGTGCGGGATCGGCAACCTTGCCGCAGCGGCATTCGAGGCGTACCCGGCGGCCGGTGTGGGGCGTCTGGCCGAGCTCAACGCGGACTATGCCGCGCAGACCCGGCTCCGCCTGGCAACGATCCCCGCGGCGGGCGGCATCGAAGTTCGCGAGGCTGACTTTTTTCGCACCGACTGGCAAGAGTGGTTGGCCCCGCTGCCGGAACCGCTGCTGGTGATCGGCAATCCGCCCTGGGTCAACAATTCGCAGCTGGGCGCGATCAGCGGTCAGAACGCGCCAACGAAAAACAACTCGGCCGCCCTGCGGGGCATCGAGGCGCTGACCGGGAAGAGCAATTTCGATGTCTCTGAATGGATGCTCAACACGCTGGTGGACTCGGTTGCCGGCCGCCGTGCGACCATTGCCATGCTGTGCAAGACGAGCGTCGCCCGCAAGGTGTTGGCGCGTGCCTGGGCGGCAGGGCGGTCGATCAGTTCGGCGCGGATGTACTTGATCGACTCGACCAGTTCCTTCGATGCGTCGGTTGATGCGTGCCTGCTGGTCTGCCGGTTCGGCAGCAGGTCGTCGCCGCGGCGCTGCGATCTGTTCGCCCGGTTGGCCGACACGCATCCCTGCCGGCAATTTGGTTTCCGTGATGGGCGCTTGATCGCGGACACTCGGTTGTACGCAAGATGGCGCCACCTGCGTTCCTCGGCGCCCGTTCGCTGGCGGTCGGGAATCAAACACGACTGTGCCAAGGTGATGGAATTCCGCCGCACGGGCGGAAGGTACTTCAACGGATGGGGGCAACCGGTGGCGCTGGAAGAGGAGTACCTCTTTCCACTGGTTAAGAGTTCCCAGGTGGCAGCCGGTTTGACGACGGAGACCGATCGCTGGATGCTGGTGACGCAGCGGCGGGTGGGCGACGACACCGGGCAGATTCGCAGCCGAGCACCCCGAACCTGGCGTTACCTGCAGTTGCACGCCGAGCGGCTCGGGCGGCGCCGCAGCTCGATCTACCGCAATCGGCCGCCGTTCTCGATATTTGGTGTTGGCCAGTACACGTTCGCTCCCTGGAAGGTCGCCATTTCCGGGCTCTACAAGAAGTTGGCCTTTCGCAAATTGGGGCCCTACGCCGGCAAGCCCCTGGTGCTCGACGACACCGCCTACTTCCTGCCGTGCACGACGGAAGCCGAAGCCGACCGGCTTGCCGGGATGCTCAACGAGGGGCCGTCGCACGAGTTCCTGTCGTCCCTCCTCTTCTGGGACGCCAAGCGACCCATTACCGCCGACGCCCTGGGGTTGCTCGACCTCGAGCTGGCACGGGCGGCGGGGGCCGAATGAAGGTTGCCGAACCAAGCAGCCGTAGCCGGCCGGTCATTGGATTCCGGGTCGAGTGAAATTGCGTCCGCCGCCTGGCCTGGACTAGAATACGAATCGCGCCGGAAGCTGCTGGGATGACCTTGGCAAAGGCCAGGGGACGACACCAGGAGGCGGTGCATGACGTGGCGGCCCTCGCCAGCCGACAGGCATCGCTCAAAGACGGCATTCACACGGGTTGGTCCAAGAGGAAGAGATATGCTGGACATCATCGGTTCAGGGAAGCGGTTGTGCGACGGGGTGAGCCGGCGGAGTTTTCTGCGGATCGGTGCGATTGGTGCCGTGGGAGTGACCGGATTGTCGCTGCCGGATCTGCTCCGTTGCGAGGCGAATGCTGCATCCGGGGCTTCCGGACGTTCCGTGATTCTGATTTGGCAGCACGGCGGCCCGTCGCAGTTGGATACGTTCGACATGAAGCCGGACGCGCCGGCCGAGGTGCGCGGCCCCTATTCGTCGATCGAGACCACGCTACCCGGTTTGCGGATCGCGGAGACGTTGCCCCAGCAAGCCAAGGTGATGGACAAGTGCACCGTGATCCGCAGCTTCACGCACGGAAACGGAGACCATTGGGCGGCGGCCCACTGGATGTTGACCGGCTATCTGGGGGCGAACGGGTCCGACCGCATCCCCCGCAATCCTTCCATGCAGGCGATTGCCTCGCACGTGCTCGGCCCGCGTCGGCGAGGTGTTCCCGCAGGGATCAACATCAATGACGGCGGGTTCGGGTTTCATGGCGCTGCCTACTTGGGTGTGGCCCATAATCCGTTTCGGATTGGCGAGTTCAGTTACGGCAACGAAGCCGGCCGATTGCCGACGGGCAGCGATCGAAGCTTCAAGATGGTGGATGGATTGAGTGAGTCGCGGCTCATCAATCGTGTTGCCCTGATGCAGCAGTTTGACCGCTTGCGTCGCGATGTGGACCAACAGGATACGTTCGCCAATCTCGACGAGATCAACCAGGAGGCGCAGCATATCATCCTCTCCGGACGTGCCAGGAAGGCCTTTGATCTGGCCGACGAAGACCCTCGGCTGCGAGAAGCGTACGGCCCTGGCTGGGGCGAGCAAGCTCTGCTCGCCCGGCGGTTCATCGAAGCCGGGGTGCGGTTCGTAACGCTGAACACGGGTTACTGGGACGACCACGGAAACATCAAGCGCGCCCTGGATGACAAGATGCCGCGCCATGACCGGGCGGTGGGCGTCTTGATTCAGGATCTGGCCGAGCGGGGCATGCTGGACGACACCCTGGTCGTGACCGCCGGTGAATTCGGCCGCACGCCGAAGATCAACGGGAACGCCGGACGGGATCACTGGCCCCAGGCACAGAGCCTCCTGCTGGCCGGCGGGGGCTTACGGCACGGGCAGATCATCGGCAGTACGAATGCCAAGGCCGAACATCCTACTTCGCGGCCGATCGGACCGAACGACCTCAGCGCCACGATCTACCACGCCCTGGGACTCAAGCCGGATGACACCGTCAACAACCTGACCGGCCGCCCCGTGCATTTACTCCCCGGCGGTGAAGTTCCCGCCGAGCTGATCTAAGACTCGATGATTGTACGGCGCGGGTCTCAATGATTGCTCGGCACGGACCACGAAGCGTGCTCGGCGCGGGTCATGATGGGCGCTCGGCGCGGATCACGATGCGTGCTCGGCGCGGGTCACGATGCGTGCTCGGCGCCGATCACGAAGCGTGCTCGGCACGGATCACGAAGATTGCTCGGCACGGATCACGAAGCGTGCTCGGCGCGGATCTCGAAGCGTGCTCGGCGCGGGTCTCTGACCCCGCCGAAACCGCCGACCGCAGGTCTCCCCTCCCATCCCACACCGCCCGCATTGCGTCATGCACGGCATAACCTGCGATCGGCCCGTCCATTGATACGGCCGACCGCCCCATCACGCACCGCGTCACGACGTCGACCCGCCGTCCGAATCGGGGTCGCGCACGAAGCGGTAGCCCATATCGCGAATGGTGAGGAAGTGCCGTGGCTGCGATGAATCTTCTTCGAAGATCTTTCGCAGCCGGCGAATGAACTGGTCGACGGCGCGGGTACTGATCGACCCCGGCATGTCCCAGACTTCCTCCAGCAGCTCGTTACGTGGAATGACCCGCCCTTCGTTGGTGACGAAGTAGTCGAGCAGTTTCCATTCCAATTGGGTGAGGTGGATTTCTTCGTCGTCCACGGTGGCCAGGAAGTGCTCGAAATCAATCTCGGCGCGGCCCAAGCGGTATTGCTTGCGTTCGCTTTGGTGGGCCGCCTTGCCCTTGGCGCGTCGATCGTACAGCAGCAGCAGATTGTTGACGCGACTGATCAGCTCGTCCAGGTCGAACGGTTTCGTCAGGTACTGGTCGGCTCCCACGTTGAAGCCCCTGGTCCGGTCCTCGGTCAACGTGCGGGCGCTGAGGATCAGGACCGGAATGTCGAGACCCGCTTCACGCATGGCTTCGCAGACTTCGTAGCCGCTCATGCCGGGCAGCATGAGGTCGAGGACCACCATGTCGATGTCCGCGTTTTCGTCGCGGAGCATCTTCAGGGCGGTTGCGCCGTCGCCGACGGCCGTCGCACGGTACCCTTCGGCCTCCAGGTTGAAGCGGATGCCGACGGCCAGGTGGACTTCGTCTTCAACTACGAGAATATGTTTTCTGTCACTCATGGACCTGCCTTGTCCGCCCCGCTGTCTCCCGTCCCGCGCAGCGTGATTTCGAAGATCGTCCCGGGACCATTGTCGCGGTCACGCACGCGAACGCGACCCTTCATCCGGCGGACCAGGGTATCGACAATATACAGTCCCAGGCCGGTGCCCGGTTTTTCACGTTGGAGTTCCACGCCCAGGCGAAAAAACCGCTGAAAAATTCTCTGCCGCATTCGCCGCGGGATGCCGGCGCCGTTGTCCTTGATCAGCGTGACAACGCGATCCCCGTCTTCCAGGCGTGAAACAACCTCGACCCGGGCCGGATCGCTGGCGTATTTAAATGCATTGTCGATCACATTTCGAAAAATCAGCGCCAGGTCCATCGGGCGGGCACGGACGACACTCGGTTCGACCTGCACTTGAACCGCTTGCTCGGGAACCCGGTAGCGGACCCGCAGTTCATCGACCCAGTCCGGCAGCAACTCGGCCAGCCGCAGATCCTCCATCTCGCTGTCGATCGCCGGTTTGGCGAACTTGGCAGCGTCCAGCAGGTCATTGATCAGGTTGTCCAGTCGTTCGACATCTTCCAGCATATAGCGGTGGAAGTTGGCCTGCTCCTCTTCGCTCACATTCTGGCGGTGCAAGGTTTGCAGGTACAGTTTGAGTGACGCAATCGGCGATTTCAATTCGTGGGTGACGGCATCCATAAAATTCGATTGCCGGCGGTTGAGGTTGATCTCCTTAACCGACAGGGCCAGGTACATGACGACGCCGACCAGAACGAGCCCCAGAAACGTCGTACCCACCGTCAACAGCGTCCAATAGAGGGGCGCCGCACCCTGGCCTTCAATCAGCCCGGAGACCGCCAGCAGGATCCACCCCACGGTCAGCGCCACGATCAGTACGATCATGATCACGCCGAGCGTAATGGGCCACTTTAGCGAACGACGTTCAAACATGAGTTGCGATGAAAATCGGTGGCGGCGATGGCGGACAGCGACCCACCATGTGAGCATAGAGCGCGCGGTCGGACAGCGTCAAGCGAACCCTGGGTGCCTTCCCGGGCAGCTCGGATCGGCGTTCTCTCGCTGCCAGGTCGTTCGCCTGCGACATCGGCGATCTGAACCCGGTAGCGACGCGTCATTGCACACTGGCGGGCTTGCCATTCAGTCGTGGGTAACGAAACTGGTAAACTCGGGACAGGTACGACCGGCCGCGAAATGGCGGTCTGCTGAAACTCCCTGGTGGGAGCCGGAGTACCGTCTGTGGTGAGTATTCGCCGGGAACCCTTCATGCTTGGAGCCTCTATGTCGTCGTCCGCAGCGATCGAAGTCAAGGACCTGAAGAAGTCGTACCGCAACGGCTTGTTTGGGCGGCCGTTTGCGGCCCTGAAAGGCGTCTCGTTCCGCGTTGATCGAGGCGAGATCTTCGGGCTGCTCGGTCCCAACGGAGCCGGCAAGACGACCTTGATCAAGACCGTCCTGGGAATCATTCGCCGGAATGGGGGTGATGCTACGTTGCTCGGCAAGCCGGCCGGCGACCGCGAGAGCCGGTTGCGGGTTGGCTACCTGCCGGAGAACCTCCGGCTTGCCAGCCATCATACGGCACTGACCGCATTGGAGTACTACGGTCGTCTCAGCGGGCTTTCCGGCAGTGACATCAAGTCCCAGCGTTGGAGGCTGTTGGAGAGCGTCGGACTGCTGGGCCGGGAACGCGAATCGATCAAGAAGTTCTCCAAAGGGATGTTGCAGAGGTTGGGGCTGGCCCAGGCCCTGTTACACGATCCGGAACTCTTGATTCTGGACGAACCGACCGACGGTCTGGACCCGGTCGGCCGGTCGCACGTCCGCAGTGTGCTCCACCGCTTGAAAGACGAAGGCAAGACCATCTTCCTGAACAGCCACATTCTGCAGGAGGTCGAATTGGTCTGCGACCGCGTGGCGATCATGGATCGCGGTGAACTGCGAGCCCTGGGAAGCGTTGCCGAGATCGCGCCCCAGCAGGCGGAAGGTGTGGAGGTCGAGTTGCTGGTTGCCGGTGAACGCGACGCGGTCGCTCGGGCAATGGGTGACCGAACGCTTACCGACTGGCAGTCTCGCGGGCGCGATCACAAGCTCGTGTTGCAGCTGATGGATCAAGGGGCGATCGACCGGTGCGTTGATGATTTGCGCAAGCAACAGATCAGCGTTGTCCAACTGAATCCCCGCCGGCTGACCCTGGAGGATGCCTTCCTGAAGTTGCTCGCGTCGCCCGCAGCAGACGGCGATACGCCGGTCGCGACGCCGGCCACCGCGACCGCACGCACGTCCGGGCCGACCGCCACCGTGGCAGCCGAAGAGGCGGTGGACGCGGTCGAGGTCGTTGAAGACGTCGAAGTGATTGACGAAACCTGATCCATTCCGCTGCATTCCGCCACCGCCGCCGCCACTTCTTCTTCCTCCTTGCATCGCGTAGCGAAGACCGAGCCCTCATGAGCAAGTACCTGGCCGTTATCAAGGACTCTCTGCGCGAGGCACTCGCTTCACGCGTCCTCTGGATCGTGCTGATCCTGATCACATTTCTGCTGTTGTTTCTGGCGCCCCTCTCGTACCGCGAAGACCTGACCTGGCGGTTACGGGATGACGACATCAAGGATCTGCCCGCCTTCATGGATACGATCCGCGAGCAGTCCGGTTCCGAGGACCCTTCGCCGGCGCAGCGGATTTGGACGCTCCTGTCGAGCGACCACCAGGCGGACTTGAGAAAGCTCAACATCACGGACCGGACCGATCAGGAGCGAACCCAGAATCCGTTTGAAATCGTCCGCGTCGTCAACCGTTTTCGCGACGAGCTGAACGAGCAGTTGGAGCGGCGCGACTTCTATGATGAAGCGTCGTTCGACGGCGTGGTGATGCTCTCGAACGAACTCCGGCAGTTGCGGGACGAAGAGGTCGACGACTTGACGGACCAGGAAGTGCGACGACTCAACCGGCTGCTGCTGGAGGCTTCGTTTCCCGACGAAGTCAAGACCAGTCCGCCCACGTCGATCCAGATCGTCTATGGCTGGGCGAGTGTCTTGGATCCGATCCCGCTGCGCAGTTCCAGCCTCCGCGAAACCGTGCAGTCGGTGGCCGCCTGGGTGATGAAGTGGTTCATCGGCGCGATCGGCATCGTGATCGCGATTCTGGTGACCGCGCCCATCATTCCGCAAATGTTTGATCCCGGTTCGCTGCACCTGCTGCTTAGCAAGCCGATTTCGCGCTGGCTCCTGTTCCTCGCCAAGTTCGTGGGAGGTTGTGCCTTCATTCTGATCGGCGCGACGTACCTGATTGGCGGCTTGTGGCTGATCCTGGGGAGCCGTTTCGGCGTTTGGGATGCCAACATCCTGTTGAGCATCCCGATCTACCTGTTCGTGTTCGCCATCTACTATTCCGTGTCGTCCTTGATTGGAATCGTCTGGCGCAGCCCCATCGTATGCATCGCGCTGACCATCGTCTTCTGGTTGGCCTGCTTTGTGATCGGCCTCATCAAGGTCGAATTCGAGGCCCGCGTCTGGAACAAGACCCGGCTGGTCGACGTGATCGAAGCCGACGAGACGCTGCTGGTGACCGACGAAATGGGCGTGGCGGCCGAGTGGGACGAGGAGGCGCGGGTCTGGGAGCCTGTATTCGTTTCGCAGGACCAACAGGATGCACGGCCGATCCTGATGTTCATGAAGTCGATACCTCGCGAGTTTCGACCGGTCGGGCCGCTTTTCGACGCAAACCACGATCGGCTCGTCTCCGCCACGCCGACCTTCCCGCCGACGAAAATGAACCTCAACGTCGGTTCCCGCGCTGACCACTGGGAGCCCGTCAGCACGCTCGCCGCCCCCACCGGCACGATGGCCATGTTTCGCGAGGCAGACGGTCAGGTCCTGATCGTCGCCAGCATGGGCCTGCATCGTATCGTGGGGGATCCGACGAGACCCAAGCAGCCGGTGAAGATTTTCGGCAGAGAGCTACCCTTTATCAGCAGCAGCCCATTCCAGACGGTGAGCCCGGAGGATCCGGTCTTACTGACGCAGCCGGCGATGGCCGCACTGAACCCCACCACGCACGAGCTGGCATTGTACACCCGTGCCTCCGTGACGATCGTCGCCAAAGGCGCGGATGGCAAGTACGCGGTCGAACGCCGGCACGAGTTCGACGGCACCGAGCAACAGCCGGCGGTGATCGGCATCGGGGGGAATACGCTGGTCGCCGGTCGTGACGACGGCCGCATCCAGATGCTCGACGCGACGACATTCGAAGTGCTTCGTGATGAAAAGCCAGAAGGTCCCAACCAACCGCGGTTCGTCCGCGCGTCGCCCGATGGCCGCTGGTTCACCATTGTGTTCCATAACGGCAACTTGTGGCTGTACGACGCGGAGGCGGACGAATTGACGAAGCCGCGGGTCGCCGGCCAGGGGGATATCTCGATGGCCGCCTTTTCCCACGACAACCGGCTGTTTGTCGCCGATCAATCCGTTCGGTTGAGCCAGTATGAACTGCCCACGCTGCGGGTCGTCCGCCGCTACTCGCCGCGGCTGGATTGGATCGGACGAACCTACCGCTACGGCATCGTCCCGCTCTACTACCTGTTTCCGAAGCCGGGCGAGCTCGACAAGACATTCCAATATCTGCTGTCGGGCAAAGAGACCGCGACCGGCAACCGTTCTGACTTGACGGCGACCCAGCAGACGTTGGACCCCTGGACGCCCCTCTGGAGCAGCGCGCTGTTCACCCTGGTGGTCTTGACGATCTCCTGCGTCTACATCGAATGGCAGGAGTTTTGACCGCCGCCAGCGGACCACGCGGGGTGATCAACGAGGGGGGGATAGGATCAACAAAGGCTGGGACTCGGCCGCGACCCGTAATGAAAGGTCGAGACTGAGCCCCAGCTTGCGGGTTGAGGCATGTCTGCCTCGAGGAATGTATTCTAGGGCTTCCGCCGGTAGTGCGCTCGACACACCAGGAACCGGAGACCTTCGGTCGACGGTTTCGGCGGGGTCGGAGACCCGCGCCGAACCGTTGTGTTTGCGGTGCCCGGCAGACTCGCAAGCGGGCGAATCCCGATTGCCGCGGTCGCCCCGTCGATCGATGACCATGTGGGCTGATTATCGTGTGGGTCGATTATCGTGTGGGTTGAGCAATTCCCATATCGGGAACCTCGGCCATCCGAATTTCCTCCTCCGGCTCATCGGTTACCGTGATCCGAACCGTCTGGCTGGGCGGCACGATCCGAATGCCGCGTGGCAGAATGCGGCTCGGGTCGGCAACCTCGACCGCTCGGTCCTTGTCCGCCAGATCGACGATCAGCCACTTGCGGCGGACGTCGCGGGAGACGGATTGGCGCCAGATTTCCATGACCTGGGCCACGTCCAGGTACGGGTTGCCCGCTTCGTTGCCTTTCTCGCCAGCTTGCTTCGGCTGCAACGGGACCCAGACGAAGTCGATCCGATCGCTGTCGCGGAAATAGTAGCCGCCGACAATGTCACCTTGCTCGTCCAGTTGCAGCATGTAGTGCAGCGATTTCATGTCATGATGCCTGGGGCTCTTGTCGTATTCGCGATCCTCGGTGTCCTTGGCGTAGAGGACATTCGTCCGAACCTCGACACGCTGTGCCGACCGCTGGGCGAAGCCGCTGGCGTAGGAGAACATCGGGTAGTTCCACTTCTCTTCGCCGGCGTCCGCATCCATGGCGACCGGGTGCGACCCACGGCCCAGCCAGTTGGCCAGGATGGCATGCAGGGTGCCCGGGTTGAGGTTCGTATTCTCACCGGCCAGCATCACATGATCGTTGTACATGTAGGCTTCGGCCAGCAGGCCCTTGATATCGGCGGGGGTAAACACGACCCCGTTGGTGCGGACGCTCTGGCGGGGCTCGGCGTGGCGAATGGTGGCCGCGGTCCAGCCGTTACAGTGGCCGAACCAGTGGTTCTGCGAGCGGCTGGAGAAGAGTCCCCGCCGTTGCGTGGCGGCGGCTGTGTCGGCGGCTTCCCAAGAAGTAGCGGGGTAGCCGCGGTTGAAGGCGCGGTCGTACTTCCGCATCACATCGCGGGTTCCGCCGTACTTGTCCAGGTAAATGTATCCCGAATAGGGAACCCGTTCCTTGGGAACCGTGCCCTTGGCGGGGAGGGCGGCAAAATTCCAGACAAAATCGTCATTCCATTGGGCAGAAAACACGGTTTCCTGCTTCTTGACTTCGTTTTTCGGGATCGCGTTCGCCGTCGTGGCGGCAGCGATCATCACACAGATCAGCGTAGAACTTCCCATTCCAGAAGTCTCCCCGGGGGCAGGTAAGGCTCGCGTGGCACGTGAGCGCGCGACAAACAGTGCAGATGGTCGGTGGTCAGCCCACCCAGACACTGCCAGGGCCCCCGGCGATGCGGGGGCCCTGGCGTCTGAGGTCGGATCGGTTGACGAGTGGCGGGAGGACCCCTCCTAGTTCGTCGCGTTGGCAGCCTCGCTGCCCAGCTTCTTGGTGCTCACCGGCACTTCGTCGTTGGAGTAGCAGTAGGTAGAACCCTCAAAGGAGAGTTCACGGGTGAGGGCACCGCCGGAAACCAGCACGCGGACCCGGTGCTCACCAACCCGTTGACCGACGGCCTGGAAGGTCAGCGTCACTTTTTCGCCGGAGGCCAGTTTCTGCGTGGGGAAGCTGATCTTGCCATCGGCGACGTCGTACGTGCTGGCGTCGACCGCCGACAGTCCTTCGGGCATGGCCACATTCACGCGGAGGTCTTCGACCGGACGGCTACCGGCGTTGACGACCGTCACCTTGAAGCCAACGGGATCCTGGACTTCGGCCAACTCCTGGTCGTTGACGACCGTGACGATCAGGTTCGACCGGCTAATCACGGCGGTCGTGTGCGTCGTGGTGGCGTCTTCGATCTTGTTGCTCTCAGCCAGTACGCTCAACGTCTGCTCGCCGGCGGTAACCGTCTCTGCCCGGAACGGCAGACGCACGACGTCCGTGGGCCGAACCTTCGTGATTCGCCAGCGAAGCGTCCGCGTTGCCTTGTCGTACGAGTTCTGAGCGGCCGCGGTGACTTCGAGTCCGGCGGGAATCTTGACGACGACCATGGTCGATCCGGTGGCCGCATCGCCGGGATTCGTCACTTGAATCTCGTAGCTGCCTTCGCGGCCGATCGGCTGCACGACGGGTCCGACCGCCTTGACCGCCAGCTGGGCTTGCAGGACCTGAATCGTGGAATCCACAGCGGCCTTCAAGCCGTCGGCATTCGTTCCCTCGAAGCTGGCGGCCAGCTTGCCGCGCTTGGTGGGAATCACGGTGAACTGAACTTCCTTGGTCTCGCCCGGCTTGAGTGCTCCGATGCGGACCGCGCGGAGCGGCGTGCCCTGGACTTCACCCTCGACCAGCTTGGGCGTCACGACGATGTCATCCGCGTGACCGTCGCCCGTGTTGACGACACGCAGCAACCAGTTGGCTTCGGCCCCGATCGAGACGCTGGGGGCCGTCTGGGCCAGCAGTTTCAGCATCGGCTGCCGGACGATCAGCGTTGATTGGGTCGCCGTGCTGAAGGTGGTCGTGGCGCCCACTTTGATCACATCGGTCGTCTTGGGGACCGCAACCAGTGTGACACGTCGTGTCGCGCCGGGTGCCAGGTCGCCGATCTGGAACTTGGCAATCGTTCCTTCCACTTCCGATGGCTGGGGTGTGGTGCCCGTCAGTTCGGCATGTTCCGGAACGCGAGTTTCCACGACAACGTTATTCGCTGCCGCTTTGCCCTGGTTCGTTACCGAAAGCACGAACGTGGCCGGCTTGCCGATGTTGATCTCACGCGGGTTCTGTACCGTAACCTGCACGACCGGTACCGGTGTCGCCACCGTCTGGTTGGTCGAGGGCGCACGCCGCGCTTGGGCGTGCCCGACCGACGCGAACGTCGCGACCAGTAAAGAGAGTCCTAATAACCAGGAAAAGCTGCGCATCGCTTGTTCTCCGTTCCTCGTGGTTTTGTATTGTCATTCCTACAACCCGTGGAATTCGTCGTCCAATCGCCCGTCCGGTGATTCAGGAAAGTAGGCATGAACGGGTACTTCCGTCTCTCCGGTTCGGGATGTGCCAGTTGTAGGGGTCAGCGCGGCGACCAGGCCAAGCTCGTCCCGTCGGCGCGCGGTCGCTGCGGGTGAAGAAGGTCGGGGGACCGGGCTGCCGATGTGCCCGAGCGAGGCCCCCAGGAGGACGGTTCGTCGTCCGGCAGGCAGGCAAAGCGGGGTGACTTTGCGGGCCGTTTGTGTCATGCACCCCGCGACGGAGAGCCTGCGAGTCGGATCGCCGGCTCTCCTGCATGGTCGCGGCGCGGACCGCTGACAAAGGGGCTGCCGTTAATGAAGTAGCGGAGCCGGGCTTCCTGTGCCGAGGTAACGCCGATCCGGGGTGACGCGACGACGTGGAAGTCGTTCCGGTGGGACCGACCTTCGTCCGCAATCCAGATCCGGCGGCCGCGGGTCAGATCCCATCCATCAAGGTCGCGCGCCACACTCAGGGCTTCACAGAGGCGGGCCGGGCCGCGCGTCAGATCGCGCAGGGAAGAACGTTCGCGTCGCGACTGCATCAGTCCCACGCCGGCTACGGGCTGCACCGCGCGAATCAGCACGGCCGATCCCACACCGGCGGACTCGGTCACCGCATTGAGGCAGAAGCGGGCGTGAATCGAATAGACATACAGGTGTCCCGGCGGGCCGAACATCGAGCGGTTCCGGGGGGTTGGACCGCGGGCGGAGTGGGCCGCCGGGTCGCCTTGGGCCAGGTACGCTTCCACCTCGACCACCGTTCCGCTCGTCAATCCCTGCCGCGTGCGGCGGTGCATGGTCTTGCCGAGCAATTCTTGGGCAACAGTCCGCGGATCGCGGTCGTAGAAGTCGCGCGGCAACGGGGTGGCGGACATGCGGATGGCGGGGGCGGCCGGGTCGACGCAGCGGCATCTGGGGTGAAGGCTTGGAACGAGTGGCCGGCGCGGAAATTCAGCACCGCAGATCCTCAGTCCTCGGCAATCGGCAGGTTGCGGGCCGCCTCCCGAAGGGCCGCCTGCACTGAATCAGCCACTTCCCGAAACGTCAGCTTGACTCCGACCGAACGCGCCTGTTTGTTGAGCAGGACAAACTTTCCGATCAATGCGGAGGAGATTCTGCGAACACCCTGGAAGTTAATCACCAACGGCATATCGATCCGCGCGGCGACCTCGGCGGCTTGCATCAACTCGCGGCCGATACCCTGGATCTCCGAGGCGAGCACAATCTCCGGGTTCGGAAAGAAGACATTCAACGCTTCACGCGTTCCGACAAGCCGCACGTATTTGTACGACTTGGTGAGCGGTTCTTTTTTTTCGCCGGTTCGTGCCATTCCGGCATTGTAGGGCAAACCGTGTCCCGCTGACTACGGAGGGGCGGGTCTCAGCCGGGAATCGCTTCGGCAGCCGCCCGTTCCTCGTCGGTGACCTGGTAGAGGGCGTAAGTGCAGCGGTCGATGTCGGCATCGCACTGGTCGACCTGCCACTGAAGCGGTTCGGCCGCTCGCATCCCGGCGGTCTCCGCCAATTCCGCTTGCAACCGGGTCATCGTCTCGACGTTCTTGACGATCTGATCGTGGAGGGATTGGTCCGTTGGCTGGTTGGGATCGATGATCCGAATCGGCAGTTGTGCTAACTGGGCCTTGTTGACCGCCAGGTAGCCGTTGGCCAGCCGCTTGGCCTGAAAGCGGATGCGAAACAGGTAGGAGAGCAGCTTCGAATTGAGCAGGCCGAGCAGATAGCGGGGATCGTCCTGAGGATCGACCGCCGCAAAGACCTGCACCCCCAAAGCGAGGTTGCCTGGATCGAAGGCCGCTTCGATCCGCCGGGTCATGCCCCCCACAACGATCTTGGGCGCGGCAAAGAGACGCCGCTTGCCCGCCGACAACTGGGCGGCGGCGACCGGCAGTCCGGGACGTTCGTAACTGTGGTTCATGTAGCGGACGTTGCCGGGGCGAATTGCATAGCGGTCGATGTTGCCCGTCACGATGAACTCGAAGCACGGTTCGTCGCTCTCCGTGGGCAGTTCGAGCAGCGCCGCGGCGACCTGCCGCGCCACGAATCCGGTGGTGCCGCTATGTAGCGAGGCCCGTGTCCCCAGCGGTTCCGTCGCGACGCGCGACTCGACGTCCAATTCACCGTGAATGCGGAACCCGCGCTCGCTCGAAAAGCTCGACTGGTGAACCTCGATGGACGGTTGAGCCGCCTGCATCTCGGCTTCATTCGTCGGGTGGTGAATGGCCACCATGTGGTCTGCGGCCGGTATCTCTTTCTTGAAACAGAGCACGTACGGGTAGACGTGGGCGTCGGGGAAGAGGCCCAACTGTGCGACATCCGTAATGTGCAGAAGGCGCGTTTGCTCCAACAGCATGCCGCGGCAGGTCGCGGCGTAGTCGAGTGCCGCTACCTTGTTCGGTACGATCATTCCGCACGTGCCGCCGCCGCGAAGGAGTTCGTATGCCTTCTCCAGAAACAGCACATACAGGTCGTAGGCGCCACGCGCGCACTGGTATCGATGGCCGAAGTACTCCTTGACAGCGGCACCCCGCGACTGGCCGATGAGACGGATGTTGACATAGGGCGGATTCCCCACGACGGCATCAAACCCTCCGTTGTCCAGCACGTCGGCAAAGTCCCGGCTCCAGGCGAAGGGTGCCGTGCAGCCTCCCTCCTGTTGCCGGAAGGCGTCGCCGTCGTTGAGAAAGAACTCGGGACCAAGCAAGGCATCACCGCAGCGAAGATTGCCGGCCAGTCTTCGCGCCAGACGTTCAATGCTCCGGTGCTGGGCAGACGTCGCCTGATCGTCTGCTCCCAGACCCAACGCCAGGCGGGCCAATCGCCGTTTGGCGGCTGCCACCGCATGGCGGTCAATGTCGACACCAAACACGTGCGCTCGCAGGATTCGCATCCGCCGCTCGACCGCCTCGGTGCTCAACGTCGCGCCGGTCGAATCGACGGGATCCTCGTCCGCGCGGGCAACCAGGAACCGAAACACTTCCACCAGAAAGGCCCCGTCGCCGCAAGCGGGGTCCAGGACGCGGAGCGGATGGTCATGGCCCGGAGAGGCGTCCGCCAGCGGCGCCAACGTCTGCTGGACGATGTACCTCACGACCGGGTCAGGCGTATAGAACACGCCGTCTGTTTTGCGCTGCGATAACGGTGCTGCGCCGGCCTGTCGTCGCGATCGAAGGTTCGTGGAATTCGCATCTGCCATCGGCTGCCTCGCTGAACCTCCCGGATGTATCAGGCCGGGATGGTACTTGCGCGCGGTATCGACGACAACGGAGATTTTCCTCGCGCCACGTGCTGAAGTGAAGACGCGCGTGCTGACGCGAAGACGCGACGGTACCATCGCTGCGTCGATCTCCGGTCAGCACGCTTGAACCCCCGGGCGACTGACAATGCCAGGAATGCTATCACTGCCAGCGGGGGCGGATCCGGGGCAATCGATGCTGTCAGCCGCGGGCGGCCCACGTCGGCCCGGGCCGGGAGTTCGGCAGCGTTTCTCAGGCCGGCTCGTTCACGAAATCGGCGCCGCGCCGCGAGGCGATCAACACCACGATCATGCCGACCAGCATCAGGCCGGCGGCTACCCAGTAGGGGGCGGCGAGCTGCATTTTGAGCAGCGGGATGCCGAATGCCGAGCCGAGAATTCGCGCCAGCGAACTGACGCTTTGACCGACCCCCAGGACCAACCCCTGTCGTTCGGGGTCGCTGCGGCGCGAGAGGAGTGAATTCAAGTTGGGTTGCATAAACGAGAAGCCGGCCACAATGATCGTCAGGGCCGTGAAGAGCAGGCCGACCGAAGCGTTTGCGGCAGCGAGCACGACCAGGCCAAATCCGATCACTTCGGCCAGGGCTCCGGTTGCTGCCAGGGTTCCTTCGTCGACCCGAGTGGCAAGCCGGCGGACAATCCCTCCCTGGACCAAGGCCAGCACGAACCCGATGTAGGCAAACGTGAGGCAGACGGTGCGGCGGCTGAACGCGAACGGAGAATCCGGCAGGCGGTCGCCGCCGTAAATCAACAGTGAAAGGGTCGTCTCGAAGTTGGCGAACGAAAAGATGCAGACGAAGATCGCCAGCAGGACCAGTGCTACGGAAGGGACCGACATGGCCTGCCGAAAACGGGCCAGGTCAAACACCCGGTGGCCCGCGTTTTCGCTATCGGCGTGCTTTGATTCGGGGAGCAGGAAGATGGCCAGCACCAGGGCTACCGCGGAGAGGCCGGCGGCCACGTAGCCGGGCCAGGGACCGGGTGCCGACGATCGATCAGGAGCTGCCAGGAACCCGAGCAGCGGTCCGAAAGTGAACCCGAGGCCAAAGGCCATCCCGATCAGGGCCATCCCCTTGGGACGGTTTTCCAACGTCGTGGTGTCGGCAATATAGGCCTGGGCGGTCGAGATCGTCGCCCCGGCCATGCCCGCCCCAACGCGTGAAATGAACAGCAGCCAGAAGCTGTTCATGACCGTGGAGATGCCGAACATCGCGTAGAACAGCACGGAGCTGGCCAGCCCCACCATCAGCACCGGCCGCCGGCCGATGCGATCGGAGAGGCGGCCCCACAACGGCGCGCAGAAAAACTGCATTACGGAGAAGATCGCCATCAGCGCGCCGAGCTGCCAACCCGATTCGTCCACCGCCATGTCGTCCGCGTAAATCGGTAGCAGCGGGATCACAATCCCGAATCCCAGCAGGTCGATAAAGACAGTCAGGAAGATGACCAGCAAGGATCCTTTGCGGGGAGATTTTTCCATTTCGAACCTGCAGCAGAGTCTGTGGGGCCGCGACCGGGGGCGATCCCGTAGCAGGCCTGGACGACGCCGCCGACCGGCGTCTCGGGGGAATCCTGCATGATAGTTGGCCGACCCGTTGCCAGGCAGGGGTGAAGTTTGCTTTGCGAACACCGCGCGACAATCCGGCAGCGGTTGGGCGATTAACGTGATCATCGCCAGCGCCCCATCGATGGTGCTGTCGAGCCCGTTTTTCGGTGGCGGACGGTCCGCGGATCATCTTCGGAATCAAGATTCCCGGCCCGATAGCGCGCCCCGGACGCATGCGCCATGGGCGGGTTCTTTTGCGCCGGGGCAGGACCTCGTATGATGAACTCATGTTGAAATCGACCTCTGCAGACCGCCGCAAGTTGGAAGACCTTAGCGGTGATTCGCTCGCCGATTGGCAGTTGAAACGGCTGGGCGAACTGATGCGCAAAATCCTGCCGCACAATCGGTTCTATGCCACCAAGCTGGCGGGAATCGACTTACCGCTGAAGTCGCTTGCCGAGCTGGACGACCTGCCGTTCACGTACAAGGACGAGCTGGTTGGTAGCGGTCATCAAAGCGATTTTGCGGCCAATCTGACGCATCCCGTCGAGCAGTACACGCGGTTTCACCGGACGTCCGGGACCCGCGGCCACTCGCTGGTGGTCCTGGACACCCCCAGTGACTGGAACTGGTGGATCGAGACGTGGCAGTTCGTGCTGGACGCGGCTGAGATCGGGCCGGAAGACCGCGTGTTTCTCGCCTTCTCCTTTGGACCGTTCATCGGATTCTGGAGTGCATTCGACGCCACGGTCGCGCGCGGCGCGATGGTGGTGCCGGGTGGTGGATTGAGCACGGTCGCGCGGCTCGAGATGATCCGTTCGCACCGTTTGACCGCCCTCTTCTGCACCCCCAGTTATGCCCTGCACATGGCGCAGGTCGCCGCGGAGCAACAGATCGACATCGGATCCCTGGACATCCGGCGGATCATTGTCGCCGGAGAGCCGGGCGGGTCGATTCCCGCGATGCGCGACCAGATCGAGCGTGCTTGGAACGCGCGAGTGATCGACCACAGCGGCGCCTCGGAGGTGGGACCGTGGGGGTACGCGGATGCCCACCAGCGGGGCCTGCACGTTGTCGAAAGCGAGTTTATCGCCGAGTTTCTGTCGGTCGAATCGGGGGGCCACGCCAGTGAAGGCGAGTTGGCGGAACTGGTGCTTACTACGCTGGGACGGGTCGGTAGCCCGGTGATTCGTTACCGAACCGGGGACCTGGTACGGCCGACCTGGAAGGCCGCAGGCGACAATCGCTTCGTGTTGCTGGACGGCGGCGTGCTGGGCCGGGCTGACGACATGATGATCATTCGCGGCGTCAACATCTTTCCCTCCTCCATCGAACAGATCCTCCGCAGCTTTCCGGAAGTGATCGAATATCGCATTACGGCCCGCCGAGTCGGGCAAATGGATGCCCTGGACGTCGAAGTCGAAGATCGGCTCGACAAGCCGGAACGCATTGCGAAGGAATTTCAGTTGAGGTTGGGGCTTCACGTCGACGTGCGTGCGGTCGCCACGGGATCGCTTCCCCGCTTTGAAGCCAAGGGCAAACGTTTCGTGGATCAACGATGAGCGTACCGACGATTAGCGATACATTTCTGCAGAACCAGGTCCACTCGATCCGGCGACAGTTTCCGGCGTTGGCCCGGAAGGTCAACGAACGGCCGGCCATCTATCTGGACGGCCCCGCGGGCACGCAAGTTCCCCAGTCGGTCATCGATGCCATGGCGGATTACCTCCGCTACCGCAATGCGAACCATGGCGGCGTCTTCGTTACCAGCCGCGAGAGCGACGCGATGTTGCACGAGGCGCACGCTGCCGCGGCCGACTTGTTGAACGCCGACGATGCGGATTGCGTCTTCTTCGGGCAGAACATGACCTCGCTCACCTTCGCAATCTCTCGATCGCTGGCCCGGACCTGGAACCAGGACGACGAGATCGTGGTGACCCGCCTGGATCATGACGCGAACGTGTCGCCCTGGGTGATGGCAGCCGCAGACGCCGGGGCGACGGTCCGGTACGTGGCGATCGACAAGTCCGATTGCACGCTGGACCTCGACGACTTTCGCGCCAAGATCAATGACCGGACGCGATTGGTCGCCGTCGGCTGCGCATCCAATGCCAGCGGATCCGTGAACGCCGTGCAGACGATCTGCGGTTGGGCCCGCGACGTGGGTGCCGTTTCATTCCTGGATGCCGTCCATTTCGCGCCGCACGTCCGCATCGACGTCACGGAGTTTGGCTGCGATTTCCTGGCCTGTTCCGCTTACAAGTTTTTCGGGCCGCACACGGGAATCATGTGGGGTCGCCGTGAGTTGCTCGAAGAACTGGTCGCCTACAAAGTCCGGCCCGCGCCGGATGACCTGCCGGGCAAGTGGATGACGGGCACCCAGAGTCACGAATCGATCGCCGGAACGCTGGCCGCCATCGAGTACCTGGCGGACCTGGGTCGCGAGGCAGCCGGCGACCATGGGTTGTCCCGGCGCGATGCGTTGTCCGCCGCCTATGCCGCGATTTCGGTGTACGAACGGCAACTTGTCCTTCACCTGCTGGAGGGCCTGGCCAGGATCGAAGCGGTCCGTGTGTGGGGCATCACGGACGCCGGGCGGGTTGCCGAACGATTGCCAACCGTCTCGATCACGCATGACCGGCTGACCGCAACCGAAGTCGCCCAGCACCTGGCAGAGCGGGGAATCTTCGTGTGGAACGGCAACTATTACGCACTGCAGCTCACCGAAACCCTGGGGCTGGAACCCGCTGGGATGGTGCGCATCGGTTTAACCCACTACAACACGATCGACGAAGTCGACCGTCTCTTGGAAGAGATCACCAAACTGCCATGAGTGCCTACCCGACCCATCTGGAAATTGTCGAACCGGCCCAATTGAAAATTGATTGGAGCGACGGGCAGCGGCGGCTGTATAGCTTCCGCGAACTGCGCGATCGCTGCCCGTGTGCGACTTGCCGTGAAAAGCGCAAGCAACCGCCCGCCATGTTGCCGGTCCTGACCGAAGCTGAGATGCAGCCGTTGCGCGTGCAGGGAATGAAGCCGGTCGGTAACTACGCGTACTCGATCGATTTCAGTGACGGGCACGACACGGGCATCTACAGTTTCGAATTGCTGAGGGAGCTGGGCGACCTGGTCGAAGCCGGTAGCGACGCCTGAACGGCAGCGCAAGACGGACCGGCGGCGCGAGAGCGGTGTCCGGTCGACCTCGCCGATTGTCCGCCAACGCGTCATGTTGGCGAGCCGCTGGACGCCATCTGCGATTCGATGTCGGGTCGACGTTGCCAGCTACTCAACGTCTGCCGACCGACTGCTGACCCAGGAACCGTCGAGCCTCACGAATGTGATCCGTTGGTAAGCATCGCGTTCGAACAGCACCCCGATCTGACCGTCCGGGAGGGCTGCCAGGCTGGAATAGGCGGCCGACCCCGCATACAGGAGGCGCTGGTGCGGCCACGTGCGACCGTCGTCCTCGCTTTGCCGCAGCGTCAGCCGGCGGCGGCCGGAGGCGGATCCCGGATTACAAAACAGGAGGCGACCAGCGTTGCCCTCTCCGGCCCAGCGGTACCGAATCATGCTGGCCTGGCAGACCGGTTCCACCAGTCGCTCGTCATCCGTGCACGCAGTCCAACTGAGACCGCCGTCCGTGCTGCTCGCGATCGCTCGGCATTGCCGTCCGCGGTTGCTGCGCATGTTGAGCAGCAGCGCACCGCTCTCCAGTTCGACGATCGCACACTCGTTCATGAGAAAGTCGGTGGCTCCGCCGATGTTCCAAGTGGCTCCATGATCGTCCGAGTAGATGACATGCGAGCGGCTCGATTTACGCCGGTCCGCAATCGAGGCCACCCGGTGATCGCAGGGAATGACCAGCCTGCCCGCGTACGGTCCACGCGTCAATTGGATTCCGTTCCCCGGTCCGGTCGCGTACCAGGTCCAATCCTCCCGCTTGACACTCGGCGTAATCACCCGCGGGGCAGACCAGCTTCGTCCTTCGTCGCTGCTGGACAGCAAGAGGACATCGTTATTGTTGCGCGTGACGGGCAGCCAGATGACGCCTGTCTGTCGATCGACGACCGGACATGGATTCCCGATGGTAATTGGCGCATCGCCGCCCTCCTCGTAGATCCGCTGCAGCGGCTGCCACGTTCGCCCGCCGTCATCACTCCGCCGCATCACCAGGTCGATATCGCCATCGTCTGCGCGGCCGGCCTTGCGGCCTTCGCAGATCGCCAGCAGGCCACCCTGTCTGGTGACAATGCAAGCCGGTATCCGGTAGGTGTGGTATCCGTCCTGTCCGCTGATGAACAGGTCGACCAGTTCGGCGGCCGGTGGTTGCCCGGCACCTGCAGCCGGTACCTCCGCCAGTGCCTCCGGGGTGGCGAGCCAGCAGGCCGTAGCGATTAAACCCAAGGTGACCAGACCAGTCAGTGTTTTCATGATGCCGGTTCCAGTTGCCGTGCCGCAGGCGTGTTTTCGCGATTCCGTAGGCCATGCTTTGCATGGCATTCCGAAATTCCTTGGTGCTCTGGCCTGCCCTATTCCAGGATTTCCATTTCCAACAGTTTTTCCAATCGCTTGAGCGAGCGGGTCAACATCACACGGACCGCTCCGTCGGACCGAGCCAGTTTTTCTGCGATCTGTTTGGTCGGTAATTCTTCGACATACCGCATCCGCAGCACCTCATTCTGCTCGGCCGATAACTGCTTCATCGCGGCCAGCAGTTGTTCTTCGCGTTGACCACGGGCGAACGCCTGGCTGGGCGTGGTCAGGCTGTTGACCAGCATGTCAATCAGAGCGGGGCTGGTTTCTGTTGCTCGGCCGCCCTGCAGGGCGACCTCGCGATTTGCGTCCCGCTTCTGCGCGCCGAAGTAGCGGCGATGCGCATCGACAACTCGGCGTTCGCAGACCTGATGGACCCAGGCCAGCGGATCGAGATGCTGATGATTGATGTCGGCAAAGGCTTTCACGCAGTGGACCACGGCCTCCTGGAGGACGTCGTCCGGCTCGACCTTTCGTTTCAGCCGGTCTCCCATTTGCCGCTGGACGACGGCCAGGAGGCGGGGACGTTCCGCCTCCAGCAATTGGGCCAGGGCTTGCTCGTCCCCCGTGCGAATTCGTGCGACCAAGTCAGCTTCATTCGTCATGCCGAGCTCCGGCCATGGTAAATTGAGAAGCGGCTGCCCAACTTGCGGCCTCGGTGCCCCAACCGTCCGACGTTTCTCGTTCCAGGATTCTGCCTTGACTGATCCGGCCAGCGTATCGCATTCCGAGGACCGAGCCAAGCGCGAGGCGGGCGACAGCGACCAGGACTGGACGGTCCTGGCCGGCCATGTGGGCGAGTTCTGTGAGGCCTGGGAGGCGTCGGAAACGCTGCCGATCCTGGGCGATTTCGCCCCGCACGAGGCCTGCGCCCTGCGGCGGCTGGCGTTGATCGAGTTGGTGAAGATCGATCTCGAGAATCGATGGCAACGCCAGCTCGAACCGCAACGGATTGAATGGTACCTCGAACAACACCAGGAACTCGTCGAGGCCGATGGGGGCGTACCAAATGATTTGATCTACGAGGAGTATCACGTCCGTCGCCAATGTGGAGACGCGGTCGGTCCGGACGAGTACGTTCGGCGCTTTCCCGCTCAAGCGGCTGCCATTTGCAGATTGCTGGGAGACCATGCTGCCGAATCGACGTCATTGTTCGCGGGCGACGTCGTGCAGCCGAAGGAGTTCGGCGACTCAATCGATGACTTCGATTTGATCACCAAGCTGGGCAAAGGGGCGTTCGGCAGTGTCTTCCTGGCGCGGCAGCGATCGCTCCAACGGCTCGTCGCCCTGAAGATCACGGCGACACGCAGTTTCGAAGCGCAGACACTCGCCCAGCTCGACCATCCACACATTGTACGCGTTCACGATGAACGCAATTTGCCGGAACGCGGATTGCGGCTGCTCTACATGCAGTACGTGGCCGGTACGTCGCTCGATCAACTCGTCGCCGCCGCCCAGGAACGGCCACCCGATCAATGGTCGGGGGCGCTGATGGTGGAAACGCTAAACACGCAACTCGGCGCGCGGGGTGAAACGGCATTTTGCGAGCGGCGGTTGTCCGACGCGTCATGGACCGATGTTGTTTGCCGGTTGGGAATCCAACTCGCCAGTGCACTCGACTACGCCCACGGTCAGGGCGTGTTGCATCGTGACGTAAAGCCGGCGAACATCCTGCTGGATGCGGGGGGATCGTCCAGGTTGGTCGATTTCAACATCAGCTATTGTTCGAAGTTGGACGGTGTTACCCCGGCCGCCTATTTTGGCGGCAGCCTGGCTTACATGTCACCCGAGCAAATGTTGGCCTGCCACCCGGAGGAGGCGAGCGAACCGGGCGACCTGGATGCTCGGAGCGACGTCTATTCTTTGGCCGTCGTACTCTGGGAACTACTATCCGGGCGCCGTCCCTATGATGACAAAACGGTGAACGCCAGTTGGCCGCGGACGCTGGAGGCTGCCACGGCCCGCCGTGCCGAGCCGCCGGATGCCGGTCCGCTCGTCGATCTGCCGTTTGACGAATTGAGCGCGGTTACGGACGTCTTGCAGCGTTGCCTGCACGCCGATCCTGCCAACCGCATTCCTTCGGCTTCGGAAATGGCGCGGCAACTTCGCCTCTGCCTCGAACCAGCGACCCGCGAGCTGCTCGAGCCGCGACGAAACCTGTTTCGCCAGGTCCTCCTGCGTTGGCCTTTGTTCGTGCTCCTGCTATTCGTCTTGCTGCCCAATGTCGCGGCGGGCGTCTTCAACTTCGTGTACAACGATCTTGAGATCATGCGCCAGTTTCCCCAGGCCCAAGACGTCTTTTGGCGAACGCAACTCGTCATCAATGGGACAGCGTTTCCGATCGGCCTGCTGATCTGTGCCCTGGTTGCGTGGCCGGTTGCGGCGGCATGTCGGTCGGCCTCCACATCTGCAGCGTCCAGCGAACGGGCACGGCAACGGTCGTTGTTGCTGGGACACTGGGGCGCCCTGTTGGGAATTCTGGAATGGATCCTGGCCGGGATCGCCTACCCGGTAGCAATCTACCTGGCGGGTATCTCCCTCACGCCGCATCATGGCCTGCACTTCTTCACGTCTCTGGCACTTTGCGGGATGATTGCGGCGACCTATCCTTTCTTCTTGATTACGGCAGCCTGCGTACTGCACATCTATCCGCGAATGGTTGCCGACTCTGATACTTCGCTCGCCGAGATCGACACGCTGCGGCGTACCCAACGGCGAACCCGACCCTACTTGGCGCTCGCGGCAATCCTGCCGCTGGCCGGAATCACGTTACTGGTGATGCTGGGGCAGGCCCAAAACCGGTTCGCCCTGGCCGTGCTCAGCCTCGGCGGGTTGCTCGGCTTCCTCTGGGTTTTCTGGCAAGCGGGACGCATTCAGGGGGCCATCGGATTGTTGATCGACTACATCGAATCGATGAACGAGCCGCTGGAATTTCTGGCGGACCGGCCGGTCCGCCAGCGCCGCTGAAACGGTACGTCGTGTGGCGGAATTGACGGGATGGGTGTGCGCCGTTGGCTGGTGTGAGCCGTTGACTGATGTGCGCGTGGGTCGCTGCTGATGTGTTGTGCGAGGGCCTCTGGTGATGTGTTGTGTTGTGCAGTGATGTGCAGTGTTGTGCAGTGCAGTGCAGTGATGTGATGTGATGTGATGTGATGTGCGCCGGGCTCTTGTGGCGCGCTGTGCGCGGGTCTCTCGACCCCGCACTCGCGATGACCGCCAGGTCTCCCCCCCAGGCGCCGAGTTCGGCGAACCTTCCGTGATGTCGGTGAGACCTGCGGTCGGCGGTTTCGGCGAGGTCAGAGACCTGCGCCGAGCCCCAAGCTTGCGCCCTGCGCCGAGCCCCATACGGGCGCCCTGCGCCGAGCCCTCCGGCAGCGACCCGCGTGGCGCGCTGTGCGCGGGTCTCTCGACCCCGCACTCGCGATGACCGCCAGGTCTCCCCTCCCAGGCGCCGAGTTCGGCAAACCTTCCGCGATGTCGGTGAGACCTGCGGTCGGCGGTTTCGGCGAGGTCAGAGACCTGCGCCGAGCCCCATACGAGCGCCCTGCGCCGAGCCCGATACGAGCGCCCTGCGCCGAGCCCTCCGGCAGCGACCCGCGTATCGTCTCGTGTCAGGGACCTGCATGGGGGAACGGGCCTGAAAACAGCGGGCAACGGGTGCGGCAAAAAAAGTGTGTAACAAATCGCGACGGTTGACGCTGAGCCCTGTAGGCAGGCGAGCGACCTGCAAGACGGCAAACAAGAACGCCATGTTGGACAGGCCGTCGACCACACACTTGAAACGACAGGAGACAAACCGATGAAACTCACCATCCGCACCGTTGTCCTTTTGGTTCTCTTCGGCAGCTTTTTCTCGATGAACGTCGAGGCCAAAGATCGCGGCGGATCGTCCCGTTCGCGCCAATCAAGGTCTTCGCGCAGCAGTCTTGCAAGCTCGCGTTCGGGAAGTCGGCCGACAGCCTCTCGCAATCACCGTGCACCCACTCGGCGGCCGACGGTCAGCCACGGGGCGCCCCGCCCCCGCCCCTCGACTGGTGGCGGTTCGCCGCGACCCCGTCCCGCGGCTGGTACCTCCACGCCGCGTCCCCGACCAACGGTCGGCACGACTCGGCCCCGTCCGTCGGCTGGCGTCGGTACCCCGCGTCCTCGTCCGACCGTCGGCAACCCGCGACCTCGGCCGACGACAGGCGTCGGCGCCCCGCGACCTCGCCCGACCGTCGGCACCCCGCGCCCTCGTCCCACGACCGGCGTCGGCACTCCGCGTCCTCGCCCGACCGTCGGCACCCCGCGCCCTCGTCCCACGACCGGCGTCGGCACCCCGCGTCCTCGCCCGACGGTCGGTGCCCCTCGGCCCCGCCCGACGACAGGTACCGGCGCCCCGCGCCCTCGTCCAACTCGACCCCGTCCCTTCCCGCCGCTGAATCCGGGAACGGGCAACGGTCACCACGGCAACGGTCACCACGGCAACGGTCACCACGGCAACGGTCACCACGGCAACCGTCACCACAACCGTCCCTGGTGTGCGACCAAACCGGCCCATTGCTGGTGGTGGTTCAACTACTGCACACCGCTGCGAAACTGCCGTCCTGTCGACTACCTCCACTGCGACTACCTGTATACGACTTCGACCTATCAAGGGCCCGGCGGCGTGGTTATCGAGGACGCTCGCTGGTACCTGGGAGTCCGCGGCATGGTGTTGCCCGGCAAGGGCCTTGGGATCGACACGGTTGAAGCAGAATCACCGGCGGCATTGGCTGGGCTCGAGTCCGGCATGATCGTGACGAAATGCAATGGACGGTCGATTGTCGACGACGTGACGTTCGCTGATGCGATTGCCGCGTCGGGCGGCGTCCTGGAGCTGGAGTTGCTTGCGAAAGCTGATGGGCAACCGCTCGTGGCGACCGTGCAAATGACACGGATCGCTGTAGCCAGCTTCTAACGGGTGGCGGCCAACTGATGTGGAAACGCCTGGCGGGCCGGCTGGCTTGGCCAGGCGTTTTCCGTTTCTTGTCCCTCCGCGTCAACTCGTTATCCCGGATGATTCATGAACCAGCGACGATTCAGTGCCGATTGCGGTGCCGCAATCGTTTGTGGAGAACTTGCCCAGTGCGCCGCGCACCTCGGCTAGGACGCGTTGCCGCCCGGTTTGCTCTGCTATCCACGGAACCGGGGCTAACGCCCAACGGCTGATGAATCATCCGCTAAGGTGCCATCGGGTCTCGAAATCTGAGATCCTTGCCGCTGCGACGCGGCTGGGTTTCCTCGTTGCCCGGGCCAGGCAGCCCGTCGATTGCCTTGAACGGGTTCCCGCATTGCACCGCCGGGGGCGGTATCCGGAGCAAAGAAAAGCCGATCCCACGCAACAATAGCAGGACCGTGACCACGGTCGCGCACTGGGCCAGGTTGAGCAGCGTGAAGACGAGGATCCAGTTCGCACCGCCTCCCGGTGGTCCCAGAGTGATCGTCAGCGTGAGCAATTCGGCTGCCGAAACGGCGGCCACATAGAGTATCCAGACCGGTAGCAGGATGGCCAGGAGCCGGGCCCGACCGAACGCCAGCCAGATGCACGGCGCGGTGACCAGGGCGTTACACGCGGCAGCCGTGACCAGCAGGACACACAAGGTGCCGTCCAAGCGAAAGTCGGCGAGGGTGGCATCCGCCAGGATGAAACGCGACAGGGCCAGGCCGATCGACGTCAGGAAGACACCCAGAAACAGGTGCCGCAGGTTGAACTGGGCGTCCGCCTCTGCCACATCTTCAGCCCGAAAGCGGGGCGGCAGGAGGCGCCAGCGGAACGGTCTGCGAGCCAGCCACAGCGGGACTTGGGTGGCCACGACGCCGAAGCCGATGGAGACTCCCGCAGTCAGCGATTCGCTAGCGCGATGCCAACTCTCGGCCCGCTGTCCGATCGCGATGGCTTGCCAGATCAAAACGCCCAGCAGCCCGGCCCAAGGCAGGCGGACAATGACCTTGCCCGGCGCCAGCGCGCCCCAGGCCCCGATCAGATTCAATTCGCCAACAATGATCCCCACCACCACGACCAGGATATATTCATCGCTTGACGCCGCATCCATGAGCCCGACTGCCATCACGTCGAAGACCCAGAATGCGACCCCCACCGTCGCCAGGATGAACCAGTCGAATCGATTCACTGCGGTGGGGATCCCTGGCTGGCCGATTCGGGCTCGGAGTCGGTCTCCGCCGTCGCCCGGTTGGCGTCACTCGAATTGCGCGCCTCCCTTGCTGGCCTGGCTTCCTCCTGCCGGGGTTCCCCGGACGAAGCTTCCGCGGCGGCGCGAGCTGCCTCTTCCCGATCCAGCACGCCCTGGGTCGGCGGCTTCTTGGGCATGTCAGGATTCCAACGCAAGGGGACGGTGTAAAGGTAGACGGCGTGCCGCCGCTTCTGCGGGCCGACTTCCACTTCCACCACCCGATCGGGCTCGACATCCTCGATATAGAAGTCATGCGAGACGATGCGGGAGCCGGGCTTCATCTCTTCGAACTGCGACGTGAGTCGTTGGATCATCCAGGGCAACAGGTAAAACATGGCGACGCTGGCTTCGCTCATATCCACCGTGAACACGTCACGTTCCTGAATCGTCACCAGCTCTTTGACGTCGTGCAGTTCGACATTCGCCTGGGCTTCGGCGACGCGTTCCGGGTCAATGTCAAAACCGATGCCGCGGCACCCGGTTAGCACGGCGGCCGTCACGACGATTCGCCCATCGCCGCAGCCCAGATCGTACACGACGTCCTCATCGGTCACGTTGGCCACCTTGACCATGGCGTCAACAACGGAATCGGCCGACGTGATGAATGGAGCGTTCAGGCGGGGCCGCGGTTTCGGCGTGGGATCGAAGACGAGGTTGTTGGTGCGTTGCGTAAGCACCTGCTGGACAATGAAACCGGCCAGGATCACCACGGCCCCGGCGATCACCATGACAAGGAGTTTGCGGCGTGGTTTGGCTTCGGAAGCGGCAGCCGAACCGGCGGGCGGCTCGTGTGAATCCATGGAATCTCCCCTGCGCGAAGTGAGTCCTGCGCGAACTGTGTCAGCAGACGGTCATCTTGGCGGCCCGCGGTCCGCGAGGCAAGGTGGGGCCCCGCGACGGCAACCGTGTCGTGCTGGTTGTGCAGTCGAGTCGAACCACCTCACGCGGCAGGGCCGCCGCCAGGCTGCGGGCGTGCCGGAATCTCAATCGCTCCCGTTGGTCGCCAAAACTTGACTCCGAGCGAATGACGTTGGCCCCGCAAGCAGGCTACACTGCTGACTACAGTCCACCGCCGTACGGTCTCCTTGTACCCGTAAGTCTCCAACGTATCTCTGCCATGACCAATTACGAAGAACTCGGTGCCTTTTACCTGGGGCGAAATTACGATCTGCAAAGCGGCCAGACACAACCGGCGCCGCTGCTTTACGATGCCAAGGACTTGACCACCCACGCCGTCTGCGTCGGGATGACGGGAAGCGGAAAGACGGGCCTCTGTCTGGCTCTCCTGGAAGAAGCGGCCATTGACGGAGTTCCCGCCATTTGCATCGATCCCAAGGGCGACCTGGGCAATCTCTTGCTGACGTTTCCCGAATTATCGCCCCAGGAGTTTGCACCCTGGGTGGATGCCGGTGAGGCGACGCGGCAAGGGCAGACCGTGGAACAGTACGCCAGGCAGACGGCCTCCATGTGGCGCGAAGGATTGGCGGAATGGGATCAAACGCCCGATCGAATTGCCAGGTTCAAATCCTCCGTGGACATCGGGATCTACACGCCGGGCAGCGATGCGGGAATTCCGCTGTCGATCTTGCGGTCCTTCGCCGCGCCGCCTCCCGCAGTGATGAAGGATTCCGACGCGCTCCGCGAGTGCATCATGTCCGCGGTCAGCGGGCTGATGGCCTTGATCGGAGTCGATGCCGATCCGATTCGGAGTCGCGAGCACATCTTTCTCTCGACCATCATGGACCATGCCTGGCGGGAAGGGCGCAGCCTCGACCTGCCCGGGCTGATTCGCGAAATTCAAACGCCTCCCTTCAACAAGATCGGGGTCATGGATCTGGACACGATCTTCCCTCAACAGGATCGGTTTGCCCTCTCAATGCAGCTCAACAATATCCTGGCCTCACCGGGGTTTTCTTCCTGGATGAAAGGCGAGCCGCTCGATGTGCATCGGTTGCTGTACACCAGCGATGGCAAGCCCCGGCTGTCGATCATCTCGATTGCCCACTTGTCGGACACCGAGCGGATGTTTTTCGTGACCACGCTGCTCAACGCGATGGTCGCCTGGATGCGTTCCCAACCAGGCACATCCAGTTTACGGGCCTTGCTTTACATGGATGAGGTCTTCGGGTACTTCCCGCCAACCGCCATGCCGCCGTCCAAGTTGCCGATGCTGACGTTGCTCAAGCAAGCTCGCGCCTTTGGCCTGGGATGTGTCCTGGCAACGCAAAACCCCGTCGACCTCGATTACAAGGGGCTGTCAAACTGCGGGACGTGGTTCCTCGGCCGATTGCAAACCGAACGCGACAAGGCCCGCGTGCTCGACGGCCTGGAGAGTGCTTCCTCAAATACCGGAGCCAACTTCAATCGTGCGGAGATGGAATCGATCCTCTCCAGCTTGGGGAACCGGGTCTTCTTGATGAACAACGTGCACGACGATGGTCCGGTGGTCTTTCAAACGCGGTGGGCGTTGTCCTACTTGCGCGGGCCCCTCACTCGATCCCAAATCGAAACGCTGATGGCGCCTCGCAAGGCAGCGGCAATGCCACCCCCTGCAGTCTCCGAGGGAAGCCCGGCCGGGATGGCGGCCGGGAAGAAAGGGGACGCAAGTGATGTCGCTCCGACGAGCCGTGGCAGCCAGCGGCCCCTGCTTCCACCCGGGATCGACGAGTCGTTTATCCTCCCGGCGCGACCCTTGATTGGCAATGCCCGACTGGTCTATCGACCGGCCATTTACGGCTTGGCGCGACTGCACTTTGCCAAGTCGACGGCGAAGATCGACCACTGGGAGGACGTGGCCTTACATTGCCTGATGCGCGGCTCCGTGCCCGATGACCCGTGGGAGCAATCGGAACCGATCGCCCACGCAGCGCTGGAATTTTCCGATGCCCCGGATGACGCGGCGAGTCAGTTTGCGGACCTGGCATCCGACTTGACGAAGGCCAAGAACTACACAGCCTGGAAGACGGCCTTGAAGAATCACCTCTATCGCAACCAGACGATGACTGTCTATGCCTGCAAACCGCTAAAGGCAAAATCTCATGCCGGCGAAACCGAAGGCGAGTTCCGCGTTCGGCTCAAGCAGCTTGCTGCCGAGCAACGGGATCTGGAGGTGGAGAAGTTGCGGAAGAAGTATGCTCCCAAGCTGAAGCGATTGGCCGACCGAATCGAAACGGCAGCACAACGGGTGGAGCGCGAAGAGGGACAGGTCGGTCAGCAATGGATGAAGACCGCAATCTCGGTCGGCCAAACGTTGCTGGGCGCCGTCGTGGGACGCAAGTTGACCAGCGCGACAAACGTCTCGCGGGCTGCCAGCTCGATGCGAAGTGCGGGACGGATTGCCAGCGAGAAGGGTGATGTTGAACGGGCCAAGGAAAGCCACGAGAAGCTGCTCAACGAACTGGCGGCACTCAATACCGAGTTTGAGGAAGCGACCGACCAACTGCGGGCCAGGTTCGAGGCGGGGAACCTCGAGGTCGATGCCACACCCATTCGGCCGCGCAAGTCCGACTTGACCGTCGAAAAGGTGGCACTCGTCTGGACGCCCTGGATGGTGGACTCGGCCGGCATCGCCGAGCAAGCCTATTGAGCGTCGGGATCACCAGCGGTTCAGCGCAAGCCGCACGCCAGCACGACCCGTCAACAGGTTTCTCGCCGTCGCCACCGCCTGGCGACGAGCACGGTCGACGTGGTTCGTTAGCCCGCCTGATATGCGCGCTTGGGGTATGTTCACCGCAAGAGATCGCCACACAACGACCCGGACTGAATCGTTGTTCGACCCCAAAATCATCCGCCGCGGGCCTGCAAACTACGTCAAGGTACCGTCCGCGATGCCCTGCAGTTCATCCAGCAAGCGGCCGATCATCGCGTCGTCGTGGGCATAGCTCAGGCTGATGCGTAACAGCGACTCACCTTCGGGAACCGAGGGCGGGCGGATTCCCGGCACGAACAGGCCCCGGGCATGCAGGGTTGCGGCCGCCTGAGCGGTGGCGCCGGGATCGCCGATGAAGAGCGGGATAATCTGGCTTTGCGAATTGCCGATCGTCCACCCTTGGTCGACCAGCGCTTGCCGCACCGTGGCTGCCGTCTGCAATAACTGGGAACGCCGTTCCGGTTGTTGGCGGACGATCCGCAGGGCGGCCCGTCCGGCCGCCGCCGCCGCGGCAGGAGGTGCCGTCGAGAAGACGTAGGAGCGGGCTCGATTGGCCAGCCAGTCAATCAACGCGCGTCGACCGGCCACGAAGCCGCCAACGGAACCGAGTGCCTTGCTGAGCGTGCCCACATGCACATCGACGCGGTCCTCGACTCCCAAGGCTTCACTGATCCCGCGGCCCTGCACGCCGAATACCCCGGTGGCATGCGCTTCATCGACCAGGAGCATCGCTTCGTGCCGGTCAGCCAGTCGCGTGATCTCCGGCAGCGGGGCGAAGTCGCCGTCCATGCTGAACAGACCGTCGGTAACGATCAACCGGCGGCGGGCCTGCGAATCCTCCAGCAACCGGCTGAGATGGTCCATGTCACCATGGCGGTAGACGCGCACATCGGCACCGGACAAGCGGCATCCGTCAATGATGCTGGCGTGATTCTTGGCGTCGCTGAAGATCACATCACCCCGACCTGCCAAGGCGGTGATTGCGCCCACGTTGGCGGCGTATCCCGACGAGAACAGGAGGGCCGCTTCGGTGCCCTCAAAATCGGCCAGCTCGCATTCCAGGGCGGCGTGTTCCGTGCCCCGCCCCGCCACCAGCGGGCTGGCGCCGGCGCCCCAGCCGGCGGCACGCATCGCTGCTTCCACCGCATCACCACCGGCGCGATGGGCCAGATCCAAGTAATCATTCGAGCCGAAATTGAGCAACTCGCAGCCGTCCAGACAGATCACGGCGCCTTGGGCAAGCTGCCGTTCGCGCAGTGAACGTCGGAGTTGCCTGGTCTCCAACTGTGCGAGCGCTTCGTCGATCCACAGCGTTGATTTTTCGACCATCGGCGGCAAGCGCAATTCCAAGTAGGCTGTCGGGGAGCGGTCGTTGAACCGGCCTGGCGGGCCAGTCGACGACCGACCTCGGTTTCGGCGACGTCAGCGGTTGATCTTCTGGTTGGACACCAGAAAGGAGACCACGCGTTCGGCCAACTCGTCCGGCGTTTCTCCGGCAGCGTCGAGGTGCAGTTCGGGGTTCGCCGGTGCTTCGTAGGGGTCGTCGATCCCGGTGAAGCCCTTGATCTTGCCGGCACGCGCTTGCCGGTAAAGGCCCTTTGGGTCACGCGATTCGCAAACTTCCAACGGAGCGTCGACGAAGACTTCGATGAAGTCGCCCGCCCGCCCGGATGCCTCGACTCTGGCCCGCACCGCGTCGCGGTCTTGGCGGTACGGACTGACAAACGCGGTCAGCGTGACCAGGCCGCTGGTGGCAAATAACTCGGCAACCGCGCCGATCCGGCGAATGTTCTCTTCGCGATCCTGGGCGGAAAAGCCGAGCCCGAACCGGGCGGCGAATTCTGCGCCGTGCGATTCCTCCAGCAGTTGCGGTGTGGCATTGAGCCCGTGCCGGACGTTGTCGCCATCCAGCAAGACGCTGTGCACACCCAGGTCGTGCAGCTTGTGGTCCACCAGGTTAGCGAGGGTGCTCTTGCCGCAACCGCTCAGGCCCGTGAACCAGACCACGCAGCCACGGTGGCCGTTCAGCCGCTCGCGCTGATCGCGCGTAATACTGGGTGGGTGCCAGACAATCTTGGGTGGTTCGGTCAAGGCGGAGAACTCCAACAATCGCGTGTCTTCGGGAAAGGCCTGAATATGTGGTTGTCCACGTTGGTTGGTTGTGAACGGCGCGACCGGGTCCGGGGAGCCGCGCCGTACACGGCCAGCAATTGGACCGCTGCGCGGGGCGCAGCCGTCTGGCGAACCTGGCAGCCGGGAACAACGGCGCACGGATCGACTGGAGGCGACCCAGGCTGGCGACCAGAGGCCAGCCAATCATTGGTTAAACTTTCTGAATCTTCTCCGCTTCCTATTTGACCCAGGTTGACTAGAGGGCCGGCATTTGGAGGTTGCTTTTCCGATGGTCGCGCGGATCAGGCCGTTTTCCGGCTTGATCGACAACCTGTTTGCCGTTCGTGATCGCTCTTGTGCGTCGTCTCGTAGGCTGCTCGGCCTGCCGACTTGACAAGTACCAGGATGATGATTACCACTCCGTTGGTAAAGTACATCCCTACACGATGCTAGCACACTGCAGTTGGTACCGCAGTCGCTGTCGCCGCAAAATGAGGCACTTCTATGAGTCGAGTGGATACAATGATGGCCCCGGAAACGACCCAAGCCAATGCTGGCGAATTAAGCCCCGAGGTGCTTTACGACAAATGCATGGTTTTGGCGCGGAACCTCTGGTGGGCGTGGCACCCCGAGGTGGTGAATCTATTCCGTGATCTCGACCCGATTCGCTGGCGGCAACTGGATCACAACCCGATTGCTTTGTTGCACGAGTTCACACCGGAGCGGCTGGCGGCGCGGGCCTCGGAGATGGTCCTCTACAGCCGGATTAATTATGCCGTCCGGCGGCTCAAAGAGTACATGTCGACCCAACCGCCGTGGGGTGCGACCAACACGGGCATTCTGGGCGGACGTCCGGTGGCCTATTTCTCGGCGGAGTTCGGCCTGCATGAGTCCTTGCCGATCTACTCGGGTGGCTTGGGCGTCCTTTCCGGTGACCACATCAAGAGTGCCAGTGGTCTGGGCATCCCGTTGGTGGCGATCGGACTGTTTTACGGGCAGGGATATTTTCGCCAGCACCTGGACGAGGACGACTATCAGCGCGAAGAGTACCAGGACACGAAGGTCGAGAACACGCCGCTCGAGCCGGCCCTTGGTAAAGACGGCAAGCCGATTACGATCCAGATCGATACCCGCAGCGGGCAGATTTTTGCCAAGGTCTGGCACGTGCATGTCGGCCGCGTTTCGCTGTATTTGCTGGACTCGAATGTCGAGGGCAACAAGCCGGAAGACCGCGAGTTGACGAGCCGTCTCTACGGGGGCGACGAGCGGACGCGGATTCGCCAGGAGTTGCTGCTCGGCGTCGGCGGCGTCAAGGCCCTCCGTGCGCTGGGCATCAATCCGGGCGTTTACCATTTGAACGAAGGCCACAGCGCATTTGGATCACTGGAGGTGATCCGCGAATATATGCACGATGACGGCATGTCGTTCGACGACGCGTTGCGCGAGGTCGCTCAGAAGTCGGTCTTCACGACGCACACTCCCGTTCCGGCCGGGCATGATCGCTTTGACGGGAGCCTGGTGGAAGAGCACCTTGGTCCGCTTCGCGATCAGTTGGGAATCTCCTACGAACAGTTGATGGGCCTGGGGCGTGTCGAGCCGCAGAACGAGAACGAGTCGTTTTGCATGACGGTTGTCGGGCTCAAGCTGACACGTCGTGCGAATGCGGTGAGTGCCTTGCACGGCCACGTGTCGCGAAGAATGTGGGCCCACCTCTGGCCATGGCGTGTGGAGGAAGAGATTCCGATCGGTCACATCACCAACGGGGTGCATATTCCCAGTTGGCTTGCCTGGCAGATGAACCAGTTGTACGACCGTCATTTTCCGGCCGACTGGATGGACAAGATGGGTGAGGCGAAGGCCTGGGAGAACATCTATACCGTCGATCCGGGCGAATTGTGGGAGACCCATAACGCGCTGAAGAACTTGATGCTGCAGTTTGTCCGTCGGCGGGTGAGCCGCCAGTGCCGCCGCCGCGGTGAGAGTGAAGAGGCGGTGGAAACCGCCCGCAATCTGCTCGACCCGGGCGCGCTGACGATCGGCTTCGCGCGGCGTTTCGCGACGTACAAGCGGGCCAGCCTGTTGCTCTACGATATCGATCGTCTGTTTGACCTGCTCAACGACAAGGACCGGCCCATCCAGATCGTGTTTGCCGGGAAGGCGCATCCGAAGGACGAGCCGGGTAAGCAGTTTATTCAGCGAATCGCCCAGACACGCCGCGATCACCGCTTCAACAACCGGCTTGTCTACGTGGAAGACTACGACATCAATGTCTGCCGTCATCTGATCCATGGCGTCGATGTCTGGTTGAACAACCCGCGGCGGCCCTTGGAGGCTTCCGGTACAAGCGGCCAGAAAGTCGTGCTCAACGGCGGACTCAATATGTCGGTCCTCGACGGCTGGTGGGCGGAGGCCTACAACGGCAAGAACGGTTTCGCGATCGGCGATGGTCGCACGCATGTCTCCGACGAGGTGATGGACCGTCGCGATGCCGAATCGTTGTACAGCGTGCTGGAAGAGCAGGTCGTCCCGATGTTCTACGATCGGGACGATGACGGCCTGCCACACAAGTGGATCGACTTCATGATGAACTCGATTGCCACGCTGGCCTGGCGGTTTAGCGCTCACCGTATGGTGATGGACTACACACGGGCCTGCTATGTGCCGGCTGCTGGCGGTCTGAGTTGTGATATGGACGTACAGTAAGACGCCGCTTCCCCGGTGTTGCGACGGATTGGTGGCTGGGTGAGTGCCTTGTCTCGGCTTTGATTGCGGGAAGGCAATGCGGGGTAAGCCGCGGGAGTGTGCCGCACACACCGGGCCGTCTCGATTTGTGAGAGCTACTCCGACTTGTGGGTCAGCTTCAGTTTGTCGGGTCGGAACCCTTCCCATCGCCAACCCCGAATGGGTCCTTGGTCAAAGCACTTGAGGTTCGTTCGCATGTCGGTCTCCGCGTTCTTGGAAAAGCACTTTCGCCACTTCAACGCGCGCGAGACGCTCGCTGCGGCACAGGCCTATAAGCAGCACACAGCCGGCGGCGGCAAGATGTTGCTGGCGATGGCAGGTGCGATGAGTACCGCCGAGCTGGGAATCTCGCTGGCGGAGATGATCCGGGCAGGTCAGGTGCATGCGATTTCATGCACGGCGGCCAACCTGGAAGAAGACATTTTCAACCTGGTTGCTCACGATGAGTACCGCATTGTCTCCGACTACCGTGATCTGTCACCGGCAGGTGAGGTGGCGTTGCGGGACGCGGGCTTCAATCGCGTGACCGATACCTGCATCCCCGAAACGGCAATGCGGCATATCGAGCGGTACCTGGTTGAGTACTGGATCGAGGCGGGCGAAAAGGGGCATTCCGGGAATGCCAACGAGTATTTCTTTCGGCTCTTCGACGAAAAGAAGTTGGAGCCCTACTACCAGATTCCGCCGCAAGAGTCCTGGGTTCTGGCGGCCCACGAGATGCAGATCCCCGTCTTTTCCCCCGGCTTTGAAGACTCGACCTTGGGCAATATTTTCGCGGCCCGCGTCATCGACGGCACGGTGAAGTCACACAGTGTCATCAAGACCGGGACCGCCCAGATGGAAACGCTCGTCCAGTGGTACCTGAGCACTTCGGCCACGGCCCCGATCGGCTTCTTTCAGATCGGCGGCGGCATCGCGGGCGATTTCGCCATTTGTGCCGTGCCTCTAATCATTCAGGATCTGCGTCAAGACGTGCCGCTCTGGTCGTACTTCGCTCAGATTTCGGACTCGACGACCTCATACGGTTCGTATTCAGGGGCCGTCCCCAACGAGAAGATCACCTGGTGCAAGCTGGATGAGGCGGGGCCCAAGTTCATGATCAACTCGGACGCCGCGATCGTCGCGCCATTGATCTTTGCCTACGTCTTGGGCCAGTAGCCGGGAGCCCGTGGCGGAAATCGCCAGAGGTCATCGCCCCGCGCTCGAACAACGATTGGCGCCAAAATTCCGGCAACTCCGATGTAGGGAGTGTGAGAAGTTGTTGATGGCTCGTTCCCTACGCGTCGTCCTTCGGTAGCGTCCAGCGGTTGTCGCGGAAAACGGTCTCCGCCGGGTTGAATTCCGTAATCGTCTCCAGCGAAAGTTGGGCGACTGGGGAATCGCGTTTGTTCGTAACCAATGTGGACCAGGGGACGTCCTTTTCATCGCGTGACTCCTGGCCCGGCTGTCCCAAAACCATTAGCTCGAGGGCAAGCAATTTCTTCTGCACGGCCCTGGGAAGCAGGCCGGTCCGCTGGGAGGCGGCAGCCCGGAAGGCTTCGAGCGTGAACATGGACGAGAAACGCTGGAAGACTTGTTGGAACAGCGGGCGGCGGGTGAAATTCAAGGCCTCACGGCGGTTGCCTGACCGCAGCGCGCGGATGGCCGTCAGGAGCATGGTCTGCTCCGACTCGGTAAGCGCCACGGCCACCGTCTTCGGCCGCGCAGGAGGCTTCAGTACGCTGCGGTCGTGGGCAGGATCCAGCAGGTAGACCATGGCCCGGAACTTCCGCTCTTCGGCGGGAGAGCGGGCCAGGCCCGCCATGCTCAGCAAGGCGCCGCGGCCCTGTCCTGCCGGGTCCAGGTGGGCTGCCAGGAGATACAGGCGAATCGCCGCATTGCGGGCCTCGGGATCTTCGCGTTTCTCGGAGAGCTCATCAGCGTAGTCGCGATAGTCCTGCGGTTTTTCGGGGTTCAAAGCAGCCAGTCGTTCCGGCGCAACGGAGACGATCATCACATCGATTTCGGCGCGCTGAACAACGCGTTGTCGAGTCTCGCCGTTGGGCAACAGTTCGTCGACAACGACGCGTTGGTCGTTTTCGCTGACCAGGAATCCCTTGATGGATACGGGATTGTCCTTCTGCAAGATGATGACGCCATAGCAGGGCAGAGCCCAACTGGCCAGCAGCAACATCCAGAGCGGTGTCCAGCGCGGCATGGTCGTTTCTCGATCTACTTGGGGCGGTTCCAGAGCATCCACATCTGCACAATCGCTGCCTGGCTGGCTCGGAGCTGGCCCAACGAATGGGTGGCGCTGCGGTCCGCCTGTTGAAGTTCGCCGATAATGTGTTGTGCCTCACCGGCTGCCTGGGGAGACCTTTGTGTCACGGCCGCGGCCAGGAGCTGCAGCCAGATCCGTTCGAGCAGCACGGTCTGCTGCAACGGATTTGTCGCCATGTAGTCGACCGCTTGCAACTGGTGCGGGACGTCATTCAGTTGGCGTTCCACGTCCTTGGTCGGCCCAGACTCGAGCAGCCCCGCTGCGTAGTGCTGAATGATCGCCCGCAGGACCGCAGCCGGACCGGCCGCATCCGCGAATGTGGGCTGCGGGACGCCCAGCAAGTTCGCCTGGCGAACGTATTGGTCAAACAGCAACCGGCGGGCCCGATCGATCCGCTGCGGTTCCTTGATTGCCGACCCGGTCGCCGCAAGTTTCGTCAGGGCGCGCCGCAGCAGGGCACCGCGCACGGCTTGCAGCGACTCGGCCGAATCGTCCACACGAATTGGCTCGTCGAGCAACTCGGAAACGGTCGCCTGCAGCTTTTCCAGGTCCAAGGCCGGGGTCTCCAACTGGTCGGCGATGGCCAGATGGAGTTGTGGCCAATGGCGAAACGCGGCGACACGTTCCAGGATCTTGGTATGTTCGTTCAGTGGCTTTCTGGCCACCAGGTAAGCTGCCAGCAGGTTTGCTTGCGAGGGGTCCAGGTCCGCCACCCGGCCGGCAACGGCCGCCACACTCTCCAGGCGTTCTACACGTTTCGCCGAACCTTCGCGTTGCAAGCGACCGAGTGCACTGTTGAGCCGTTCGACGGCGTCCCAGTCGGTCCCGATCTCGGTCGGAAAGAAGGGGTCGTCATCTTCACCCAGGCTGGCCTCCAAGTCGGGCGGTCCCCGCTTGATCATCGTGTCGAACGTACCGTGCCCCAGTTCACCTTGGGCCAGCGCGCAGCCCAAAGTTGCAACACGACTCAGCCGCGTGGCCGACTCGGCTGCCTGGATACGTTCGTCCGCCGCCTCGCTCGTCCAGTCCAGATCCCGCCGCGCCAACTGCATGAAGTCGAGCGTACGTCCTTCCGCGGTAACCTCTTCAATAATTCCCAGCGCCTCGCGAAATTTACCGGCGATGTCGCGCGGGTCGGTGGCATCCGGTTTGACATTCGTCCGTCTGACCAGCCGGTTCTGCAGATAGGTGCGGAGGTCCCCGTTCTCCGTCGTCTCAAAAATATCGATCATCTTGGCGATGATCAGCGGATCTTTGCTGTTGGTACTGGTATCGATTAACGGTTGGACATCGCGCCAGGCATCGCCGCTGGTCTGCAGCAGCGCGGCCAGAAACTCTGCATTCAACCCGTCCACGCGTGCCGGATCCAGGTAGCGACCTGCTTCCTCAACGATCAGATGATGCAAGGGCAGGGCGTCTGCCGGTCGCGATTCCGCCGAGGCGATCATGAGATGAAAGAGTCGTTCCGCCAACGCACCCAGGCATTGGCGTTCCAACGACAGAAGCGGCTGCTCGCGATCGATGGTCGTGCCGACGACGTCGCCGACGGCGCTGGCCATCGCGTCGGCACGTTCCGGGGCCTCCGCAGCCGCGTGCATCGCCAGAACCGCTCCGCGCATGGCCCAGAAAATGGCCCGGTAGTCGTCTGCCCGCTCGCTGAGTCGGTCTTCCGGGCCGGGGATGGCACCCACCAGCGCGCGCCGGATCTGGGTGGCGGTCGCGTCGTCCGGTTCCACGACGTACGCCTGGGAGACGACGTTCAGCAGAATATTGCGTTGGACGGTGTCGTCAGTCTCCTGCAACGCCTGCCGGATGATCGTCTCGTAGGCGCTGGCTCGGTGCGCGGGATCGGGCGAGCCGATGGCTTTGAGGGTCCGTCGCAGCAGGGGAAATTCGACCGTGGCGTTGTGAACGGCCAGCACCAATTCCACACTCCACCAACGATCGTCGCTCGCATCCGTGGCGGCCGAGGTCTCGGTGGCGGCCACCTCGGGTGCCGCCGGTTCCAGGCCGGGCTCGACGGGGGTCATGCGTCCACCCATCATGGCCCATCCCAAGAATCCTACCACCAGCAACACGGCGACCATCGCTGCCACCAACGCGGCATTCGAGAGATTGCGTTCCGACTGTCGCTTCTTGTAATTCCGGCGGGACAGTTTCTTGATGACCTGTTCGACTTGTCCCGGCGTGAGTCCCCACTGGCCGCCTTCCTTGAGGATCCGCTGCCGGATGCTGGAATCCAACCGCAGGGCATCGCCCAAGTGCTCGCTCACCAGCCCCTCGAGATGGTCGAGTGCTTCCGCTTCCGTCACGATCTGAATGGATTGTGCGGTGGCCAATTCGCGCAGCACGCCCCGCGCCTGCTCGGCGTCGAGACCGAACCGCTCTTCCGCGCGTTCCAGCAACATCGAATGCACGCGGGCAGTTAGAATCGGCTGCGGAAGTTGGCCGAGCATTTCGCCGGCATACGTTCGGAACGGCGCCATCCGCGCTTGCTGTTCGACGCTCTGGCCGTCAGCATCGCTGGGCTTGCTTTCCAGTTGTGCGACGGCAGCATCGACTTGATTCGCCGGGAGGCCGATCTCTTCCGCCATCGCCCCCAGCAAGACCCGGCTCCGTGCGTTGAGGCCGCGGTTCTGCGCCAGGATCGGAGCGGCCCGATCAAGGAAGGTTGCCAGCAGAGGATCCTGTGGCTTGTCTTCCGGGGTCGCCAACCGGGCCTGCGTCACCGACTCCAACAGCAGTTTCTTCTGGTCGGCAACCTCTCGGACGAGTTGCGAAGCATAAACGTGCGAAAGCTTGAGCACCTTCGTGCCGTGAGCGACCAGTCCGCTCTCCAGGTCCCGTGAGATGTGACCGACCGCCAGCTTGTCGAGCGACGTGGCGACGAACTCGGTGAAGATCTCGTGTGGCTTCTTCGGTGCTTCGTGCCGAGGCGGTTCGGGCTTGCCCGCTTCCTTCCAGCGGCGGCGCTGGCTGGCTTCGTCCGATGGCGACTCCTGGGGCGGACGATCGCCAGGTGCCAGGGCCCGCATGACGGCGGCCACATCCGAATCTCCCAACCCTAAATCCTCGGCGGCGGCCGAGATCAGCGAATGCGTCTTGGGACTGAAACCACGTTGCTCGGCGAGGATCGCGGCCGCCCGCTGCGAAAGCTGTTCGCGGCGCTGTTCTCTGGACCTCCGTCCGGCGTTGAGATGTCCGCCGGTGGCCGAACTGCCGCCGGTCCGCGGTCGATCCGATCGCGGCAGGGGATGGGGACCGGTCGCGTCCTGCCGGGCTGCCGGGGGAGGCGTAGCGACGGGCGGTGCATCCGCTGACGGCTGGCGGGGTCGAGCCGGATCCGGAGAATCGTTTGCGCCATCGATTACGGGTCGTTCACTGCCTGCCGATCCTGGCGGCTTCGGGAGCGGCGGAGGCGGGGGTGGCTGCGGCGGATTGGGCGAGTTAAGGGAGAATGTTTTCTCGCGCTGGAATTCGTGCTGCGGCCCTTGAACCGGCTGCGGCCCTTGATCCGGCTGCGGACCGGGCGCCGTTGCCGGTTGGTCGCTTGTCGGGCTGTCGGCCGACGGTCGTTCGGCCGGCGGGACGTCCGGTCGCTTGTGCGGCGAACGGGTTGGCAGCGGAGGCGGTTTGGGAGCGGCGGTAGCGGGCGGCTTTGCCTGCTGCAGCTCCACACGCTGGATGACCCCACGGCGTCGCAGGTCCTCAATCGTGGCGCGCAACTGATCGTCGGACAATTCGAGCTCCCGGGCCAGCGCCACCAACTGCTCCCAGCTACCGGCATCCAGCACTCGACTTTCCAACACGATGGGCGCAGCCTGTTCGAGAAAGCGTTGGATCTTGCTCTCTGCGTCACGGCGCGTCGTGTTTGAAGGAGGCTGGTTGGCCGCCATGGTCAACTCGTTCATCAGTGCGAGACCGGGCCGTTTCGACAGGAAACCGTGCCGGCATCTGGCTGCCGGGAGTGGCAAACGGGGCGCGAACGAGCATGCCCGGCAAGGCGCCTTTCCCGCGCTCCTGGTGAACGGAACATCGACAACTGCCCGGACATCGCTTCCGTCGCCAGGCGGTGCTTCCGGCATTCCACCGTTTGGCGCAGGGGGCTCGCGACACCCTACGGACGATCGTGTCGAACCGTCCTTTAGTTATACCTCATTTGTCGCGGCGAGAGACCGCAGCGGGCGTTGCCGAAGCCGGGCGTCCTGACGAGTTATCCGGGGGCAGCGGCCTGCAACTGACCGGCTGGGACGATCACGCCGGTCGTGCCGCAGTGTGTCGGCCCTATCTCGGCAGGGTGGCGATCTTCTCTTTCCAGGGGGACGGCACGTTGGGATACAGGAGTTCGAATTGTTTCAGCACGGCTGCCAGTTTGTCCGGATCCGATGCCGCCAGACAAGCCATTTGATAGTACTTTGCTTCGTACCACTCTGATGTGCCTTTGCGAAGTCCGGCCAGCAGCGTTCGCCAGCGTTGGAGCGAGCTGTCGTACTGGCCGGCCTGGTAATGGGCCAGTCCCGACCGTCGCAGGTAGCTCCGATCCTTCGCCTGACTGTCGACGGCAAGTAACTGGTCGAGCCGTTGGGCGGCTTCGCGGTGGTCGCCCAGTTGCGCGGCGTACTGGGCTGCCTTGGACATCGCGACACGCGCGTTTTTCTTCTCCGCCAGTGCGGAGGGACTCTCACCAAACAGTTGGGACAGCCGCGCGTAGACGCGATGGGCCTCGCGGGCCGCGTCACTGGGACCGCTGCCGGCACGCTGGACGGCGGCATCGGCCGCCCTGGCGGCGGCTACGAGCCCGGACAGTTCGAACGGTGACCCCTGGCCGTGTTGGGCCAGCCAGGCGGCATGTGCTGCCTGGGCGTCTTGTTGATCCCGCGCCGCCGCCAGCTTCATCGCATAGTAGTGGTACTCGGCCGCCACATTGGACGACGTGGCAAGTGTGTCGGCCCACCCGGCGGCCCGATCAAGGTACGAGGCGGCCAAGGCCAAGTCGGGTGGATCGCGGTCGAGCGCGACACTGGCGGCCAGCGAGCTGACCTTGACCTGCTGACTTGGGTTGCCGTCGGCACCGGCCGCCTGGAGGAATGTGTTGGCGTCGGCGATCAACTGATCGCCGGTTTGCTGCCGTTCGCGCCCCGTTGCCTTTTTCCATTGTCCGTGCCGGATCACGCAGATGTCGTATCGGGCCGGCAGGTAATTGGGGCTGCCTGGCGAAAGCTTCTCCAGGCTGGCCAGGCTCTCTGCCGGTGACGCGCTGCTCTGCTGCAGCTTGCTGATATAGTAGTCGGCCTGCTGAGCGTACTCATGCTGGGGGTAGTCCCGCTTGATCTGCTGCAGCACGGCGATTGCCGCGGGAACGAAGCGAGGTTCGTCCTTGGCCAGCTTCTGGTAAGCGACGAATGCCGACCAGGCCGCGTCGACCGCCTTGTCGTCTCCGGTTGCCTTCCGTGCCGCGGCAGCCTTTTCAAACATCCGTGCGCTGTCTTCCAATCGCCCCAGCCGGTAGTAGCAGGTCGCAAGGTGCGTCTGGCATTGGCCCAGCGATGCCAGATCCTGGCGGGCGTCTTCCGCCTGGCTGGCCCGTTCCAGGACGGCGGCCGCTTCCTCAAACAGTTCCTGCGACTTGGCCGCTTCCGCCTCTTCGGTCAGTTGTTGGCCTTTGATCCAGTTGAGATAGAAGCCGTTGGAGTTGTTGAGGTCGATGTCATACTTCTTCAGCAAGGCGCGCACGGGACCTCGCTGTCGCAATTTGGCCAGACCGGCGATGCCCAGCATGCCCAATTCTTGCAAGTCGGGCGACGGCGTTTGGGCACCCGCAAACGCGGCGCGTACGAGGCTGACGCAGAAGCTGATCTTGCCGTTCGTGGCGCTGTCATTGAGGGCGGCAATTTGTTGCTTTGCATAGGCCAACGCCAAGTCGATGCGGTCGGCGTTCAAGAGGGACTGCAAACGCCAATAGGGCCCTTCGTCACGCACGCCGGGCGGCGCGCCGCCGCTGTCGAGCCAATCGAAACAAATGGCACTTGCATCGAGGTTGCCGGCGCCCGCTTCCGCCAGGGCGAGGCCAATTAAGGCCTGGGCGCGGCGAATCGATTCCAGGCCCAGAAACTCTTCGTCGACATCTTTGTATTCACCCTCCAACCCCAACAGGAGCCGGAACATGTCACGCGCAGAGACGAATTCGTTCGTCTGCGCATTGATGCTTTGACGAGCCAGTCCCAGGTAGTAGCCGGACCAACCGGCGAAGTAGCCCGCGCGCCCGGCGACTGACTGGAGCTGCATGGCCTGCTGCATCTTGGCCGCTTGCTCGTCACCCTCCTCCAGCTCGTCAATCTCTTCCTGGAGTTTGTCCGAGGCGGCTCGCAGCTGCCGGTACGACGCCATTAGTTGCGGGGTGATTCTTGTCAGGATGGCCAACGCATCATCACGGTCCGTGGACAGTGATCGATCAACGATCCAGTTGTTGATGAGTTTCTCTGCGCGAAAGTAGTCCGCCTGTAGCAGCATCACCTTGAGTGCCGGCGTTTCGGCCGTGGGGACGGCCGCCACCAGGCGGTTGATCCGGTCCACGACGTCATCGTACTTTTCCTTGTCGGCCGCGTAGGCTACCAACTGGCTGGCATAAACGTCGGCCAGCCGCTTGGCAATCTCGGTCCGTTCGGCGTCCGGCAACTGGCCCTTGAGGACCTGTTCGAGGTGCAGCGTGCGCAAGTCGACCAGTCCGAGCCGAGTCAGGAATTTCTCGACACGCGTCTCGTCATCGTCGGCCGACCAGGCGGGAGCCTGCGTTGACAGGCCCATTGCCAGGCAGCCCAGGACGACCAGCACGAGTCCGCCCGACCGCACCGTGGCGGGGAGACGATCGCAGATCGGGATCTTTCGTGGCTCGAATGTTCTGCTCATTTGGGTGGCACGTAGGTGACGATCGTAAAGTCCGCATCCTTGCAAGCCTGGATGGCGGCGGCGACCATGCCGAAGGGTGCTTCGTCGCTGACCTTGACGTATGCCCCGTCCAGTTTGCTGGGAAACTGCCGCAGGATCCGAGTCAGCTCGCCCGAGTCCTGCACGTCCCGTGCGCCGACGCGGAAGACGAATCGGCCGCCACTCTCGACGATATCGACGATGGCCGGTTCCAGATCGCTGGCCGAGGCACTGGAAGAATCCTGATTCTTGATGTTGGAGTCGAGTTGCCGTTCTGTCTTGACGAACGACGCCGTGGTCATGAAGAAAATCAGCAGCAGAAACACGACGTCGATCATGCTGGTCATCGACAGCTCGATCTTCTCACCGTGTTGTGTTCGCCGATTGGTTAAGCGCATCGTGCAACTCGCGGGCTTGACCCTGTTCGTTATTGGGGCGACTCGACGGCATTGTTGACGCGGAGCACCCCGATCCGGCTCAGCGCTTTCATGACCTCGTTCGTGTGCCGGCTGATGCCGCGCTGGTCCGTGCGGACCGTCACCTTGAGACGTGTCGCATCGCCACCCAGGGCGCTAAGTTCCTGGCTGACCAGGGAGACCAATCGAGGCAACGTCACGGTATTTCCGGCAATCACGTACTGACCGGCCTCCGTCACATTGATCGTGATGGTCGCCGTTTGCTGGTCTTGCGATCCCTTCTGCTTGGCCAGATCGAGCTGTTCTTTGTTGACCTTGGAGACCTGGGTAACGGTCATGAAGAAGATAATCAGCAAGAACACGATATCGATCATGGGCGTCATGTCCATGTTCGGTCGGCTCGAGCGGCGACGTTTGGTAAGACGCATGTTGATCGATCGGGTCACGAATACAGGTTGAGTTTATACCGGCGGGCGGCCGCCGGCGCGCTGCGTCCGACGTTCCTACTTGCGCCGGCCGAGGGGCATCATGATCTGCTCGACCCGTTTGCCGGCTTCCGCGACGATCGAGTCGATCTTGTTGCGGAAGAAGCTGAAGGCCACCATCGTGGGAATCGCCACCACCAGGCCCAGCAACGTCGTGACCAGTGCCTGGCCGATCCCCCCGGCCAGTTCGTCCGGTTTCGCCATCCCGCCCTTGATCGCGATCATGTTGAAGGCCCGGATCATTCCCAACACGGTTCCGGTCAGCCCCAACATCGGCGCGATCGAACCGATCAGCCCCAGGACTTCCGTCTTGCGATAGAGGCGCCCGGTCTGATCCTCGCCGGCCTCCTCGCAGGCCGCCTTGTATTCGGCGAAGCCGAACTCCGACCCCTTGTATCGTTCGAGGCCCGCCAGCACGACCTGCGAAATCAGGGACTGGCTCTCATGCGTCTGGCAGGTTTCAATCGCCTGATCGATCTGTCCTTGGCCGATCAGTTCATCCAACTCCTCAATGACCGGTTCCGGCATCAAGGTCGTTTTGCGGATCGTCAGAAAATGCTCCACGATGAATCCCAGGGAGACCATCGACAGCAAGATGATCAGCAGTCCCACGACGCCGCCGTCGATGATTGTATCAAGCAGCGTGCGCGTCTTCTCTCCGTCTTCGGCTGCGGACGTCGAGGGTGCGGCCGCGGGCGCGGCCGCCGCCGGCTCGACATCATCCAGCACTTCATCCTGTGCCAGCGTGAAGCGGTGGGAAAACGTCGTGGCCACAATGAGGGCAAGCAAGCAAATCAAGATGCCTTGAACGGCAAACGCTTTAGTCATGGTGTTTCCTGCGAATCTGCAGCGGGCGAAGGGGCGAGAGCCTGAGCGGCAAAGTATGTCTGACCGTAACGTACGAGGAGTTCGTTTCTGAGCGCCACGCTGCCGCGGACGTCGTCGAGCTGTTTCAAGACCTGCATCCCGTGAAACAGGGCGGCGGCACCGATTTCGGGTGCCTGGTCGGCATGTAAGGCGGGGATTCGCAGCAGTCGTACCAGGCCCTGCTTCCTGGTCTCGACATCCGTCGATGCGAGCTGTGCGCGGCCCAGCCAATACAGGGCCAGGGGCCGATTCGCTGAGGAAATCTCCGGCAGCTCAGCCTTCAACCTGTCGTATGCCGGACCCGGCGGGCCTGATGCCAGTTCGCGTTGGACGGCAACAATGGCCTTCAGTTCGCCGATCGGGCCGGAAGTGTCCTTGACGGCCACCAGCACGCGATCCGCGGTGGCCGTGTCGCCCGCGGCCAGTGCCAGCGTCACAAAGTACACGTAGGCACCTGCCGGCCGCGGTCGACCCATCGCGCCGATCGCTTTGTATACATTGGGCAAGACCGCTTTGGCCGCCTTGCTGTCGAACCAGACCGGCGCCAGCGTGGCGCACATTCCGGTCTCCGGATCGTAGTCCAGCCGCCGTTCTCCCGGCAGCAGGTTCTGCGGCTGGCGAGGCGTCCGCAAGTACTCGAAGCAGCGGCAGTAAGGTTCGACTGCCGCCTCGCGGCGGCCAACGGCGACCCGCGACCACATCGTGGCTTGCATCACCAGATAAGCGGTGGGACTTTTCCGCTCGGCGTAACGCGCGTAGATGGGCTCGGCGTGCGGCGCCAAGTCCTTGTAGTCGCCGACCCGCATGCGTTGCCGGATCCGGAACAAGGGACCTCCCAGCTCCCGCAACATCTGATCAAAGGCCGCCTGTTGATTGTTCGCCACCCGCGCTTTCTCGATGTCGTACCAGCCAATCAAACGCTTGTCATCCAGGCGCACGCCGTCTTCGTCAAACGCCACCACCTGCGGGCCATCGATGATCTTCAGGTTGCGCAGGATGATGCGGTCCGCCATGGCCACTTCGCCGAACAGGCTCAGCGCCAGGGTTGCCAGGAGAAGCGAGCTGATTGAGAGGCACACATCGCCTACGTGAAGAGGAGTCAGTTTCATACGCTCAATCGAAAAGTGATCCACGGCACGCTCCGGACCCGGCGGAACGCGGATTGCTGGTATTGTAGCGAAGTTTCCCCGCCGGTCGACTGCGGCCAGCCGCCGCCGGTTCGTGCCCGACCGCCAAATTCCCCGCTGAAACCGGCTCGATCGGTATCGCGTCACCGAGCCCCAAGCGGGCGACCGTCGCCGTCATCCGGATAGGCGATTGGGCGACCAACCGCAATCCAGACGGCGCGGCGAACAGCTGGCGAGCATGGCACATGCCCGTTGCGGGCGTCCCCTGATTTGCCAGCCCACGCCGGGGGGCCGTGCCGGGAGGCTACACTTCGATCTCTTCGAGCACTCGCCCATGCACATCGGTCAGACTCTCTTCACGACCCTGGTGGAAGTAGGTCAACCGCTCGTGATCGAGGCCCATCTGATGCAGGATGGTGGCGTGAATGTCATGGACGTGAACTTTATCGACCACCGCTTGGAAACCAAACTCGTCGGTCTCGCCATAGCTGATACCGCCCTTGATACCGGCACCGGCCATCCACATGCTGAACCCGTACGGATTGTGGTTGCGTCCCGGGGCATCCTTGCCTTCGCTGAACGGCATGCGACCGAATTCGCCACCCCAGACGACCAGCGTTGTCTCCAGCAGCCCCCGCTGTTGAAGATCTTCCAGCAAGGCGGCAATCGGCTGATCGACCTCCGCCGCATGTTGGCCGTGGTTCTTTTCGATGCTCTCATGCGCGTCCCAGGTTTCCTCCAGGTGGCCGCCACCCGAGTACAGTTGCACGAATCGCACGCCCCGCTCCAACAGCCGGCGAGCGATCACGCAGTTCCGACCAAACTCGTCTGTCGGCTGCCGACCCACACCGTAGGCGTCCAAGGTCGCCTGGCGCTCTTGCGACAGGTCGACGGCTTCGGGCGCTTCGGCCTGCATGCGGTAGGCCAGTTCATACGATTGGATTCTGGCGGCTAACTCGCGGCCGTTCGCTCGCGACGCCAAATGTTGCTGGTTGAGACGGGCCAGCAAGTCAAGCTGATTGCGCTGAGCCCGATCGTCGATATGCCTGGGGCGCTGGAGGTCGAGGATCGGGTTGCCTACAGGGCGAAACAACGTGCCGTCATAGGTGGACGGCATGAAACCGCTCGACCAATTCGGCTGACCTGAGATCGGCCCGCCCCGCTTGTCGAGGATCACCACGTATCCGGGCAGGCTTTGATTCTGGGTCCCCAACCCGTAGACGGACCAACTGCCGAGCGACGGGCGGCCGATAAAGGTATTACCGGTGTTCATGGCAACCAGGGCCGAACCATGGGCATGGCTGTCTGCATGGCACGATTTGATGATCGCCAATTTGTCGGCATGCTCCCGCACTCGGGGAAAATAGTCCGAGATCAGTTGGCCACTCTCGCCGCCCGGTCGAAACGGCCGCCAATTCGGCGTCAGGAAGCCAACCTTCCGGTTGCCCGAATTGATGTAGTTCTTGTCCGGCGGCAGGCTCTGACCGGCGTATCGGGCAAGCTCCGGCTTGTAGTCGAACGTGTCGACCTGGCTGGGCGCACCATTCATCATCAGAAAAATGCAGCGCTGGGCCGGCGCCGGAAAGTGGCCCGCCTTGGGCGCCAGCGGCCCGGCCGGTGCGGACGCCGAGGTGCCGGATTCGGCCGCGGCCGGCCGAGCAAAAAAATCATCGCCGTCCAGCAGCGATGCGAGCGCCACACCCGCAAAGCCACCGCCCATCTGCCAGACGAACTCGCGACGCGTGAGGCGGCAGGGAAACAGGTCCGAAGAATTGGGCTGTGTCATCGTGTCTCACCCGGGAAGTGTCGCTCGATCAATGTGCGTCGCCCTATGCACCGCGACGGTCGTTACGAATGACGTGCGGCCGGCGTTTCTCGATTTTCCGTAATTCCGTATTTCCGTAGGTCATGCTGTGCATGACGAAGCACTCAATCAACAAAAATAAACTCGTTCGTGTTCAAGAGGACGTGGCACAGCGAGGCGAGCGCCAGCAGCTTCGGAGCCGGCGTTGTTGTCGTTGCCGTGGACAGGTCGTACCTCCCTGCCAGGTAGTCCCAAACCTGTTGTCGCTCGTCTTCACCCAGTGCCCGATCGTAAACCAGGATCTCCGCCATATCGCCATGCCACCATTCCGAGCCATAGTTGCCCTGCGTGCCGATCACGTAGGGGCCGTGCGGGTCGCGTGACTTCAGCGGGCCGGCGGACGCCAGTTGGCGCCGGTCTTGATACGTGGTCGCTTGCTGCTGCGAGTTGATGGCGGTCAGGATGAACGGCATCTCGGGCGCCGAAAGGCGGCCGGCATCGCTCATCGCGTCGCTGAAACGAACGCCGGCGGTCCCCCGCGTGCCCAGGAAGAGCGACGTCGTCGAGCGGCCGCGGCGGTGCCAGTTGGAGAGAATTTCTCGCGGACCGCCCCCGGTGGCCTGCTGGCTGACGACGGCGAACAGGCTGAACTGCGAAGACCAGACGATCTGGCCGGCAACATGGAGGAACTGGTTCTCTCCGTCGAACCGGAGGGCGGGCTGCCTACCGATCGCCTTGGCGACCCAGCGTGGCCGGCGACCAGGGTCGGCTTGCGACGCGTCATGCGGCAGCTGTTGCCCTTCCGGTTTGGCACGATCCCGCCAGAAGCGGATGCCGCGCTGGTCATCCAGTTCGACACCGTCGTCGGCTCGCAGCCACAGCACCAGCTTGTCCGCCGGCGGGCCGCTCATCGGCCCGGCAGCAGGACGCGTGGCGGCCGGCCCGTCGGCAGGGGCGACAAAGTGCTGCCGTTGTTGCTGAACGTGCGCGATCGCGGCGGCCGATTCTGCGGAACTCGGTGCCCGCCCTAACGCGATTCGCCACGCCAGGTCAACTTGTTGCGGGAGGGTCGCTGCCTCACGTTCCAGCCGTCGCGCGAACGCTTCACTTTGTCGATGTACGAACGCGTTGTTCAGCAGCGCCAGCGCTTGGGGTGCCACCGTCGTGACGTCCCGCTGCCCGCACGGCAGGGTGGTGTTGCCGAAATCGAAGGTCGTCATCAGCGGCAACAGGCGCGAACGTTTGGTCATCATATAAATACTGCGGCGTGCCCGCTGGGCCGGCGGCGAATGCTGCCAGGCCTTGCCCTTGCGTGAGAGGCCCTCCAGAGCTTCGGGACTCATCTGCGGGTAGAAGCTGGGGCCACCGACCGCCAGGTTCAGTTGGCCACTGGCGGCGAGCATCGCGTCGCGCAAGGCTTCCGCATCCAACCTGCGGCGGTTGGCCCGCCACAGCCAACGATTCTGAGCATCCCGCGTTGAGTAGTCGGCTTCCCGAGGGTGGAGGGACGATTGACGGTAGGTGTGGGAAAGCATGATGAGCTTGTGGAGTCGCTTGAGCCGCCAGCCGCCTGCCACCAGTTCAGCGGCCATCCAGTCCAGCAATTGGGGATGCGTGGGCAGCTCGCCCTTGAATCCGAAGTTGTTGGGCGTTCGAACCAGGCCCTCGCCGAAGTGGTGAAGCCAAAGACGATTGACGATCACTCGCGCCGTCAACGGATTGGCCTCGTCGGTGATCCAGCGGGCAAATTGCAGGCGTCGCCGGGTGGTCTGCGCGGAGGCAGGAGGCGCCGTCAAGGGACGGTCCAGGGCCGGAATCGCCGACAGGAATCCCGGCTCGACGACGGGCCCCGGGCGGCTTCGCTCCCCCTGGAACAGCAGATGGATGGGGCTCGCGTCGCGCCCTTTGTCGGTCCAGCCGAAGGCGTCGAACCCCAACTGTTCCGGGCTGGGACCACCCAGGTTCTGCTGGCCGATGTAACCGGCCCAGAAGAAGCTGGCCAGGCGATAGTAGTCCGTCTGACGAATCGGATCGAACTTGTGGTCGTGGCACCGCGCACACTTGACCGTCAAACCCAGGAATGCCGACGAGCAGGCGTGGACCATGTCCTCTAATCGCTCATACAGGTAATCGGCGGCGTCATTCGGCTCGTCATTCCACGTCCCCGCCCGCAGCATGCCGGTGGCAATGACCGAGTTCTCATCGGGGCTGGCAATCTCATCTCCGGCCAGTTGGTGCGTGACGAACCGGTCATAGGGCATGTCGGCGTTCAGTGCTTCGACAACCCAGTCACGATAACGCCAGATGTTCGGCTTGAGTTGATCTCGTTCGTAGCCGCACGTTTCCGCAAAGCGGACCAGGTCAAGCCAGTAGCGGGCCCAGCGTTCGCCATAGTGTTCGGAGGCGAGCAGTTCATCGATGACTTTTTCAAACGCATTCGCCCCTTGATCGGCAAGGAACTCATTGACCTGCCGCTGCGTCGGGGGCAGGCCGACCAGGTCGAAGCAGGCACGTCGCAACAAGGTCAACCGATCGGCCGGCGGTGCCGGCTGCATCCCTTCGCGTTGCAGGCGCGCCTGGATGAACGCATCGATCGGAGTGGCGACGGTGTCGGCCGGCGCGAGAGGCGGAACGGCCGGCCGGCTGATCGGTTGGAGCGACCACCAGTCAAGCCCTGCACGAGTGGCGGTGGTGACTTCATACGGGCTGAGCGACCGGTCCTGGGGCCACTCGGCACCGGCGGCAATCCAGTCGCGAATGATCTGCATGTCGGCGGCCGCCAGGGGGCGTTCCTGCCCTTGCCGAGGTGGCGGCATCTCGCCCGCCCGAATGCGATCCAGCAGATAGCTGGATTCCGGATCACCGGGGCTGACGACCCGACCGGATTCGCCGCCGCGCCGCAGGCCTGCCGCCGACGCGAGGCTCAGGCCGCCCTGCGGATCGACGCGGTCATGACACTCGAGGCAATGCTTGATGAAGAGCGGCGCGACATCATGCTCGAAGTCCGCCGCCAGCGCCGGGCCGGCCGACAGCCAGGCCAGCGTGGCCAGTGTCGAAACCAGCCGCGGCACGTTCCACCGTTGCATCGTCATTCTCCGTGTTGCCGTGCTCGGACCGTTGGCGAGCTGCTGCATGGACCGTCGTGCTCAATCGCCGACGCAGATCAGTTGCGAGCGAGTGCGGACAAACAGGTGGCCGTCGGCGATCGCCGGCGTTGCCACCAGGCTGTCATCCATTTGGTTGCGGGCCAACACCTCCAGGCTCGGGCTGTCCGCCAGAACGACAACCACGCCGTTTTCGCCTGCCACGTAGATTTTTCCATCGCCCCGAATGGGTGAGGCAAAATAGTCGCCCGGATTGCGGATCCGTGATGCCGTCCGGACGGCGGTCCCGCCGCGCGTCTCAAACATCGAAGCAATCCCGCCGGCTTTGATCAGCAACATGCGGTTGTCAGAGATCAGGGGAGAGACGATGTGGTCCGTATGCCGGGTGGGGTGCTTCCAAAGGACATGCGTCTTCGTGACGTCGCCGCGACCGCCGCCGCGGATCGCCATCACGAACTCGTCCGCGGGAGCCTCGGCATCGTAGCGGGCGCCGGCGAAGTTGGTCGGGTCCAGGAACGCCTTGTCCAGCTCTTCGCCTTCAAGGAAGCCGTCACCGTTGACGTCACCGCGATCGAACGTCTTGCGGTAAAAGGCCGCGGGGATCTGCTGTTCGCCCACAAAGGCCTGCATCTCCGCCTTGGTCAGCTTTCCGTCATTGTTGCCCGTCTCGGAGCGGTCGGCGGTGGCTAACCACTGATTGGCGATGCCGCTGCTTTGGAGCGAGATGTAGATCACTCCATCCAGACTGACCGGGGTCGTCTTGATATTTCGCAGTAAGGTGTCGGCATGCCACAGTCGTTCCCCCGTGGTCGGGTCGTAGCCGATCAGTTGGCGCGTCCCGGCGACGACGATCTCCGGGCCACGGTCGGTCTTGCACACCACCGGATGCGAGTAGTTTACCGCCATCGCGGACCGGTCGTCCTTCCACAACAGTTCACCGTTGGTCTTGCGGAAGGCATACATGGCGGGGTGGAGGTCGTCATCCTGGCAGAAGTACAGCGTGTCCTCATGCAAGACAGGCGACATGCCCGGCCCCCACTTGAAGACGAAGAAAGGTGTCGGCATTTCCTGGTGCCAGACGTCGCCCCCGGTCTTCGCATCGACCGCCCGCATACCCAGCGTGCTGAAGTAAAAGTAGACACGCTCGTCATCCGCGGCCGGGGTCGTGCTGCAGTGGCTGTTGGTCTTGTGGATTTCCGGCAGCGGGCCGGTGGGCCAGGTGCGCTTCCATAACGGATGGCCGTCTTCCGCGTCGAAAGCGAATAGTCCGATGGTGTGGTCGTCAACCATCGCACTCACGAAGACTCGGCCCGAGACCACGATCGGGCAGCCGATGCCATCGCCCAGGTCGACCTTCCAGCGCGCGGTTTGCGCGGAGAATTGAACGGGCAACGGGGCGGTGCCTGCCGACAATCCGCTGCAGTTTGGTCCCCGGAATTGGGGCCAGTCATCGGCACCCACCGGACTTGGGGTGGAACCCAGCAGCAGCAGCACCAAGGCCCAGCCGCATGCCGTCGCCGGCCGTCGTTTGCCGATGCGGGATTGTCTCATCCCTTGAAAGGATGGTAGGTGGCGAGTGATCCCTTGAAAGGGCAGTAATAAAGAGCTCAGGCGTAATTCATAAAACGTCACGGTCGTCCTCCGATGCGCAGCAAAGTTTGTTTGCACCTGATCGTACCGACCCATGTTGCAACGAACAAGATTTTTCCGCATTCCTGCCTGAGATGACGTTGATGATCCGTCATGGATGTTCATCCGGGGGGGGAACATCATGCCGGTCTCAGTCGTACTTCTGCATGAAATCGGACTAAGAAAACCCAGATGCGATTATGTGAAGAATATGTGATTGACCATCATTGATAAAACTGTATTTTGGTGAACGATTCGTCCGGCACGCCCCGAGCATCACGTCATCTATCATCGGGCAGGCAGTGCCATTCGCAGCGCGACCACTCGAGTCGCCAGCAGGAGCAATCGGCCAAGACAACTCCAACGGGGTATTCATGCGAAGCAAGCCAAGAGCAAAGCGGCAGTTTCTGTTTCAGCAACTTGAAGTCCGACGTTTACTCGCCAGCGATTTCAAGCTCGCCATTCTTCCCGACACCCAGTATTACTCCGAGTCCTACCCGGGGATCTTTCGCAACCAGACGCGCTGGCTTGCCAATCATGCGCAAGAAGAGAACATCGTGTTCGTTTCGCATGTCGGCGATGTGGTTGACCATGCGTCCGATACGGACGAATGGGAAGCGGCGGACGCAGCGATGGCTGTCCTGGACGGGGTGATACCTTATTCCGTCCTTCCAGGAAATCACGACTTCCACCCGCTTGGCACCCACGACGATTCGCAGAATTTCGTGGAGTACTTTGGTCCGGACCGCTACGAAGACGCCCCATGGTATGGGGGCACGTCACCTCGCGAACTGAACCACTACCAGACGTTTTCTGCGGGCGGCATCGACTTCCTGCATTTGGCCCTGGAGTGGGAACCGCGTCCCAGTTCGGTGCGGTGGGCCCAAGAGATCCTGGATGAGAACCCGAACAAGCCGGTGATCCTGACCACGCACGCCTACCTGCGCCCCTCCGGCAATCGATACTCGTCGCCGGAGTCCAGTGACGGGCTGAGTTCCGAAGAGCTGTTCGATCGATTGGTCACCGTCAATCCCCAGATCTTTCTGGTGATCGGCGGTCATTTTGCGGGCGAGGCGCATGAAGTGTCGTACAACGACGCCGGGCTGCCGGTGCTGGAGGTGTTGGCCGACTACCAGTCCCGCACGAACGGAGGGAATGGGTTCATGCAGTTGCTCAACTTCCGGCCTGACCTGGACCGGATTGATGTGACCACCTACTCTCCGCTCCTCGACGAGTACGAGACCGATTCCGACAGTGAATACTCGCTGGACCTCAACTTCGACGCTCGACTGAATCTCGGCGGTCCGCCCACGGTCTCCGTCGCCTCGCCGCTCGACAACGGGTTGGGAGACACGAACCCCGCCGTCGATGCGGTGACCGTCAATACTGAGCAGAGTCGATTCGAACTCGAGCTTGCCGACCTCGTTCCCGGAATTGACCACAGCACGGTGGAGCCCGGAACCGTCGAAGTTCGCCGCGACGGCGATCGCCTCTCGCAGCCGGATGACTACGACTTCGATTATGACAGCGACGAAAGGCGGATCATTCTCACGTCGGCAGGCGCCCCGTTTGGCGACGGTGATTACGAAATCACGGTCAACGGCGACAGCGACAAGATAACCGACGAAGCAGACGTGGAGATTCCCACGACCACGTTCGATGTCAAGATCGACACGGCGATCGCCGGTCCTCCCGACTCGTTGTATTTCTCGCTCAATTCGCTGACCACCTTTGAGAATGGGGTGGTGGCGGACAATGTCGACATCGTTCATTTCGACGGCAGCGACTTCAGCATTTTCTTTGACGGCTCGGATGTCGGGTTGGACGTCCAGACGATCAACGCCATGACCGTTTTGAACTCGGACGAGATTCTCCTGTCGTTCACGGGTTCCACGCGGCTCGACGGTGTGGACGGCAACCTGGACGACTCGGATATCGTCAAATTCACGGCAACTCGATTCGGCGAAGACACCAGCGGCACGTTCAGCCGGTACTTCGATGCCAGCGATGTGGGCCTCACGACCAGCGAAGAAGATATTGACGCGATCGCCGTCCTGGACAACGGCAACTTGTTGATCTCGACCAAGGGCGAGTTTGATGTCCAGGGCGTTGAAGGGAACGAGGAAGATCTGCTCGAGTTCGAGCCTGATTCGCTGGGTGACGATACGGCAGGTACCTGGTCCCTCTATTTCGACGGCAGTGATCTGGACGGTCTGGCCGAGATCGACATCTTCGGCGTGGCGGCCCTTGCCAATGGGGACCTCTACTTGACGACTTCCGGCAGCTTCGAGGTGGATGGGCTCGAAGGCAAAGACGAAGACGTCTTCATCTTCACGCCCACCTCCACGGGAAGCCGCACCGCCGGCCAGTTTGTGTCCCCCGTTTTTTTCGACGGCAGTGAATACGGCCTGCTCGACAAAGACATCTACTCGATTCACGTCACATCTTCCGGCCGCGCGAACAAGCGTCCGGTGGCGGTGGATGATCTGGCCGTCGCCAATGAAGATGGTTCGGCCACGATCAATGTGCTGGTGGACAGCGGCAACGGGGCGGACTATGACGACGACGGTACGATTGTTGCATCTTCCGTCACCTTCGTCGCCGAGCCGGCCCACGGATCGCTGGTCAACAACGGAGACGGCAGCGTGGAATACACGCCGGAGGCCGATTTCTACGGGACCGATACGTTTAGCTATCGGGTAAAAGACAATCGGGGTGCATTCAGCGATCCGGCGACCGTCACTGTTTCCGTAAATGCCGTCAACGATGCGCCCGTTGCGAAGGATGACAATGTGGTCACACTGGTCGATCGGCCCATTACGATCGACGTCCTGGCCGACCATGGCCACGGCGCGGATTCCGACATTGACGGCACCGTGGTCGCCTCGACGGCCGTCGCACAGGACTTGCCCGAAGACGGCGCGCTCCGCAACAACGGCGACGGCACATTTACCTATACGCCGGACGGAGCGTTCCAAGGGGTTGACCGCTTTACCTACAACGTCCTCGACGACAGTGGTGTGATCAGCAACATTGCCACGGTAACGATCACGGTTGGCGATCAAGCGACGCCGGCCCGCTCAGTGTTGTATTTTGCGCTGGGCGAAACCCAGTCATTGAACAACGGGCTGGAAGCACAAAAGGAAGATATCATTGCTTACGACGGCGAAGAATTCAGTATCTTCTTCGATGGCTCGGACCTGGGGCTCGACAGCGACAAGATCGGCAGCATCGCCGTGATCAGCCCGTCCGAGATTCTGATGAGCTTCCGCACCGATGCCAGGATCCCGGGGATTAGCGGCGAGGTCGAGCCGACCGACATTGTCAAGTTCAACGCGACCCGGCTTGGTTCGACCACGGAAGGATCGTTTGAGCTCTATTTCCGCGGCCGGAACGTCGGTTTGGAGGGGTCGAACGAGGATATCGATGCCCTGCATATGCTCGACGACGGCCGCCTGGTGATCTCCACGCTCAGTTCTTTCGACGTGCCCGATGTCTCCGGGCACGACGAAGATCTGCTCGTCTTCACGCCGACCGATCTTGGAAAGTCGACCGACGGAAGCTGGGCCCTCTATCTCGACGGGGAAGATGTCGGCTGGGACGGCTACGATGTGGACGGGGTCTCCATTGATGACGAGGGCCGGTTTTACTTTACGGGAAAAGGGAATGTCTCCCTCCCGGATGTGCGCTTCGCCGGTGACGATGTGGTGATCTTCGAGCCGACGTCGTTAGGAGGCTCGACGCGCGGCAGTTACGAACGCGACCTGTTCTTCGTGGGCGAAGACGCCGGTCTCGACGGTCACGATATCAAGGCTATCCATGTGACGAACTCCGGGCCGCTCGGCTTGCGCGCCTGGCCGGATGCGGCCCCGGCGTCGAACCACGTTCCTGAGACCGAATTGACCCAGCAGGACGTGGACGCGGTCTTGCCATTCGCCTTGGCGGCCTGGCAGAACGCCGGATTCGAAACCGACAGCGCCGGACCGATCACCGCCTACGTGGCCGAACTGCCCGGAGCGTACCTGGGCCAGTATTATGGATCCATGATTGCGGTCGACCGGAATGCAGCCGGCGGAACGTGGCACGTCGACCCCCACATGCCACCAGCCGTGGCCGGACAGTACGATCTCCTCACGGTGCTGGCCCATGAAATCGGACATCTACTCGGGCACGACCACGAAGTTGCCGAATCGGTCATGGCCGCGCGGCTCGAGGCGGGGCAGCGGCTCCTGCCGAGCGACCCGGGCGAGTCTCATCTCCTGGACGATGAGCTGATTGCACCCGAGCCCGTGGGGCCCTGGCGCCCACTGGAATCGACGCGACCGCGTTTGTTGTCGCGTGCTGATGCGTTTCAAGGGCCGAGGAAACCCCTGGATCGGTCCACGATCGACCAATTCCTGGCGGACGAGCAAGATTGGAACCGCTGGGGTGAGTAAATCGCGCCCGCCTGTCCAGCATGACCTGCCTGCTAGCATGACTGGTGCGCTGACCCGGATCATTGGTCCGCCGTTGGGCGTTGGCCTCGGTTCCGTTGATGGCTGAGCGAACCGGATGCTCACGCGCTCCGTCTGGTAGGCGCGGAACCTTGGGCGCTGGTTGACCGCGAATGGCGACGACACAGCGACTTGCGCTGAATCGTTCTCCATTTGCGAACACTCCAGGCTAGCATCAATAGCACGACGCATTTTCACGACGTCACCACGCAGTCTTCACCCTGGTGCAGTACGAAGAAAGGGGGGGAGACGAGTGCCTTGGATACGGGATTCGTGCCGCGTGCCCCGCGGCCACCCGTAGACGGTTCCGATGTCCGCATCCGGTTGCGAGTGGTGGTATGTTCAAAGCTGGAGATCTTGTCGTGTGCCGGGTGACGCGCAATTCCACGCGGTTGCCGCCGGGCGCCAAACAGGTGGTTCCTTCCTTGCGGGGCGAATCATATTCGTACGTCCTGGACAAGTTCTGGCTGGTCATGGGCAAGGCGGACAGCGGCAAGCTGCGGGTCCGTACGCGACGCGGCCGTGAGTTTCAGATTGATCCGGACGATCGTCGGCTGCGGGCGGCCACTTGGCGCGAACGTGCCGTTTGGCGGCACAAGTTTCCACCGCTGAACCCGCCGCCACGCCGCCCGTTGCCAACGATCACGGGGCTGGTTCGGCGCATTTTTCTCCGGCCGCGTTCCGCTCGGCGAGCGTAGCGACCGGCAGCGCGGCTCGCCGCGATCGGTCCTGCCGAAATGCCGCAACCGGTCAGGCCATCCCCTGCCTGACGGGTCATGCCGATAGGAAGCGGCTGTCGGTGGGTAGTCTCTGCCCGTTCCGCACGGCGAACGGGAATCCCTGGTCGGACCGCAGCGGTTGGCATGCCGGCGAAGCGGGACGGACCTTCGGCAACCGCGACGCCGCGCGACCCGTCAGGCAGGTTGACAATAATTCCAATCTTTTCGCTTTGTGCGAAACGCCTCATGATGTGTCTGGTTAAGTCTCTTGAATTACCCATAACGCGGCTTCGAATTCTCTTGACCTCCTCTTTTGGTAGCTTTCTGTGCCACCTTGCATCGGAAGATCTAGCGAGGCAGGGCCTCGGACCGAGAGCGAGCTGACGCTCGCGGCATGTTAGTCCGCTCCCGTTGGTCGCTCAAACTTGACTCATCTGTAAGGCTAAACCTGATACAAGCCATCTAGTACGGCGATCCGCCTAACTTCAGTTACCCCTGTGACGTGGAATGTGCATTCCACGATTGTCACGCGTTCTTGTCGTCTTCTCGAGGAATTGCCATGAAGAAACGTCGTCGGTTCGGGTTCACGCTTGTCGAGCTCTTGGTTGTAATCGCGATTATTGGGATCCTGGTCGCGCTGTTGTTGCCCGCCGTGCAAGCGGCTCGTGAAGCGGCAAGGCGCATGAGTTGTAGCAACAATCTGAAGCAGATCGGGCTGGCATCCCACAATTACCACGACACGTATAAGGCGTTCCCGATGGGCCAGCGGCGTTCCTTGCCTGCCGGTTGGGGGCCGAGCTGGTACATTGGCATGCTGCCGTTTTGCGAACAGCAGCCGATGTTCGACAAATGGGTCTGGGGCCAGCACGACGGCCATATGCGGACCACCTCCGGCGTTGCCGGGCAAACGCGCGTGGCCATGAATCAGGAGTTCCTGCTCCCGTACGCCACATGCCCGTCTTCCCCGCTGCCCAGTGTTCGCACGGTGAACTCGGGCGGCAACGTGACCTTTACGACGCCCGATTACGTCTACATCGCAGGCGCTGCCGGCGAGCAACAGTTTCAGCCGGCGATTCCCACGCCCCATATGTACACGAACACGGGCGGCAGCCTGTGGAACCAGAACTGGACGTCCCCCAACGGCATTGCCAAGGTAAATAGCTGCAGCCGGTTTCGGGATTTAATCGACGGAACCTCGAACACCATGATGTTCGGCGAGACCGCCAACTTCATTTTCAATGCGGCACGGACAGCCAAGGCGGACCGCCGAGCGGGATGGGAATACGGCTGGATGATGGGTACCGACCAGACCAATACACGCGTACTCCGCTCGTCCAACTGCAATGTCTTGCGGTATCCACCGAAGGCAGACGTCCTTGACGCGGATGGCGTTCTGGCCGACTGGTGGCGCCGTCTCAATACGCCCCTGACGTCGGCACATCCGGGTACGGTCCTCGTGGCCCTGGGTGATGGTAGCGTCCGCGGAGTGAACGAAACCGTGGACCCCAAGACGTACATCTACCTGGGCGTGATGAACGACGGCCAGGTTCTGGGTGAGTATTGACACCCGCAGCTGGGAAGCGGAATTTGCGAAACCACGAACCACGCACCCGGGGATGATCCCGGGTGCGTGTCTTAGCTCTTGATTGCGAAAAGGAAAACGATGACCGGACGGCTGTTTGAGTTGTTGAAGTATGCGGTGCTGGCGTTTGCTCTACTGAATCTGACCATGGCGGCCGGCTGCGGCGACAATGCTGCCGTCGAGCCGGAGATTATCACGGAAGATGGCGGCGCCAACGACCCCGAGAAACTCATGGAAGCGGGTGAAGCAGAAGTGCCCCGTTGAGCCTTTAGCCCGTAGGCGGGGCCAGCCGTCGGTCGTTCGCTTCGATCCGCGATCGTCGCTACTTCGGGCACATGCGCCCGGTCAGGTCGCCTTGCGTTGCAGATAGGGACCGGCAAAATCAATGGGCAACTCGACCCACATAACAAGGTGATCGGAAAGTTGGTTTCGCCGCCAATGATTTCGGTAGTAGCTGCCGGGATTGGCCGGCAGCGTGCCGTCCGCTTTGCGTAGCTCGTTCCGATACAGGGGCAGCTTGGCGTCGGAATAGGCAGACTTGAAGAAATCGAACACGCCGGCCTTGGTAGGTTTCAAATTCGGGTGTTCAGCGAATTGGATGGCGATCTGGTCGTACTTGCGGGGTTCTCTCCCCACGTTGGTGGCGGGAACGCTGGTCAGTTCGTCGGGAATGGTGAAGCCGGCGTCCAGGATTGCCTGATATGCCGGACTTTGTGCGTCGAAGATGTTGAATTCGCCCAGCAGAATAAGGTTCTTGGCGAACGTGCCCGTCTGACCGAGCCTGCCGGCAAGAAAGTCAGCAACTGACTTGATTTCATCGACTCGCTGGGGAATGGCTCGTGCGTTGTCTCCCCAGATGACGTGGACGGTCGTCAACATGAACCGGAACCAGCTCGACTCGAAGCCAACAATGAACGGCGTTCGGACAAACTGAGTCGCTGGAACTTCATTGCCGTGTGCATCGACAACCGGCGCCAGCACCACTTCTCCTGCCACCCGCCCGAACTGCACTTTTCTCTTGTCGTAGAGAAACGCGAGGCGTTCGTCATTGCCCCCGTCTCCCTCGGATGGATCGGTGACAACATATTCCCACCAGTCGCCCAGCAGTTCGCGAATTCTGTTCAGATCATCGAGGCGTCTCTTCACCTCCTGGATGGCAATCAGATCGAATGAGGACAGAACTTCCGTAATGTACCAGAGGCTCTCTTCCGTTCGGGAGTTGCCTCCCAGGCCCTGAATATTCCAGGTCGCCAGAAGCAATCGTTCGTAGACTGATTTTGGGGGGATCTCGGCCGCCAGTTGTGCCCGCAGTTCGATGAGCGACCTTGCTGTGCGCTTGGTGTTCAGCCCGTCCGCAGTCTTGCTGAAGTCATAGTAGAAGGTCATGCGTGGTCTCCTTGGTGCGGCGGCTGCAGTTGCTGCTGGTCCGGCCTTTCAGCTCACTGGTGGTCTCCATATTTACGATAGAACTCGTTCTGAAAGAGCTCGTCAGGGTCGTACTTTCGCTTCAGTTCAAAGAATTCGTCTGCCTGCGGATAGCATCGCCGAAACTGTTCCGTCGTTGCGTGTAGCCGGTACGGCAAGTAGTAGCGACCGCTGCTGAGGATCGCGGCGTCGATCAGATGCCGCGTCATTTGCTGCATGCTCGATTCTCCGCGTCTTGTTCGCGGCTGATTGAAAAGCATGACAAAAGCGAGCATTTGGCGATCCGCGTAACGTAGAAACGTGTCTGTGTCCTCGTCAACTCCACGGACCGTGACGTTAAGCAGATCGCCCCGATGTTGCCGAATGATACGCCGCATGCGATCGACGAATACGACCGCTCGATCTCGTGGCACGAAGTATTCGTGCAGAATGTCAGTCGATTCGGCGGAGCGGTTTTGAAACACCTCGACTCCTTCGTTCAACAACTGATTGCGCGAGAATGCCTTTCCCGCCAGCAGCGGCTGCAGCTTCGTCTCGGCGCCCCAGCGGAGTTCCTTCCCATACTCGCTGCCAACCGAGCCGCGGAAGATTGCCCGCCGCAGTGACGCATGTGCCGGATCGGAGAGTGGCGGAATCTCGCCATTGTCGCGAATGAATGCGTTGATAATCACTTCCTCAAACATATGATCGGACGTGATGCTCATTCGCGCATAGACCATCCGCGTTCCCGGCTCGTCTTTGATTCTCTGATCGAACGTTGCCAGCGATTCCTGCACCGGAACAAGGTACTGTTCTAGCCGATATCGTTCGTTGAGAACGACACGGAGTTCTACGTCGAGAATGATCCCAAACAGACCGTACCCGCCTAGAACCAGCGAGAACAACTCTTGGTTCTCATCGCGGCTGCAACGGACGATCGCGCCATCGGCTTTCATGAGCCGAAACGACTCGACCGTTGATGCAATCGGCGGACGCGCGAACTGCCAACCGTGACAGTTGACGCTGATTGATCCACCGACGGAGAACGAGTTGTTCGACTGCATCACAGCAACCGAACGGAGATGCGCGTCGAGGTAAGGAATAATGTCCTGCCACAGTGCGCCGGCTCCGACATGCAGTATGTTGCGTTCTTCGTCCAGTCGCATGTGATTGAGCGGCAGCATGTCAATCGCAAGGCCGCCGGGATAGATCGTGTGTCCACCCATGCTATGCCGCGCGCCGGCGATCGAGACCTTGAGCCTTTCCCTTCGCGCCCGTTCCAACAGTGCGGCCAGTTGTTGCTCCGCACCCTCGACGTCGATGGGGGTTCGCCACACTTCTGCGACCTGGGTCTGGTTCAAGCGGCTGGCATCCTCGACGTAACCCTCTGGTGGCCGAACGAGTCTGCTGTCGTCTTCTAGTGCGGTGCGGATCACGTGAATAACGGGCCTTGCCAGCAACGCCAATACCACCGCACCGCCGATCAGGAGCCAAATGAGCCCGCGTTTTTGTTTCCAAGCCATGATGATTTAACGGGCCGAGACATGACCCACTCGCAACAGTAACGACACAATGCTAACACTCGAGCCACTCGGAATCCCGGGTTCCTTCTTGCGTGTTCGGGGGAAATCGGCTGATCGTTGAGGAACACGTTGCGCGTGCTGGTGAGTATGGAGAGATATAACCGAAAGGTGTGTTCTGTGAAAAATTGAAAAGGCGGCGTATCCGGCTGGTGAATTATTCGCAATTTGTTTCATCAGCGGCCCAACAAGGGCAACGGAGGATACGCCATGAGCAAGGTTACGACAGGACAAGGATCGAATCCAGAGGTCGAGGTCGATTCAGAAGTGATCGCCTTTCGGTCTCAATTCGAGGAATGCAGCCCTTTGGATCAAACCGTCCGAGAAGGAGCCCGGCGAATGCTGCAACAAGCCATTGAGGCGGAGGTTGGTGAGTTCCTGCTTCAGCACGACGATCGCCGTGACGAGAAAGGGATGTTCAAGCTCGCTCACACCGCCCAGCAGGGATGGAGAAAACTCAACGGACACGAAAAGATAATCCCGCTCATCCAAGGAAAGAAATTCGTCAATGGAGAAATGCAGGATGCCGCGACTTCTTCGGCAGGACGTCGACAATCAGGTCGCTAACGTGGCAACGGCGGAATTCCTGTTTCCGTTGAACCAAGACACTTGGCCATTGGTGCCTCCATGTCGGTGTTCGTCGATGCCGGAGCGGAGGATTGCCTGTGTCTCTTGGAAATGTCCATCAATCTGCCGGTCCCAAGCAATCCCGATTTGTCTGCGGAGCGCGAGTTTTTGCTCCGTTCCAAAACCGGTCGTTCATTGATTCATGCCAGTTGGTGCTGCAATACGCTGCTTCCATTCCAGATCACCTGGCAATTCGCGGCAAGCGAACTCGATATGCACGACTCGGCGATGCCCTGGAGCATTTGATGCTGAGGACGCGTGAAGGATCAACGGCCGCATCGCGAGAACGCCCCCGAAACCGACCTCACAGACCACCTCAGGAAAAATCGACTTGCATTCGGAGATCTCTTCCCTTGGCCACCTTCTAGCATGAGAACCGGCTAGCACCCGAAGAGCACCGTTGGAGGCCGGGCAATCGTCGAGATGAACGCGGATCGCCAACATCTGTAACAGAACGTCGTCCGGCGGCCTTACCTGCAACGTACCAGCTTTGTTCGACCAAGCAGTAAATCCCGAAACGTTCACACGTTCCTTGACGGCGATTACGCCATCCTGGTGCCAGCGGAGATTCCAGTTGGCATCAGGCACTTTGTCGAAGAAGGTTGCGCGAACGGCGAAGCAATCCGGACCGAGGATTGGCGTCACCAAAGAACGAATGGCCGAGGCTCCCGCGAGTTCCCTGATCTCTTCGCTGACCTCGAGAAGGTTGCGGACACCGTAAACGCTCACCTTTCGCCGGACTTCCTCACCTTCTGGGAGGGAAGTGATCGCAGTTCGCAGTCGATTGATTTGCTTCGACGAGAGCACGTTCTCGACAACGGCAAATCCGTTCGACGATATCTGATCTCGGTAATCCTGATTCACTTCCATGCGACAATCCTACCTGCTGACCTCGGCGGGTGAGAATTTCGCTTCACGCACGGTCGATTGATAGGGCCACAAAGAAGTCACTTTACCGGTGCTCCTGCCAGTTTGTGAAGTTCCTGCTCACAGAGAAAGCCACCGCGGTCGCTGCGCATCATCTTGAACGCCCACTCGCTGGCGTCAGGCAAGCCTGCGACGGCAGAAATCACAACTCGCAAGCAGCCCTCGATTTCCTCCTGCATCATCCCTTCGTCGCTGCATTCCATCTGATAGCTGCCTTTTTCGACCAGCTTCAGCGCCAGTTGCTTCGCCTCTTCAAGCGCATGCTTCCTAATCAACTGCGACAGACCGCGGTTTATCGCGTCATAGGCTCGCCAATCATAGTCGAAGTTGTAGTTTAGTCGCCGTTCGTCAACGTTCGTTGCGATGTCGATGGCTGAGGTGCGTCGGGTTTTTAGGACAGTCCGACTGCTTATTTCCGTTGGGCCCGAGGGGCGGGAACAGCGGCCCCCGAGGCCCTTCCCAGGCCTCGGGGTGGCCGCAGTAGCGCGTCCCCGGTAT
>JAUIGN010000089.1 GCA_030430075.1 bacterium
TCATCTGGGAAGGATGGAAGGAACTACTCCCCATGGTCATCGGATACGACGTTGCAAAAACAAAGTACAAGAAATGTGGCCAAACCTAAGCGTTAGCCCCGTGCCATCCCCGGCCTGGTCTGCTGCCAGCGTCAGACTTTGAGCTCGGCCGCAACACCCACGTCTGGGTAGCGAGCTCGAATCGGGGCGACCACCTGTTCCAGAAACTCGTCCACCTGTTCCGGCGCGCGGCCCACGAATTGAGCCGGATCCATGGCCGCCGCCAGATCACAGCCGGCGAATGCGGGGTCGCCAGCCAGTCGATCGGCCAGGTCGTTGGCGCCCCCTTCCTGCTTGACCACCTGAGCGGCCGCCTGGCTGTGCTGGCGAATCGCTTCGTGCAGCGTCTGCCGATCCCCCCCGGCCGCCACCGCGTCCATGAGAATGTTCTCGGTGGCCATGAACGGCAATTCCTCGTTGAGGTTTCTGGCGATGACCCGCGGATAGACGACCAACCCGGCCGTCACGTTCTGCAGCAGGATCAAGACCGCGTCGATCGCCAGGAACGCTTGCGGCAACACCAGCCGCCGATTGGCACTGTCATCCAGGGTCCGTTCCATCCACTGGGTGGCCAGCGTCTGGGCCGGGCTGGACTGCAGGCTGACGACAAATCGGGCCAGTGAACAAACGCGTTCCGAACGCATTGGGTTGCGTTTGTAAGCCATTGCGGATGATCCGATCTGTTCCTTCTCGAACGGCTCCTCGATCTCCTTGCGATGGGCCAGCAACCGCAAGTCGGTCGCCAGCTTATGGGCCGACTGGGCGATCCCGGACAAGGCATCCAGGACCTGGGCATCGATCTTTCGCGAATACGTCTGACCGGTCACGGCATAGGTTGCCTGAAAGCCGATCTTTCGAGCCACAATGGATTCCAGCCTCTGGACCCGCTGGTGGTCTCCGTCAAGCAGCTTCAGGAAGCTTGCCTGCGTGCCGGTGGTCCCCTTGGTGCTGCGCGCCAGCAGCGAAGCAATGCGGTGCTCGATTTCCGCCAGGTCGAGCACCAGGTCGTAGTTCCACAAGCAGGCCCGCTTTCCCACCGTCGTCGGCTGCGCCGGTTGCATGTGCGTGTAGCCGAGGCAGGGCAGGTCACGATGCGCTTTGGCAAAATCGGCAAGCTGGCCGATGACGGCGACCAGCCGGGACCGCACGAGTTGCAAGGCATCGCGGAGCAGGATGAGATCGGTATTGTCGGTCACGAAGCAACTGGTTGCGCCCAGGTGGATGATCGGCCGCGCCGTCGGGCAGGCGTCTCCATACGTGTGCACATGGGCCATCACGTCATGGCGCAACCGCCGTTCGTAATCGGCCGCCTTGCGAAAGTCGATGTTATCGACATGTTGCCGGAGTTCCTTCAATTGCTCGTCGGTAATCCCCAGCCCCACCTCCTGTTCCGCTTCGGCCAGGGCGACCCACAGCCGGCGCCACGTGCTGAATTTGCGATCGCTGCTCCAGAGGTGGCTCATCTCAGGAGAAGCGTAGCGGCTGATGAGCGGATTCTCGTACTGGTCGTGTGGCATGGTCTCGCTTCGATGCGGAAAGCTTTATTGGGATGTCTCAAGAATGTCGTTTGCCCGGATCATTCGTCAGCCGTAGGGCGTTCGCCCCGGTTCCTTTGATCGTCGAGCGAACCGGGCGCTCATGCGTTCCGACTGGGATCCGTGGCGGTTTGAGTAAGTCGACCGCAATCGGTTGCGACACAGCGACTTGCAGTGAGTTGTTGTACCTTCATGAATCATCGGGGCTAACGCTGGACGCGGCCGCTGGTATTGCCGCCCGCCAGCGCCTGAACTTCCTCGATCGTGACGTAGTTGAAGTCGCCCGTGATCGAGTGCTTTAAGCAGCTGGCGGCGACCGCCGTCTGAATCGCCTGCTGAGCGGCTTGCGGTGAACTGCGGTCGTCGTCCAGGGCGTAGAGCAAGGCAGCGGCAAACGAGTCTCCCGCGCCGACACGGTCGACAATATGCGTAATCCGGTACGGCGAGTACTCACCTGCGGCATCGAGGGGCGCGAAGGCCACCACATCATTTGCCACGTCGAACAACATTCCTCCCCAGTTGTTGTGATTGGCCGAAACGCTTTCACGCAACGTGATGGCCACGTGGGACAGGTTCGGAAAGCGGTCAACCACGTCCCGCGCCACCTGCTCGTATGCGGCGGCATTGATCCGGCCTTGTGCGACGTTCGTCCCCTCGGCATGAATGTCCAACACGTCCGCCGCATCTTCCTCGTTGGCGATCACCACGTCGACGTGCGGCAACAGTTGGGCCATGCATTCACGGGCCAGTTGCCGGCGGTCGACGCCCGGACGCCAATTCCAAAGCTTCTTGCGAAAGTTCAAGTCGCAGGAAACCGTGGCACCGCTCTGCTTGGCTCGCCGCACCAACTCGAGGTTCGCTTCACAGGCCTGCGCGCTGACCGCGGGCGTGATTCCGGTCACGTGCAGCCAATGCACGCCTGCGAGGGCCGCGGCGAAGTCATATTCGCCGGCAGCGGCCAGGCTAATCGCACTCGAGTCACGGTCGTACAACACGGTGGAACCGCGCTGATTCGCCCCCACTTCGACAAAGTAAAGCCCCAACCGGCCCGGTTCGCGCCAATGAATATGATCTGTGTCGACTCCCAAACCGCGCAGCGACGCGACCAGGGCGCGGGCCACGGGCGTCGGCGGGAGGGCCGTCAGGTAGCGGGCCGGCTTCCCCAGCATCGCCAGGGAGGCCGCCACATTCGCTTCGCCCCCGCCCCAGGTGACCTGCACGCCGCCGGGCAACGCCTGGGCCCAGCGGAGGTGGTCGCTCGGAGCAATTCGTGCCATCACTTCACCGAATGCCAAAAACATCCTGCCGTCTCCCGATTACATGTTGGTCAGATCGTCCTGACTGCGATCCCCGATCAATTCGTCCAAGGCGGCCGCCAGTTGCTCGGCACACGTTTCCGACTGCCCGTAGACGCGACAGATGCGGTAACTGACCGGGATCCGCTGAATCAACTCGTTGGCGTGAAGCTGGCGGGTTCGCGCGCGGGCAGAATCGTACAGGAAATTCTGACCGCTGGCCGGACCACTGGTGTGCGGCCGATGGATGTGCCGGGCGATGTCGACCCGCATCGGCAGGTCACGTTCCGCGGCCGGCAAGGCGTCCCGGATCTTCTGTTCCACGTAGGCATCGTCACTGAAAATACTGCTGCGTTCCCGATCCTTCTCGCCAAAGACAAGCGTCCGCTGGCAGACCATTTCCCAAGGAATCTGTCGCCGCAACAGGCCCTGCCAGCGTTCTCCCAACTGTTGCTGGCGAGGGTCGGCCGCGCGTCGCCACCGGGCGACGTCGACCAGCAGCGATGATTCCGTGAATTCCAGGTATTCGTCGAGGTGGTCGAGTGGATTGCCGGGAAACAGAAACGGTTTGCTCTGCTTGAACAGATCCGCCAGTGTCAGGTCGATCGCCCGCACCGTGCGATGGAAATAGATCGACCGAAACAGCTCGGCCTTGACTCCCATGAAACGAATCAGGGCATCGGTGCCCCGATCATGCATGGTAAGCCCCTTCTCTGTGAAGAAGCTGTAATGCAGCAGCCGGTCAAGGTCATACGCCATCCGGCTGTACCCGGAAACGTACGCGTCCCGCATCACGAAATCCATATTGTCGATCGTGTAGATGCCGCTCAATAAGGACCGCAGGAAGCAAAGCCATTTCGGCTGCGTCGCCTCGTCCCCCTCGCGGGGTCGCACGATCAGCCAGGCAACTTGTTCCGGGTCCAGCGTCTCGTCGTCGGCCAGGCGGCTGTTGGGGTTTCGCCGCAGGCCACGCAGCGTGTCCCCCAGGACATCCCGGATGATGGCGGCCCCCAGCGTCTCGTGCGTCAGCCCGAAGTCCTTGAGAAAATGTGCGTCGAAGAAGTGGCCGAACGGGCCGTGGCCGACATCGTGCAACAGGCCGGCCATCCGCATCAACGACTCCACGTAACCACGGCTGGGCGTGTCCGGGCAATTCGCGGACAGGCTGTCGTAAAGCGCTTCCACGGCGCGGCTGCCCAGATGCATGGCCCCCAGAATGTGCTGAAACCGCGTGTGCTCAGCCGTCGGAAAGACCCACCAGGCCGTCTGCAACTGGTGGATGTGACGCATCCGTTGGACCCAGGGATGATCGATCACCTGGCGTTCCGACGTCTCCCCCACCTCCAGGGAATTGCTTGATGAGAACGGAATGTAGCCGTGGACCGCGTCGTGGCTGAGATTTTCAAGGTCGTAGCGTCTCATCCGGCGAATTATGCCGCACCCCACCGTTTTCGTCTACCACGCGGGAACCGGCACCTTTTACCTGATCGAAACCGAGTATCTTACTTAACCGCGTGGACTGTGATACCATCGGCTGGGTTAGTTTGCCGGTTAGGCGATGAAGGGGGAGACGCGAACACGAATGTGGTTGCGCGGGGATTTGTCAGCCGATACAAGTGCAACTGCCATCGCCGCAATCATCCCTTCACATGTGCACACTTGGCCGGTCGCACATTCCTCTCCAGGAGATTCACCGTGACCGTATCCGTTTTTCGTTTTGGCCTCTGCTGCCTGACCTTGCTGTTGGGTTTGCAGGGAGCTGCGGCAATCGCCGCCCAGCCTGCTGAATCCCTGCTTCCCGCGACCACCAAAGGCTTCGTCTCGGTACCGGATATCGGCGTTCTACGGGACCGCTGGAACGAAACGCAACTCGGTCAACTGATGGTTGACGAGAAAATGAAGCCGTTCGTCGAGGACCTGAAGCGGCAATTGCAGTCGAAGATGAACCGTGCGGACACGCAACTCGGGCTGAGCTGGAGCGACCTGGAGAGCGTTGCCGGCGGTGATGTTTGTCTCGCGCTGGCACAGCCGTGGGACGTCGAGGCAGAGGCGAAGGCGATCGAGGCGTATGTGGCGAAGGCGGTCGCGGCCGCCAAGGCGAAGAACAAGAGTGAGGAAGAAATCGCCGAGATTTCCCGGGATGCATCGGCCGAGGCAGAGGCCGAACAGAAGAAGCTGCGGAGCCAGCAGCGGGCCATGGTCGTCCTCGTCGATACGACCGGTAAAGCCGACGAAGCGGAGACGCTCCGCGACAAAATCGCCGCTGAATTCGCCAAGCGGCAGGCAACCAAATCGGTGCAAACGATCCTTGATGTTTCAACCGATGTCTACACGGTGGCGGCCAAGGACGATCAACCCGAACGCCATGCGTACATCGCCATCCATCAAGATCAATTGATTGCCGCCGACCACGCAGAAGTCCTGCATCATATCCTCTCTCAATTCGACGCCCCGGCCGGCCAGTCGCTGGCTGCCGTGCCCGCGTTCCGCAACGCAATGGATAAGAGTCAGGCGGCGTTTGGCGAGACCGCACCGCACCTGCGGTGGTTCGTCGAACCGTTCGGGTACACGGAAATCGCCCGGGCCTACGACCAGGGCCGCCGCCGCCGAGGCACCGACATGCTGTATGTGCTCGCCAACCAGGGTTTCGATGCGATCCAGGGCGTGGGTGGTTACGTGCTGCTGTCGGAGGATGAATTTGAGATCATCCACCGGACGTTCGTCTACGCTCCGGCAGTGGAACGAGCTGCCGGCGACGACAGTTCGGAAAAGTATCGGCTGGCGGCGCGGATGATGGATTTCCCGAATAGCAGCCTGCTGACGCCGCCCAAGTGGGTCCCTCGCGAGTTGGCGTCCTACCTGTCGTTCAATTGGAACGTTCAGAAGGCGTTCTACGCCTCGGAAACAATCGTCAACGAGATTGCCGGCGACGAGGTCTTTCGCGATGTCCTGGAGAGCATCAAGACCGACCCCAATGGACCGCAGATCGACATCGAGAAGGAGTTGGTCGCGTACCTCGGCAGCCGGGCCACGATGATTACCGATTATCGCGAGCCGATCAGCCCGAAGAGCGAACGGATGCTGTTTGCCATCGATGTTACCGACCCCGCCGCCGTGATGAACACCGTCAATCGGGCCATGGAATCCGACCCGGCGGCTAAGAAGCGAAGCTTTAAAGATCACGTGATCTGGGAAATCCTTAACGAAGATCCACACGAAGTCCCAACCCTGCATCTCGACAACCCGGGCGGGTTTGGCTTCGACGGCTTTGACACCGAAGAGCCGGAGGTTGAAGAAGAAGAAGAGAAGCCGATGATTCCGAATTCGGCGGTGACGGTCGCCTACGGACACCTGATCATCGCCTCGCACGTCGACTACATCGTCGACATCCTGCAAAAACGCGAAGCAGGCGACCAGCTCGCCGAAGCGGCCGACCACGAATTGGTCCAGCAAGCGTTGGAGAAACTTGGTGCCGGAAACGACAGCTTTAACTTCTTCGCCCGCACCGACGAAACCGTCCGCGTGACCTACGAGATGATGAAGCAGGGGCGGATGCCTGAATCCGAGTCGATGCTCGGCAAAACACTCAACCGGATCTTCGAGCCGGAAGAGGAGGGCACGCTGCGAGAACAGCAGATCGACGGCGGCGAATTGCCCGATTTCGACGTGGCTCGCCGCTACCTCGGCCCGGGCGGATTCTTCGTCCGCACCACGGAAGCAGGTTGGGATATCGTGGGCTGCCTGCTCACCAAGGATAGCAAGTAGGCCGGCACGTTTCGCAACGACCGGCTGGCAGAATTCGAGCGAGTGAGTCCCCCGCGGCTCACTCGCTTTTTTTTGTCCCCCCGCCGATCGACAAATCCCTCCCCGGTACCGACCAACGAGTCCATCCGCGACGTGCGTCCGGACCGCTTCCCCGAGCGGAATGGAGGCCATTGGCCCACCTTTTGCTCTCCTTGGGGAACAGAAAAGGAGGTGCGCCATGTCGACATTCTTCCATCTGCCGCCAGACGCTCAAGCACGCCGCAAGATGCTCGCGGCCCACCTGGAGAAATCCAGGCGCAAGGCGCGGCAAGCCGGCTCCAAGCAGTGGCAAACGACTCATCTCAAGCTTCCACCGGTGCACGGCAACCACGGCCAGCGTCCACCGACGGCCTGACGCAGTTCGCGAACCGACCGGAAACTGCGCGCCGTCGCGGTCGTCTTGCCGCGGGAATTCCGCACGAAACCGTGCGGTGCCGCACGCCAGGGGGCCGATTGACGGCGGGGCAGAAAAAAAGCTTCGCTGGGCAATCACCGCGGTTAACGACTGCGGCCACTCCATTCGACCTTCGCCCAGAACGGGTGCTGCCGATCGCCCCGTGTGCGGACGTCTTCGAGCAGCACTTCGGCATCCGGCCTGACGTCTTCGCGAATGTCGCGACCGTTAACGGTCACCGTGATGCGGCGATCGAAGCTGAGCATCTCCGGGGTAAGCCAGACGGTCGCCCGTTGAGCGCCGGTGCGGACGGTGATCCGATTGTTTTCGAGCACCTTGGCGCTGGTCTGGGTCGGCCGCGTCCCGCGGCTCGGCGGCCACTGTGCGGGAACCACCATGGCACTTGACGGAAAGTCGTCCAGTTCCAGCCACCAGAAGTAGTTGTCCCAAGGTCGCATGGAGAGCACGTCGATCTCACGCGGGAAGAAATCGCGCCGCCGCGCCGAAACGTTCATCCAGGCGAAGATATTCAGAATCTCATCCTGAAACGACTCATGGCCCCGTCCCCGGTATTGCACGATGGTGCAATCGTATCCCGAGTACCGCATGTAGCGGTCCAGTTCGATTCCGTTGTCGTGCAGCCAGCCACCGTCCTTCTCACCGCCGACGAAGTACATCGGCAGGCCGCGGGCGTTTTCTGTATAGCGGTTGATATACATTGCGCTGTTGGCCACGATCGGTATCACACCCGCCCACAGGTCCGGATGGGAGATCCCAATGTCCCAGGCGGCGTCGCCCCCGATCGAATGGCCACTCAGGAAGACGCGATCGGTATCAATGGCGAATCGGCGACAGGCGTCTCTCAGACCGTACAAGACGGCCGCATGCTCGCGCGGTGAATATTCGTACTTGCGTTGAAACGGCTTGGTCCACTGCGGGGCAATCACGATATAGCCTTGTCGCGACGCCTGGCCCCGCCGCATCTGGCTCTTCTTGTCGAAGTCGCCGGCCCACCAACTGACCTGCTGCAAAGAGTTCGTTCCGGCACCGTTGAGAGTCACCACGGTGGGGTAGCGGTTCAAGGGATGGTATTCGGGCGGCAGTTGAACGTGGTATTTGAACTCGGCCTGATCGGCGATTCCAGGTACGGTGATCTCATACAGGCCGGGCGTCTCTTTCACCGCCACGACCTCCGTCTGCTCCTGCGGCAGCGTGACGACGGGCGGTTTCATGTGGGCGACAAGCAAGGCCAGGTACTGGGGGGCTCCCCCTTCCAACGTCTTGATCTTGTCCAGAATCAGATCTCGCTCGTGTTTCCGCTCGGCCTGCAAGTACCTGGTTACTTCATTGCGGGTCTCGATCAGCGACAGGGCGACCGCCAGATTGTCCAAGGCGTCGCCGCTGCCGATCAGCCAGCCGCTCACTCCGAGGGCCACCTTCTGGTCGGCGGTCAAGGTACCGTCGTCGGCCAGGCGAAGGTAACTGGCCATCCGACTGAGCGTCTGGATGCTCAGTTCGACTTTCATCTCTGCATAGATCGACTCCAGCGGCCCCTTGGCTGCCTCGTCTTTGACTTCCGCGATCTGCTCGCCCAACATCTCGAGAATCTGATCGTACTGCGACTTGCGTTTATCGTATTCCTTGATCCGGTCGCGTACCTTGAGCAATGTTTCGCCCGCCACCCCTTCGCTGGGGAAGCGGCTGAGGAGGGCACTGACGCGGGCATGCTGCCCGGCGTCCTGGCGTACGTCAATCTCACGCAGTAACTCTTGAGCCAACAACTGCCGCAGCCGGGCCGCCTGATCCTTCAAGTGGGACAGATCCGGAAAATCCTTGATCACCTGATTCAATTCGGCAAGCGCATCGCCATACCGCTGGGCTTGAATGTAGAGCCGCACAATCCGCAGCCGGCCGTCCGCGTTGTCCTCGCCGATCTGGTGCCGCAAAACACTGCTGAGCACGTCGCGGGGAATCGAACTGGTGGCGATGCGCATATCCCACACCAGCGGGTTCTTGATCAACAGCCCCTGCACCTTCGTGTAGCTCGGCGTGATCAAGGTAATCCCCTGTACGACGTCGAGTTTCCCGCGGGGGCCCTGCATGGAAAACACCCGGCGTCCCCATTCGTCGAACGGCGTCACCCGCAAAATCGGCCCGACGCTGCTGACCCGCTTGCCGGAGGTTGCCACCCGCTGGTCAATGACAATCTTCTCCTGCCCGGTGGCAGGGCTTTCGGCAAACGACGCGACCTGGTGATTGGGGACAAAGACCCACCGCAGTTCGTCGTCCAAGATCACGATCGGCTTCACGTCGACCGCCCCAGCCGTTCGATTGGGATTGAGCGGGTTTTCGTTGAGCGACCCGATCTTGGTGACCTTTCCCTCGAATTGAACGCCGCTCTTCATCGTCACCACGGCCGCCGGAGCCGACGTACCAGCCAGCCAAAACCAGGAGACGAGGAATGTGGCAACCCATCGCCTCGGGAAAAGCAGCCGGCGCCAACCTGTGGGCCGACCCGCCTGGCCAGGTGCTAATCGCAATTCCATCGCTCTCTCCCATGCTGTCCAGCGATTCGTCGTGAGCTTGCCAAGGGTTATTGTGACGGCCGAGTCGGATCCGTCAACGAACGGCCGGCCGTCGCCGGACGCGCGAGCAGCGGGGCGCAACCGCCGATCGTGCCGCCGCCGCTCTGCCGGGTTCGCCCTTGAAAACTGTAGCATTCGCGTAAACCCGAGCCCATTGACACGCCCGGCAGAACCCGCAAAACTGGCGGGTTTGGGTAAGTTGTAAGGGCAAAATGTGGTCTCTCGACGCCTGCTCACCATCTTGATCGCGGCATTTGCCTGCCTCGCAGTGGCCTTCGCACTGCTGCTCAGCATGTCCGCGCTGGTAGACGCATTGGGCGACGAGTTGGGCGCGACGGTGCTTCGCTGGGTTGCCTGCGGCTGCGGGCTTCTGGTGGCCGTCGACCTGATCTTGCTGCTGGTCGCCCTGGGGTTGAATGCGATCTATGATCCACCCCACGGCGACTCTCACCACGCAGCACGGCAACCGCGCGAGCCGCAGGACCGGACCGGCGCCCCGTAGCACGACCAGCCGGCATCTGCGATACGGACGCACTCATCCGCCGTTGAATATTCAACCCGGTTCACTCGTCAGCCGTTGAACATTAACCACGGTTCACTCATCAGCCGTCGGGCGTTAGCCCTTAGGTGTGGCCACATTTGTATTGATTTTGTGAGTGTCGAGTTGTGCGTTGTGGTGGATTTTTTTGGCAAGCTTGGCTGAGTTTACGCGGCGATGTTGGAAGTTTGGATGCGATGTGGGAATTGGTGCGGGCGTTGTTTGGCGCGCACTGCTAGCCCATTCGGCGATCGCGACTTGATCACCCCCGAATGATTACGAGTGACGGAGGGGTAACCTACTCGGTAGTTCACGGAGGGTCGGGTATGACTCAGGTAAAGAGTTTCGGTCAAGTGAATTTCGGACACGCCCAACTGGGAGACCGTCGCCGTACCAAACGGCTGGTCAAATTGGTCGACCAGATGTGTCTCCGTCCCGGTGGAACGCTGCCGCAGAAGTTCCGCAGCCCGGCGGACGTGCAAGCGTTTTATCGACTGATGCGCAAGAAGGATGTCACGCACGAGGCTCTTCTGGAGGCCCATCGTCAAGCCACGCTCCAGCGCATCGAAGATCTGGCAACGCCAGTGTTGATTCTTCACGACACTACCGAGTTGGAGTATACGACGCATCGATCGTTGGAAAATCTGGGGCCCATTGGGAATGGGTACCGGCGGGGATACCTGACCCACAACAGCTTGGCCATCGAGCCCAATACGCGCGAGGTGATTGGGCTGTGCAACCAAGTGCTGCATCGTCGAGTCAAGGTGCCCAAGTCGGAAACACGATCCCAGCGGAACAAGCGCACTTCGCGTGAAAGTCGGTTGTGGATCCGCGGCACGGAGCCGCTGCCCGCTAATCGGCAATTCATCGACGTCTGCGACCGGGGAGCCGATACTTCGGAATTCCTGCAGCATGAAACGGACAGCGGCAGACGCTTTGTGATTCGTTCCTCCAACGATCGTTGCCTGCTGGTTGGTCATGGTCCGTCGCAAACCAGCGAACCTCGCAAACTGCGCGAGTTCGCGAGCACGCTTCCGCAGGTGGGTACGTGGACGTTGCAAGTCACGTCTAAATCGGAAATGCGAAGCCCGCGCCGCAAAGGGAAAAAGAAACGGGTGATGCGTAAGAAGCGAGACGCCCAAATGGCGGTCGCCTTTGCACCCGTCCAGATCCATCCTTCCAAGGCACGCAAAAACAGTCCCCCGATGCAAGTCTGGATCGTCCGCGTGTGGGAGATCGATCCGCCTCCGGGGCAAGAGCGTTTGGAATGGATCTTGCTTACGAATGAACCCGTGGAAAGTTTCGAGGCGGCCTACCAAGTAGTTGGGTGGTACGAATGCCGCTGGATCATCGAAGAATACCACAAAGGCATGAAAACCGGCTGCCGGACCGAGGCTCTTCAATTTACCAGTGAGGATCGTCTTCAGCCCGCCATCGCCCTTCTGTCGGTCGTCACGTTGACACTGCTTCAACTGCGGCAAGCCAGCCGTCGCGAAGATGCTAAGACCCGCAAGGCCACCACGGTCATCGGCAGTTCTTACGTCGAAGTGCTCAGTCTGTGGCGACATAAGAAGATTCATCGGGATTGGACGGTGCACGAGTTCTACTATGCCCTAGCTCGCCTCGGCGGCCATCAAAATCGAAAAAACGATCACCCACCGGGTTGGCAAGTCATCTGGGAAGGATGGAAGGAACTACTCCCCATGGTCATCGGATACGACGTTGCAAAAACAAAGTACAAGAAATGTGGCCAAACCTAAGC
>JAUIGN010000007.1 GCA_030430075.1 bacterium
CGACGGTCGTTGTGGTACCTTCCTGCATGGTGGCGTACTCCTTGGGTTGAGTGTTTTTGACGAACAAATTTCACCCAAAGTACGCCGCCCTTTTCAAGCCCTCATCCACAACTTTCGGTTATACCTCATGCTCCCGTGGTAGTTCTCCCTGACACCCATCGGCTCGTAGGGCTTCTAACGGAACGCGGGTTCACGGCTGACCAGGCCGAGGCGATCACCGACGCTATTCAAGAGATTGACCTCTCGAATGTTGCAACGAAAGCCGACCTTAAGGAACTCGAAATCCGCATCCTGAAGTGGATGATTCCGCTGATGGTTGGTCAGGCAGCCGTGTTCGGTCTGATTGTGAAGTGGCTCGTTGGGTAAATGCACACCGCCTGTCGCGTGCCGAAGCCACGAACGCCGCTTGTTGCTCGGATCAACGCTGGTGAGTTCGCCCCAAAACGGCTGATCGCTCGCGATCACGAGAACGGGGTGACCACCGTGTACTGATCACTTCTTGCGTCGCGTCCTCTGGTGACTTTTCGCTCCGCGAGCCGCATCGGCCTCGAGCAATTCAAGCTTCACCTGGGCTTCCCGCTTTCCGATCCCACGGATCGCGACCAGTGCCGCGAGCTGCTCCTTTCTCGGACGGGACTTGCCAAGCTCCCAGTTGTAGATCGTCAATGGCGACACGCCGACCAGTTTGGCGTAGTCAGAGGCGGACAATCCTGTTCTTCTCCGTTGGGCCTTGACCGATCGCGCCGAGAATCGGGACCCTTCCGTCCTCTCGGTAATGGGTTCAGGTTGCTCAAGCCGCTTGCGTTCCTGGGCGCTCAAGAAAGCGATCTTCTTCTCCTGCTCGCGTACCTGGCGCTTGAGCGCGGCGATTTCGCGCCGGTATCGCGCCACCGCCTGTGTCGTCGATTTCGTTTGTGCCTTGATCTCCTTCCGGGCTAAACGGCATATTTCTTCCTTGAGCGCTGCTGCAAGATTCGTGATTAGTGCCTCTGCGTATCTGATCCGAAGCTCCTCTGTACGTCCAACTCCATAGTTTAGTTGCCCTACTGGCCCTGGGCGAGTTGACCCAAGTAGTGGACGAAGAGAGCTGAAACACTGGCACGGGGGCACCGCTCAACCGTCGCAGCCAATACTCCCTGTGAGCCCCAATCGCCGCTTCCAATTGAAATACGTTGCGCGGCATCCCCCTCCGAGGCGCACGAACTCCTCGATCCGCTGTTGCTCGTTTGCAAACGTTTCGTCGAGCACCAGTGTTTGGACCAATCGCGCCCGTGGGTGCTGCTCCGAGTCGGTCGTGACAGCTCTCGTCCAGTCCATGCCGGCCCGTTTGAGTTCGGCGGCGCGTAGATAGTGCCGGATAGACGGTCGGCCAATGGCGTGCAGCCGCGACTCCATCCAATTGAGAATCTCACCGTCCTCAAACCAGTTGGCGACGTGATCGTGGACTTCATAGGGCGTTGGTTCAAACACGAGCAGGTGTCCTCGATCCTGCACGGCTTCGACATTGCGGTTCAGTGTTTCCCAGTCGTTGGACACGATTACAGCTCGGCAGGGCGTTGTGTATTCGTGCGGCACGTTTTCCAGGCGTAGCGGGGGCGCCGCGGTGTACCAAGCAATCCGTTTCTCATCCTCTGTTTGGCAGAGGCTTTTTAAGAGCCGGACGCCATTTCGTTCCCGATAAAGCGAGTCCACGTCATCGATTACGACGATGTCCGACGGTTGCTTGAAGAGTCGCATATACATCCCGAGTGGTGAGGCGTTCCCTTCAATCCAACAGACTTCTCTGCCGTTAAGCGCGTCTCGTACGGATCGACTCTTTCCGATTCCCCCTGAGCCCACAACGATCAAGAGGTTCAGGTGCCCTTCAGCAAACGCACGCACGTACGACTGGAGCTCCTCGTACGTTCGGATCGTGGTCGCGCCTTTGATGTTCCGAGCATCTGACATCGCCGTGTTGCGGCAAGGCTACCAGCAAAGTTGCGCGAAGTCCAAGCAATCGGCTGGCGCATCGACTCGATGGACACGGATGAGTCCCCCGCTCTGATTGGTCGTTTCACGACCGAGTGAGGCCAACTGGAGTATTAGACTTTTAGACTTCTCGTCTCCTGGATTGGCCACTACTTTTGCTCTGTAGAAAGCCACTTGCGGCAGTATGGCACGCAAAAATTTGCGCAAGAGCCTACGTTGCGATACTCTGTCATAAAGGACATTATGTCGGGCTCCTCGAAGCGATCTCTCATCGGCCCTTCGCAAACGCACCAACTTGCCGGCGTCTTTCCGCGCATGCCTGCGCTCTTTCTCGCCGCTGGCGACGACGCGCAGTACCGGCTCCTTGACTTTCTTTGCTCTACGATCCGTAATCGCAATACGCGCCAGGCCTATGCGCATGCGATCGAGCGGTTTTGCCTGTGGTGCGAATCACTCGGACTCGAACTTTCTCAGATCAACTCTCTCATGATTGCCCGCTACGTTGAGGAGCGTTGCCCTGTTGTCCGAAGTGGATCAACGATCGGTCGCCCACTCTCCGATCCGAGCATCAAGCAGCATTTGTCCGCGATCAAGATGCTGTTCGATCACCTTGTCACCGGCCACATCGTGCCGGTCAATCCCGCCGCAGCCGTTCGCGGACCGAAACACGTCGTAACGAAGGGTAAGACTCCAGTCCTTGAAGGGCCCCAGGCCAAGCGACTGCTTGACTCGATTCCTATGAACACGCTCGCGGGCCTACGTGACCGCGCCCTCATTGGGACGATGATCTTTAGCTTCGCTCGTATTTCGGCGGTCCTTGGCATGGACACAGAAGATTTCCATCGCGACGCTGCCGGCCGCGCGATGTGGCTCCGCCTCCGGGAGAAAAACGGCAAGCATCACGAAGTACCAGCGCACCACGACGCCGTCGCGTATGTTGATGCCTACGTTACCGCGGCAGAACTGGCAAGCGCTAAGGGCACTCCCCTGTTCCGCTCCATTGGGCGTCACGGCGAAATCACCGCACGGCGCCTGGATCGCCGCGATGCCTGGGCGATGATCAAGCGCCGTGCCCGCCACGCTGGACTTTCCCCAGAAATCTGTTGTCATACGTTTCGAGCAACCGGGATCACGTGTTACCTGAACTCCGGCGGCACGCTCGAGAACGCCCAGCTGATTGCTGCGCACAGCAGTCCCAGGACAACAAAGTTGTATGACCGGACTCGCGACATTCTGACGTTCGATGAGATTGAGAGGATTGAGCTGGGCGGCGATTGAGCAGCACATGTGGTGGGCCATGATTGCTGACAGGGCTTACGCTCGAAATGCAGCATCCGCTTTAGGTCCGCCAATCTACTTGCTCTTCCGGTTCATAGCTACATCGATAGCCGGTGGTAATTGAATTCCTGAGGTGCCTTCCAAATTGTGGGTCAAGGGTTTCGATTCGAGCGATGGCGCCCTCGACGCAGCGAAATACACTCTTGCGGGCCTTTTCAACCTCCGGGTTCTTCTTACTTTGACTCTCGGCCATCGCCAAGTACCGGAGCAGTTCGGCCTTTCTTTCCTTCAACTCCGCGGCTCTCAACGCCTCGCCGCGCACTTCAGCACGGAGAATCTCTTCGTCCATCTCGCCAACGTGTTCTTTGTATTTCCTGATTGCTGCGAGGTCAGTCACGTCTCCCACAGGCAGCCTAGCGACGTTTAAGCTGCCCACACCTAGCATCTGTCCCGTAATCGCTGTCTTCGCGTCGTCGCCTCCACGACCTTCGTGGATCATGTCAATCACATGTTGACAACGACCGGGGCACGCGATCAGCTTTCGAAGGTAGTGAAGGCCTTTCAGGTCTTGTGGGTATATTGCCTTTCCATGGAAGACGACCTCCCATCTCCCATCCTCGAAGCGAAACACCATTTGATCGTCGTGACCATCGTTACAGGATGTTTGTTCGGCTGCAACTCGCGTGGGGCGGTTCTCATGATGCATTCGCTCCGTATCTGACACGCTATCGGTTAACGGGGACACCACCGTATCGAACAAGGTCTCTTGAATTCTTTTCGCCATCGACCTTGAAATGGAACGCGCTTTTGAATCAAGGCAGATCCTGTCAAGCTCGTTCTCAATGCCCTTCATCGAGTCGCCCCTCGCTTCCAGGATCTGAAGCACATTCACGACGAGAGTTGTGATCGCGTCATTGTCTGCAAGAGGTGCAATCGGCAACACAACGCCCCCCTGTCGATCCTTTAGAACGACGACAATGGCCGGTAGCTCGAATACGAAGTCGGCGCGCTGCTCCTTCAGGATGTCATTGATCGCAGACACAGACTGATAATACAGCACTTCGTCTCGTGGGATCGCAACGACACTTGTTTGTGGGCCGGTAAACGCACCTATGAAACTATCTACTTCCGCAGTCTCCGGCCAGATCGCGACCAGCGTTGGTTGATTAAGAAAGGGAAAGAGCACGTGCGTCTCCCCTAGTGATTCAAGTTGATTGCGAATTTGTCTTCGCGCTTGCGCTACTTCTCCGGTCGTCACCAAAAGCGGTACCAGTTGTGTAAAGTGCATGTGCGTCACCTATATGTGAATGTAACTTCCGTTGGCGACCAACGCGACGCAACGTGCGAACTGACGCTGCTCACCTGCTCCGGTTGCTCTTGCGTCGTATAGCTTCTTCAAAGGTTCAGCGTTGTCGTCCCACGAAGCGATTGCAAGGTCAAAGACGCTTCGCGACTGTACGCGCATAAAGGTGGAACGCGATTCGCTTAGGGAGCGACGAAACCGTTGTGACGTGTTCACCAGCAGGTTTACTAAGAACTCTCCGCCATTGGTTCTCGCCAGTTCTTCGTCGACTTTCCATTTCTGATGAAACCTCAAGAGGTTTCTCTGTCGTTGAAACACTCTCTCAGGCTCGATTCCATGTGCAGAATAGAAAACCATTTCCGAGCATATTTGAAGAATATACCACCATACGTCAGCCAGTAGCTTCCCAGCCGGAGTGATCTCATTTCCGTTGGCTCGTGATGTCTTGGGCAAACTGTAGCGCAACACGGCCGGATCGACAGAAACGTCAGCCGCCATGATTTGCGGTAGTCGCAGCGGTCGTGATCGCTCTCCGTATTCGTTGTTCGTGCCGTGACGCACGCTACGTGCGCGGTTACTGCCCGTCCGTAACAAGTTCCCGCGTACGTAATAGAAGGTCGCTCGTGCAAACTGGCGAATTAGGCGTGGCGACAGGAGGTCCGCGTGACGTGCAAGGAGCTGAGGAATAAACGCTGGCCGGTCTGTCACCTGCGCTGAACCGATTAGTTCACGGTAGTCTGATCTCGGAAACAGGTAACATTGGTCGATGAGTTTCCCAAGCATTTCGTGTTCACAACGCACGCGCGTACGCAGCAGTGCAATGCATTCGTGAATCACACCTGCCTGCATGTCCCATCCAGTCGCCCTGCGACGAGAATCGTTGTTGGCGCGTAGCAAATAAGAAGCTTCAACGATTGGATACGCCCGCCACATGTAGGACAGGCAGTGCAGACTGTACTTGATGGGCAGCATAGCCAGACTTCGGTTCGGCTTGCCTGCGACCAGTTGGTGGATGCCCCGCAAGTGAGACCAACGGATCAATGGATTCATGAGCCACATCAGTGCCGCCGCACGTGAGTTGGCTACGCAACGAAAATGATCTAGTTCTTCTCCTAGCTCCTCCCCAAAACTATCGCACTTTATCAAGTCGGCGAGTGCGACTAATCGAGCTTCGGCCGTTGTTGATTCATCAACGAGCACAACTGCGGCGGGGCAACGGATGTCCGAGATTCTTGCAGTCGGAACAAATACTCCTTTGAAACCACACAACGCTCTGATGTGTCCAGTTTCGTCGAAGCTAGTAAAGTAGACTGACATCAGTATTGCCTTGTGCTACTCACGCCAGCAGCCACGGTCAACCAAGCGAAGTTTTCGCGCGCCAAGCAAGCAATGTGGCGGCAGTCGTCAAAGATGTCCAATATGTGAGGCTGAGTTTCGAGGGCCGACTCGGCTAAGCTGTCCTGTGTAATCGTGACGAAATATCTGCAGCGGGATGGAGCGTTGCCGCCACCAACAAGGCTATCGCGTTGCTTAAGCATACTCACTTGGGTTCTGAGAGTCGACGTCGACCTCGGCGAGGTCTCATCTAATCGGTCCGACTCCGCGCCACTCTGGCTGGCCAGGTATCCCACGCAGAGTGTCCGGATTACTGCTGCCTCAAGCCCGCCCCAACGCTTCAAAACCGAAAGCCCGCCCGTCTTATGCGATCGACACTAATTCGCAAAGGTGTAACCGTCCGACGAAGTGCGGGCTAGGTTGTTGGCCGAGAATCAGCATGAAGTGGGAGGCGCGACGGGTTATTTTAGCTTTGAATTGGATTGGACTCGGGCCAGCTGACGCCGGCGGGCACGACGGTCCTTACGGCGGGCTTTCGCTTGGCTGGCTTCTCGTTCCCGATGCTCCAGCCGGTGCTTGGGATGGCTGGCGGTAAAGCGGTCCGGCGAGAGCTCCGCCAAGTGATCGTGACCAGTGGTCGTCGGCAGGTCCGTGAGAACGTCGCAGAGATAGGCGTACGGATCGATGCGCAACCGCTTGCGGCTAACCACCAGCGGGTCCTCGCCCAACGCGTCGGTGACCAGCGAGGCCAGGCCGTCATAGCCGCGCCGCAGGTCGGCCGGCTCGGCATACAGGAAAATCTTCACCGCCGGAGAGATGCTCAGCACGACGCGATCCCCAGAGTGCGCAAGATATCCCGCAACAGTTGCGGATCGAATCCCGTCGAGACGACGATCCGCGGCGGTGCGTCGAGAATGATCTCGATCGGTGCACCTGGCGAGCTGCCGCTGGCAACCTCAACCGCCAGGAACTGCCGGTTGCTGCAATTCTCCGGGCAGGCCTTCTTGGCCGACGTCTTCACTGGTCGCTGCCCGTCTCGCTGCCTGAGCTCCCGTTTCCACCAGGTGAACTGGTGAGCCGCCAGGCTCTCCCGCTCGCAGAACGTCCGGATGGTCAGGCCGCTCTTCGCCTGCCGCCGAATGCGGCCCCGCCAAGCCCGTTCCAGAGCCAAGTCACGTGCCATCGTCGCCTCCCATGGTTGCCAAGGAATCTACCCCCGAGCCTACCACGGGCGCCAAGCCTGCCGCTCACCAGACGGATACCGTTGTTCAACCCATTGCGCAGAGCGAAGGGTACTTGGGCTCCATTCCAATTGCTTCCTAAATCGTAGCGATGCTACCTCACTTGTAGCACAGATGAAGGTGAGCACGAAGTGTTCCGAGGAATCTCAAACCTCAGACAATCGCGCTACGGAGTCCAACGGTTGGACTCCTGTTTAGTGATCCTTCTCTATTGAGGAGACTTCAATGGACCCTTCGACTTTTGTTCCCCCTCCTGTTGAGGACCCGATTTGGGAATTCATCGAAATGCTCTTGGGGCTCATGCCCGTCGCCGAGATTGTCTTGGCATATCCGGGCATTGAGCCGTACTTGATTTACCTCGGACTCTTGTGAGGCCGGCGGTAAACCCAGGTTTCTTCTAGACCGAGTCATCGACCAGTGGACTCTTGCACCGCGGGCAAGAGTCTCTGTTTCTTCTCTGACGTCTCTTGAGTGATGCGGATTCCGCATTCCACCGCGGGCCGCTCGAGTGCCCCACCTGTTTCTGCTTTGCGCTCAGCGTGCGCGCCCTCCTTGTCACACCCCTCGGGATCCACCCCGCTCCTCGTCCATGGGAGTTGGAAATGCAACCGACCCAACTGCCGCCAACCCTTCAAGCCCTCAGCGACCTCAACGCCCATCTAAGCAAACTGCAGCAGTCGTGCTCATGTCGCCCCGTTGCACATCCAATTCCACTGCGATTAGCCCTCCCAAGCTTACGTCCAGCACTGACGAAAAGCAGTCAGGCAACGCGTGCGACCGGGCTAGACACGTTCGTTCGACAGTGGCGAGACTCTTTGGCAGAACTCTGCTCTCGCCTTCATAACGACTGGGGGCTAATCGTGCGCGTGTTCCGCCTCCCACCCGAAGACTGCTTGCAAGCGATCGAACAGATGGGAGATCGTCATGCTGATGGACGCGCCGTGTTGGCATTGACGTTCGCGTCCGGTTGCCACTTGGTTTACAAGCCGCGATCACTTGCCGCTGAAGTGCAGTTTCAAACGCTTCAGCAGTGGCTGAATGAGGTTGGCACGCATCCTCCACTCCGTTCTCCGCGCCTTGTCGCGTGCGGCGAAAACTACGGCTGGATGGAGTTCCTGCGGAACGAGACGTGCGCGAGTGAAGAGGAGGTTTCCCGATTCTACCGCCGCATGGCTGTGAACCTGGCGCTCCTCCAGGTCCTGCAGGCTACGGATTGCCACTGCCAAAACGTGATCGCATGCGGGGAACACCCGGCGCTCGTTGACCTTGAGGCGTTGTTCCAGCCGCGGTTGGAAGACTTCATCGAGAAACAGAACGAAATCACCGTGGTACAGGCCCTGCAAAATTCTGTCGAACGTGTGGCTTTGCTGCCCCGTTCGTCTCTCTCCGAAGGACAAGATATCAGCGGGATGGGAGCACAGAATGGAATGGGAGATCTCAGTCCCCTCTTCGAGTCAGACCAGCGCCGCAGGTTCGCTGGTCAACACCTCCCAACTCTCAACGGTGAACGCGTTGAGTTGACGAGATTCAGCGAAGTCTTCTGCGACCAGTTTGCTGAGACGTACCGACTTCTCGTAGGTTGTCGGCAGGAACTCATGACTGACAGCGGCCCCCTGTCGGCCTTTGAGGACACTCGCGTGCGACTCATCCTGCGAGATAGCAGGGTTTACGACGAGATTCTGCGGGACGCAGAGGGCGATGATTCCCGATTCTCTGGAACTCTCGAGAGTGACGCCAGACAACGTCCCCACTTGTTACGGTCCGTTCCACTTGAGGTCGCCTCGCTCAGGAGGGGTGACATTCCGTTCTTTCAAATGCGGCCAGGTTCGCGGCACGTCTGGAGCTGTGTTGGTTGCTTGCCGAACTTCCTCGGAGTAACTGGGCTTGTGCGTGCTCGACAACGGTTGACCATGATGGAGAGCACCGACCTGGCACGGCAACTTCGACTCGTGCGCCGTTCGTTTAGTTGAGCGTCCTCGCGACGCGAAAACCTTGGTCAGGGCGTGGCGCGTTGGGCAAGAAGCCGACTCGAAAGCCCATGCGATGCTCACTCGGCAGCAGTGCCGCGCTAGCGCCGCGCACGGCGCGCTGGTCCTCTTCGGTCGCAACCCATGACGAGCGTAGTGTGATCTCACGATTGCGCCGGTCCAGCCTGTAACCGTCGTACCGATTTTGGCAGTACTCCAGACAATTCCCCAAGCCGTCGAAGATGCCCCAACCATTCGGCTTGAGGAGCCCGACCGGGCGAACCCTGCCCTTGGCATTTCCAGCATGCCAAGAGTACTTGTCTATCAAGTTTCTGCCCGCACCGGAGAACGGATTCGTGAAGATACCTGCACGGCAAGCCAGTTCCCATTCCAGTTCCGTGGGTAAGCGATACCCTCCGTAGCGGACTCCCGTCAGTGGGAGGCGAACGGTTTGCGCTTCGCCATCATGAACGAAATGATAGAACTCGGGCGTTCCGTTCTCTCGGCTGAGCCAGTTACAATACTCGGCTGCGCGGAACCACGTGATCCCGACAACGGGAGCATTCGCCTCTGTCGCTTGACGGAACGATTCGTCAAAACGCTGAAACTGCTTTAGAGTGACTTCCGTCGTTGCGATCGCAAAATCATGGTCGACCTTGGCCTGTATTAAGTTTTCGACGACCACTGGGGGCTGATCCGGACCTCTGGGGCCGCTTGCCCAGACAGCATCCGGTTTGCGAACGATGGTCATCGTTTGCCCGCCCCTAGTCATATACCAATCGCGCCCAGCAACAATGCTGCCCGTTGAACCGTCCTTGTCCATCTCTGCGACAGAAGCGTCTTGACCCCACTGCCGCAGGAGCCAGCCACACGCTCCATGCACTCCCGCGTGCGGGTCGTTCTTGTACTGGTTCCGTAGTCCATTAATCACCGTCTGCTTCACAGTTGGCGCTAGTTGTTCGGATGAGTATTCGCCAAGGCTAAGAATCAGTCCCTGCCTGATCATCGGATCGGTCTCGTTGGCCAGTCGCGCTCCGATCGTTTCCGGTGGGACTCCAGCCGTCGCTAGCCGGTTTATGAATAACGTTCTCAGGCGAGAATCTCGGGAACCTTTGAGCAGCGGCCACACTTTGTTCGCCTGATCCAAATGGATCAGCGCAATCGCCGCACGAACCAGGCGTGGAATTGCGTCGTCCTGCAAGCGATGCCAGACGGACGCCGTTACCAACGGTCTTTGGTCGCCGATCTCCAGAACAGACAGTGCTCTTGGCAGGAATCCCTGCGCTGCCAAGCTATGCGCCCGCGTTAGATGGTGGTCTGGGGTCATGCCAAACAGGTGAGTTGACTCATACCACTTACTCTTCTCCCAGAGACCACCGTAGCCCGGCATCGCTCGATCGGGAATCAAGCTCCAGAAGTCCGGGTCCTTGCGAAGTGGCGCCAGCTCTGGAAGGATCTTCAGCCGATCGTAGTACGTAAACCCGTGCTCGATTGCTAAACGAAGAAGCGCCAATGCTCGAGTCGCATACTCCGATGAGCTCCCATCTCCATCCTTTGGGCTGATCGTGCTCATCTCTGCGTAGACGCAGGCTGCGTAGATCAGAAACTCTGGTTCTCCGGCGTGCGACTCCACAACCTGCTCCAACTCTTGCAAAGTTTCGGCGGTGTCGCCGATCTGTGCGGACACGAGCGTTGTGAGCCACGCATCATACGCGTCCCGTCGAAAACTAGGTGAGTCCGTAGAGAGTCTCTCTGCCAGGCACTTCTCGAGATCTTTCTGCGCTTGCCTACTCATCCCGAGTCGCGCATGAGCTCTGGCACGTAACGAGTAGCCGTTGAACCGATGATCCGGGTACTCGTCAATCACGTGCGACACGGCTTTGATCGCTTCATGCTCCTCACCAAGGTAGAAGCCCGCGTGCGCCTTATGCATCAGAAGCGTCGGCGCGTTGGACCCAGCCGAAAGCACGTGATTGATCAGTCCCAACCGCCGTTTCATCTGTGTTGTAACGGGTGGGACGCCAGTGAGCCTCCTGATTGTGGTTTCGGTCTGCAGCCGCGGGAGCCATTCATAGAAGTCGGGATAGGTTTCGTCCCGCAGCAAGAGACACTCTGTTTCTCCGTCACGAACGTCGGCCACGCCGCACAGTTTCCGGACTCCACTTGCGCCAAACGAACTTTGCATCGTGACGAGTCGCTGGCGGTCACCAAGCGATGGCTCGGCCGCATCGTTTGGATAGACGGATTCTCCAATTGCGAGTACGACATGTCGTCGGCTGTTCGCGGACGCTTGTCTCCACAGTCCACAGTATCGATCACGCCCCTGTTCGTCCTCGTAACAGGCAACGTCGATCGGCTCCCAGCCCGAGTCACGCATACGTTCGTCCTCACGGACGACCTCATCTGCGCGAAGGCCCTGGAGCCATTTCACCTCGTGATTGCTCCTGGACCAAATCGCGGCGACCAGTGTCGTACCCGCGCGTGAGAACGGCCGAAATCGAATTGGCCCGAACCCCGATTTGGCAAGTTCGCGCGAAATGTCAGGAAACACAGCCAAGGGCATTGTTTGGCAAAAAACAGAACCGCGCGTCGCGAGCCCTTGGGACTGCGCGATTACTTCCAGCGCTGGTGGTTCCACATCTTTCTGAATCTGGGCGTGGAGTTCCAGCTCGCGTGCCAATCGCTCAGGAAGCTGCCGATCATGACGGTGCAGTGCACTCAACAGAAGGGGGAACTGTTCTTCGCTCGAGTCCAAGAGTCGTTCGTATAGAGATTCGACTTGGCTGGCGTCGGTTGGAAGCAGTGACAGACTAGCCCGTAATTGCTCCCCTGCGGACGTCGATGAAGTAAGCTCCGTAAGTCGCGGTTTCACGAGATCCAGGAATTTTTGTATCTCTTCAACCCTGGAAGGAATCTCGTCAATCGTTGACTCCAGGAGCTGCGATAGTGCTTGGTCGGCAAGTCGCTCGCGCTCAACGACTCTGTTGGTGATCTCCCGGTTGGACCATAATGCGATCCAACAAACCACGCCGACAGCGATCCCAGCCAAGAGGGATCTCTGGAGCACGCGCTGAATTCGTCTCGATTTGTCCTGTGTCTCCCAGTCGCGGGCAGCCTGAACCGCATTGGAGAGCTCTTGTGCCGACTCGAACCTGTGGCTAGGCTGGCGAGAGAGTCCCTTGACACACACGGCGCGAATCGAGTCCGGCACGTGGCAATGCGCGAGGTCTGACTCCGTGACTTCGTCCGTGAGTATGGAGGCAACGAGTTGGTCGGGGTCGCTTCCATCGAACGGTCTTTTCCCGGTTAACAATTCGTAGAAGATCACGCAGAGAGCCCAGACATCAGTGGCTGGCCCGATCTCGTGCGTCTCGCCTCGCACCTGTTCTGGTGCCATGTACTGCAGCGAACCTGCAATTTCACCCGCTTGGGCAAATCCCTCATCAACATGGAAGGCGAGGCCAAAGTCGGCAATGAACGGGTGCCACTGTTCATCGATGAGGATGTTTGCCGGCTTGAGGTCCCGATGAACGAATCCCTTTGCGTGAGCGTGCTCGAGCGCACCAGCGATTTCTATCACAACCTGCGCTGACGTGGCCCAACTCAACCGCTCCTTCGAAATCAGCTTTTTCAGTGAACAGCCCGCAACGTACTGCATCACGATAAACGGTCGGTCATCATCGCTATCATCAACGTCGATGACGCCAACGATGGAACGGTGGTTAAGGGCCGCAGACTTTCGCGCCTCGGACCTCAGGCGTCTGATCTGGGTTGCGGTCCCGGTGCGTTTGGGAACCTTGATGGCAACGTGCCTCTCAAGCTCCTCATCGTAGGCGAGATAGACCGTGCCGAAGGACCCAGCCCCCAGTTTGCGACTGACGCGATACTTACCGAGCGAAGTCGGTTTGTTGCTCCCACTCCCAACAATCGTCGATTCGGTATCGTCTCCTGTCTCGTCAGTCAGGAATCCCCACTGTTGATTCCATTTCTCTCTGATTAGCTCAACGTAATCAGGGAATTGGTTCGCGTACTCCTCAACGTCCGGCAGCTCATCTCGGCGGAGCCGGATCTCAAGCTCAAGTTCCAGAAGATGCCCGAACAAAGACCGACGTTCGACGCCCGTCCAACCGCTCAAATGTTCGGACAGGGAGGGGCGTGAATCTGCGCGGCGCCACGCTTCTTCAAATCGCTCGCACACCTGATCGATGCGATCAAGCAGCGATCCATCGTCGTCGGGAGCTATTCGGCGATCTCTTTCCATTTCGTACGGATGATCGTCAGCCGCCGGCTTACAGTCACTACTGCAACCCCAAGACGACTGGCGATCTCATGATTGCTGTAACCCTGCTGTTTCAGCAGGGCGACCTGACGCACTTCTTCCCTGAGAGACGATAGCAGTCGATGGACCGACTCGGTTTCCATGCAAATACGTTCAACTGGAACTGCAGGATCGGGAGCACGTTCGATTCCGCCCATCGCATCCGATCCCTCTCCTCCAATAAACGCCGATTCGCCTCGAACCATGTCACCACCGCGTTTCTTGCGGCCAAGCCTCTTTTGTAGGTCGAAGGCTCGATTTCTGGCTGCCGTCACGAGACACCGCCACAGCTGACTACGCGTCGTTACCCACTTTGAGCGATTTTCACGAATCGCCTTCAAGCAGCCCCACAGCGTCTCTTGCGCGAGATCCTCTTCGTCCACAACGCGACGCATTGCCTCGGTGACCCACTTACGAGAGTGAGCCGCAAGAGCCTCGCGGTAGCGCGAGTATATCGCCTGTTCCGCATTGGGGTCGCTGTTGCGTAACGCCGCCAAGTCGAGAGTGACCGATCCACCTCCACTCGACTCTCCAGCTCCTACCATGGTCCTCATCTCCGACGAAATATTTTCTGGAAATCTCCGTCCCAACTGATTCAGATTCGGCGCAGATGGCGTTCAGTAGAGTAGCACCAGGCTGATTATACCTGCCGATCGAGGAATCCAAAGAAAATTCTGCGGAGTCGTGCTCCAGCGAGAGCTAGCGCACGTCTTGCCAAGCCGTTCTCCCGTTCCTAAAGGAGCCAGAAATGTTCAGGTGCTCGTCGAAGTGGTTCCACGTGTTGACTCTTCTGCTGCTGGTCACTGGCTCGCAAGCTTTTGCCCAGCTTCGCAGTGATAAGGAATTGGAGGACTTTCTCGAGGAACTCGACGCTGTAAAGAAGCGGCCGGTTGAGTGCTTGGTGGACGAAGCTGGCGTTCCCAAGCGTGTGTTGATCACACGCAATAGTGCGGCAATGTTCGAGAAGCCAGCCGAGGGTGCGAAGGCAGTTCGGTCGCTCGGGCTTTACGATCGGTTGTTTCTCTTCCACGAAGGCGATGGAGACTTCTATCGAGTAGGCGTCGATCCCTTCGAAGACGGCCCTACGGGCTACGTTCCCAAGGCATTTTGTCTGGTCTGGAATAGTAACGAGATGCTGTTTCTCAACAAGGACTCGATCTCCCCCGAAGTTGCAAAGATCTACGTCTGGAAGACACTTGTGGACGCCAAGTCGGGCGACGCCTCGAGGGCCATCGCCGAACAGAACGACGCCGGCTACGTGACAGGCAAGTACGGTGACATCATCTTTCCCGTGATGGAAAAGGATGACTCCGGACAGTTCTATCGGATCGGTTACATCCTCGGTGGCGATCAGGGAGAACGCGATCGATACGGCCAGAAACTCACGCCGCGCGAACGGCAACAACGAGCGGCTCGGGTTGGAGAGATCAATTTGGTCCTCGCGATCGATGCGACCGGCTCGATGGGACCGTACATCGACGAAGTCAAGTCTCACGCGACGAAGATCATGGATACGCTCGAAGATGGCCTGGGGATCAAGGAACTCAGCGATCGATCCGAACTCGACATCAACCTGCGCTTTGGAGTGGTTGCGTACCGCGATTCCGGTGATGCATTCTCAACGAAGGTCTTTGTACCTCTCACGTCCGATCGAGCTTCCGTCGATGAAGGCCTACTCGGTCTGGCTCCTGGTGGTGGAGATGACATCCCAGAGCTCGTTGTTGAAGGTGTTCAGCATGCCCTCGACGAGATGCACCTTCCGGATGCAGCGATCAACCGAATTGTGCTCATCGGAGACGCTCCGCCAAAGAAACTCGAGGAAGAGCTCTTCGCCAACCTGGGTTCCAGCGCAAAGAGCAAGAACACGCAAGTCGACGCGCTTATCTGTGGTGACTCCAGCGCGACAAGAGTGTCGTTCGAGGCGATTGCCAGCGCAAGTGGTGGAAAGGCACGCCAGCTAAGTAGCGCAACGGACTTGGCCAAGCAGATCGTCGCTGACGCAGAAGAGCGTCTGCGTATTGTTCCAGGCGAGACTGAATCGCTGGCAACCGCGCGTCGGGAAGGGGTCTCATTGCGCGAGGCCTATGAGGATAGTTTAGGCGCTACCGGGCGGGCAGCGAGGACGCTTCACAAGTTCCTTGTTGCGCGCGGTGCCGCGGTTGAAGAGTCCGGATTCGTGCGAACCGGATGGGTCAAGGTGAGGCCGGGTAGCGACGCGGCTCTCAAGATTCACGTCTACACACCTCGCTGGAAGCTTGCTCGCGATCTCTCCCGCTTGATGGGTGCATCAGACAGCATCGGTAAAGGCAAGCGTGTCGCAGAGCTCGCCCCGAAGTTTCTCGAGGGCGTTTTCGGTCTCACGTCCGGCGACAAAGCGGTAGCAGGATTGGCAGCGGAAGGCAAAAGTGGCGAGCTGGAGAAAAGGACTGAAACGCTACCTGAAAAGACATCGGCGTTACGCGGTGGAGTCCGCTCCGTAAAGATCAAGAACTCTCGCAACAAGGAGAAGATTTACGCTCTCACCGAGATCTGGGTCGATCCGAAACGCTGGGAACATGAGTACGTGTGGGTGCCCTTGGAATTGCTACCGTAGCCGTGTGGTGATCATGAATTGCCTTGGCGCCACGCGCCGTTCCGCCTGCCTTCCGGCTCTCGCGCTCATGCTCGTGGCCGGATGCAGCGACAGCGATTATCACCCGCGTCGCACGAGATCGACTGGATCTTGGTCGCCGCCTGAAACGATCGAGCGTGTCGAGCCAGCGCCGAGCGCACCGCTTCCGCGCGTGGATGTCAGCGAACCAGAAATGGACCCCCTGGAACGGGCGCGCGGAACTCGAACGGAGGAGATCAGGCGACGCCTGGCCGAGACGAGCGGAACGCGAGGCATGCTGGGAAAGGGCATCGGCGGAGTAGTTACGTTCGGGCGTGTGCCTTGGAAGGTCGTTGTAAAAGATGAGAACACCACACTCTACGATGCGGAAGGCCATCCACTGCGACTTGCCCGTCCATCAGTGCCCTACTTCGTATTCGAACAACGAGGAGAAAACCTGTTGATCGGGAGACTTCAAGACCGCGACTGCGTCAATCGTAACGGCGGATGGCTGAACGCGGCTGACTGTCTCTCCTGGTACAGCCGACGACTTGTCTATCCCACACCCGACAGCGGAGCGGCGCAGGCACTGGAGGACGGACTCGGATCCGAGTACGCGTTACCGGAATATGACGTCGAACGCGCAATGCCCTGGCCAATTCTAGCCGAGACCGCGACGGCTGACTGGCTTGTCCTTTGTGACTTGAGGCACTACGGAAGCGGTTTCTGGCCTCTCCCCATTCAGTATTCGCATATCGAAGAGTTCGACATCTTTGTCATCTTCAGCGAGACCGAACTGGACCAGACCATCACCAACATCACGGCACTCTCAGCTATCGTTGACTCCGGCAGAGTCCCTGTCGAGGAACTTCCCAAAGCCGTCGGTAGCTTCCTTACGCAGAACGAGGTTGACTTCTTGGACCTCGATGAGGTGCGACGTACCGTCGATTTGTTTCCGGGAGGTTCACCGGACTTTCTCATGAAACGTGAACTCGATAGTCGCATGAAACGACTCATTGCGAATCTCGTTGGCCAGCTTCGTTGGCTGTTGCGCGTTGTGCGGTCACGAGGTTACTACAACGAAGCGCACAGCATCTACGTTGTGCCGCTTGACGACTTAAATCGTATCAAGCTGGAGACCGACTGATGCGCAGCACGCCAATCGCCGTCATGGTTTGTTGCTGCTTGACTTGCGCGACAGGCCGCGCCGAGCCCGTACGCGGGATTGGGGACGTCCTGCTCGCCAGGAGTCGGCCTCGGAAAGTGATCGCCAGGCATGACGAGGTAATGCTCAGGACTCCGGCCGGTACTCCTCGGAAACGGATGATTCCAAACGTCCCGTACTTCGTCTTCGACGAGAACTCGGAACGATTGCACGTCTGGCATCTACAGGATCGAGAGATCGCGGGCGAGAAGGGCGGCTGGGTGGACAAACGTCATGTTGTCGAATGGCCTGGCCGCGCATGGTGCTACCCCAAAGCCGACGGAGACATAGCGCGCGTTTTGGGAGTTGCCTTTGGCGAAGAGCACGGACTCCCTCCGTATCGACCTGCGGATGGCCTGCCTTGGCCGATCCTGAGCACGGCTGTCGATTCCGAGTCTGTGCTCATTGCGTGCAATCTGGCAGCGTTTGGTGGAACGACTCATCTACTACCCTTTCGAGACATCCGGGATGTCGACGTCTACATGATGTTCTCGGAAGCCGAGATTGATCTCATTTTTCGCACGTTCGCCGCCGCAAAGGCGGCCTTGGATGCGGATCGAGGCAACCTGCCTAGACTGCACGAAGGCTTCACACTGATCCTCGACCACTGTCGCGTGGAGTTCCTCGATCTTCGGGACATCAAAAGAGCCGTTAGCGCGTATCCCGGTGACACAGTTAGTTTCCTCGCAAAGAAAGGCTATCAGCCATTCGTCGATCGAGCTGCAAGAGCGATCGAGGATCAACTCCGTTGGATCTCAAGGATCGGCAGAGCGCGATCATTCAAGAATGAGGAATACCACATCATGGTCGTTAAGAAGAGCTGGCTTGACGCGGGCTCAGAGGTCACAAGATGAGCGCACGTACTCAACTCTACTCACTCTCCGGCGTCGGCCATACGTACAACGATTCGGGCGGCACGCCGATCGGATTTCAGCGGGCAAATTCAAAACGCGTGGTCGCGCTGAAAGACGTTTCCTTCGAAATCGATCGAGGAGAGTTTGTAAGCATCGTGGGGCGATCCGGTGAAGGTAAGTCCACCTTGCTGCATCTGCTCGGCGGCTTGGAAACACCATCCAGCGGACAGCTATGTTTCGAAGGCAAGCCCCTCAGTCGATATGGGCTGGTCCGCTTTCGTCGAGAGCGAGTCGGTTTCGTCTTCCAGATGTTCCATCTGTTCCCCAACAAGACGGCACTCGACAACGTTGCCTTGGGACTCACAATGACCGGCAAGGGGCTCGGGCAGGCGCGCAAAACTGCCACGGAATGGCTAACCAGGCTTGGATTGAAGGACCGCGCCCGGTTTCGCCCTACGGATCTCTCGGGCGGCGAACGTCAACGCGTTGCGATCGCCCGTGCCGTCGTCAAGTCGCCCGATGTCATCCTCGCTGATGAACCGACCGGTAATCTCGACAAGGCAAGTCGTACGGTCGTCCTTGATCATCTGGCGCAGCTGAATCGTGAACTCGGCATCACCGTGGTCATGGTGACGCACAACCTGGAAGACGCTGAGACGTATGGCGATCGAATCATCCAGATCGATGGCCGCACGATTGCTCGCCAGTGGTCCGCACAAGGCACACCCGTCCCTTCACCATAGGAAGGCACCATGCGTACGCTCGACCACTTCAGTTTGGCCACACAAGGCGTTACCGCCTCCAGGTTCTCCTTGCTCAGCAATACCGTGTCGATCCTTGTCGGGCTCCTGTTCTTCGGGCTCTTGGTCTCGCTGAGCCTTGGAGTAACGAAGTTCCTTGAGGCGTATTACACACGCACAACATCGTTGACCACGCTACTCGTGTACGACGATCCGGAGTCATCTGTCGATGAATCCTTCACCAAGGAATATCGTGACCATTTGAGGTCAATTGCCCACATTCACAATGTCGTCTATCACGACATCAACTTTGCTGACTTGGCGATCTCTCAAGGTAAGAGCGTTACAGCAGCACTTCGCTCGGGCGTCGCAGATGATCCAGAGATTGAACGCCTGGAACTCGTCACGGGTTCCAATCTGCGACCCTTCGAGGGGTTTGACAAGTTTTCGATCGTGATTCCCCTTAATCGGGCGCAGACACTCTCGGATCTTCCACCTGACAAACTGATCGGCCTTGAACTCGCTATTTCGTTCCTAAGAACGATGGACACAGAATGGGAAGACCAAGAGATCACACTCTACGGGACGATCACGGGTGTTGTGAACGAGACACCAGACTCGTGCGTTTACGTGCCGTACGAGATCTTGGCGGCGGCCGAACGCTGGCAACGTGACCTGGCCGCCGAAAAAGGCCTAGATGAAAGTCCCGCTGAACCCAGCGATTCACTCGAAGAGGAGGCCGTCGAGGAGTCTACATGCACACCAGATGACGAGGCAGAGCACGCTGTGGATGATGGGGTTGCCCATCCGACGTTTCGATTCGCCAGAGTCCAGGACGCGTGGGAAGTAATCGCCGATGACGTGGAGTCCGATTCCCTCACCTATCCTCACCTGCGGATCCATGTGGACAGCGTGCAGTCCCTGATTCGGCTTCGCAAGCACTTTCGGGAACGTGGCAATCCAACGGAGTCAGTTCTCGATGACGTCACCGCTGTCCGTGAGCTCAGGCAGTACGCGATTTTCGTTGGCGCCTGCATTGGCGGGATCACGTTGGTCGCTGCACTTTGCAGTATCTTCAATACGCTTCTGGCTTCGGTGGAACGGCGGACGCGGGAGATCGGAATTCTCCGAGCCCTTGGCGCATCAAGAATCAACGTCCTGGTGATCTTCCTCCTTGAAGGGCTAATCAATACTGTCATCGGAGGGATTTTTGCTGCGATTCTGATGTACTTCGCGACCAACATTGCCAACCAGTGGTTACTAGGCAGGCTGAAGGACAGCCCCGACTTTTCAAAACTGCTGGAACTGCAGCCACACCTCTTTTTGTACCCAGTCTGGTTGCCCGTTCTTATTGTCTCCGTTGGCCTGCTTGCTGCGCTCTTGGCGTCCTTTTTCCCGGCGCTAAGAGCGTGCAGTATCGCGCCGAGCGCCGCTCTTCGCCACGAATGATCCACACCATCACGTCAGCTGCTTGTAAAGCCGTATGTTACATACTATTTGCTATGATCAGCGTGTGCGACCCACACCTGACGAACGCCGGCCTTCCGAAGAGCCGAAGCCACGATCTGCTACTGACGAATCCAAACGCGGCGAACGGGAGGGAGTTCATGTCAATTCGCGTAAATCGCTTTCCCAGCTTCGACGCGAAACGACAGCACGGAAGCCGGAAGCAATCGCGAAGCCAGTCTTCGAGGGCGTGTTATACGTTGATGATGTTCCTTGGCAGGTTCTCCCGCGGAGCGACACTGTCACCATCGTGTTGACAGACGAAGCACGAACAGCACTCAGCGAGCAACTCTCCGAATTGGATGGCCTTGATCCCCATGATGAGGATTATCAGGCTCATGAAGCGAAGCTGCGACGAAATCTCGCCGGCAAAGTCGATGCTGAGCGTTCCTATGTTGTGTACGAAGCACGTGATGCCGCATTGCTCGTCGGAGAAACGACGGGGACGCCTCTCGGCTGGATTCAACGAAGTGACGTGTTTGACTGGCTTGATCGACGAGTGCTGACGGATGGTCAATCGAGGATAACGGGATTCATACTGTCCGAGTCAAATGGGTCCTTCCAAACGTTTCGACCCAAGCATGCAGCAATACGGACTGTTCTCCAACGAGATCTTCAAGAACAGATTCGTTATGCCTACCGCGATACGGAAGTTGGTGAACACTACAAGAGGGTCAACAACGTAATCGCGGCTCTTGAAGGAGAAAAGGCTCTCTCGAAGTCGGCTTCGCGGACTGCGATCACTCGCAGTCTTCAAGGTAGCTGGCTATTTCCAAAGGGGCTTCGCACAGCCATCGACACGTTCTCACATGGCGGCGCAGCGAGCGAGCTCCTGATTGAGCTTCGCAAATTCCAGGAAGGGATCACGAAAGTCAAGATTGAACGGGACCTCCTCGTTGTCGATGACCCAATCGAGCAGATTAGCGCAGTCCGACCTGGGTCGAATGAGAGCGAGGAATGAATAGCACGGACGATTAGGAGATGTCCCAACGCCGCTGATCGAGGAGATACAGATCGTGACGAAACTCTTAGTTTTCACTAGCCTACATGCCTTTGTCATGGCAGGGGCGCTCGGGCAGAGTTTGCCGGAGCGCGCTCAACAGGAGTCTCAGGTAGTTGAACGGGTTACCGATTTCCTGGAATTACTGGACCGCGGTTCCCCGCTCTGCTTAACCGATAAGGACGGGCTGCCTCGGCGCTTGCTCGCGATACGCAGTGGCATTTCTTTGGTCATACGGCCCGATGCGCTTCCCAGTCGTTATGCAACCGCCTCCTCATTCGATGTGTTCTACGTCTACTCTGACCCAACAAAGGACGGATGGGTGGCGCTCGGGCGTCACGCTTACTGCAGCGAAGATGAGCGAATCTGGGCTCAAGAACGAGATTTTGTACAGTTGTCGCCCGACAACCGCATGTTGATGTGGTTTCCAGGCGAAAACGATGCCAAGCAAGAAGTCCATCTGCGGGAAACCCCTCGCAAACCCCAGCAAGCCACAAGCGTTGGCAAGATCCATCCTCGCATCAACGTCATCGAGTCTCGATGCTTTCCCGTCCTGAGTTCGTGTGGCACTCAGTGGTACGAGGTATATGCGTTGCCCGTTGAGTCCTCAGATTCGGTTCTGCGGGGTTGGATCGAAATACAACCAGGGTGTGAATTGAAGCTACGCACGATGCTGTATATCAGCCGATTCGCGCTACAACGCGCGTCGTCCCGGATGTGCGGGCTGCTTGATCGAATCGGCAAACGCCACCAACAAGACGCTCTCGACGAGTTCATTCGGTTCCGTGACTCCCTTGTTGAAGGGTGCCCACAAGCTCGAGACGTCAGCCCCGAACGTCGTCGCACCTACTTGAACAAGAGCGCGAAAACGAAGCAACTCCTCTATTCACTCACGGAGGGCTGGGCGGAGGAGCGTATGCATCCCGAGACGAAAGGATGGTATCAGAATGGTGCCTTTTACTGGATCCCGCTGGATCAATTTCCTTAAGCAATTGATTGGTGTTGGAATTCAACGAACTGCGACACGCGCTGTTCTCGTTGCCATTCTGGTCGTTCTAAGTCCGGCCACCTTAGCTGCACAGAACCGGCCTCCGGTGCTCTTGGCCGAATCTGGTCAGCCCTCGATCGCCGGCGATCGTCAGCATCCGCCGCTCAAGCCTTTCGCGTACGACCTACTCAACCTTGCCGCTGTGACGCACGCATTCGCAACCGATAGCGCGCGCAGGCCATTGGCGGACAGACACATCGACTATGGGGCATCGATCCTGGAACTCGCGAAGCTCCAAGAAGAGGTACAGGACGCCGCGCGGAACTTGCAGAATCTTAATGCTGAGTTTGGACGGCGAAGTCTCGAGTTGCGGGATCTCGAAGCCGAGAAACGACGCGTCGAGCAGCGCATTGCCGCCCTGCGAATACGGGAACAAACTGTTCGTGGAGACATTCGTGACGTCACCGTGGAACTCGCGATGCTAAAGCAGCGAAAGCGGGAACTGGAAGCAGAGATCACCACGATTGAAGAAACCAAGGAGTTCGTGCGATCCCGGCGCACGCGAGCGAAATGGGATGCAATGAGTCGCGCGGAGCAGGCTGAGTACCTCATCAAATACCTCCACGGTGAGGGAGATCCTGACTCCTTCTTTCCTCCTGAAGACGAATGAAGCCCGGAGCCAACAATGCGCAAACATCGACTGCTGCTGCAATACGTCTTTGTGACAGTGGCCCTAACAGCAACCCCTGTCTTGGGACAATCCGAACGCTCCAGTTTTGCGGGCTATGACTACGGCCATCCTCCCGAGGTCGTCGTCCGAAGTCCTCCTGCCGTCCGCGCAGAGTGGGCTCGCATTATCGAAGCAATGAAGAGACCTAATCCCCCGAAAACAGCATCTGAACTCCTGGTTCGCAGGGGATATTTGTTGCTGTCAGTGCACGCCCGCGCGCGGGCATACTCCGACTTCCGTCTGGCGGCCAGCACGTACGTCGATTTCGCCGCTAGTAATGAAGAGGTTCGTGACCGTACTCTGACGGTCCTCCACATGCTCAAACGAGGGCGGAAAACACTCCGCTTCACGCCCAGCCACAATGATGGCGGCTTCAACGAGTACTACGGAGAAGGCTATCACTCCTTTTGGCGCGGAGAGTACGCGCGAGCTCTTGAGTACTTTGATCTCGCCCTGGAGCTCGAGCCGTACGAGCCAACATGCCACTATTACCAGGCACTCACCCATCGGTGCCGCGCAGATCATAAGGCCGCTGAGGACGCTATGCACAACGCCGCGTTCTGGGAGTTCCAGGCGCTGCGCGCCAGTTACGGACACCCACCAAGTCCAACGCCATCACGAGTGAACCAAGCCTTGGAACGCGTACAAGGATGCACCCGACTCTGGCTCGAGTCATTTCGGCCGCCGAGGACAATCGGTGACCTCGATACGCCGCGAGACGTGCTTGGTTTTTTCGGCCGGGATACCCCGCCGCTGTCCAGCGCGCTTCGACCGCAGTGAGCCACGTGTCAGATCACTGGCCAGCATGCCATTTGACCCAATGCAGCGCCTGTTCACCTACGTTACGGCTATCGTTGAAACCAGCGATCTCTATAGCCTGCTGCTGATGATTGTCATCCCCTGGGCGGTCGGCCAGCGAATGGTGCAGAGCCGGCCGAGTATGCGGCTGTGGGGCGTTCGCACTGCGGCCGGCACCTTCTTCGTGTTTACAGTCATGCGATCAATCCAAAATGGTGTGCCTGGAACGGCGGAGTTGAAGTCTGGGCTGCTGCTTGGATTGCTCGCCGCTGCATTGCTTCTCGGTCCAGCGTGGATTGTGCTCTCGATCTTCGGCTTTCCCTGCTAGCACTACCGCAAGTTAAAGTGGGCGGCACGAGCCCGTGCTGCAAATCGAAATGACCAGAGGAACAAACGTCAGCAGTAACGTCAATAACAACTACAGGAACAAACATCTCAACAACCATCACCAGAGCAAGAGCAAGCCGAACTTGAAGCTGCCGGTTCCAGAGCGTCGCCAACTTTCGTTTTTCTTTGACGAAAGCCAGACCGTTTTGCGCAATCTGTCGCCGTCCGTCCCGACCCCGTCGGTTCGAGCGTCACGCCTAAACATCATGATCACGCATCAGGCTCCGTTCAAACGCCTACTCGTCCCTGCCGCAATTGTTGTTGCCGTACTCGGCACACTCTTCGCCATGCTCCGCGTCGCATACAAGTTGCATGGCGAGCAAGCGGGTCGTGATGCCGTTGAGACGCCCGCCACCGATCGGATGCCCCAGATCTGAAGACGTTGAAGTGTTCGTTGTCATCGCCAACACGGTGCGCATCCGCATCCTACCCGCCACAAGCGCCCGGCAATCGTCTCACCGGCACACCACGCGAATGAGGCCTGTGTTCGATGCAGTTAATAAGAAACCTGATTGACGAAGGCAATTGGCTCGGCCTCCTATTCGTTGCCGCTGCAATGGGCTACATCGGTGACGCAATCGTACGGAGTCGTCCAAAGGTGAAGCTCTGGGGAGTACGCATTGCGGTGACCACGTTTCTTTTGTTTTCCGTAACGAGGGCAGTGGAGTTCGGCGAGCCGGTGACCGCCGACCTCGTGGCGGCCGTTTTTCACGGAGTGCTTGCAGCCGCACTCGTCATCGGGCCTGCCTGGATCACGCTGGCGTGCATCGGTTACCTGTATTCGCGATATGAGACGTTTTGTCAGTTCCTGCGGAGTCACATCTCACGTGCGCGCAGCAGTCGCCGAGACCGCCACCAAAATCATGAAAGAGCACGACAGGAGAGCAGACGTGTGGCACGCGAGGCCGTCGAACGGCGTCGGGCGGGCGACGATCATCAGCGTCGGCGCAATGCGCGGGCGAAAGCGCTGCGCGCCTTTCATCTGTTGAAAAGCGACCTCGGTGATCGCTTCACGGACAAAGAGTTCACCAACTACGTTCAATCGCATCTCGCGGACAATCAGACCCCGGAGGACGTAGAGCATCACGCCACGAAGCTGATCCAGCTCCTCAAGCAACTTGCTGAATCAAAGGGTAACGCAACACATTCGTCTGGGGCTCTCAATCAACGCTTTGAGCAACAGCGGGCGGCGATCGCCGCCGCCCCCATTGATGACGAACTCCGTGACATTTTGGCTACGGAGCTTGAAGAGCAATACGAAGAAGAGTTCCGCCGTCTCATACGGGAGAAAAAACAATGAGATCGATCTTTCTCGGACATGACCAGCAGTCGGGCAAGCCGGTTTACATACGCAAGACCGCCTTCTCTACACATGTTCACCTCCCTGGCGCAACCGGTAAAGGCAAGACCACGGCGATCCTCGCGATGCTGCATCAATTCCTCAAAGACACCCGTCATCCAACGTGTCACTTCATTGTTGATTTCCTCGGAGGACTCGCCTCCGATCTGATGCTCTGGATGGCGTCCAAGTATTGCCCGGAAGACGCGCGGAGGCGCCTCATTTATATCTGCCCGTCCCGGGAAGACGTCGTGATGGGATTCAATCCGCTCCTGTTCCAATCAAAGGCACATGCCTACTACCGTTGTGCAAGAGCGACAGAACTGATCCTCCGTGGATGGGAGAGTCAGAATATTGAAGCGATGCCGAGACTCGCTCGGTGGCTATTCAACAGCTTTCATGCGGTCCAGCAGCTGGGCCTTACGATCAGCGACTCCGTGCATCTGGTGCTACCTCGATCGGACCACCATAGCGCGATGCTCGAAGCGCTTCCGCATGAGCTGCAGGCGGAATGGAAGGAACTCACTTCATCAAATTCAGGGGAAGTGCTGCGTGCGCTTGACAGTACCCGCAATCGCCTGCATCCGTTCTACCATTTTCCAAATCTCGCGTTCACCTTCGGTTCGTCTCGCAACTACGTCGATATGGAACGCTTTATGCGAGAAAAGAAGATCGTCATCCTTGATCTCTCGCCGCAAAACCGCATCTCGCCGCAGATCGCCGATACCTACGCTGGTCTCTTTTTCAACGAACTGCTCACCACCGCTCGCTCGCTGCCACCCACAGAGCGCCAAGAAACCTATTGCTGGCTTGATGAGTTTCAAAGGATGGTCTCCGGGCCCGACATTCAGTACGCGATCCCCGAGGTGAGGCAGCTCAAAATTCGGCTGATTTTGGCGCACCAATCCTTTGCCCAACTAGTGCAAGGAGAGACCGATCTAACATCGATGATCTTTCAGCCGCAGACGCGATTGATGTTTGGGAACCAGGGGCCGGATGCGGATCTTCTCGCGCAGGAACTTGCCTCCTTGACGTTTGATGCATTTAAAGTGAAGCACGAAATCTACACCCGCCGTCAACTCGTCACGGACCATCGGATCATTGATCTCGCGAGTTGGTCCAACGCGGAGTCGTATGCGAATCAGTGGCAACAGCAATATGGTCAGGGGTGGTCACAAGGCGCCCAGTACGTTGGCGGGTTGCGCGTCTCGGATTCGCGTGGCACTTCCGGTTCGCATGGCTCCGGTCACGGCGAGTCGCACGGACAGTCATCGACCGTTGGCGGACACCAAGTGCTCCATCCGATCTACGATGAATTCACGGAGCTCAGCAACCGTACCTTCTATTCCTTCGCAGATCACCTGCAAGACTGGGCCCGAGATGTCCGCAAGCTGCGTACCGGCGATGCCTTTTACCATTCGGTCGAAGATGATCTGCTGGCGCAGATCAAGGTTCAGCAGTCTCGCCCCGGTCCTCTCAAGTTTGACCTTGAGACAATCCAACGACGCTTCCCGCAACTGCTGGAGGCCAAAGAGCGGCTCATTGAAGACAACTTTGCCAACCGTGAATTCTTCGTGCCACCTGCCGTTATCGAGGCGGACCGGGAGCAAAGGCTCCAAGAAGTCCTCAATCCGAAGATTACCGTTCAAGAAGACGCCTCAACTGGTACTGCGAATCCGTTTTCCTGAAACTCGATGCGAACCGCCTCAACCATATCGGCAACGGAGACTCCAGGGTTCAAATTCATCAAACGTTCCCGGAGCAGGTGCCTGGCAGCCGGCGGGATGCCGAGAATTTCCCGATACCGATCCGCGCTTGCGATTCGGACCGCATCGAGCGGACCTTCGCACGAGGCGGCAAACGACTCGTACATGTCAAGGCGCTTGAGAAGCCGAGCGGCGCTGCGCCGTTCGGATAGGACGTCTGCCGATGGACGGTGCAACTGCGCTTGGATGGACCAATACTGCCAGCACTGTCGACGATTGGCAATCAAAATGCCGCCCCTGAGAAGGCTTGACTTACGGCGACCGATTGCTACAAATGAATTATCGGACCTTCAAATGGTCTGCCTCTGGAGACGTTTCTTCGGACACAGCTTCGTGCCGTGCAGAAGATCCGCCCGGTTGTATCCGTTGCGTTTTACGCAACACATTCTCCCCAGCCGAGTCCTCCACCCTTTCGGAGAGCCTCGGCTCGCTTTTTTTCGGCTTGTGTCGAAACACCCTGAGCGTGGTCGATGGGTTCCTCCCTACCCCATGGTGCGAGAATGATAACTGAGCGTGATTTCTGCATCCTCTCGAAGATCGTCAAGTACTACGTCCTTAGCAGGCCGCAATTGCAGCGGCTTTGTTTTCCGAGTGACCAAACGGGACGCGTGACAAGACGCCGTTTGCAAACACTCGTTTCGCAGGGGCTCATCGGACGTCATCGAGCACAGGTTGTCTATCCCAACTCGTCGCCGGCAGGTTCTGTTTACTACCCTTCGCCCAAGGGTATTGAGCTGCTTGCCGAGCACACGGGCGATGACAGAATCCTACTGACGCCGACTCAGTCACCGATCCCCCATCATGTCGCACACTGGCTGAGTGTTGGCGAAACGCATATTTCGCTCGACCTCGCGATCGCTGCCCAGGAGCGGGTTGTCCTCAATGACTTTATCAACGAGTGGGATACGGTCAACAAAGAAGAAACCGAGCCGCAGAAGCGTTTTCATTTGTATACGTTGCTCTCTGAATCCCCGAAGTTGATTTGTGCGCCGGATGCGGCGTTTATGCTGACCGTCCCTGTCAAAACCGAAGGCTCAACCGCGCGATTTTCGAAGGTCTTTTACTTGGAGGAGGACCGAGCGACGAGCGGCGCGCTTCAAGTTGCGGCGCGCAAATGTAAGGGGTACGCGGCGCTCGCTGAGAATAGATTCCACGCCAAGCACTTTCCCAAGACGAATGTACGAGCGTTCACGGTCTTGTGCGTCACTCCGAATGAGCGCCGGCGTGAAGCGCTCCGCAAAGCGTTCGTGGGAAAAGTCGGCCATGAACTGTGGCGATTCGCCGCCGGAGATGAATTGATGCCGGAGACAATCCTTCATGAGCCGATCTGGCATCCGGTCGTCGGTGATGCAAGGCCACTCATTAACCCCAAAGCCTTGTCATGAACTCGATGAATACAACACACAAAAACACAAACAACATACATGGGTGGGCACAGCTTGCCTCGGTCGACAGACCGAGTGCGGACCAAGCCAGCGTGGCGGCGCCGGTCTGCAGGGGTGCAGGGGCGCAGCAAGAAATCGCATCTAAGTCGCTTGAGAATTCGGGACTTAAGGGTGGCCGCCTGGGTGGCCGGCGCCTGGCCGCGGGCGGCCACCCTCTGTTTGTTTTTGTTGTTTCTGTAAGTTGTTTGCCCACCCCGGTTTGCAGACGCAAGGAACTCGAATTCCTACGTCATTCGGTTCCTTGCCCTCTAGCCATCCCCCTGCATTTCGCTCGACCGGACCGGATCTCGCGAGCAGCGGACGCTACGCTATGGCTAGAGGGCAAGGACCACGTCCATGCGTCTGCGGTTTTGCCAGCCACGCCGACGAAACCGCTTGGGCTTCCGCTCGCGTCCACGACCGCTCGCGAAGCCAAGCAAACCGCCCCCTCCTTTGTTTGCTGTTTGTTGTGGGTGTGTGCTGTTGGCTACGCACCTTCGGATAAAACGACATCAGACTGCGGCATCCACAACACTGCGACGGCTACCTGCTCGAATCCATCGAGTCCTTGCGCCCCTAAGGCATCCCCTCCGTGTTTGTTGTTTGTTGTACGCTACGCGCCTGCAAAACGGTGGGCTTGATTGACTGTACTTTCATCACCACACATCACCGATCGTGCTGCGGCTGCTTTCCGGGAAGCAGCTTTAACATGGTCTGCGTGTGGACGGGTGCCCGATCCGGCGCCTGTATATTCGTATCCACTACCCCAACTTCCTATGACAAGTTCCAAGGAGAACACGAGCCCGGCGGCAACATTTCGCATGAAAGGTGTGAGCGTTGCTGTCTACGCGAACCAGATCAAAGGTCAGCCAGTCCCACTGTACAAAGTGTCCATCAAGAAAAATGTCTATGACAAAGGCACATTCAAATCGGTCAGCAGTTTCGGCCGCGATGATTTGCCCGTCATGAGACACTTGCTGGAGAAGGCTTGGCTAGAGATCGTCGATCTGGAAGCGAAAGCCAGAAAGGATTCGAAAGACACGTCCGAGGACGGACCCTCTGAGGAGGAGTAAACACGGGGCCGCCCGGACGGCCCCTAAAAAACAAACTCGCCTTTTGGCGTGACTCGCGGCGGCCCCCGGGAGTGGCGGTTGAATCTGCCCACCCGGAAATCACGCGGTGAAATCAAACGTCTATTCGAGTGAGCCTCTCTTCTCTGGTCATCACTCGCCCTCGTTGCATCATCCCGTCGCACCGTACGCGCTGTGCGAGGTCTCCATAGATGAGTTTCACGATGTTCTCAAGCAGCCACGCAATCACTCCCGGTTCCTGTTGGGTACGGCCGACAGGTCCGGGAACTGCGTGGGTTTTTGGTTGCACTTGCAACCCTTTATCCCTTACCCTTCTTCTCCCATGTCCAAAACCCCAAAGGAGGAAACATCACCGGCTACGAAAGCGGACATTGCGGCGATTCTTGCACGATTCGACGCTGTCGATCAACGTTTCGATGGTGTCGACAAACGGCTTGATGGTGTCCACAAACGTCTTGACGCAGTCGATCGCCGTTTCGCCACAATGGAAAAGCAGCTCGATGACCGCTTCGATGCTGTCGATCGGCGTTTTGATGCGGTTGATCAGCAATTTGGCAAGGTACTCGAATGCATCGGTGCCGAAGGCAAGGAATCTCGCCTTCACGCAGCCAACCTCGCCGAAGAGATGCGGCGACATCTTGATGCCAAAGACGAAAACCTTCGCAGCTATGTCAAAGGAATGTTCGACCAGAAGACGTTCGTCTACGGCGAAAAATTCCGCGACCACGAGCGGCGCATCCGTGCGCTTGAACGTGGTGAGACGCCTGCGACCGTGTCGTAGGCTATCTGCAACAAGAAACGAACGGGCACCTGCCGTACCAGGTGTCTCGTTTGCGAGCGGGAGTAATGCGCCAGAAGCGGAGCTCGCTTTCTGCTCACGCACAACACACCGTTTCGACCTTCCACTCTCTTCGAGTGCGCCAAGCTTCTCTGGCCGGTACTCGCTCGTGCATTTCATTGACCGGCCCTCCATCATCAATTGTCTTTCGACTGGTCTGCTGTTGCTTCTAAGCAACCATGCCGGTCATTCGAACGCTTGTGGTAGGTACGGCTACCGCAGTTTGAAACCGGCGTGGGTTTTTGGTTGCACTTGCAACCCTTTATCCCTTACCCTTCTTCTCCCATGCAAAATACCAGAAAGGAGGACACCACTCCCGCTACGAAGGCCGATATCGCGCTTGTGCTTCAGAATCTCGGGGCGCTCTCAAATGATGTCGGTGGCCTCAAGAAGGACGTCAGCGGTCTCAAGGACGATGTTGGCGGTCTCAAGGACGATGTTGGCAACCTCAAGACGGATGTCGGCACTCTCAAGAGAGACGTTGGTACCCTCAAGAAGGACGTCAGCACGCTCCAAGGGGATGTCGGCACGCTCCAAGGGGATGTCGGCACGCTCAAGAACGACGTTGGATCCCTGCAAAAGGCAGTCGCCGAGCATGAGAAAGTCATGCGGGCGCAGTTTACGTTGGTTTTTGACCACATTGATCGAGGTCATGAAGAGATGCGTCAGCATTTCGACGAGAAATTCGACAAGCTCGATGACGCGTGCTTCGACAAATCGATCGCGCATGACAACGCCATACGCAATCTCGATCGTCGCGTGCATGCCATTGAACGGCGCGTCGGTCTGCCCTCGTAGCAGCCAACCATTGATTGTGGACGCACGCTCATATCTGCCGTACCAGATGTGGGCGTGCCGCACTGCGTCGTCGGGAAGTGTAGCGGTGCTCGCAACCATCCCGCCGACACGTGCTGAAATCGCATCTTTTGCGAGTGAGCCGACTCTCTCCGGCCTTCACTCACTCCTTTGTTTTTTACGCGATCTGCATCGGGAGATGCCAACGAACACTCAACGTGAAAGGGAGAGAAGGATGAAGGCCCTGATTACTGCATTCCATGAGTCGACGAAGTGCATGTGGTGCGAGAAAACGAGTGAAAGCGTGACCGTGCAATTCGACGGCGGATTCTTGAGTGCTGGCGAACTGTGCTGGAAGTGCCTGCAACAAGCAACGCGCGTACATCACAAGCAACAGACCGGCGATCAAGCCACGAAATCGAACAAGAGTGAATAAGGCGGATCAAGCCGCCGCAAGAAGCCACGTCGTCAAGTTCGTCTGGTCGTGGTTACGGACACTGTCAGACCGCTCGACGTGCGTGTAGTCCGTTCCGCGCTTCGCGGAACGAGTAGTTTGTCTTCCCAGTTTTACTCATGGACGATGCCAAGGCACCGTCACACACCCCAGGTCCATGGACAATCGAGGACGAAGGCGTTGATTTCGATGTTCGACTCGAACTCAAAGGTGACTTTGGATCAAAGCCAATCGCAGAATTGTACACGCGCTACCATTCTCCGTTCCACGAATATGACAGCGAAGAAGAGGAATTCGCGGACTATGCAGAATACGAAGCAAATCACTTCCTCATCGCTGCTGCGCCTGAACTGTTGGGGAAATGCAGGGAGTATTCTCTCGCCTGTAGCGAACGCATCAAAGCGATACAGGACGAGGTGAGGCCCTGCTGCGAGTGTGACGACAAGGAGGACCATGACAAGTGCTCTGACGCCGGTCAGCAGATTGACCACTGGCAGGCAGCAAAGCACATGGTTGATGCCGTGATTCGGAAGGCTGAAGGCCTATATGAGTGATGCAACGGGACAGCCGTAACTGTCCCTTCATCCCTTGGAGGGCGCGCTGGGAGGAACTGCAAGAGCGTCGTCGATTGACGAACATCGCGCAGTGACACTTGCAGGAAATCAACTCTCAACGTGCTGGACGCCCTCTCTCCGCGTCCCAGCACTCTCGCTTTGCATTTGCGCAGAGGCCGCAAGCGTGGCAATGTGCGGTTGCCTGAGCTTCGGTTCAGGTTTGCTCGTGAATTCCCGTTTCTTTCAAAGCCTAGGAGAAGTGTCATGAAACCCGAAAAGGTGTTTCGCGTCGGTTCGGTGTCCGCTTCGGTGTTCGTCAACAAGGTCGATACCGAAAACGGCAAGCGTGAGATCCGCAACGTCAACCTGCAGCGCCGTTACAAGGACGGCGACGAGTGGAAGTCGAGTTCGTCGTTCGGGCTCGGCGACATCCCGCAGGCAGCCGAAGTCTTGCGTCTCGCATTTGCCTACGTTGCCGAGCAGGAAGCGGAAGTGGGCTAGAAGAACTGGGTTCACGACCAGGCGGGCGGCATCAAAGTGATGCCGTCTGCCTCATTTTGATCGTCGAGATTGGCTTCCCAATGCATTCAGGCAAACACCAAGAGCCAGCAATGTTGACAGTCAAAGAAGTCAGCAAAGAACTTGGAGTGAGCTTGGCTCTTGTTTACCGCGAGATCCAGGCCGGTCGACTCCATGTTCATCGGTTCGGAAAACGCACGTATCGGATTAGCAGAAGCGATTTGGAAGCATACGTCGATGGATCGAAGCAGCCGTTCGTTGAAGGGCCGAAAAATGCGATTTCGGAAGAGACCGTCACCAAGTCATCGTCCAAGTCGGAGTTTAAACACATCGATGTCAGCCGACTGCTTTCTGAGCGAAATTGACCAAATGCTCCTGTGCCAAGTGGGTATAACGTTCCGTGGTTGCCGTCGATGTATGGCCGAGCAACAAGCTCGTCATCTTCAGATCCCCGGTACGGAGGATGGCATTGGTGGCGGCCCGATGTCGGATTGTGTAGGGAACCACATCTGTGAGTCCGCATCGTGTCTTGATGTGAGCCATGCGCTGTTCGATGGCCGAAATTGTCCATGGCTCACCGCGAAAGTTCACGAAGCAATGCTCGGACGTCGTGTGCTTTCGCATCCAGACGAGCAACCGCTTCATCTTTGGAATCAATGGGATCACCTTGGGCTTGCCAGTCCGCTTGGTCTTGTGCTTGGTCAGAATGGCAACGTCGCGGTCCAGGTGGAGATGCTCCCATTTGAGACCGGCGATCTCGCCGGGGCGGCAGAGCGTCCAATCCAAGGCCAGCAGAAATCGGCGGAAGGAAGCCCCGCTTCGGTGCCCGTTGCGTGGGTTCGTGGCCCGCAAAACCGCCCGAAACTCGTCGTCGGTCAGGTAGTGATCCCGAGTTTTCGACTGCGGTTTGCGGATGTGCCCAAGTGCATGCGGCGGAATCAATTGGGTCTGCACGCCCCAATTGAAACAACGCTGCACGGTTCGCAGAACGATCGCCCTCGACGTGTCGTTGAGGGACTTTTTGAGCGCGATGGAAAACTTTTGAATGTCGAGCGGTTGGATCGTGTGAGCCAAACGCTTGCCAACCTGATCAACGAGTTTCTGACAGCCGTATCGGTACGATTCGTAAGTCGCCAATTCCAGGTTTTCTTTGGCGTCAACAAGGAACTCTTCGCAAAGTCGAGCGACGGTGATCTGTCCGCCAACAGCCTCGAGCAACACATGCTCTGCAAGCAGGTTCTTGAGGGCAGCTTCGGCTTCCTTCTTCTTGCTCTTTCCTTTGGCGAGCGTGCGACGTTTGCCGCCGAGTTCCGTACACCACGTACCTTTTTGAGCATTCCACCAGACTTTTGGGTTTCGCGACATGACAAAGACCTCCGAGTGCGATTCCTGACTTAAATCCTGACCAGGGATCTCGCACGAGGTCTTTGGTTCTCTGAAGCCTTGCCGCAAGTGCAATTGCGGCAAGGCTTTTTCAATAGTGCCCCCACTAGGAATCGAACCTAGAACCTATTGATTAAGAGTCAATTGCTCTGCCAATTGAGCTATAGGGGCCTGTGACCTATTTTAGCACTGCACGGCTTCGCATCAAGCGGCCGTCCGGCGACGACGGTAGGCCGAGGATTGGTGTACTTCCGTCGCCAGCGAGCGATGCCGGGCCGTGGCAGGAATCCAGGCAGCCGTGGCGAACCTGGCGATCCGGCCGAATGACGCGCGACGGCGGTTTCCAGTCAGCCCATCGTTGTTGGTACGCTGCATCGTTCGGTACCCCTGGGCTGATTGGTGCACTCGACTGGTGGCCTCCGCCCGCCCTCTCGAACCGCTTCCCCTCAAGCGAGGTCCCAGCCGTGTTTCCATTCTTTTTCGAGCATGCGACCAAGCACCGACGCCGACGTGCGGTGGCCGCCACCGCCGCGGTCGGCCTGGTCACGCTCAGCCTGGTCGTGGCCGGCCCGGTTGTCGCGGTTCGTGTCAGCGACGCCGCCGAGTCGCCGCGCACGAAAGTCAATCTGGCGGGCTACAACCAGGCATGTGGAATTGAAATGGTTCAGCAGGGGACCGTCGTCAATGTCACCTGGCCGGCCGGGAATCGGCGACAAGGGCGGCTTGTCTTCGATCTGGATCTGGACGGCTCGCGACCGCTGATTCGGGATGCCGCCTTTTCTTCGCAGGGTGCGCCGTTCCAGACGATCGCGGCGGGCCTGGACCCGGTGTTGCTGATTCGCGTCGGCAAACGGGATCTTGCCAAGCGGGGCGGCTGGACCGTTTTCTTCGATCGCATGCAACGCAAGCCGAGCGAGCTGTTTGCCGCCAAGATCGGTCGTGCGTCGGCCGTTGCCACCAGCACCGCACGTCGGGCAACACTGACCATCGGCGAGGTCACCGCCGGGCCGTTTCGCGGAAAACTCCGCTGGACGTTCTACGCCGGTCAGCCGTTTGTGCTGCAGGAAGCCGTCTTGCGAACCGACCGTCCGGACGTCGCCTATCTCTACGACACGGGCCTCGTCTGCCGTGCAGCGGTCCCCCAGCGCATGGTCTGGCGGGATGCCAGCGACCGGCCCGCAGAAGCTGCGGCGAATGGGATCGACGAGCCGCGAAACCTGCCAGTCCACGGCCGTGCCATCGCTGCCGACTTCGATCACGGATCGATCCTCCTCATGCCGCCTCCCCATCGCTATTTCTATCCGCTCGACTTCTCCGATAACCTCCGCAACATCTGGGTCGGCCCGGACTACCTCGGCCACCCCATGCCGTTCGGCTTCGGGATTCGCCACGATGCACGCGGCGACAATCGCCATGTTCCTTGGTTCAATGCGCCACCCGACACGCGGCAGGAGCTGGGCGTCTTTGTGCGGTTCTCCGACCAGGCAGCAGACCGTAATCTGCAGGAGAGCGCCCGGCTGACGCGCAACGACCGGTTCGCCCCGCTGCCCGGCTACAAGGTCTTCTCCAGTCACTACCACGTCGAACATACCCGTGAATTGCTCGACGCGCAGGAGCAGCCGGCAGACGACGACGATCAGGTTGGCCACTTGCCTGCCGGCGGCACCTATCGTATTCCTCGCCCGTTGATCGATCCTGGATTCCGCCGCGCATTTCGACAGCATGGGATCGACGTGGTCCAGCTGGCCGAATTCCACTTTGGGCGCACGCCCCGGATGACGCTGGCGGAACGAGTTCGTCACTTGGAGCACTTGCACGCCGAGTGCCGTCGATTGAGCGACGTCGATTTTCTGCTCCTCCCGGGCGAAGAACCGAACGTCCATTTGGGCGGGCACTGGATCAGCTTCTTCCCCCGGCCCGTCTACTGGGTGTTGAATCGCAAAGTAGATCAGCCGTTCGTTGTCGATGATCCGCACCTCGGCCGTGTCTACCGTGTCGGTGACGAAGCGGATGTGTTGCGGTTGTTGCGGGCCGAGAACGGCCTGGCGTGGACGGCGCATCCGCGGATCAAGGGTTCGAGCGGCTTTCCCGATCGCTACCGCGATCGCCTGTTCTTTCAGTCCGATCGGTTCCTGGGTGCCGCCTGGAAGGCGATGCCGGCCGATTTATCGCAACCCCGGTTGGGAAGCCGCGTGCTGGACCTGATGAATGACATGGCGAATTGGGGATCGCCCAAGTACGTCGTTGGAGAGGTCGACGTCTTCAAGATCGAGCCGCAGCATGAACTGTACGGCCACCTGAACGTAAATTACCTCCGCCTGCCCGCCACCCCGCGCTTCGACAACGGCTGGCAGCCCGTACTGGATTGTCTGCGAGCCGGTCAATTCTTTGTGACCACCGGCGAGGTCCTGATACCAACCTTTATGGTCGAAGGAGCGTCGCCGGGCGAACGCGCGGTGCTTGCCGGAGGAGGCCAGGTCACCGTGCAGATCGAGTTGGACTGGACGTTTCCCTTGGACTACGCGGAAATCATCATGGGCGACGGTCTTCAGACGCGGCGGCAGCGCATTGATCTGAGCGAGACAGGCGCCTTTGGGCGCGATACGTTCAACGTTTCCGTGCCGGCGGCCGGTCAACGCTGGTTGCGGCTGGAAGTCTGGGACGTGGCAACCAATGGTGCCTTCACGCAGCCCGTCTGGTTGACCCGTCCATCCGGTTGACCGGCCCGCGGCCGGCGACACCCATGCCTGGTGCAACGCGCCGGAAACGACTTGCTTTTCATTCGCGGCGATCGGCGCGCGGCAAGCTCGACGGCGTTCTGTGGGTGGTGGACAGGAGGGGGACTGGAGACCTGCGGTCAGCGGTTTCGGCGGGGTCGGAGACCCGCGCCGAGCAGGGCGAGCAGGTGTTTGGAGACCCGCGCCGAGCAGCGAGCAGGGGGGCGGAGACCTGCGCCGAGCGGGTGGGCTGGCGGAATCTTATCAGCCGGCGGCTTTGAGGGGGCCTTGGGGAGTCCGCAGGTTGAAGAGGCCGAAGACGTCGTCCTGGGACAGTCCGCGGCTGGTCGGTTTGTCGGTCTGCGAGAGAATGGTGTCGAAGAGGGCCCGCTTCTCTTCGAGTACCTGGTTGATCCGTTCTTCGATCGTGTTCATCGTCAGCATGCGGGTGACGGTGACCGAACCGGCGGCTCCAATCCGGTGGGCCCGATTGATGGCCTGGTCTTCCACGGCCGGATTCCACCAGCGGTCGAAGAGAAAGACATAACGGCAGAACTGCAGGTTGAGTCCGACCGCGCCCGCCCCGTAGCTCATCAGGATCACGTGCTTCGAGTCGTCTTCCTTGAACTGCTGGAGGATGCCGTCACGCTGCTTGGAGGGGATCTGGCCATGGTATTCCAGCGGTCCGAACCGGCTGATCCGTTGGCGGATCTTGTCGAGTGCATTGACCCATTGGCTGAAGACAATCGCCTTGCGGCCGCTGGCGGCCACTTCTTCCAGGTCGGCCTCCAGCCGTTCCACCTTGCTGCTGGCGCCGGTTGCCGGGTCGAAATTGCAGATCTGTTTGAGTCGCAGGACAAGCTCGAAAACATGCTGGATGGTAAGTTCAGTACCCAGGCCTTCCAGTTGGACGACCCCTTCATCCTCGGCGATCTTGTAGGCGGCCCATTGTTCGGGCGTCAAATCGAGCTCGGCATCCCGGTACAGCTTGGGCGGCATGTCTGTGAGCACTTTGTCTTTGGTGCGGCGAAGGATGAAGTCGCCGGCCGCTTTGGCCATCCGGCGTGCCGACATGCCCGACTGCAGGTAACCGGGCGACAGAAACTCGAAGATGCCGACCAGGTCTTCCGAACTGTTCTCGACCGGCGTGCCGGTGAGCGCCCAGCTGCGGGTCCGCGAAATGGCTCTGGCCGTTTGACTGGTCGTACTGGACCGGTTCTTGATCCGCTGGGCTTCGTCCAGCACGACCAAGTCAAACTCCAGGTCATCCGCAAGCACCACCTCGTGATCTCGCATCAGCAGTTCGTAGTTCGCGATCTTGATGGGCGCGGAGAGCTCGCGCCATTGCCAGTGTCGTTTGGCCCGGTCACCCTCGATGATGCAAATCGGCAACTCGGGGGCCCACGTGCCGAACTCCTTCTGCCAGTTAGTCACCAGCGGCTTGGGGCATATCAAGAGCACGCGCTTGAGTTGGCCGCTACGGACCAGCAGGCGGATCGTGGTGATTGCCTGCATCGTCTTTCCCAGACCCATTTCGTCGGCCAGGATTGCCGCGTGGCGTGAGTACAAAAAAGCAATTCCCTGGTATTGGTACGGGAAGGGTTCAAACGGCATGTGAACGGCCGAGGAAGCCAGGATCGTCTCCAGGGGCGGCTGCAAGAGATAAAAGAGGCGGTCCTCCAGCTTGACGATGTCGCGGGGCGGAGCGATGCGGGTTTGGGTGTGGGGCGGCTTGCCGCGAGTGCCCTGCGGTGACGCCTTCGATTTCGCCGCAGGGTCACCCTTGGCGGGATCTTTGACGTCCGGCAGCTCGGGAAACGTCAGGCCGACCGTCTTGATGCGTTGCTTGCGCAGCGAGATCGAAACGGCGTGCGGCCGGGTGGCCTGCAGGTCGCTGGTCGCGACCTCGATCCGCGGCCAGCGGGCAACAGCAGCGTTCCAGCCGGTCGGAAAATCCATCACCGGGACCTGCAGATCAACGGACGTCACCTGGAGTTGCGGGAGCGGGGCGGCAGGACCGGGATGCGCCGCCGAACGGTCAAGCGGCACCGGCGTCACGGCCGCGTGTTGCAACTGGTTCGGACCGGACGTATTCGTCACGTTTCGCGCCGTATCGTGAGGTGAAAGGTCGTGATCGCGTGAACGTTCTGGCAAGGGATCGACTTTTCGAAAACTGGTGTGCGTGCGGGAAAAGGATGTGTCAGCCAATGCCTGTCGCCTGTCGCTCCGCGCGAGTCGCAAAGCCGCGCTGCGGACACTTCACGACAAGCGATCCGTCTGCCGTTATCGACGACTCGATTGTTCCTCGTGCGATCTTCAGGCGGGTGAGCCGCCACCGGTCCCGGATGTTCGCCATCGACCGGTGCGAACTGATTGCTCGCCCGTTCGGTCAGCCGCGTGGGGCCGCGCTCCGTTGGGCTTCTCCGATGGCGTCATGAATGCGGCCGAACGGTTCCCGCAAGTCGAGTTCGCCGGCGGCGTTCTCCCATTGCCGGATCACCGACTCGCGGTCGCCTGCCCGTTGCGCCGGAAGGCTCACCTCATTTTCGCCCAGATTGAACGTGGTCAACCTCGTATGTGCGGAAGGGGGGCCGGCATGGGGCGGGTCGCGGCGAACCGACGGCTCGGCGTTTGTCGTCGAGGCTGGGGAAACAAGGAGTACCGGGCAGGACGTGTGTTCGCCGAGCGCCAGTGCATCGGCCACGTCCACGCAGACGAATGCCGGTTTGCTCTTCGCCTTGTTGACCAGCGTTTGCCCGATTTGTTCGCCGTAAATAAACGGCTTGAGCGTCGGGCCGAAGAGAATTTCCTGGGCTCGGTTGGGAATGACCGGGACGGTGCAGTGAAACTCCAACGGCCGACCGGCCGGGTTGAGCACCAGGTATCCGCCCAGGAAACCGTGTTCTGCGGTTTCTCGGATCGTCAAGAACCCAACGGTAGATAACGGTTTAGAACCGCTAGCGGTCATCCAGTATTCCTTGTTGTCAAAGCGTGGGGTGGCGCATCAAGGTGCAATGTTCGGCTCGCTTGTCATCGTGTTGAATCGGAGCGAGGGCGTCGTGGACTTTAGCGACTTTGCCGGTTCTTAGGGCAGAGCGGGTTTTGAACGGCGGCCGGCGGTGGTCGCGCGGCAGGCGGCGGCCGAGTTCTCATTGCCGGAGGCACACGCAGCGGAGCGGGCGGCGCGGCGAGGTGTGAGCTGCCGGCGGCCTGATTCGGCGGCTGCGCGTCGACGGAATCGGCCGATCAGAATCCCAATTTTCAAAATACTCGACAGGGCATTGTGATTGTCTATACTGGGGATTCTCATCGCCCCAGGAGCCGCCCTCAATGTCACAAGACTCGAACGAATTTCCTCCCGTTTTTCGGATTGATGTATCCGCCGACCCGTCGGCCTCGCCGTCGTCGGAAGGTCAGGACGCGGACGAGGCGATCATTGCCTTGTTGCAACAGGTGGTCGTCGGTCAGAACAAGTGCAATCAACTGCTGGAAGAGTTGGTTCAGCAACAGAACGTTGCCCAACGCCAGCGGGCGAACGAGCTGGGGCAATGGAAAGACGCCAATCCGGATCTGGCCCGCTGTTGCCGCTCTGCGGCGGAGACCTTGAGCCGCGTGCAGACGGAGTTTCTCCGAACGTTGACGGACGAAGTTGTCGACAACGAAGAGGCGTTGCTGGATGGCGAGTTTATGTTCAATGAATTCGTTGATCGATTCGGGCCACGTCTGGCCCACTTGAACGGCGTGCTCCAAGTTCTCTCTCAACTGAGCACCATGCCCACGTCTCCCAGCAACCAGTCTTAGGGCATGTTGGTCGAATTGGTGAAGGCGACGACAGCAGACGGTCTTCGTCTGGACGGTGCGTTGGCGTCGCCGCCTGAGCAACGGACGGGGAAAGATCTGGCGGCCGGCATTGCCGTCGATGCTTTCCTGATGTTGCCCGGTGTGGGAGGTTCGTTTTACAGCGGGGCCCTCTTTCCGGAATTGCAGTCTGCGTTCCTAGAACTGGGCTCGGCCGTCCTTCGCGTGAATACGCGGGGCCACGGTTCGGTCAGCATGATCGCCACTACGGGCGGCGTCGGCCGGTTTGGTGCGGCATTCGAAATGGTTGACCAGTGCCGGCACGATGTGCGTGCCTGGCTCGACTGGCTGGTTCAACGCGGCCACCGGCGAATCGGTCTGGTCGGGCACAGCTTGGGAGCGATCAAGGCAGTCTACTCGCAGGCTTTGGAGGGCCACCCCAACGTGGTTTGTATCCTGGCCGCCTCGCCACCGCGCCTCTCCTACGCGGCATTTCAGAATGGCCCCCGTGCAGCGGACCACTTTGCGTCGCTGGCGACCGCCCGCGAGCACCTCCAGGCCGGCCATCCCGAGGCGTTATTCACCGCCAAGTTTCCCTTCCCCATGCTGATCAGCGCGGCCACGTACGTTGATAAGTATGGCCCGGAGGAACGGTACAATTTTCTCCCTTACCTCGCTCAGCTTTCGGTTCCCGTGCTGTTCACCTATGGCGAGTTGGAACTGGAATCGGGCGGCGTGGCGTTCGCCGGGCTGCCGGCAACGATTGCTGAGTCTTCCTCGGCGGACAACGTCGTGGATGTCGCCACGATTGATGGAGCAGACCATTTCTACACGGGTCAATCGGGGGTTCTGGCGGAGGCGATGACCGGCTGGTTGCGAGGTCGCTTCCCGTTGACCTGAGCCCGCGCCGCCGGCCCATCGATCCTTGGCGTTGCCTCATCTCTGGGGAGGATCCCGATTCGCCGCGGTGCTGGTTGTGAGCCGAGGAAATCTCGGGTATTTTCAAAGCTGTTGACCCGCCGCCTTTTGCTCCGGTCCCGGCTCCCACGGCCCGTGATTCCCACCCATCCCCACCCGTTATTCGAGGATCCCGCATGAGCACTGCTGAATCATCCGCAGATCTGGACACCCTGCAAAAAGAGGCCCGCGACGCGTTGGACCGCCACGCGTATGAGGTGGTTCAGTATCATTTTCACGATTCGACCGGTTGCCCCTTCTGGCTGGAGAAGAAGGCCGAGCTGAACTTTGATCCGCTCACCGACGTGAAGGGTTATGACGACATCAAGAAGTTTCCCCTGTTCGAAGACGAGTGGCTACGTGGCGGTCCGATCAGCCGGTGGGTTCCCAAGGGACACGCGGGCAAACCGGTCTACGTCTTTGAGACGGGCGGCACGACGGGGATTCCCAAGAGCCGGATGGTGATCGACGACTTCCGCATCGATTACGAGATGTTCAGCGAAACGCTGCCGGAGAAATACTTTCCCAAGGGTGCCAACTGGCTGATGCTGGGTCCGTCGGGACCGCGACGTCTGCGGTTGGCGGTCGAGCACCTTTGCCAGGTGCGTGGCGGGATCTGCTTCTGCATTGACCTGGATCCGCGTTGGGTGGTGAAGCTGATTAAGAAAGGCTGGATGGAGCACCTCGAAGAATACAAGAAGCACTGCATCGACCAGGCACTCACGATCCTGTCCGCCGGCCATGACATCAAGTGCATGTTCACGACGCCCAAGTTGCTCGAGTCGCTCTGCAACGCGATGGAAGAGAAGGGCCAGAGTTTTGCCGACACGGGAATCACCGGCATTTTTTCCGGCGGCACCGAGTTCACGCCGCAGTGGACCCGATTTTGCGTGGAGGAGTATTTTGGGGGTCCGCCCGAAGAGAGCGGCATCTACATGACCCCGACGTATGGGAACACGTTGATGGGGTTGGCTTGCAGCAAGCCGGTAACCGCCGAGGAAAACTACAAGATTTCTTACTACGCACCGCAGCCGCGCGCCGTTGTCGAAGTGGTGGATCCGGACGATCCGATGAGTGTGGTGGGGTACGGCGAGACCGGCCGAGCGAAGCTCACGACACTGACTGGCGAGTTCTTCGTACCCGGCTTCCTGGAACGTGACGAAGGCGAACGTGAGCGGCCCTTCGCGACTTATCCGTGGGATGGGATCAGCGGAGTCCGCCCCTTCAGCCGGCTCGCTTCAGCCACCACGGTCGGCGTTTACTAACGCGGCAATGCCTTGGACCCATCGCGAAATGGCGGTCGCGACATGCTGATCCGCTCCTGTTGGGCGCTGGACTTTGACTTAAGAATAGGCGACTTGGGTTCGATTGACCTTCGCCCGGATCATTGGTGAACGAACAAAGATTCAGTGCAAGTCGTTATGTGGCAATCGTTTTTCGTGAACTTAGCCAAAGCGCCGTGCATCTCAGCCGGAATGCGTTAGCGTCCGGTTTGCTCAGCCATGAAAGGAACCGGGGCTAACGCCCAACGGCTGATGAACAATCCGGCTTAGCGTCCGGTTCGCTTGGCGAGACAAGAACCCATGGGCAAATGCCCAACGGCTGATGAATCATCCGAGCGAACCCTTGGGGTGCGTCGTTGGGCGATGCCAACTGTTACCGGTTGGTTCGGCTTGACGCCGCCATACAATTCCGGACGACGCCAGGGAATCGTGTTGCGAGGCAACCAGCCGACCGACCTAACAAATCACCGTCACCGAAATTGATTCGACGTGGACCGGACGTACCTTCGCCTGTCCGCTCGAGCGGTGCCCAACTACGAGGAGATCGTGAGATGCTGAACATTCCCGTCATTCGCTGGGGAAAACCGTACGATTCGCTGGAAACTGACGAAGTCTTGCATTTTGCGACGGGCGAACCGATCGCCAAGGTCAGCCAGGCGAACGGCGGGATCATTGCCCGTGACATGCGTCAAGCGCACAAAGCGAGGCGGACCCTCCGCGAGATCTCCTGTGCCGAGATCATGGAACGGCTCAAAGTGGCCGCCGACCATTACGAGAACGGCACCTTGCCGCTCGGCGACGGGACGCAGTCGCCTGACGAGTTTGCTCATCAGCAGTCGGCCAGCACGGGTTTGCCCGAGCACATGTGCAAGGGGAACATGGCGAAGAACTCGTTTGTACTGCGGAACATGAGCCAGATTCTCGACTGCCTGACGCGAGGGTTGGATCTGGAGACGTTGACACGAGGATACGGCATTGAAGAGCGGGGCGTGGTTCTCAGTTTCCAGGCACAGGCTTCTGCCCTCAGCGCGGTCCTCCCGTCAAATTCGCCGGGCGTGCACACCCTGTGGTTGCCTGCGATTCCCCTGCAGATGGGCCTGGTCTTGAAGCCGGGGCCGCAGGAGCCGTGGACTCCGTATCGGATGATGTCCGCGTTCATTGAGGCCGGGATCCCGGCGGAAGTCTTTTCAATGTATCCCGGGGGCCCCGAAGCGGGGGCCGCCGTGTTGTCGGCTTCCGAACGAGCCATGATCTTCGGCGGCACGCCGACCGTCGAGCAATACAAGGGGAACCCTCGAGTCCAGGCGCACGGGCCCGGGTTTTCCAAGATCCTCCTCTTCGACGACGTGGTGGATGACTGGGAGAAGTATCTCGACCTGATGGTGGAGAGCATCTATATCAACAGCGGGCGAGGATGTATCAACTGTTCCGGCGTCTGGGCTTCTCGCCATACGAAAGAAATTGCCCAGGCGATTGCGGAGAAGATCGGACCGATCGAAGTCAAGCCGCCGACGGACCCGGAAGCCGGGCTGGCCGCGTTCACGGTCCAAGGCATGGCCAAGGCCGTGTGGGGGATGATCGAAGCGGACCTCGAGGAGGCGGGCGTCACCCACATGACGGCCCAGTATGGTCCGCGGCTGGAAGAGCAGGAGCGGTGTGCTTACCTGCGGCCCATGGTCGTGCACTGTGCGTCGCCGGAAAACGCGATTGCCAAGAAGGAGTACATGTTCCCCTTCTCGACGGTCGTCGAGTGCCCCGAAGCGGAGATGTTGAAGCAGATTGGTCCGACATTGGTCTGCACAGGGATCACCGACAACGAGCAGCATATCGACGCGCTGGTGAATGCGACCCACATCGACCGGCTGAACATCGGCCCGATTCCTACCAGTCGCCTGAATTGGCTCCAGCCGCACGAGGGGAGTATCATTGACTTCCTCTTCCGCTCACGTGCCGTGCAAGTGACCGAAGAACGGCAGGCCACGCTCTAGCGAGGTTGGGCCTCGGACTGATCGCGAGCTCATGCTCGCCAACTACCCGCTCCCTGTCCCCGCTGGTTGCTATGATCCCATTTGATTTTCAGCCGCGAACTCGCATCGTCTTCGGCCCCAACAAGGTCGATGCGTTGGGCGAGTTGGCGTCGGAGTTGGGCGCACGGCGTGTGATGGTGGTGAGCGACCCTGGGGTGGTTGCCGCGGGGCATACGCAGCGAGGCCTCACGGCGCTTGAGAAAGCGGGGATCGCCACGCAGTTGTTTGACGGCGTGCGCGAGAATCCGACGACCGAGGAAGTCGATGCCGGCCTGAAGGTGGCCCAACGCCATGAAGCCGAATTGCTGGTGGGCCTGGGCGGTGGCAGCGCGATGGACTGTGCCAAGGGAGTCAACTTTTTGATTTCCAATGGCGGCCGGATGCAGGATTATTGGGGCGTCGGCAAGGCGCTCCGGCCAATGCTGCCGATGATCGCCGTACCGACCACGGCCGGAACGGGCAGTGAGACCCAGTCCTTCGCACTGATCTCCGACGCCGAGACCAAGACCAAAATGGCCTGTGGCGATCCCAAGGCGGCCTGTCGCGTGGCCCTGTTGGACCCCACGCTGACGATGACGCAACCGGCGCGCGTGACGGCCCTGACGGGAATTGACGCGATCGCCCACGCCCTGGAAACGTACGTCACCACGCGCCGCAATGCAGCCTCGCTGTCGTTCAGCCGCGAGGCCTGGCACCTCTTGGCGAGCAACTTTTCCCGGTTGTTGGACGAGCCGAACGATTTGGAAGCGCGGAGCGGCATGCAATTGGGCGCCTGCTTCGCCGGGCTGGCAATTGAGAATTCGATGCTGGGGGCGACGCACGCCCTGGCGAATCCACTTACGGCCACCTACGGGATTGCCCATGGCGAAGCGATCGGGCTGATGTTGCCCCACGTGATCCGCTTCAATGGAGAAAAGTTCCCTCAGTGGTACCGAGACTTGCTGGAGTCGACCGGCGGGACCAAAGGGTTCCCACGCCCGGCCGAAGGGCCTGCCGGTCTGGCCGAATACGTGGCGATTCTGGTTGAGAAAGCCGGTTTGGCGGTCCGCTTGTCGGACTGCGGGGTTGAAAGGGAAAGACTCTCCGAACTGGCGGGCGCCGCTGCCCAGCAGTGGACCGGGAATTTCAATCCGCGCGGCGTCGATCAGCAGTCCCTCCTGCAGTTGTACCAGGCCGCATTCTGATACTCGCGGCGGTTCTGATACAATGGGTGGCAGGTTCGGCCACCCATCTTGTGGCTGTCGCGGCGCGCCGGCAACGTTGACAAAACCACGAATACCTTGCGGAGAAATCACCATGCAAAGTGCTCGCCTTCGTTGGATGCGGCGGTTCCGTTCGGTCTCGTTGCTGGTTGTCCTGGCTGGAATCGCGGGCGGCGGCGTTGCTGTGGGGCCGGCACCGTCAGTGGCTCAAGAATTGAACTCGACCGCGGCGCCGCGTGCTGACACGGGGGACCCGGTTCCGGTCGCCGCCACGACCGCCGCGGCGGACAACTGGGCCCTCTATCGGGGTGATCCGCTCTCCAGCGGTGTGGCCCGTGGGCAGCTCGCCGAGCAACTCGCGCTGCGCTGGAAGTTTGCGGTACCAAAAGGCGCCTTTGAAGGGACGGCGGCAATCGTCGACGGCGTCGTCTATATCGGCGACTTGGACGGTGCGGTCTATGCCCTGTCGCTGGAGACCGGGGAGAAGAAGTGGGAATACAAAGTCGACAGCGGCTTCATCGCCGCGCCGGCCGTGCGTAAGGGCCTGGTCTACATCGGCGACTATGACGGGCGGTTCTATTGTCTGGAAGCGGGTAGCGGAAAGCTGAAGTGGGGCTTCGATACCAAGGCAGAGATCGATGCCAGCGCGAATTTCTATCAGGGCAATGTGCTGGTCGGCTCGCAGGACGCCACCCTGTATTGTCTCAAGAGCGATACGGGCGAACTGGTTTGGCAGCACCAGATCGAAGATCAGATCCGCTGCACGCCGACTGTCGTGGAGGACCGCGTCTTCCTGGCGGGCTGTGACGGCAAGCTGCACATTGTCGATCTCACCGACGGCAAGACCGTGGCCCAGGTCGAGATCGGCGCCCCGACCGGCGTGACCCCGGCGGTGCTCGGCGATCGCGTCTATTTCGGAACCGAGAACGGAGACTTCTTCGGCATCAACTGGCGGTCCGCAGAGGTGGAATGGACATTTCAATCCCAGGTGGGTGCGCAAGCGTATCGAAGTTCCGCGGCCGTCCAGGAAGGGCTGGTGACGGTTGGCGCGCGTAGCAAGCGCGTCTACGGTTTGGACCCCAAGACCGGCCAGGAGCTGTGGTCGTTTGCGGCCAAGAAGCGGATTGATTCGTCGCCGGTGATCGTTGGCGAGCGGGTCTTTGTCGGGTCGGCGGACGGGCGCATCTATGGATTGCGCGCCAAGGACGGAGGCAAGGTCTGGGAGTATGAGGCGGGCGGTGGATTCACCGGTTCGCCCGCGGTCGCGGACGGGTGTCTGGTAATCGCCAGCGATGATGGTGTCGTCTATTGTTTCGGTGGAAAAAACAAAACCTGAACCGATGAGTTGTTGGCGTGGCTACTGATTCCAAGACCGAAGTTGGCAGCTATTTCATCTCCAATTATCCGCCCTATTCGCAATGGTCGCGGGACCAGTTGGGCGCGATCGAGGAGGCCCTCCATGCGCCGCCGGCGGATGTACCGCTGGGGTTGTACCTGCATATTCCCTTCTGCCGCAAACGGTGCAAGTTTTGCTACTTCAAAGTCTTCACGGACAACAAGGCGTCCGACATTGAGACCTATGTGTCTGCCCTGTCTCGCGAAATTGAGTTGGTCAGCCAACTGCCGATCATGGGAGGCCGGCCGTTTCGTTTCGTCTACTTTGGCGGCGGCACCCCTTCGTTTCTCAGTCCCAAGCAACTCACGTCACTGGTCGACCGGCTGCGGGCGAACATCAATTGGGATCAGGCCGAGGAGGTGACCTTCGAATGTGAGCCGGGCACGTTATCGGAATCGAAAGTCAGCACGATTCGTGAACTGGGGATCACGCGCCTCAGCCTGGGGGTCGAAAACTTCAGTGACGAAGTGCTCCAGGAGAACGGCCGGGCCCATCTGTCGCCGGAGGTCTATCGAGCCTGGGAGTGGATTCAGGCCGCCGAATTTCCCAACGTCAATATCGACTTGATCTCCGGGATGGTGGGCGAGACCTGGGACAATTGGAAAGATAACATTCGCCGCACGCTGGAGCTGGCTCCCGACAGCGTTACGATCTACCAGATGGAACTGCCTTTCAATACCGTTTACTCAAAGGACATTCTCGGCAATAAGATTGAGACGCCTGTTGCCGACTGGCCGACCAAACGCGACTGGGTCGACTACGCGTTCGATGAAATGACGGACGCCGGTTACCATGTGTCCAGCGCGTATACGATGGTCAAAGACCCCGAAAAGGTGAACTTCAGCTACCGCGATAACCTCTGGATGGGTTCCGACCTGCTGGCGACGGGGATTGCCAGTTTCGGCCACGCTTCGGGAGTCCACTATCAGAACTTGCCCGAGTGGAACGATTACATCGGGGCCCTGCTGGAGGAAAACAGGCTCCCGCTGGGGCGCGCCTTGGTTCCCACCAGGCACCAGGCGCTGGTCCGCGAGCTGATTCTGCAGCTCAAGCGGGGCTACCTGGATGGCGCCTATTTTCAGGAGAAGTATGAAGTCGATATCTTCCAGCATTGGGCGGACGTCTGGCAGGCCTACGTCGACGACGGCATGCTGACGCTGGACGACAATCGGGTGACGTTGACCCGGAAAGGTTTGCTGCACGCCGACGGGCTGTTGCCGGCATTTTTCGAGCCGGAGCACCGGGGGGTGCGGTATACATGAGCCAACCGTTGGTCTTTATGATGGGGGAGTTTGAGGCCCACATCCCAACGGATCGCCGGTACGCCAAGAACCACATGTGGGCGGTCAACGTGGGGTCGGTCGACGAAGGCGGCGCCGGTTCCGCCTCGGGGGGCGGCGGCCCAGTGACGTGGCGCTTCGGGTTTTCCGCCTACGCGGTCCGTTTGCTGCAAGATGTCTATTTTTTGGACTGGTTGGTCGATCCGGGGAGCGACCTCCAACACCGGCAAGAGATCGGCTCGATTGAGAGCAAGAAAGCGGAAAGCGCCCTCTACGCACCCCTGGCGGGTACGTTGACGCGCTTCAACGACGAGTTGCTTGCGGATCCGTCGACGATTAATGTCGACAAGTACGGCGGTGGCTGGCTATTCGAGTTGGTTGCCGCCGGTGAAGAGTTGATTTCAGCCGATCAATATCTCGAACACCTGGATGCCGTCTGGGAAGTGACCCAGCGGACGATCAAGGGACAATTGAACGAATAACCCACCATGGCCAATCGCATCGCAGTCGTCATCTCGCAAGGACAAAGTCAGAATCCGGCCAAACGGGGGCTCGAAGAAGATCTTGTCGCAGCCCTCCTGATGGAGCCCGGAATCGATGTTACCGTGATTCCCCATCTGTACGACCTCCAGGCGGATGGAACCGGCATGCTGGCACTCACCGGCATCAAGGGGAACATGATTGTTCTGTCCTGGTTGTATGAACGGGCGGCCCGTTGGGTCCTGGATCGGAACGGGATCCAGGGCAAGGAAGGGCAGACCGTGGTCCGGATGGACGAGGACGACGACGAAGAAGATGCAGCGGACGAGGCCGCCGACGACGACAAAGCACGCGTGATCGACCAGCGGTCGATTCCAGACCGGCGGATCTATTGCATCGACTTGCGGGTTCACAACAAGGCTCAGCCATACGTCGACGAGATCAAGCGGATTGCGGACGAGAACCGGCAGAAGCTGGTGCAGCTCGGCGACTGGATCCAGGGCGATCCATCACCGGCGGCCATGAACCGTTTTCAGCAGCCGACGAACGACACGGCCCTCGGTGGTGGTTTGCCCATTGTACCCGCGGAGCCCACAGCGAACGGTCAGCCGCCGACCGGGCCTACGGACACTCCCGCCGGCCTAGCCGTGCCGGCAACCGCGGCGAGCGGTTCGTCGAGCCCCGGGGGCGAGGCGTTTGTCGCCGACGTTGTCCGGATCGAGGAAGACGGCTCGCGCCGATGGTACCCGGTGATTGATTTCAGTCGCTGCACGAATTGCATGGAGTGCATCGACTTTTGCCTGTTCGGCGTGTACGGCGTCGATCAAGCCGAGACGATCCTGGTCGAGCAGCCGGACAATTGCCGCAAAGGGTGCCCGGCCTGCAGCCGCGTCTGTCCCGAGAATGCGATTATCTTTCCGCAGCACAAGACGCCTGCCATCGCCGGTTCGCCCGTCATCGCCGGAGGCCTGAAGATCGACCTCTCCCGGCTGTTCGGGTCCCCGGATGAAGGCAAGTCGGCAGTCGAGATCGCGGCCCTCGAGCGGGACGAACAATTGATGATGGCCGGCCGTGAAACCGTCGGAATGAACGTCGGCATTCGCAAGCGGCAGGCGGACCAGCCGGCCGAACCCAAGGACGAATTGGACGACTTGATCGACGCGCTTGACGAGCTGGATCTGTAAGAACGATCAACGGTTCCGTGCGGGGCGCTGTCTCGCCGTCGTTCGTGGCGAGCATGCCCAACGTACCGCGCATGTCCGCCGGAACGCGTTCGTGTGCCGTGGTTTCAATACAACCGGGGCTAACGCCCACCGGCTGATGAGTTGCTCAGGCTGTAAGTCATCCAGGGCATGACGGACGGCGCATCGCACGACGGTTGCAGTAACCGCCGCTCGCCGGCAGCGCCCTTATTCCGCCACGAAGACGGACTCGGGCCGAGCCTGGCCGTAGGGCAAGGAAACCTGGAATGCCGGCCGCTGGTCTGATGCCCTGGCAGGTGACGCTGCGTCGTTCGCATCGGCAACCTGCTGTTTCGTCGGTGGCAGCCGCGTGGGAACGCATTGCAGATGTTTGGCGGGCGGGCGGCAGACGGGCGGCAGCCGTTTGGGGCAGTAATCGTCGCAACAGAATTGCTTCGCGGGCGCGGCGCACGGTAGCGGCTTCCGACAATAGTCGGGGCACTCGAAGCAACCCACCTTCGTCGGACAGGGCAACGGCTTGCCGCAGTAGTCATCGCAGCAGCGTGGTCCCACACAGTCCGGCCAACAGCCGCGCTGGCCCAGGATTCCGAAATGATGCTTGCCGGCGGGCGCTTGAGAGCAGGCCAGCAGGATGGCCGTTGCGACGATCAGGACGCCCCAGCGAGGCTTCAGATGCATGAGAAACTCGAGGCTAAGGTGGAATGGGAGAGCCCGCTTACGCGGCGAGCCGACAAACCTGGCTGGTGTCGTACTATGGCGCTTCGGGTGCCACCAGCACGCCCGGCTGGTCCGCCGCATCGACGGTCGGTGGGTCGACAAGTTCGTCTGCGGGCGGGTACATCGGTGCCAACCCGGACGATTGCAGGCGGATCTGCCATCCGCCGCCCAGGGATCGGTAGATGTTGATCAGTGCTTTGGCGACTTCCGCCTGAGTTGTCACCAGCTCATCTTGTTGCTGCACGAGCGTACTCTGCAGGTTGAAGACGCGATTGAAGTCAATGTCCCCTTCGCGGTATTGGATCAGCGAAAGTTCGACCGACCGCTTCGTGGCCGTGACACCCCGATCCAGGGCCTTGACCTGGTCCTGCGATTCAAGGAAGGAAACGATGGCATTCTCTGTTTCCTCGTTGGCCTCCAGGACCGTTTGCTGGTACTGAATGGCCAGTTCCTGGAAGCGTGCGTCCTGGACCAGAATGTTGTTGCGGATTCGGCCGTAGTGCAAGATGTTCCAGTTGAACGATGGGCCGACGGTTCCCCCGAAGGCGGCCGAACTGAACAGATCGGCGAACCGGTTTGCTTGCCAATTCATGGTTCCGTTGATCGCGAAGGTGGGAAACAGGTCGGCGGTGGCGACGCCGATCTGGGCGCTTTGAATCGCGACCTGGCGTTCCGCTCGCCTCACGTCCGGCCGGCGGCGGAGCAGGTCGGCCGGGATGCCCACGACGACCTCGGGCGGCGAATTGGGAATCGGTCCCGGTCCCAGTTCCGGCAGCAAATCGCGAGGCGGAATGCCCAGCAGCACGCAGAGCCGGTTGTTCGCCAGCCGTTGACCCTTCTCGAATAACGGAATCAGGGCCTCGGTTTGAGAGAGGCTGGAAGTCGCTTGCGTGACATCCAGTTCGCTGACCGCACCGTTGTCGAACCGCGACTTGGCAATGTCGTAACTGCCTTTCTGGGTCCGGACGTTTTCCCGAGCATAGACCAGTCGCTGCTCGAATGCCCGCAACTCGACGTAGGCCGCTGCCGTTTCCGCCAACAGTGAGACCAGCACGTCATCGTAGTCTTCGACCGAGGCATCCAGGTTGGCGTCGGCACTCTCGATGTCCCGGCGGATGCGGCCCCAGACATCCAGCTCCCAGCTCGCATTAAAACCGGTCGTCCAGTTGTCGATCACCCGGAACGGGAGGACCGGGATCCCAATGGCATTGCCGGCGTTGCTCAACTGAATTCGCTGATACTGGCCGAACGCCTGTTGTGACTGGGGCAGTAACAACCCGGCTGCGATGGCTCGCTGGGCTTGCGCCTCCAGGACACGCATGCTGGCCGCCCGCAGCGTAAGGTTCTCGTTGAACGAACGTTGCATTAGATTCGCCAGGGCCGGGTCGCCAAAGGCGTTCCACCAGGCGGCATCGTCGACATAGTGAGCGTCGCTGATGACGCGCGGATCCGTGACGTCGATCCACTGGTCCGCGATCGGTGCCGCCGGTTTGGCATAGTTGGGCCCCACCTTGAAGTGGTTGTGCGCCCAGCCGTGAAACTCGGCACACCCGCCCAGTAGCAGGCAACTCGCAACCAGGCAACCGTGGGCCGCGGTACGGATTAGTCGCGACGAAAAGGATCTGAACGTCATGTTCCCAGTTCCCCGAGGCAATTCGTTGGACAGCATGATTGAGCAGGATGACCGGCGAATCGTGAAATCGCGGCATTTCCCGTCTGTCCAGAAGCATCGGCGCAACCCATACAATGCGTTGCGAAAAACCGAGACACGCCCGACCTTCGCCATAAGTGCGAGAAGCGGTACGAGGCGATCAACCCCTACAATCGTTACAGAGTCCCAATGGCGGCGAGCTGATCGCCGGTCGATCCAGGATCAGCGCACGCGGCGAACGCGATGGTTGTTCGTGTCGCCGATGTAGATGGTGCCGTCCTGCCCGAGTCCGATTCCGTGGGGCCGGTCCAGTTCGGCAACCGTCGCCGCACCGCCGTCACCCGCGCCGCCGCGGTGGGTTGGACCTGCCCCGGCGACCGTGCGAATCAACCCTGAATCGAGGTCAATTTTCCGGATCGCCTGGTTCTCCGTGTCGACCACGAAGACGTTGCCCTGAGGCCCTACCGCGATTCCCTTCGGTCCGTTGAACCTGGCAGACTTGGCCGGGCCACCGTCGCCGCCGAATCCCTTCTTGCCGGAACCCGCCACATGCGACCAGCGGCCGCTGTCCAGGTCCAGCTTCCAGACGCTGTGACCCTCGCGCAGCGCGACCCACATCGTCATGCCGTCAATATACAGGGCGCGTGGGCCGAGTACGGGATTGTCCCTCGCGAGCCCCCCGTCGGTCGGCAGGTGGCGTTCACCATCGCCTGCAACCGTTTCGATGAGGCCGCTGGTCAAATCAATCCGGCGGATGCGGTGATTGCCGATGTCGGCCACAAAAAGCCCATTGCGATGGTCAAGGGCAATGCTGTGGGGGCTGCTGAACCGCGCGCGGATCGCCGGTCCACCATCACCTCCGAAGCCGGCTTCCCCGGTGCCGGCGACCGTACTGATCTGCTTTGTCTTGGCATCAACTCGACGAATCAAATGGTTCTTCATTTCGACAAAGAACATGTTGCCCCGCTGGTCGAACCGCACCTCGTAAGGTTCGTTCAGCTCGGCCTCAATGGCCGGCCCGCCGTCTCCCGAGTAGCCCTTGGTTCCGCAGCCGGCAACCGTGGTTACCGACCGGGTTTCCAGGTCGAGCCTCAGCACGCGGTGGTTGGAAACCTCCGTGATGTAAAGCCCTCCATCCGGTCCCACCTGCACACCGAACGGCTGACCGATATTGATGTCTCGCGCCTCCCCCTGGTTCCCGTTGTGGGCCGGCGCACCCGTGCCCGCCACGGTGTCAATCGTGCCGGCGGCGGCCGGCGCTGTGGGCACCGTCCACACAAGCATGATGCCAACAAGGATTGCCGCGCGCCACAACTTCTGCGACCGAAACGGTCGGCAGCGTTCTTGCGTGGGTACTCGGTGGAACAGCAGCGGAGCAGGCATGAGAACGTTCCTGGAAGAGCATGTGGACGACCCGCGCCGATGACGATCCGCGCAGTTGCAGCCGACGTGCCTGTCCGAATCGGAAATTAGCAAGGACCGGCACACCTTGATTATGCAGCCGCTTGCAGCCGCATGCAACGCGGACGACTTGGATCATGCCACGCATTCGGTCACAATAAAGGTCCCGCCAGGCAGCATCCCCCGCGACCCGATCCCCAGTGGTTCTCATGACGAACTTGATTCGAAATCGCCCCGCAGGCGCCGGATGCGTTTGTGTGTTGTTGTCCGCCTGGGTGACATGTTGGCCGGCGGCAGCCGCCGACGAGGACATGTTTGCCGAACGGATCGCCCCCCTATTCGAGCGCCGCTGCGTCTCGTGTCACAACGAGGACGATCCGCGAGGAGAACTGAGCCTCCAGACGGCTGCCGGATTTCGGCGCGGCGGTGTTAGTGGTTCGCTCGTCGATCCGGAGGACAATTCGAGCCTGCTGTTGGAGTATGTGACCGGTGAAGACCCGGAGATGCCGAAAGATGGTGACCCGCTCAGCCCGGACGAGGTGGAGGCCATTCGCCGTTGGATCAAGGAGGGTGCGAAGTGGCCGCGGGATCGGAAATTGGCAGACCGCTCGCTGGTCGATACCAATTGGTGGTCATTGCACCCGCTCCGCCGTCCGCCTTTACCGCGGCTGGACGCTGCCGATTGGTTGCAGGTGCGGACGCCCATTGATGCGTTTGTGCTGGCCCGCTTGCGAACCATGGGATTGGAGTTTTCACCGCCGGCCGATCGTCGCACCCTTGTCCGCCGCCTTTACTTCGATCTCACCGGACTTCCTCCGACCCCGGCAGAAGTCAACGCCTTCATCCGTGATCCGTCGCCGACCGCCTACGAAGACCTGGTCGATCGGCTGTTGGCGTCACCCCGCTATGGCGAGCGTTGGGCCCGCCACTGGTTGGACGTCGTCAAGTATGCCGACACCTGCGGCTACGACAAGGACAAGCTGCGACCTCACGCCTGGCCCTACCGGGACTATGTCATTCGCTCCTTTAACCAGGACAAAGTCTATGCGCAATTTGTTCAGGAGCAGATTGCGGGTGACGTGCTCTTTCCCGGATCACCGGACGGCGTGCTCGGGCTGGGCTTTATCGCGGCCGGACCCTGGGACTTCATCGGTCACGTCGAAGTGCCCGAAAGCAAGATTGACGGACGCATCGCGCGGCACATTGACCGGGATGAAATGGTCAGCAACACGCTTAATACGTTCCTCAGCACCACCATTCAATGTGCCCGCTGCCACAACCATAAGTTCGATCCATTCACGCAACAACACTACTACAACCTGCAGAGCGTATTCGCCGCGGTCGATCGGGCGGAACGTCCCTACGATCTCGACCCGGAGGTGGAACGACGACGTCGCCGGTTACAGGAGCAGATCGAACGTGCGGCGGCGGACCAGCAGGCCCTGGAAACCGAAATTCGTCAACTCGGCGGGCAGAAACTTGGCGACATCGAGGTCCGGATTGCCGAGTTGAAGAAACTGGCCGGCCTCAAGGAGAAGCACCCTGCGTTCGGCTACCACAGCCAGATCGTGTCGCAACCAGAGACTGTGAAGTGGGTTCAAGTCGACCTGGGCCAACCGCAGTCCATCCAGCGCGTCGCCCTGCACCCCTGTCATGACGACTTTGCAGGGATCGGCGCCGGCTTCGGGTTCCCCGTTCGGTATCGTGTCGAGGTGTCGCTGGAGCCGACCTTCGCCGCCGCTACCGTCGTACTGGATCGCACCGGCAAGGACCAGCCGAACCCCGGATTGGCGGAAGTCGCGGCCGACTTCGGGCCGCTTACCGGACGTTATGTTCGCCTCACGGCGACTCGCCTCACAGAACGGCAGAACGACTACATGCTGGCCCTGGCGGAGCTGGAAGTATTCGCTGCCGACGGTGCCAATCTTGCCGCCGGACGGCCCGTAACGGCGAAGGATTCAATCGAGGCACCCGTGCGTTGGGCACGGACCAACCTGACCGACCAGCGGTGGGCGTTGGCGGGCGACCCGCTTGCCGCCGACCAGCTTGCCGTCAAGCTGCTGGCGCGGCAAGAAATCCTCGACGGTATTCTCACGCCCGAGCGAAAGCGACGAAAGCAGCAACTGGTCGAACAGCGTGAACAGGCCAGCCGGCAACTCAGCGAATTGCCGCGCGGCAAGATGGTCTATGCCGCGGCCAGCCAATTCAAGCCGCAAGGAAACTTCAAGCCAACGGGTGGGAAGCCGCGAACCGTTCACGTGCTGCATCGGGGGAATATTCAATCACCACGCCAGCCGGCCGTCCCCGGAACACTGCCGATCGTGCCGGGCACGTCCTCCGAGTTTTCCTTGCCCCCGAATCATCGCGAAGGCGAGCGGCGGGCCGCCCTGGCAACCTGGATCACGCGACAAGACAATCCGTTAACCTGGCGTTCGATCGTCAACCGGGTCTGGCACTATCACTTCGGACGCGGAATTGTGGCTTCGCCCAACGACCTGGGGCGGATGGGACAACCACCCTCGCACCCCGAACTGCTCGAATGGCTGGCGGTCGAATTTCGTGACCAGGGTCAGTCGGTCAAGGCCCTGAACCGGATGATCGTGACCAGCACGGTATACCGCCAGGCCAGCACCTTGGCAGAGACGGCCGACCCCGAGCGGCTGGCCATCGTACAACGCGGACAAGAGGTCGATCGCGGCAACGTTTATCTCTGGAAAATGAACCGGCGCCGGTTGGAAGCCGAAGAGATCCGGGACGCGATCCTGGCGGTCAGCGGCCGGCTGCGGAATACGATGGGTGGGCCAGGCTACTACCTGTTCCGGCTGGAACGGACAGATCATTCGCCCCACTACGAGTATCACAAGTTCGATCCAGCTGACCCGGATTCACACCGCCGCTCGATCTACCGATTTATCGTCCGCTCGCAGCCCGATCCGTACATGACCACGCTGGACTGTGCCGACTCGTCGCAAAGCACGCCCCGGCGGTCGGAGACGATGACCTCGCTGCAAGCGCTCACCCTGCTGAACAACCGGTTCAACCTGACGATGGCAGAACGCTTTGCCGACCGCCTGGAGAAATCAGGCAAATCAACCGAAGCGAGAATCGAGATGGCTCTGCGGCGTGTGGTCGGGCGCGCTCCAACGGACGAGGAGCGTGTTGTCTTGAGCCGGTACGCCGACGAGCACGGGTTGGCGAACCTGTGCCGCGTGTTGTTCAACTTGAGCGAGTTCGTCTATATCGACTAGCGCGGCATCGATTGGCGTGGCGAAACTTCAGCCACACGACGATAACCGATTCGTTGACCATGTTCACGGTATTGCCATGATACGGCCTTCTGCGTTTCCTCACCAACGACGTCTCCCCGTCCCGGTATCACGACGCGACTTTCTCTGGCAAAGCGGCGGTGGATTGGGCGGGATCGCCCTGGCTGGCTTGCTGGCACAGGAAGGAGCACTCGCCGCGCCGGCCACCTCCACCGGCGTGCTCCAGGTCTTGCACCATCCGCCCCGCGCGACCCGGGTTGTTCAGATGTTCATGGGCGGGGCGGCCAGTCATTTGGATCTCTGGGACTACAAGCCCGATCTGGAAAAGTATCACGGCCAGGAGTCTGATTTCGGAGAGCATGTCGAAGCCTTCCAGAACGGCTTGGGGCCCTGGATGAAGTCGCCGTTCAGTTTCGCTCCCCATGGAGCGTGTGGAAAGATGATCAGCGATGCTGTCAAACCTCTGGGCAAGTGTGTTGACGAGATCGCCTTCGTGCACAACATGGTGGGCAAGACCGGCGTCCACAGCCAGGGCACGTTCTTGCAGGCCACCGGCTTTCAGGATCCAGGGTTCCCCGGCATGGGCGCCTGGATCAACTACGCGCTCGGGAGCATGAACGATAACCTGCCGACATTTGTCGTCCTGCCCGATCACCGCGGATTCGCTTCCAATGGTCCCAAGAATTGGGGCGCCGCGTTCCTGCCGGCCAGCAATCAGGGCACGATGATCTTTCCCCAACGCGAAAACCCGATTGAAGACCTCTTGCCGCAGAATCCGTTTGTGACGCCGGCCAGCCACCGAGCGGGGCTCGAACTCCTGGGACACTTGAATCGCAGCCATCAAGCTCGACGGCCCGAAGATTCGCGTTTGGAAGCGCGGATTCGCTCGTACGAGCTGGCAGCCAAGATGCAGTTGAGCGCCCCGGAAACGCTCGATCTATCAGACGAACCGGCCCACGTGCTGAAAATGTACGGGCTGGAACAGGCGGGCCGGAAGTACCCAGAGACGATCAATATCCCGGAGGAAGTCGAGTATTTCGGGCGGAAATGCTTGATCGCTCGGCGATTGCTCGAACGGGGCGTCCGCTTCGTGCAGATCTGGTCGGGCAACGACAACAGTTTTCCACGCCGCAACTGGGATAGCCATGAGGATATCGAACGGGATCACAAACCGTTGGCATTCGGCATGGCGACCGGGGCCGCCGCCCTGATCCAGGACTTGAAACAACGGGGCCTGCTGAACGAAACGATGATCCTGTGGACGACCGAGTTCGGACGGATGCCCTCGACGCAAGGCAGCAAAGGCCGAGATCATAACCCCTACGTGTTCACGAACTGGCTGGCCGGCGGCGGCATCCGCGGGGGAATCTCGTATGGTCCCTCGGACCAGTGGGGGTACAAGCCGCTGGACCGTAGCAATCCCACCCAGGTTTACGACATCCATGCCACCATGCTGCATCTGCTGGGAATCGACCACACTCGCCTGACCGTCCGTCACAACGGCATCGACCGCCGCTTGACGGATGTCCACGGACATGTCATCAAGGACCTGCTGGCTTAGGGATCGGGCGAGATCGGGCGATGTGGGTGGGGAGACAGGTGGGGAGCCAGTTGGGGAGACAGTTGGGGAGACAGTTGGGGAGACAGGTGGGGAGACGGGTGGGGAGACGGGTGGGGAGACGGGTGGGGAGACCTTCGGTCGGCGGTTTCGGCGGGGTCGGAGACCCGCGCCGAGCACGGGAAGCACGGGTTAAAGACCCGCGCCGAGCACGGGGAGCACGGGTTAAAGCCCCGCGCCGAGGATGGGGCTGAGAGTCGCGCCGAGGATGAGATGGAAAGTCGTCCCGAGCATGGGATGGAGACCCGCGTTGAGCGTGGGACGCACCGTGGGCGTTGATAAGCGTTGAAACGAGTCAAGCAGGAAAAGGGATCGCGACGGATGAAAGCTGCCTATATCGAAGAGACCGGACCGCCCGAAAACATCATCTACGGTGACCTGCCCGATCCGACGCCCCAGGGTTCGGAAGTCGTCGTCAAGGCGGGTTCCGTATCTCTGAATCCTGTGGATACGTATATCCGCAACGGAGCCAACTACTGGGAGTTGCCTCAGCCCTACATTGTCGGTGCGGACATTGCCGGTACCGTGGTGGACGTCGGTCCGGAGGCACAACGATTCAAGGTCGGTGATCGCGTCTGGGGAACCAACCAGGGATTCCTGGGGAGGCAGGGGACGTTTGCCCAGTTGTCTGCCATTGACGAATGCTGGCTCTATCCCACGCCAGAGAATGTTGCGGACGAGACGGCGGCTGCGTGTGCATTGGTCGGCGTGACCGCCCATCTGGGCCTCTTCCGGGACGCCGCATTGCAGACGGGTGAATCGGTCTTCGTTCATGGGGGTACGGGCGGTGTGGGTTCGATGGTCGTCCAGATGGCCAAGGCGGCCGGGGCACGGGTGATCGCCACGGGAGGCAGCGAAGAGAAGTGTGCCCGCTGCCGGGATTTGGGCGCGGACGTCGCTGTCAATTACAAGACGCAGGATGTCGCCGCGGCCGTGCACGCATTCGCACCCAACGGTGTGAACGTGGTTTGGGAAACCGTGCGAGAGCCTGACTTCGATGTGCTGGTTAGCTACCTGGCCGAGCGTGGGCGGATCGTCCTGATGGCGGGACGCGACGCACGGCCGCCGTTTCCCGTTGGACCTTTCTACGTGAAAGGATGTTCCTTGCATGGCTTTGTCATGTTCAAGGCAACACCGGAGGAACTCCGCGCCTGCTCGGTCAACATGAATCGTTGGATGAGCGAAGGGAAGTTGCAGCCCCAGATCGGCAAGACGCTGCCTCTTTCCGAAGCGGCTGTCGCGCATCGCTTGCAGGAAGAGAATACGCTTCAGCAAGCCGGCACACTGGCTGGCAAGATTGTCCTCACGCCATAAGTGTCAGTTGCCTCTCCTGCAGGGATTGACTTCCGCAGAACATCGATCGATGGAAACCTATGCGCATCGCGATCGGCCAACTTTGGCAGGAAACCAATACGCTCAACCCGCGGCCGACCACGCCGGCCGATTTCGGCCAGTTCGGTGTCGTTCGGGGGGATGAGCTTGTTGCCGGGATGGAGAACGTCAACGAGCTTGGCGGCTTCATCCAATCCCTCAGACAATGGCCCGTCCCGCCCGAGATTGCCGGCCTGGTTCGGCTGCCGGCCTGGCCCGGAGGCATGGCGACCTCACAAACGTTCACGTGGATTCGTGACGAGTTGTTGGGGGCGCTGGATGCCGCGATGCCGGTCGACGGTGTCCTGCTGGCGCTGCACGGTGCGATGGTGGCCGACCTGCACCCGGACGTCGAAGGAGAGATCCTGGACGCCTTCCGCACCCGAATCGGTCCCCAGGTTCCCTTGGTCGCGACGATCGACCTGCATGCCAACGTCACGGGGCAAATGGTGCGATCTGCCGACGCCCTGGTCCCCTATCATTGTCTTCCACACATCGACATCTTCGAGACCGGTGCCCGGGCCGCCGACGTGTTGCGGCGAATCTTGTTCGACGGCGCTCAGCCTTGCATGGCCTTCGCCAAGATCCCGGCGGTCGTGCCCGCTGAACGGTCGAGCACCGAAGCGGATGCGGGGATCGCCGTCGATATCAAACGCAGGCTCCTCCGTTTAGAAAATGAACCGCGGATGCTGGCGGCTGGAGTGACCCCCGTGCAACCCTGGATGGATATCCCGGAGTTGGGGTCGAGTGCGCTGGTGACGACGGATCGTGATCCGGCCTTTGCCCGGCAAGCCTGCGGCGAACTGGCCGAAATGTTCTGGAAACGTCGCCGCGAGTACCTCCCCGAGCTGGTTGACGTCGCCGAGGCGGTCCGCGCGGCGCACGCCACGCGGGAAGGTCTGGTCGTCCTCAGCGATGCGGCCGACGCGACGACTTCCGGCGCCCCCGGCGACAGCGTGTGGATTCTTGAGGAGCTGCTGAAGTACGAGTGGCCGCGCGAAGCGCTCGTAACCGTCGTCGCACCGGACGTGGTTGCCGCCGCCAGCCAGGCGGGTGCGGGGGCTCCCTTGGCGACGTCGCTCGGAGGCGTCCTGGACGATCGCTTCGGCAGGCCGATCGAATTCCAAGGGGTTGTCGAGTCGTGTTTCGAGGCCCGCTTTACCATGACCGGGCATATCGGCAAGAATCTGCCGATCGACATGGGGCCGGCCGTCGTGCTGCGTCGCCAGAATGTATGCGTTGTTGTCACCTCGCGGAGCGGCCCGCACTTTGCCCCCGAGCTGTTTCAGACGGCCGGTTTCGATCCCTTTGCCGCCTCGGTTGTCGTCGCCAAGAGCCCCTGCGGGTTTCGTGCGGTCTACGAATCTCGGGCCTCTGCCGTCTATTGCGTGCGGGCCCCTGGATGTGCGCCGTCCGACTTCTGGACGCAGCCCTTCGCCAATATTCCTCGTCCACTCTGGCCATGGGACGAACTGGAAAGTTGGCGGCCGCAGCCCATCCTGCGGCGGCGGGAAGACGAGACAAGCTGAGCATCTCGGTTGCAGCATGAAGCTCGACCCGTTCGCCGGCGGTGACTAGGCCTGACGCTCGGCCTTCGTAAGCCATCGATCAAGCTGGTTGGCGAATGCTTGCTTGTCCTTGACTGTAAAGTTGGCGGGTCCCCCCGTGACGTCTCCACTCGCTCGCATGCCGTCAAGCATATTTCTGACGGCCAGCCGTTCGCCGACGTTGAGGTCGGTATACAACTCGCCTCGCGGGTTAAGTGCCTGTCCCCCCTTGGCCACCACCGCGGCCGCCAGAGGAATGTCAGCCGTCACCACCAGGTCGCCCCCTTCGAGCAGCTCGACGATCCGGCGATCAGCAACGTTGGCGCCTGACGGGACGACAATGCGGTCAATGAATTCCGACTTTGGGACAGGCACTTGCTGATTGGCGACCAAGGTAACGCGCCGTTGGCGGCGTTTCGCCGCACGGAACAAGAGTTCCTTGATCTCGCCCGGACAGGCGTCGCCGTCGATCCAGATTTGCATCGGCAAGGTCCCTGGCGATGGTGGTGCGCGCGTTGCGTGTCCCGTATCAAGACTGAGCCCCCACCTCATCCTAACGAAAATATCTCATCAGGAACGGGGAAACGATCAAGTCGCTCTTCGCGACGCGAAATTCGCCCCGCGTGCGCGGACCGCAGGGTGGAGCGATGCAGGGTGGAGCGATGCTAAGCCTGGTCCCCCACGTTCCGATGAGCCGTTCACGCGATCGGAAGAGAGGAGTTGGAGACCTTCGGTCAGCGGTTTCGGCGGGGTCGGAGACCCGCGCCGAGCAAGGGTGAAAGACCTGCGCCGAGCATGGGTTGGAGACCCGCGCCGAGCATGGGTTGGAGACCTGCGCCGAGCATGGGTTGGAGACCTGCGCCGAGCATGGGTTAGAGCCCCGCGCCGAGCATGGGTTAGAGCCCCGCGCCGAGCATGGGTTGGAGACCGGCGCCGGGCAGTGCGGTGGAGGTCTGCGCCGGGCAGTGGGGCGGCGGCTCGACGGGACGCCTCACTTCGACCGGAGGAACTCAACGTTGCGTTGGCCTATAATGGCCGTCGGCCGCCTTCCGTCAGGAAAAGCGTGGGCCCGTTCGCCTTTGCCTGACCGGAGGCGATGTTCCCCTGACCATCTGAAACGGATCCTCCTTCATGCCATTTCGACTAAATCGACTCACTCAGGTCGCCGCCTTCTGCTTCGTTGGGATTTGCCTGGCGACCCCGGCTTCGGTTGGAGCCGGGCAGCGTACCAAGGTACAGATCACCAGTTCGCTGGACGGCGAGCAGCAGCCGTGCTACGTCGTGCTTCCCGAAGACTATGACGACGCGGCGGCGGCTCCACTGCTGGTCTCCTTGCATTCCTGGAGTGCCGATCTTGAACAGCGCAAACCGGGCTTGGAGCGGATGGCCGGCGAGCGGGGTTGGATCTGCCTGTTCCCGAATTTTCGCGGCGCCAATGACGATCCGCTTGCCTGCGGTTCACCGGCGGCCCAGCAAGACATCCTGGACGCCGTCGACTGGGCCCAGGACCACTACAAGATCGACGACGATCGGATCTACCTCACGGGCGTTTCCGGAGGTGGGCACATGACGATGCTGATGGCGGGACGTCATCCGGACGTCTGGACCGCCGCCAGCGCCTGGGTCGGCATCAGCGACCTGGCGGCCTGGCACAAGCTCCACGCCCAGGACCGCTACGGGCAGATGATGCGCCAAGTTTGCGGGGGCGCGCCGAGTTACAGCCAAGCCGTGGCTGAACAATATCGACTCCGGTCTCCGCTAACCCATTTGCACCGAGCGGCGCGTGTCGCCCTGGACATCTCGGCCGGGGTGCATGACGGCCACACCGGGTCGGTGCCCGTGCGACATTCGTTGGAAGCGTTTAACAAGATCGCGGCCGCGGCGGGTGGCCAACCGGTCAGCGAACCCGAGATCAAGCAGATCAGTCGGAAAAACGGGCGGCTCGAGCAGCCAACGTCCAGCGACCAGGTCGAAGATCCATCGTTCGGCCGGGAGATTCACCTGCGCCGCCACGCAGGGCGGGCGCGTGTGACCATCTTTGAAGGAGGGCACGAGGGGATCGAGCGGGCGGCCATCGCCTGGCTCGAAAAGCACACTCGCCGGCGCTGAGCCGGGTCATTCAGCAACGAACAACGATGCAGGGCAAATCGCTGGGGCGTGGTCGTCTGCAGTGACCTTGCCTGAGGCGCCGCGCATGTCAGGCCGTACGGGCTCGCCCGCGGTTTGCTCGGCGATCAACAGGACCGTGTGCTAACGCCCGACGGCCGATGAATGATCCGGGCGGACGCTCAGCGGCTGATGAGCGATCGTCTACCCTCCTCCCGGGTCGTGACCAACCACTACGGCGTCGGCTTCGCCGGCGGCTTGCCAAAATATTTCCTGACCAGTTCCGGCGATGGTGCCGGGGTGATCAGGGTCACGACATAAACCGTAATGAACGAGACCAGCAGGCCAAAGATGATCGGATCAAAGTTCATGATCCGGTAGGGGCGAAAGAAGCTGCCGTTGGCAAAGATCCCGCTGAAGTAAAGTGACAGGTGGGCCGCAAAGCCGGCCAACATACCGGCGATGCAACCGTGGGCATTCGCGCGAGGCCAGTAGAGGGCGTAAACGACGGGCGCCAGGAAACATGCCGCCAGGCCGCTGCCGACATAGACAATGATGTCTTGCAGGAACTGGGGCGGGTTGATCGCTCCGATCATCGCCGCCGTGCCGACGATCAAGGTGAACAGGTAACTGAGCCGTTTGATCAGCTTCTCTTCCGCAGCCGGATTGATGTTGCGCTGGTAGATGTCGCGCACCAGGGCCGACGAGATCATCAGCAGAAAACTGTCCACGGTCGACATTACCGCGGCGAACGGCGCTGCCACCAGGAGACCGGCCAGCCAGGCGATGCCCGCGTTCTCGCTCAGGAAGACCGCCATCGCCGGCATGATCCGATCCGATTCGGCTTCCATGCCAGGAATCAGCAAACGCGCACAACAGAAGATGATCACCAGGGGGAAGTAGATCGCCGAGTAATACATGGCGACGGTGAAAATCGATAGACGCAGCGTCCGGGCATCCTTGAACGCCATCAGGCGGACCATGTTGCTGGGTTGGCCGGACCCGGAAATGGCCCACATAAAGAAGAACGAGATCGCCAGGCTGACCGGCAGGAATCCATTGACATCCGTTGCGCTCGGGCCTGGCGCGGAAACGTAGGCGCCGGCATGGGAAGGGTCCGAGCCGTATTGGTAGGGAGTCGTATCCACGTCGGTGACGTCGATTTCCGGGTCGAGGTCGGACGCGGTGAGCTGGTTCATCTTGCGCGAGATGTCGCCGGCTGCAGTCAATTCGAGGATTCCAATGTCGGCAACTTCGGTCTGACCGGCAGGAATCATCACCAGGTCGGTTAGCCGCAACAGACGCTGCTCGCCGGACTCGCCGGTAAACGGCAACCATGTGTCACTTCGCAACGTGGTGTCGCGATCCCGTGCCGCGGTGAGTCGCAGGGTCGCGGTGCCTGCTTGCGGCGGCGTCATCTTCGCCATTTCCCGTGTCGAGTATTCCAGCCCACTTTCGCCGGAAGGGGCCAGCTTGCCGACCTGGTAGAGGGCGAGCGGCAACATGATCATGACGCCGCAGACCATGACGACGCCTTGCATCACGTCGGTCCAGACAACCGCATGGAAACCGCCATAAGTGGTGTAGATGATGACCGCCACACCAAACGTAAACAGGCAGAGCAGGTAGCCGGCCTTGACGCCTTCGAAAATCCCACCGGTCTCGGTCATCGAGCTGAACAGGCGAATCGAGACGGTATGAAACATGTCGACGTCTGCCAGCAGCGTTTGCAGAATCAGGGCGCCCGCCTTGAACTGGGCAACCAGATTGAAAGACATGAAGAAGACGATCAACGAAACGGCCAGGAGGCCAAAGTACTTGTTGTGAAAGCGGTCGCGCATCACGTCCGGGACGGTGATCGAGCCGGAAATTCGGGCGACTTGATTCAAACGCTTGCCCAGCAGGCCCATGGTGCAAATTGGTACGACCATGTAGCTGCCGATCCAGAGGGCGAGGACCCAGCCGTGGGTATAGATCTTGGACGGGAATCCGGTGAAACTGCCTCCCGACGAGCTGGTGGCCGCAAACGTCAGGGCAAAGGCCCAGACCCCCAGGCTGCGGCTGCCGAGGAAGTACTCGCTCATGAAGCTCTTGCTTTGCAGCAGGCGGTTCGACAGCCAGGCGATACCGAAGACCGCCAGGGTGTAGAGGCAGAACGTCAACAGTGCTGAATTGGATCCGGCGGCGAACGTGGTTCCCGCATTAAGGAATGTTTCCATCAGGCTCCCCCTCCATCTTGGGTCTGCCTGGCAGCGGCCCGCATCTCCGCCAGTTCTTCCTCGATGTCGGCGCCCTCATGCGCTTCACCCAGCGGATCGTCCTGCATGTAGAAGAAACAGAACCAGATCGTAAAGATGTCCGCCACCACCCAGGGGATGAAAACGCCCCAGAACAGCCAGGTCGGGATGCCGATGGTCAGGCTGAGCGTACTCGGGTCGACGTTCTGGCCGTACCCTTGGAAGTAGCAGAACGGGACAACCCAGATGATCGCCGTTACCCAGATGCAGAAGATGACGATCGCCTCGCGTCGCGAGTGGAGAAAGACCGGATCGTATTCAATATCCGGATCCATATCAGGCTTGTTCATCGCTGGTGGACTTTCTGTCGATGGGGTGGGCAACTCAGGTGGGCGACCCGGGCGGGGTCGTATATGCCGTGCATACAGCGAGCCCCAATTCTATGAGGTCGGCGACACTGATTACAACCAAGCGCGACAAGAACGCCGGTGGGCGACAGGCTAAAGAAAGCGCCGAGTGCCGCGACGGTCATCCCGGCGCGGCTGCCAATGGCGCGACGGTTTGTTCAGGCGGTCGAGGCGAACTGGGCTAGATCGAAATTGCTGCCGGTCTGGACGAGCACGCCGAAGCGACGCCGCGGATCGGGTTCGGCAGCGAATGTCGCATTACCGTGGCCCAGCAGAGACTGCAGGAACGTAGCAATATCGGCCTGGCAGGAAGCCAGCGTTTCAGGGATGTTGGGCGCCAGAGCCCGATCGTTGATGAAGAGCTGAAACTCCTGGCGGCTGAACTTGAGCCCGGGGAGTTCGCTTTCCAGGCGGGTGCAAGCGGTTGCCGCTGCACGAAATGCCTGCAGGAAACGGTCGGCGTTGGAGCCTTCCGTGGGCGCCTTGCGATTGTACAGCAGCCCCCACCGCGATTGGGCCTGGTCCATGGCGTAGTCGGCTTGAAGACCCACCAAGACAACGCCGGGGCCCGCTGGTACGTGCCGGTAGTCGGCAACGTCGATCAACAGTTCGTCACAAGACTGCTCGGCGGTCCAGCTATGGAAGATGTTGATGAACTGCTCGGGGTCAACCGACAGGTCGCCCTCAACGAAGATCTTGACGTTTACGTGTTGCAGTTCCATGCTCGGGTTGTTCTCGTGGATCGAATGTCGTAGTGGGGCGGGGATTCGTCAGTTACCGGGTTGGCTGTGCGATCGCCGTGTTCTTTGCCTCGCGGCCGGTCGTTTGGGTTGCGGCACGTACCGCCGCGTGCGCGGTAGTGTGCCAGTGCGGTAGTGTGCTGGTGCGGTAGTGTGCTGGTGCGTCGACGGCTGACCGGAGCGAGTGAGACGATTACTTCGTTTGACCTTCTGATCTTTGCTTGGGTTCGCATGTTCCCCCGGCGAACCGCACTCATGTGGCCGCCGGCTCGCTCCGCAGGCGGTTGTAGCAACTGTGGACTGCCTCCACAAACAGTTGCGCTTCTTCGATGGTGTGATGTGCGGTGTCCTCGGTTGCCGGAGTGTCGGCCCGATCATGGATGGCAAAAAAGTAGTCGGCGAATTTGGGGCCGGCGAACGGGTCGAAGAAGATCTCCGTGTCGTAGAACCGCTCCTTGAATTCTTCGACAATCTCCTCCGGATCGTTGGAGACGTCGTCGTACTGCATCTGGACGAGTGCCTTGGCAGATCGCAACATCGCCTCGTAAGCGTCCTTTCCGGCCTGTGCGGGATTGCCGCCTTCCAGTTGCAGCTGGGCGCCGAAGACCATTCGTTCCGCACCAGCCATCTCGAATTCATACTGGGTGACGACTTCGCCGGCGCATTCACCCTTGCCGATATCGCCCAGGCTGTATTGGCGCGGGTCGGACCAGTCCGAATAGAAATTGGGGTCTTGTTCCGGGGTCGGCGCGTTGCTCGTCAAGTCATCCAGGACTTCGCGAATGGGTCCCTTGCCGACGCGTTTTACGAACGCCACAAACCGCTCGTCTTTTTCTCGCCGTGCGAGGTACATTTCCGTGATCCGGTCGAGGGCATCTGGAACCCGCTTCGAAGGGATGGCCACGATTGGCAGTCCGTACGAGCCGCCGTTCTCTTCCCACTGTCCTCCCAGGACAACTTGAAAGTGGGGCACCTTGAATCCCTGGAATGTCCGGCTGACACCATAAAAGCCGATGTCGGCAACGTGGTGCTGGCCGCAACTATTGAAGCAGCCGCTCACCTTGATATGCAGATTCTGGATCGCTTGATCCATCTGAAAGCTCTTCTCTGCCAGCCGATTGCGGAGCTCGGCCGTCAACCCGCGCGACGAGGAGATGCCCAGTTTGCAGGTGTCGGTTCCAGGGCAGGTCACGATATCCAGAATGTTGCTGGCCCCGGGCTGGCTGAGACCGGCGGCATCCAAAGCCGCATAAAGGGCCGGAATGTCCGCTTTACTGACCCAGCGGATCACGAAATTCTGCTCGACCGTGGTCCGCACGGTGTCATTGGTAAATTGACGGACGATATCGGCCAGGCTCCGCGTCTGGTCTGCTGTCAGGTCACCCAACGGCAGCGCGACGGTTACCGTGACATAGCCGGCCTGCCGCTGCTCACGCAGGTTGGTCCTTAGCCAATGTGTATAGCGGGGGTCGTTGCCGGCGTCCTCGGGCAGCTCGCCCGGTGGCTGTTTGGCGGATTCGGACCCTTCGTCGACATGTGCCAGGTAGTCGGTCCACCGCGGATCTTCTTTCAAGGTGGCCCGTTCCTTCCGGACCTCTTCCGTGAACTTCTCCATTCCCCATTTTTCAATCAGGAACTTCATTCTGGCACGGCTGCGCATCTTCTTTTCACCGTGGCGGCCGAAGACACGAGCAATCGCCTGGGCAATCGGCAGGAGTTCTTCCGGCGGCAGGAACTCGTCAAACAACTTGGCTTGTCGCGGAACGGCGCCCAGGCCGCCGCCCACCACCAGCCGGAAGCCCCGTTTCTGCTGGCCGTCGACGTCGCGGGTTTCCGCAATCAGGCCCATGTCATGCATGCCGGCCAGTCCGCAAGCATGCTGGGCACACCCGCTGAACGACGGCTTGAATTTGCGGCCGAAGTTCTGGGCGTCCGGATGGCCCAACAGAAAGTGGGTCAAGGCATGGGCGTAGGGCGTGACGTCGAACGCCTCGTCGGGGCAGACGCCGGCGAACGGGCAACCGCAGATGTTGCGGACCGAATTGCCGCACGCTTCACGTGTCGTAATCCCCACCGCCGCCAGGCGTCGCATCAGGGCCGGCGTGTCCTCGATGTGAATGAAGTGCAGCTGGAAATCCTGCCGCGTCGTGATATGCACGATGCCGTCCGAGTACTCCTCGGCCAGGTCAGCCATCGCTTCGAGCTGCTCGGCATTCACGCCGCCGTACGGGATCTTGATCCGCTGCATCCCCGGGGCGTCCCAGACCGTGTGGGGACCTTTCGTGTATTTCTCCTCGAATGCCAGCGTCTGGCTCTGGCTGCCGTCGTGCCGCTGGCCGTTGTCGTAACGCTGCCCGTAGGTGCCACGCCGAAGTCGAGTTTCAGCGAATACTTTCTCGTCGACTTTGTCCTGCTGACGCAGCTCGATTTCCGTCTCAAACGTGTCAATCTCCTCCGCCAGTTGGGCAGCCAGTTGACTGTCGAGCCGGTCCTTCCAAAGTCCGTTACTAGCCTTCATAAGTGGCTCCTGTGGCCGATTTTGCAAGATCAGTGAAGCTTATCAGAACCCGGATCTGCAGGCAATTGCGGCGATATTGTGCGTGCGACCAGAAATCGGCGGCCTGCGAACCGTGCCGCGATTGGCGAAATGCCTGACACCCATGAGACACCGAATGGAGCCAAGTTCGCGCGGTCCCCGACGGGCCGCCTGATTCCGGGCTTCATGTCGGGTCAGTTCGGGGTTGACGTCGTTCTCGTTCCCTACACGCCTGGGACCCGTTTTGCTATAGTCTTGACCATGGAGTCCAACGATCATTCGCTGCGTGTCTACGACAACATGATGGGGATGCTCTCCAGCAGGGAGAACCCCACACCGATGGTGCGGCTGAACCGCGTCGTGCCGTTCAAGCACACTCAGGTTTATGCCAAGCTGGAGTGGTTTAACCCGTTCGGTGCCGTCAAGGATCGAGTCGCCGCGAACCTGATTCAGGACGCCCAGTCGCGCGGCCAGTTGGAACCTGGAAAGCGTTTGGTGGAGGCAACTTCCGGTAACACCGGCATGGGCCTCGCCATGGTCGGCAATGCGTTGGGTTACACGCTAGAGTCACCCCTCTCGCAGGCAATTCCACTGGAGAAACGTACGGCCCTGCGGTTCTTCGGTGTCAACGTCGTGGAGCTCGACGACACCCTGTGCCCGGCGCCGGGCGCACCGGAAGGGGCGATCGCTCGAGCTCGCCAGACGGCCAGGGATGACGCTGCAGCCGTGCTCCTGGATCAATATGCCAACGAAGCGAATCCCGACGGCCACTATCGTACGACCGGCCCGGAGATCTGGCGGCAGACTGAAGGGCAGGTGACGCATTTCGCCGCCGGGCTGGGGACCTGTGGGACAATCACCGGGACAGGCCGTTTCCTCAAGGAACAGGCCGATGTCAAGGTGCTGGGGATTTACCCCGAAGAAGGGCACGACATCCCGGGTGTCCGCAGCCAGCGCCAATTGCAACAGACGACCCTCTATCGTCCCGACGAGTACGACCAGGAAGTCGAGGTGACCAACCGCGAGGCGTACGATATGTGCCTGCGTTTGAATCGCGAAGAGTCGATCATCGCCGGCCCCAGCTCGGGCATGGCCCTGGTCGGGGCACTGCGGATGGTGCCCGACGAGCCGGGCAATGTGCTGGTCGTCATCTTCCCTGATGACATCTTTAAGTATGCGTCGTCGATTTGCCGCCACTTCCCGGCGCTCTGCCCTTCCACGCAGGATGCAGCTTCGGCCGCGCCGAGTGCCCACGAGCAATTGTTCGCGGAGATGATCGAGAATCTCAAGAATCCGCATGATTCGGTACGGGTTACCGTGTTGCGGAAAGAGCTCGAGGGGGACACGCCGCCGCTGGTCGTCGACGTCCGGCCCCAGGAGATGTTTGACGAAGTCCACATGGCGAACGCCGTAAATATCCCCCAGTCGGAACTGGCCCAACGGCTCGACGATTTACCCGCCGAACGGGATGCCCCGATCGTGATGGTGTGCGGCATCGGAAAATTCTCCAAGCATACGACGCTGTACCTCAAATCGCTCGGCTACCGCAACGTCCGCAGCATGAAGGGCGGTATCGGCGAATGGGTTCGCAAAGGGCAGCCGACCCAGTCCCAGGGTGCGGGCCAGACCTGATATGGCGTCGATCATTGAAAAGGATCTGCTGTGACTGCCCGAATTCTCGACGGCAAGGCGATCTCGGCCCGTATTCGCGAGGAGATTGCCGCGGACGTAGCCGAGTTCGTTCGGCTTCACCAGGTGACACCTTGCCTGGCCGCCGTATTGGTAGGCGAAGATCCGGCCAGCGAAGTCTATGTGCGCAACAAGCAACGGGCCTGTGAGAAAGCGGGCATTCAGAGCCACCTTCATCGGCTGCCGGCGGATACCAGCGAAGCCCAATTGTTGGACCGCGTGCGCGCTTTGAACCAGGACCCGCAGGTTCACGGGATCTTGGTTCAATTGCCGCTTCCCCCGCAGATTCAGGAGACCAAGATCCTGGACGCGGTGAACCCGCTCAAGGACGTCGATGCATTCCACGCAGAAAACGTGGGGCTCGTTGTCCAGGGACGGGCCCGCTTCTTGCCCTGCACGCCCCATGGTGTGATGCAGATCCTGCACCGCAGCGAGATTCCCGTCGCCGGAAAGCATGTCGTGATCGTGGGCCGGAGTGAGATTGTCGGCAAGCCGCTGGCGAACATGCTGGTGCAACGGGATTCTCACTTGGGACCTCAGGCAGTCAACGGGACGGTGACCATTTGCCACAGCCGGACAGCCGACCTGCCGACGGTCACGCGGGAAGCGGATATCCTGGTGGCGGCAATCGGCCAGGCCCGGTTGATTACGGCGGACATGATCAAGCCGGGCGCCGTGATGATCGATGTCGGCATCAATCGTACGGAAGATGGCCTGGTGGGCGACATTGACTTTGCGGGCGTAGCGGACGTGGCCGCCGCGATCACCCCGGTACCCGGCGGCGTTGGTCCGTTGACCGTGACGATGTTGCTCCGCAATACCCTCACCGCTGCCGCCGCCCAGCAAGGTTAAGAACCGAGAGCACCACGCTACAGCGCGGCCCTCCAAAATCTGCTCGGTGCAAGTCCTCGACCCCCACTCCTGCTCGGCCGGTGCCGCCCATTCCTGCTCGGCGCAGGTCTCCCATTCCTGCTCGGCGCGTGTTTCGTGTTCCTGCTCGGCGCGTGTTTCGTGTTCCTGCTCGGCGCGTGTTTCGTGTTCTTGCTCGGCGCGGGTCTCCGACCCCGCCGAAACCGCCGACCGAAGGTCTCCAATTCCCCTTCAGTCAAACTCATGCGTCATCGCAGCCACGCGATGCACAAACGTTTTCGGATCGACCAGCAGGAGCGAACCGGTTTTTCTCGTGCTCACGATTTACCCGCGGACTTGCCGAGCGAGCCCAAGTCATCGATCAATCGTTCAGCGTTTGCCCCCGGTTCCGCTGATCGCCGAGCCAACCAGACACCAACGCGTTCCGGCCCAGATGCGCGGCGATTTGGCCAGGTACCCTACCGACGATGGCGACACGCCGGCTTGCCGGGGATCGTTGCCGGTTTACGCATGAGCCGTGTTTGCCATCACTTCTCATTCACCACCTCGTCGTCTCCGCGTGCATCGCCGGTGGTGATCGATTCCGCATAGACCAGGCGGCCGGTGTATCCGTCGTGCCAGCGCACGACGACTTGCGGTTGGTCGTAGGCAGTCCATTGATAGCCTTGCCCGGACGGGCGGCCGACCTGGAGGACGTTGTTTACCTGAACGATGCCGTAGTAGGTATTCCGAATGCGTGGATACGGCAGGTTGTTCGGAAAGCCGGTGACCCAGCGAATCTCGACGTCCCGGCCCATGCTCGTCCAGGATCCGCCCGTTGGCGGATTGCCCAGCGTACCCAGGGGATGGCCGGTGGAACCGAGTGGACCGCACATCATCTCCCACACGTTATCCGTAATCTTGACGGAGGCGGAAGCGTGGACGTCGCCGGTGAAGATCAAGACCGGCTTGTCGATGCCGTCCAGGAACTCAATCAACTCCCGACGTTCGTGTGTGAATGAGGGAAACCCATCTCCCTTGTCATCCTGGTCGTCACCGCCCACATGGGCCGCTGTATGGTAGATCGTCCACGGATCGGGGCTGATCAGAAAAATGAACTGTGCATCGGATCCGCGGATCCCGTCGAGCAGCCATTGCTTTTGGGCGGCACCCAAGATGAACAGCTTTGGATCGGCCCGGTTTGCCGGGTTGCGCTGGGATCGTTCACCCCGCGTGTCCAATGCGAAGAAGTGACAGTTGGAGACGCGCCAATCGTAGTAGTGGTGCGTGCCGATACTGTAGGTCAGTTCTTCGTTCGCTTTCGCGACGGGTGTCACTTCCAGATGTTGTCCGTCGATGACCCGAACGAGCCCGTAGACACCTGCGTTGCGCGGCGCCGCCGCGTTCCGCTTGAGCGACTCGCCCCGCGTGTAGTTGCCCAGGTGGATCGTGCTGACGGTTTCCGGGTCGAGCATTTCGAAGTTCGCATCAGGGTCGAACAGCACGCCGCTGTCCTGCTGGACACGTGCTCGGCCGAAGCGAATTCCACCCTTCTGAGGACCCGCCGGATTGGCCCAGGCGAGATACTCTTCGTAGCCGCGCAGGCCGAGGTCGCGGATCAGGTGCCGCCCGTCCCCCAAGCCCACCTGGCCGCAGCCGTGGATATCCCAGCCGACATCGTGGTCGTCGAAAGTGAAATGGGCCGGCAGGCGGCGAAACAGTTGGTTAAACGACCAGCCGCGATCCAGGTAGATCTTGTAGTTGTCGCGAACGCCGGCAAGCGTCCCGTCGCGGCGCTCTTCGTAGATCACATCGCCGTTGACGATCCCGAACATCGCTTCATCGGCGTGGTTGCGAAGCAGGGTGTCGTAGGCCGGGGTGCTGCCGTACTGTCCGCCGCTCTTATCCGGTTCCTGAGAGGCACAATGGCCGACGGCAAACGTAACGTTGAACAACCCGCGGGGGTTGTAGATCCGGTCGTGGCAAGTCGTCTGATTCGGGAGGGTTCGAAAGGAGGGCCAGCGCTGCCCGACGCGGTCGCGCAGATCCGCCAGTTGCCCGTTGATTCGGATTCCGTAGTAATAACGCGAGTTAGGCTGCAGCCCGGTCAGCTCGACGACGCCGGTTAAGTCTTTTTGCGCGTCAACGCGACCGGCCACCGAAGGCGAATCGGCTGTCAGCGGCAAGCGACGGTCGTAGACCACGTCAAATGGGCCGGCGGCTCGCGTGCGGATCCAGACACGGACGGACGTGCTGGTCACGTTGCCCAGCAACGGTCCGTGGGCCATACCGGCCGTTGCATAGGGCAGCACATCGACAGCAACCGGGTCAGGCCACCGTGGCGGCTGAGCGCGAACGGTTGGCGGCGCGAGGCTCGGGGCCAACACGGCCAGACACCAGGCCAGGCTCGCAACATACTTCAGCGGCGCTTTGATCATGAAAGCTCCCGCAAGAGTTGTTGAAGATAGTTGCGGGATCGGTTGATCTCCGCGGTGACCGCGCTCGTCGTATCCAGGATGGGGATTCCACGCGGGACGGGATGCATGAAGATTTCGGTCCAACCCGTGTAATTGACGTCTTTCAAGGCGGCCAGCAGGGGGGCGAAGTCCAGCGCGCCGCGGCCCGGCATCTGGAGCAGTTCCTGCGCCTTGGGAAGTTTCACGTGGCAACCCATGCCATGTTGCCAGGCGTAGAACATGGCGATCGAATCGCCCAGCGTTCGAATCAATTCAGCGAGGAGCATCTCGTCCTGGGGAAGATGGTACGGGGCCAGGGCGACGGCCAGATGCCTCGTCGGACGAAGTTCGACCAGCCATTTCAGCGAATCCGGCGAGTCGATCAAGTTGTTGGCATGGTTCTCCAGGGCGATTGTCACACCGGTCTCTTCGGCCACTTCCAGGTGCGGCTTGAGCTGTTCCACAAAGCGGGCGACCGCAGCCTTCAACTCGCTGCCTCGCAGCCCCTTCGGGCCTCGGCCGCCGGTGACAATCGTCCGGCAGCCCAGCCGCCGGGCCAACCGCATCTCGTCTTGCAAGCCGAACGGCCCCAGCTTGTACTGGGTAATGCAGCCCAGCGATACACCGTGTTCCTTGATGAGCGCGGCGAACGCCTCTTCGCCCATGGCCTCCAGTTGTTCGCGCTGGTCACCGTGCACTTTGGGCCAGATGTCGATCGCGGCGGCTCCGGCCTTGGCGACCTCGGGCAGAATGTCGGCCAGGCTGGTGTAGCCATACATCGACGAACCGACAATGTACCGCAGCGAGAATTCGGCCGGCTCCTGGCCGGCCGCTCCGATCGGCACCGCGGCGGCGGCCAGGGCGGCCGACGCCGATTGCATGAAGCGGCGTCGAGTGACCTGCGGGCGTGATTCTTCAACGGCCGGGACGGGGTGTTCATTCATGATGATCTCCTTGGGGTCGAGTCACACGGTGATTGTCGCCCGCAGGCCACCATTGATCGAGCAGTGCTTGCATGTGGCGGAGCCGGTCGGCCTGGTCGTCGTGGGCGATCATGTTCTTTTCTTCCCGGGGATCCGCGCGGAGGTCGAACAGGCCGGCGGGAAGGGGCCGGTTCGCCGGTCCGGGCAGAATGAGTTTCCAGTTGCCGTCACGAACCCAGCGTGCCCGAACATGCTGCGCCGGTTCGCCCAGGCTATGGGCATCATTCGGATAGATGGCGCCGAACACGGGACGCGCGGCCAGGGCGGCCTGGCCACGCGCAGCAGGCCACAGCGTTCGCCCCGGCATGCTCGCGGTCACCTCGTCCGCCAGCCCAACCGCCGTCAGGATCGTCGGGACAATGTCGACCGTCTCCACAGGCTGAGGATGCTCGGCCGCCAGTGTGTGGCCAGCGAGGCGAATCAAGATCGGAGTGCGCAGCCCATCTTCGTAGGGCGACAACTTGGACCGCCCGTCTTGCCGCTCGAAGCGCCGGCGGTCCGGGCGGAACCCATTGTCGGCGGCAAACACGATCAAGGTCGAGTCGAGTAGTTCGTGGTTCTCCAAGTAGTGCATCAGCTCGCCCACCGTTTCGTCGAAGCGAGAGATTTCCGCATAGTACGGCAGCAGATGGGGTGGGATGTCCGAGTCCGCGTAAAGATCGCGGAAGCGGGACGGCGCATCGAACGGCGTGTGCGGCAGAAACGGAGCGTACCACACGAAGAACGGCTGTCGGCCTGCGTGTGCGGCGACGAAGTCGAAGATCGGCTGCAGCGTTTCGCGACCGATCACCAACCCCGCGTCGCCGTTCCCATGGGCGACCCACTGTCCGTTCTCCTGTTGACGCGTACCAGTAATCGGTCCAAGCCGCTTGGCCGGTCTGCCGAGCGTCATGCCGTGTGTGAAGCCGGCCGTCCGAAAGCTGCCCTCCCAGTGCTTGCCGGTCTGGAGGCAGGCGTAGCCGTGGCGGGCCAGAATCCTGGGCAGCGTCGGTACCTGCTCGATCAACCCATCGGTCGCCGCCCGGGTACGGTGATAGGCGTCGGCTGTCATGGCCCGCATCGCTCGGAGTCCGGGTGGCGGATGGTTGAAGTGGATGCCATGCTGGTGTGGGTAGAGCCCGGTGAGCAGTGTCGCCAACGACGGCCGGCAGACGCTCATCGGCACATATCCCAGCGGAAACCGGGCCGACTGCGCGGCCAGCCGGTCGAGGGCCGGTGTCTGAACGAGCTCGTTACCCATAAATCCGAAGTCGCGATACGACTGGTCGTCCGCCAGGATTAAGACAATGTTCGGACGGCTGCTTTGCAATTCGGCCGAAGTCGTGACGTGCTCGTCGCTTAGAGTTGATCGACATGGCAATATCGCCGACGTTGCCGACATAATCACCATGACTGCTTGCCATGGTCTATAGCTTCCACGCATCATCGGATTCTCACTTGGTATTCAAGAGACTTTGAAGTCCGGCAGACGCTCGTCCGCTCAAGAGGGGACTGTCAAAGCCGATGACGTCACCATTGCGGCTGGACCGTTACCGTGGCCTGTTTATTGGGTAGACGACCGCCGAGTCTACCACGCGGCCATTGAGTCTGGGAGCTACACGTATTGTACCAGGGGTGCAGCCGGACTCGGGTGGCTCAAGTTCTGAATCGGCTGAAAACGGGCTAAGCAGACCGGCTAGCGGCGGCGTGATGCTTCCAATTCATATGAGCTGATCTCTCCGTCGCTATTGCGATCCATCTTATTGAACATTCGCTCGGCGTTGCCGACCGCTTCGGCTTGAGTCAGATTGCCGTCGTCATCGCGATCGATCTCCTTGGAGTGACCTTTCAGAAACCCGGCCATTGCACTGCGTGAACCACCGCGTGCGGACAACTCGCTGGCAGTCAGCCTGCCGTCCTTGTTCGAGTCGTAGCCTGCGAATGCCTTGTTTGCTTCACCAACAATCTCGTCACGGCTGATAACGTTGTTCTTATCAAGATCGATCTCATCTTTGTGAACAAGAATCCATGGCTGGCGAGGCCCATCGCCGGGTTCCGGGCCGCGAGGACGGCCTGCCCGGTCGGTTGGATTGAATCGCCCTGGACTCGCGGTAAGTTCTTCTCGCGTGATGCTCCCGTCGTCATTCTTGTCGAGGGTACGGAGGGAGACGGCCGCCTTTTGCAGCTCGGTTTTGTCAATCTCGCCGTCAGAATTAGTATCAAGTACTCGCACGATGGTGTCTTCGGTACCGCGAGGCGGTCCACCACGGTTATCTATCGCACTTGGATCTCCTTGCGGCTGATTCCGACGGGGAGGCGGCTGCGAGTCTCGACGACGGTCACCTCCATCGCCGCCACGCCTGCGTGGACTGTAATTTTTTGTCGTCGTGCCTTGTGGCGAAACAAAGGTGAAAGTCGCTGATCCGTCTTCATTAACTTCGTAACGCACCGAACGCTTTTCCCCGAAAACATCATAGACAACAACGTAGTTGTCTGGCTTCGGATTCTCAAATCCCGTGATCTTCGCTCCCCGCAGACCACGCAACGCGGGACGCACACCCTGTGCTCTCGGTTGTGGATCAACCTGACCGCCTCTTTCGACCACTTCACCGTAGAATCCACCGTTTAAGTATGGATACGTCTTTGTTGCGTGGTAGTGATACGCTCCGTCCGGTCCTTTGTGACCATTCAGCCAATCCAGATCAGTTGGCGGTTTGCCGTTGGGGTCGTTGTACCCATAGATCGGATACCCATCGAGAGCAACGGCGATCGGTTTGCCAATGCCAACAACCTTCTCAAGGTGCACTGGTGCGATGTGATAGTGATAGTCGTCTGCTCGACCGCAGTGCCCGCCCCACTGATCCAATTCGCCTGCCAGAAAAGTATCTGTCTTGCCGTCGTTCTTAATTGGGTTGAAGATCGGTACGCCGTTGGCAGCAAGAGCGATGGCACCGCGAAAGAAGTTCGATTTCGCGGACAACGGGCTCTTCGCAGGAACAGGCTGAAGTGGAATTTTCCATGCGTTATTGCCGGTGTACGACTGAGGCAGCGGTACCTGTTGTTGCCACGCGGTGATGCCGATCATCATCGGATGGTCGGGCATGCCGTTCGACTCAACGTACAGGAAGTCGCGGTCAAACCGAACCTTCACCCTTTCCGCAAACGGATCGAATAGCTTTGCCTGTTGCGGGCGTTCTGGTTCTTCGACTCGACGCTGCACAACAAAGTGAACCTTTGCTGGCTCCGTGTTGAGCCGGATGATCTTCTTCTGGGCTTGAGGAGAAGGCGAATGGGAATGTCCCTCATGAGCAGTCGCGAAATGCGGAGACAGCGACAATAGGATCGTGAGTGAGAGGAGTCGATTCATGAGCAATTCTCGGGTAGTCGATTCTGCTTGTGTGGGTGTTTACCTGTCGTTTGGGCGACGACGTCCGCCTCGTTGTGGTCGTTGCGGGACAACGTCTGTCAGACCGCGAAAGTCAGGGCGATCCTTGCCGTCGGGCGGTGATTTCACGACCGTTCGGAACAACACAACGTTGTCGAGCTTTACATCATCCGACCAGATGAACTTCGCTCCCTTGAAGTCATGTTCAAAGAATGGTGATTTCGGTCCGATTTCCTCTTCCGTGAATTCCATCGCGTTGGGCCATTTGCTGTCGTCGAAGTCTACCGCGTACCAGTCTTTGGGAATTGGAATGTTCACGACTCGCGGGTTCTCTGTGTCACCGCCAACCGGTCCCCACGAGAATCTCTTTGCTTTCCAGTTGGCGTTCGTTACCGTGCCGTCGCCCAGCTTCAGGATGAAGCCGCCATCGCCAATGTTCGTGTTGGCGTATTCCATGCCCGTTTTCGGATCAGCGTTGTCGATAGCCATTACTGCGATCGTCATGGGATACGCAGGAAGCACATCGACCGAAACAACGTTGTGGGGAACGAATGCAATCGAATCGACCGCAACAAGTTCACCGTTGATGTACAGCTTGAATGAATTGTCCGCGTAGACATTCGCCTTGATGGTATCTTCCTTGCGAGGCTTGCGAGGAGGTTGGCCGCACACGGTTGAACAAAGAGTCAACACGAGAGCGATACCGAGTGTTCTTGTCGGGATACTCATTGATCGTCCCTCACTCGCGTTTCCTTTCTCTGATCGTCGCGACCACCACCTTTGCCACGTTGACCGCCGCCGCCTCGTCTGCGACTTACGCTGGCAAGTTCTTCCGAAGACAGCACTCCATTCCTGTCTTTGTCAAGTTTCATCAGCACGGCGACCGCCCCGTCGATTTCTTTCGCGGACAACTTGCCATCCCGGTCTACATCGAACAATCGAAACAACCCTCCGCCACCTTGACCGCCTCGACCTCCGCTTTTTCTGCCTTGAGTTCGTTCCTTCGCATCACGATCGGCTTGCTGCGGAGACCTTTGATCGTTTCTTCCTTTGCCGCTCTGCTGGGCAAGTGCAACGTGTGTAGGCGTCAACATCGCCATCGCTATTGCGAAACCAAAAAGCCATTTCATATTCGAGTTCCTTTAGGGTGTGTTACCGCCCGCGAATCTCTTCGCGAGACACTGTTCCGTCCTTATCTTTGTCAAACGACCGCAACAATGCCGGCAGGGCTTCGATCTCTTCTCGCGTCAGTTGCCCGTCGTTGTCCTTATCGAGCCCCTTCAAAATGACATCATCCCGTGGCCGAGCGTCGCTGCTGGCGGGTGGTGGGAACGTGCCCGATTCACGTTGGGCCGGAAGTTTCGCACCGATCGATGTGAGGTAGCGGGACAACTCCTGGTCTAGCTTGCGAACCAGATCCGGATTGCCTGCTGCAAGATCGCTACGTTCTCCCATGTCCTGTCGCAGATTGAACAACATGTTTCGGTTGCGCTCATAGATTCGCAGCAATTTGAAGTTGTCCTGGACAATTGCCGACACCGGTCCAATTGGATCTTTGTCGTAGTGCGGAAAATGGAAGACCAGGCCGTCATTCGGTCGGCTCACAGTGCCAGTGTCAGGAGCAGACAAGACGTTTCGCAGACTTCCGCCTTCCACCTCGACGGGAACTTGCTTCTTCAGTCCAGCTAGATCGGCTACGGTTGGGACAAGGTCGGCTCCCGTCACGAGCGTGCTACAGTGTGCGTTCGCTTTGGCCAACGGACCTCGAATGAACAGCGGGATGCGAATCCCTCCATCCCACAAGCCACCTTTCCCTCCCTGCAGCGGTCCGTTACGCCCGGGGGTGCCGTGATCGGCGGTGTAGATCACGTAGGTATTGTCTGCGATGCCAAGCTCAGTGAGTGCATCCAGCAAGATGCCGATCGTAATGTCCATGTCCAATGCCACTGCCGCAGCCTCCATACTGCGATCGTTGCGGCCGAGTCCACGTTTCAGGACCGTCTCAAAGGTCTCCGGTCTGGCATCCGCCTGCGATCGCCCACCGTAATGCGACAGTTGCAGATAGAACGGTTTGCCTGCGGCCACCTGCCGTTTCACAAACACAATCCCCCGATCGGTCATGCCGTAAGCTTGCTTTGGGTTTGGGTTTCGGGAGTTTTCGGGACCACTGTTGCTGGTCGCTCCATCCGACTCATCAAAACCATGCACTCGTGGATCGGCGCGGCCGACGTGCCACTTCCCAAAGTGAGCGGTGGCGTATCCTGCCGACTTCAGCAGTTCGGCAACTGTGGTTACTTCACGCGGCAGTTCGCGAACGACAACCGGCTCAATTAGTGCCCGCCCTGTATCTCCTCCCGGTGACGTAAATGTCATACCCAATTTGGCAGGACCGATGCCTGTGAAATACGTCGCTCGCGAAGGCGTGCAGCGTGGCGACGGTGCGTAGAAGTTGGAGAACCTGACTCCTTCCCGAGCCAACCGCTCGAGATTGGGTGTCCAAAAGTCATCGCTTTTCGACTCGGGCACATCCGGGTCGAGTTGTACAGACGTGCTCGCCCAGCCCTGTCCTTCGCCCTGAATGAACACGAAGTTCGGACGACCCGCCGCCTGGCAGAAACTGGCTGTGATGCAGCTTGCAACGATAGCGAAGGCACTGCAGATACGAAGCAGTTGCTGTGGGAGACTATTTATGGGCATGATCAGCGCTCCTCCACCATATACGAGTAACTCACGTCGCCGTTCCGTCGGCCCCCGCCTTCCGCTGCCTGCAAATATGCTCGGACATAGTCGACGCGAGCGGAGTTGCCACTGACGCGAATTCGGACGTGACCGCTGCTCCCCTGAACTTCGCCGCTCAGGTATCCGTATTCCTTCGCACTCTTTGTTCCGGATCGCGGATGCCCGGGCTGCGGGACAAGCTGATAAACGATGCCATCGAGATCCTGCTTGATGAACATGTGGTCGTGCCCATGGAAGACAACGTTCACGCCATGCTCAACAAGCAACTGATGAATCGGCTTGCCCCAGCCGGGCCGATGACGATCGAACTCGTCTTCTCTCGATGAGCCTTTCCCACCCCATTCCCAGAACGCAGCCGCTTCCGCTCCACCTCGCTGGTTGCGATCACTGCCGCCCACAAGGTGATGCAGAAACACGAATCGCAATTTCGCATCACTTTGCTCGAGCGAGTGTTTCAACCACTGATACTGATGTTCTCCAAGCGTCCAGTACCAGTTATCGCCTGATCCACCGCGACCGCCCCGGTCTCGACTACGGCTGGTCGTGTGGCGAAACGGATCGAGCACAATGAACTGACAGTCGCCCCACTCGAACTGATAATAGTTCTCTGGCAGCCCAACTTCGCGTTCACGTTGTTCATTGCCCGTGAAGAATTCGTTCGGAAACGGATTTGGGATGTAACGCTTGCGAGTCTCGGTCGCCCACACGTTCGACCCGCGATTTCCGGATTCGCCGTCATGATTACCCAGAGCGAAGTACAAAGCGGCGGAATGGCACAACTGGCCAAGGTAGTACCGTTGGGCCAAATACTGCGGCTCGGACAACTCCGGCTCAACGTACTTCCCCGTCATAAATGTGTCGCCAAGGGCGAAATGAAAGTCAGGCTGATCGGCCAGAGCATTGCCGAGCGTGCGAAGGTAAACGTCACCACTCGTGTTTTCATCAAGGTGCGAATCTGCCTGCACGGTGAAGACAAACGGACTGCTCGCGTCCCGTTGAGTGTGAAACGTGTATTCTTCGCTACGCTTTTCCCGATCACGCGACTCATAATGCAACTGGTAGAAGTACCGCACGTTCGGTGACAGCTCCTCAAGTACGAAGTCGACCGGTCTGCCGCTGGTCACGCTTCTTACTGCAAGGTCGTTTGTGTGCTCACCGCTCACTGTTCCGTACGACAGCGAGACTCTGGCATCAATGTGCAGCAACACGCGAATCGTCGCACTCTGGTCCGTGAGGCGTCCCACAACAATGTTGTAGTCGTGTTCTGGTACTCTGTTGGCTGGCGGTGGAGATTCGTAACCTCCCAGGCGGCTTCCCCCCGCTAAACGTCGATTGCGTCCCTGGACTTCTTCGCGGGAAACAAATCCATCGTCGTTAGTATCAAGCCGGCGAATCGAAGCAGGTGCAGCTTTGACCTCACTTTCGGACAGACTCCCATCGGAATCGCGATCTATTGTGGACAACACCGCATCGGCCCTTTGCTGTTGGGCAAACACGGGAATCGGACAAAGCAAAATCAAGACGCATGCAGTGAGCTTTTGTTTTACGTTCATCATGGCTGTGCCTCTTCGCGTTTGATCTTTCGCTCCCCATCGTGGTGAAACGCGTGAGAGTAGAACCGGTCGTCGAGCGACTCCTGCGACACCAACACGAGTTCGACTTTCTTCGGTCCCCCGTGCCCGCGAGGAAGGCCATCCAGAACCATGCGATGAATCGTCCCATCGTCTCGGTCAAAGAGAATCTCGATCGATTTGGGGCCACGGACTTCGCGGGACTTGCGATGCCCAACGAGCCGTCCATTTTGACTTCCTCGATCCGTGGGCTCGCTTAACTCAACGTCGTAGCCATCACGCAGCGACGTAAGTTGAGAATAGAGGTCGGCAAACGCGATGCTCTGTTGTTGTCCCGGGACCTTACCACGAAAGCGCGTCAAATCGTCGCTTACGTGAATGGGACCATCTTCCCGAATCGCCCAGCTTTCGTTGCCGTCACAGCCGCTCTTCTTCACGCGACCATCTGTCAACGTGCGAACAAAAACGTGCCGGTCTGTACCGCCGACATACAGCATGGCACCGTCGACGTTCTCGTTGGACTCAGCAAGCCACTGTTGTTCCGTGAGATTCTCTGGCTTCCGTCGCTGCCGATATTCTTCCAGCACATGGATCTCGTAGGCCCGATCAACTGACTGTTTCGCGGACTCAATAATCCTCTCCAGGGCTTCCGCAGCATTCAGAGTGCCTGGACGGGTGACAAAAAATGCGACCAACAGACATGCCGCCAGACCTGCACCCCCTGCAAGAGCCAAAGACCTACGGCCTAATCTGTGACCCGCCTGACTGGCCCTGCCACGCGTGCTTTGCGATTCCCCCTGGTCGTCCTCTCGGATCTCTTCATGCTGCTCGATCTGCGACAACAGTCGTGTGATTCGACGTTCTTCAACTGCATCGTCGTGTCGCGACATATCACGCAAGAGTCCATGCACGACAAGTGCGTCCGCAGTGTGGTCGCCGTCGTCAAAGCGCTCATGGTGTTCGCTTTGAACGGGCTGGTCGGCATCCAGCCAGTCTGATAACGAACCATGTTCGTGCTTTTCACCGCTCATGGTCTGGCCTCCGACGGGACCAGAATCCCTTTACGTGTGAGACACTCGGCCAGCAGGCCCCGAGCACGCACCAGACGCTTCTTGCATGCCTCGAACGAAATGTTGAGACTTGCCGCGAGTGCCGATATTTTCAGTTCATTGAAGTACCGTCCCTCAATCGCAGCTCGATGCGACGTTGATAAGGCAGCGATGCATTCTCGAATCGCCACGACCTTTTCGTCCCAGGTGTCTCCGGGCCGTGTTGAGATGGACTCAAACTGCTGGTCCACGTGTGTGAGCAAGGCTTCATTCAAAAAGACCGGCAACGATTTTCGTTTCCGGTAGTGTGCCAATACCAGCCGCCCAGCAATCCCCCGCAACCATGGTCCAAATGGTCGCGAGAGATCGCATTCGTCGAGCCTCCGCCACGCAACCAGCATCGATTCTTGAAACAGATCGTCAACGACGGACTCGTCGTCAACCAGGGTGCGTAGATATGCCGTCAGCATCCGCGAGTTGTCGCGTGCGATAATCTCAAACGCCAACTTTGCTTTGTGATCCGACAAATCGAGTGCTCCTATCAATCGAACACTCAATACTGTCGCTCGGCGTCAGAATGGGGACAAGATTCCTGGCGGAATTCCGGAAATCTCGGGGCGTTAACCACAAAGCCCTCGGACGTATGGTTCAACGAATCGTTTGCGGCAGTGCAACTCGCCGCTTGCTGTCGTCGATTAAGCCGGAATGAACACATGTCATGCTTGGTGCAATTTGCACCAACTGCAGCGAAGTCCGGGTCAATTCGGAGCAATTTCGTACTTTTCTGGCCAAGCCCACGATGCCTAAAAAAACTTGAAAATACGGCGTTTCCAGCCACTTCGCATCAGCCCGCGTTAAATATCGTCCGCCAGGATCAGAACCACGTTCGGACGGCCGGCAGGCGGCCCCGAATTTGACGGCCGGGAATGCTGCGAATCGTCAGCGAAGAGGAAACCGGGGCGAGCACTTCCGGCAACGATAAGCAGCAGAGCGAATGCGAGCGCCTGCTTGCGGTGGCGTGACGGCGCCGGATGCTGACCGCATGGCGCATCAACACCCCGCGATCGAAGAACGTCACGGATCCGCGCACCGGGCGATGTTGGCGACCATTCAATCATGGCTCACCTTCCGCCCGTCCTTCAGGAACGGGACTCCCAGATGAAGGAGTTGATCGGTGCCCGGTTGGCGAATCGGTTGTGGTGAATACTGGGTTACGTAGGCCCGCCGCATGCGGTCGGTCGTGTTGGCCCCACTGCGGTGGAAGGTCAACGAACTGAAGACGATCAGGCTGCCCGCCGGAACGATTCCCGGGATACCCGGTTCATCGCCAAAATAGCCCACCTTGTCGCCCGTTTCCGGATCACGAATGTGCTCGACGCGCGAACGAATTCCGCTCTTCGAGAAAGGCAAGACGTACGCTGTTCCGTTTTCCACTGTCATGTCGTCCACCGCCGCCCAGACCGTCACATACGGCGCGTGGCTGAAATCGAGGTAGCCCGAATCCTGGTGCCAGGAAAACTTGATGCCTTGCTCGGCCGCCTTGACGACATACTGATCGTAGAACAGGTACGCGGTTTCGCCGATCGTGGCCCGGCAGACTTCCGCCATCAGCGGGCTGAAGACATATTCGGCCAGTCGCGGCGGCTTGTCGTATTGCTTGGCGATGTGGTACCGCTTTCCGCGGTGACTGATATGGATGTGGTCGGTGCCCAGCCGGTCCATTTCCTGGTGCATCAGATCGATCAGGTGATCGCACGAGTCGCGGAGGATCTGCAAGTGGCTCTCCGGGATCACCCGTTCCAGGATAAAGTAACCTTCGTCGACGTACTGGCGCCGTTGCTGTTCTGAGATCACCGAAATCATTCCGCTTCAGGAAACGCGCTGATGGAAGATCGACGTCCTGTTGACCGGTTTGCTACTCACCGAGTCACCAGGAAGGTTCTGAATGTAGTCGCCGTCGACCGGCGGTGAAAGCCTGGAACCGCGGTCGTTCTTGCGGCATTCCGTAGGTCATGCGGTGCATGACGTTTCGCGGCCTGGTGTCGTGCAGGACCGGGTCAGCAACGACTTCCCGCACCGCCTTGCCACCGACGTGGCGCACGTTGTTCTTGGTTCGACCCTACCCGATTTCGTAGCCGGCCCGTTGCTCACGCCGTAGCAAGCGGTTGGCTTGATCGTCATCCGGAAATATCTCCGTTTCCGGATCCCAGACGACTTTCCGGCCGAGTTGCATTGAGATGTTGCCTAGGTGACAGGTACTGACGCTGCGGTGCTGGCTGTCGACATCGGAAATCGGCGTCTGCCGGGACGCCACGCAATCGAAGAAGTTGCCCATGTGGTTGATGATCGCATCAAGTTTGCCGGCCCGCTCGGGGCGACTCGTATTGTCCTTGTCGTAGAGCCGAAACGCGTCGCGGGTCAGGGGGCGGGTGGCCAGATCTTCCACCGGCTTTCCGCTAAGCGTTCCCCGATTGACGAAGATGCGGCCCGCGTCACCGGTGAACATGATGCCGTTCCGTCCGGTATCGCGGACGTTCATCGTGACGCCGTTGGCATACCGATAGGTCGCGCCAAAGTCGATGGGCACGTTGAAGCCGTTTTTCACCTGGGGGTACTTTGCCTGACCGTCGATCTCGACCGGCAGGCTGCCAATGGCCCATTGGGCGATATCCAGGTGATGGGCGCCCCAATCGGTCATCTGGCCGCCGGAGTACTCGTGCCACCAGCGAAATGTGTAATGAGCTCTCTCCTCGAGGTAGGGCACGTCGGGCGTCTGGCCCTGCCACATCTCCCAGTTGAAGTTGCCCGGCACCGGGCGGGCCGCGAAGGGACCGCCGGTCTTGTTCTTCCCCAGCACGACATCAACGTGCTGGAGCTTGCCGATTCGCCCTTGCCGCACCATCTCCACCGCCAGCCGGAAGCGGCTGTCGCTCCGCTGCCACGAGCCGACCTGCACGACGCGGCCCGTTTCCTTGACCGCCCGCGTCAGCAGCTTGCCTTCGTCGATGGTCAGCGTCAGCGGCTTCTCGCAGTACACATCCTTGCCGGCTCGGCAGGCGTCAATCACCATCTTCGTATGCCAGTGATCGGGAGTTCCGATCGTGACGACATCGACATCCTTGCGTTGGAGGAGGTCACGGTAGTCCTCGAAGTCACGCGGCGTACTGCCAAAGGCCGCCTTGGCGGTGTCCCGGACGTTCTTGTCGACGTCGCAGACGGCCACGATGTCGCCGTAGTTACGCGCCTGATTTGCGATCACGCTGCCTTGGTACCGGAGTCCGATACAGCCGACCCCCGCGCGTTCAACCCGGGCTCGCGGCTTTTCCTGCCCCCAGGTCGTGCGTGCGGGCGCCGTGCCGACCAGCACGCCGCTGCCCAGCAGGCTTCCTCCGGCCAGCGAGGAAGCGAGGAAATTTCGTCGGGTTGACTTCATTCGGGACATTTGCAAGGACCTTCCGATTGGTTAAGGGTGGCTTACCACGACATGGAAACATCGTCTGCAGCAGCCGTCGCCAGATGGCCGCTACGTTCGGTGCGTTGCGGAAGCTGCGGTGAGGTGTTGGTTGTCAGTCGGGTGGCAGCCTGAGCGGATTGCCGGCCGGTGGGGAACGCGCTTGTGTAGGTCGCTCCTCAGGCGAACAGTTCATGAATGACTCGACCCTCCGGCACCAGCATGACGGGGCGGCCCGTGTTGGTGTGGTATTCCGAGCGAGGGTCGATCCCGAGCGCGTTATACAGGGTGGCCGCCAGGTCATCCGGTTTGAGTTGGGTCGCGTCATCCGGACTTTCTCCACCGGCGTCCGTGCCTCCGATCAACCGTCCGGCCTGCACACCTCCGCCGGCCATGAGACACCAGTTCACGCGCGGGTAGTGATCGCGGCCGGCGTTGACGTTGATTTTGGGTGTGCGGCCGAACTCGCCCATAACCACCACCAGGGTGCGTTCGAGGAGCCCCTTGTCTTGTAGCGTGCCGAGCATCGCCTGGAGGCCGTTGTCGAGTGCGGGGAAGAGGCGCCGATGGCCGTTAAAATTGTCGGTGTGGGTGTCCCAGCCGGCATAGGTGACCGTAACGAACGGCACTCCGAACTCGATCAAACGACATCCCAGCAATAAGCCCTGGTTGAACTCGTCGTCCGTGAATGCCTGGCGGATGGAGGCCGGCTCTTGTCCGACATCAAAGGCGGCACGCGCACGGGGAGAAGTCATCATGCTGAGCGCTTGTTCGCCGAACTTGTCGAGTGCTTCCAGAAGCTGGCTGCCCGTATCCGTTTCGCGAAACGTGCGATCGATCTTTTCGAGCAACTGCTGTCGGCGCCGGACCTCGTCGACGGTGACCCCGTCGGCCAAAGAGATTCCGCGGACCTGAAACGGTTTGCCCGGGCGCGGCACGGCGTTTGTCTTGAACGGTGCGAGGGCGTCGCCCAGGTAGCCGGCGTTCCACTCGGTGTTCGGGATTCCGATGTAAGAGGGGAGATCCGGTTTGCCGGCTCGTTCCTTTCCCACCACCGAACCGTACGACGGATACATCAGGGCCGGCGTGGGACGGTTCCCTGTCGAGATATACGACTGGCCCAGCGGGTGCGATCCGGAGGAATGGCTGATTCCGCGAATCAAGGTGTATTGGTCGGCGACCGATGCGAACTTCGGCAGGTGCTCACAGACCGGCAGCCCCGTCAAACGCGAGGCGATCGGCTTGAACTCGCCCTTGGTCTCACTGGGACCCTCGGGCTTCATGTCCAACGAATCGAGGTGCGAAATGCCGCCCGCCAGGTTGACGAACAGCACCCCGTCCGCCGACGGTCTCTTCTTGGCGCCCGCCGCATCGCCTGCTTCTCCCAGTCTCAGGAACTGTTCCAGCGACAGTCCCGTCAAGCCCATCACGCCGGCGCGGACAAAGCTGCGTCGCGTCCACCCACGTTCGAGTCCCATGGTTTGCTCCGACCGGTTAGTGATTGGTAATGAATTCCTGGGTGTTCAACAGGGCCCACAACAGGTCGCGGAGCCCGACGGCTCGATCGTCCTGCCCCGCCAGATGCGACCGGCAATCGGCCAGTTCGACATTCGTCGGTTGGCGCGACAAGGTACGCAGATAGGCGGCCCGGATCAATTCCTCGTCGCTCAGGTGCTCCGGCTCACCGGCAGACACTTGGGCCAACCAACCGTCCGCGCGGTCCAGCATGTCGAGCAGCTCCTGGTCGTTGCGCACATAGAGGGCCTGGAGGAGCGTCGGCTCGCCCTGACGCTCGCAATCGCAATTTGTGGTGCGTAGCGGCTTACCGAAGATAAGGAGCGAGAAATCGATGGCGCGGGTTTGGAACGACACCGGATGTTGGCCGATCTTCCGACCCGCGACGTTCGTGTCCACCTGGGCCATCAAGGTATCGTTGCCCGTCGCTTGGAGCAGTCCGTCGATGGCGACTTCGGCGGGCAGACGACGCAGGACGGCATGACTGAAGTTGCGGGTGTCGGTTCGGTTGGTGGCATTGGGGCGCCAGTCGCGCTGGTAGGTGTCGCTGGACGCGATCGTTCGATGGAGCCATTTGAGATCGTAGCCGCTGGCGACAAAACCGTCCGCCAGGTAGTTCAGCAAACGCTTGTTGCTGGGCGGGTTCGCCTGATTCAGGTCGTCGGGTGGATCGATGATGCCGATATTGAAATAGTTGGCCCAGATCCGGTTGACCATGGATTTGGCGAAGTAACGGTTCGGTTCGTTCAACATCCATTGCATCAGCGGCTCGCGGGGGTCGCGATACTGGCTCAGATCGAGGTCCGGGCCGCCGAGCAGCCGGGCTGGTTGCGGCTTGTCGCCGGGCGCCGCAATGTAAACTTCTTTCCAAGGGATCCGCCTCCCTTCGGCCGCCACACGAAGATAGCTCTGCCGCCGCAAGGCGGCGGTGTTCAGTTTGACCGGGACCCCCAAGCGGTTCCGTTCCAGTTCATGGCGGGCGGCGGCATCGGGCGCGACGCCGGCTTTGATCCGAGTGAAAAATTCCGTGAATCGTTCAAAGTCCTGCTTGGACCATTGATCGTAGGGGTGCTTGTGGCACTGAGCGCAATCAAGCCGCAGCCCCAGGAAGGTGTATCCGAATGCCAACGCCTTCTCCGCCGGTTGGGACAGGTTGCTACGAAACCAGAAGTGGGGCATCGAGTTTCCCGGGGCGGCAAAGTCCGCCGGATCGGTCCGCCGCGTGTACAGGCTCTGCTGTTCAATAAAGTCGGCGTACGTTTGACCGGCGGGCCGGCTGCGAGCCAGGATAATGCCTGCGGCAATCTTGTCCCAGCCGTCGTTGTCGGCAATCCGGCGCTCCATCCAGGCACGCCATTGGGCGGCCACCGGGCGGGCCATTTCCGTGCTTCCCAGATACCCGGCGTTGCTGCCCGTGAGATCGCAGAGCCGCGTGGTCCACCAGGTCACATAGGCTGGGCGTTCCAGCAACTCGTCGATCTTGCGATGGCGCTTGTCCGGTGCCGCGTCCGCCATGAACGCCAGCACTTCCTGGGGTGTTGGGAGTGTGCCGGTCAAGTCGATGCTGACGCGGCGGAGGAATGCCTCGTCCGAACAGACACGCGAAGGAACGATGCCCAATCGCCGCAGCTTCGTCAGCACCAGCGCATCGATTGGGGTGGGGGTGGCGACCTGCGGATAGCGTTCCCCGGTCTCATCGCTGACCGGCAAGACGACCTGGTTGGACGCGATACCGTTGTCGTAGAACGAAACCACGTAGGTGTCGCCTTTCCCCGTAGCACGTACCAGCCCGTCGCCACTTACGGTCGCCACGTCTTCATCTTGGGACTCGAAACGCGTGAGGCAGGTAACGTCTTCGCGGCTGCCGTCGGACCAGACAGCGACCGCCCGCAACTGGACGGTTTCATCGGCTGCACCGAAGGTGATTTCGGCGGGCGTCACGTCCAACCGGACGAAGGTCGCCGGTTCCGGCGGGAGTCCCCGCGCGCCCGCTTCGATCCAGCGGCGCAATAGTTTCTGCTGCCACTCGCCAGGCGGCAGCCGCAGTCCACCTTCGTGCTCGTCCGCGGACGTCGGCTTGTTCACGATGAGGCTTGACGCCGGCGCGTCGAGGTCAATTCGCGCATGCAGGTTTTCCAGGTCCATCTCGAAGTCGTATCCGAACATGGAGAGACGGAAACCTCCCTGTCCCTGAAACGAACCATGACAGGCACGTCCGTTGCAGCCCAGCCGTCCCAGCAGCGGAATGACGTGGCGTTGGAAGTCGGGCACGGTCGACGCGTCCACCAGGCGCTGCACAATGGGCTCAAGCAGCGCGCCCTGCTCAGCGATGGAATCATCCCGTCGGTGGGTCTGGGTAACGAGCGTCGCCGTATCGCCGGTCCGAGGGTCGATCTCGCGGGCAATCGCCGGGTCGAAGTACAGTTGCGTCTTCGGCAGCAGGGTCTTGAGCCGCCTTGCCGCGTCCGGCGTCAGCGGCGTCTTATACAGTTCGAGGTGCTGCAACTGCTTAAGCCGGCCTAATACATCGACCGCCTGGTCGTCGACGTCGGTTCCGTTCAAGCAGAGGTGTTCGAGTTCTGCGAGCGACTCGAGATGCCGCGCGCCGCTGCCGTCAAGCGGACAGTTCGCCAAGAACAAGTACTTTAAGCGGGGCAGACGTGACAAAGTTGCGAGCCCCGCATCCGTGACCCGGGTGTCACTGAGGACCAGCGTCGATAGCGCCCGTAATTCAGCCACCGCCGCCAACCCGTGATCGGTCAGGTCGGTACCGGGTGCGGAGAAGACTTCCAGTTTTGTCAGTTGACGAAGTGAGTCGAGGCCGGCATCGCTGATGCGGGAGCCGTCGAGATACAGACGGCGCAGGTTGACCAGCTTGCTGAGATGGTACAGCCCGGCGTCGGTCACTGCCGTTTGAGAGATCAGCAAACTATCCAAGTCGACCAGGTTGGCGATCGATCCCAGGCCGTCATCGGTCACCTGCGGTGCGAGAATCGCCAGGTAGTCGAGCCGGTTGAAATGCCGCAGGTGGCGCAGGTGTTCGTCCGTGACGAGCGGTTTGCTCAAGCGAACCAGCCGCACCGACTGGTCTTTGTGAAACTGAATGTTGGTCGAGACGCGTCGCAACGCGGTCACGGCAGCCTGCTCGGCCGACACTTCCTCCTTTTCCGCTTCGTTTGCTGCATCCGCCGCCAGGCACCGTGTTGCCAGGAAACCTTGGGTTGCCAGGAAACCATCCGTTGCCGGAAATAGTATGAGGCAGACCGGAAGCGCGACAAACGGAAGCTGGCATAACCGGCCGGTGGGTAGCATTGCGGGGCCCTTGCAATGGCGGGAACGTGGGCAGGGGGAATTGCCGATTATACCCGCTCGTGGGCGGGCCGCCAAAAAACGTGCCCGCGGCTGTGCCATGGAGCTTGCCGGGCGGGACGGGTAGGTCGTGGGGCTTGACGGTCGGCAGCACCGACTGAGAATGGACACCGTGAACGCTAACCGAATGCAGGGAAAGGTCGTTGTCATTGTTGGTGGGACGTCCGGGCTGGGGCGGTCCGCGGCCGAGGCCTGCTTGCGCGCGGGCGCTGCGGTCGTGGGTGTGGGGCGTGACGCGGAGAAATGTTCGGCCGCCGCGTCGGCTCTCGGACCGCAAGCCAGGATGGTGTCTGGAGACGCTTGCGATCCGCGCACGGTCGAGCAAGCGATCCGGCTGGGAATTGACGAGTTTGGAGGATTCGACGGACTCTATCACGTGGCGGGTGGGAGCGGCCGGAAGCATGGAGACGGTCCCCTGGATCAGTTGAGCGATGAAGGGTGGCACCAGACCATGCGCCTGAATCTGGATTCCCTGTTCTATTCCAACCGCGCGGCGATCCAGCAATTCCTGCGACAAGGCCGGGGAGGAAGCGTGCTCAACATGGCCTCGGTTCTGGCAGATTCTCCTTCGCCCCGCTTCTTTGCAACGCACGCCTATGCCACCAGCAAAGCGGCGGCGATCGGCATGGCACGCGCGGCGGCAGCCCACTACGCGTCCGCCAACATTCGTGTGAATGTGATCGCACCGGGGTTGGTGGATACGCCGCTCGCACAGCGGGCAATGGCCGACGAGGAAATCATGGAGTATGTCGCGACGAAGCAACCGCTGGAGGGTGGCCGGATCGGCCGCCCGGCCGATGTCGACGAAGCGGTTGTATACTTCCTCTCCGACGAGTCGCGATTTGTGACCGGTCAGGTGCTCCGCGTCGACGGCGGTTGGTCACTGACAGAAGGACAATACCGAGACCCGCACGGGGATCGCACGAAGGCCGAGTGACTGCGGATCGCCCGGACGGATTCGTCGCCAAGACTCACACTGAGAAAACCGAATGGCCTCCACCCTTACCACGCCAGCCCAAGCGTACCTCCGGCGATGCCGCGACCTGATCGAGGTGGTTGCTGGTCAAACAGCGAACATCGAGATGGCCGCCGATTGGTTTGCGAAAACCATCTTGGCGGGACGGCTGGTCCACATGTTCGGTGCCGGTCATAGCCGAATCCTGGTCGAAGAGATGTGGCCCCGCTACGGTTCGTTCCCCGGGTTTCACCCCATCGTGGAGCTTTCGCTGACGTTTCATAACCTGGTCGTCGGCGCCAACGGTCAGCGGCAGGCGATGTTCCTGGAGAACACGCCCGGCCTGGCGGCGCGGATTGTCCGCAACTTCGACACGTCGTCTGCAGATAGCGCACTGGTCGTCTCCTCCAGCGGCTGCAACGTCGTACCGATCGAGATGGCTCAGCAATTTCAGCAACGAGGCATCAAAGTGGTTGCGATCGTCAGCCGGCAACATTGCCAGGCCAGCACGAGCAAGCATGCCGAGGGAATCAAGCTGACCGACTGTGCGGATCTGGTTCTGGATACCGGGGCGCCCGCCGGAGATGCGATGATCGAGTTGCCCGGTTTGGCGACACCCGTCTCGCCAGGATCGACGGTCGGGGGCTGTATGTTGATCAACGCAATCAAGGCAGAGGTGGCGGCACGGCTGGTGGCCGCAGGTCACCCGCCGCCGGTGTTGACGGCGGCCTGCCATGTCGGGGCCGAGCGGGCCGCTACGCTGTTTGAAAGTGCCTACGACGAACATGCTCGCCGCGTGGCTCGACTCTACGAAAACTTGGGAGATCAGAACTCGGGAGTCCATTCAGGTTAGTCATCATGCAACCAAGGCCCCTCCGCACAACCGTTATCGGAAGCTACCCTTTCCCCGGCTGGCTGGAATTCGCCGCCGAGAACCTAAGTCGGTTTGGTGCCGACGATATTGCCGAGATGCAGTCCGACGCGGTGACGGTTGCCGTTGCGGACCAGGTGGCTGCCGGGCTGGACGTGATTACCGACGGCGAGCAAACTCGGTTCGACTTCAATCTTTCCTTCTACGGCCACCTGCAAGGGATCGAACTGGAAGCGGCCTCGCCCCGCCAGTTTGGACCCCCGGCCCACGACCAGCGCGGCAAGCACCGCGTCACCGGGGAATTGGCCGCCCCGAACGGACTGGGGACGGTGGCCGAGTTCGAGCGGCTCCGCCGGCTGGCTCCGCAGGGACCGACGTTGAAGGCAAGCGTGCCGGGGCCCTATACGATGAGTGGACGGTTGCTACCCAACGCACAGTATGCCGATCGGTACGCGCTGACCGAAGCGCTGCTCCCGATCATTCGCAACGAACTCGAACAACTGGTGGCCGCCGGCTGCCGGGAAGTCACGGTCGATGAGCCATCGATGAGCTGCTACGCGTATCGAGAAGACCGCCGCCGTCTGGTCGATATCTTCAATCGGACCGTGGAACCGATCGTCGGCAAGTGCCGCCTGGCGACCCACCTTTGTTTTGGAAATTTCAAGGGGCACGCCGTCGGCCTCCGTCGGTACGCACCAATGTTTCCTGACTTTCTGGAGATGCAGGTTGACGAGATCCATCTGGAAATGGCCAATCGCGAGTATGCCGAGTTGGCCGTCATCGAGCAGATTGCGCGGCGGACGGACGTCTGTGTCGGTGTAATTGACGTCAAGAGTTACTACCTGGAAACCGTCGACGACGTGGCGGCGCGGGTCCGCGAGTCACTGCAGTACGCTCCGGCAGAACGTTTGTCGTTTGCCCCCGACTGTGGGCTTAGCCAGACAGCGCGCTGGGCAGCGAGGCAGAAGCTGGCCAACCTCGTCGCCGGTGTCGAAATGGTGCGTCAGGAGCTGAAACTATGATCGTGCCCCGGCTGGTAGACGATCGGCTCCTCGCCGATATCGAGGACGCGCGGCGCGACCCCGACGGACTGCACCTCTGGTGGCTGGGTCAAAGTGGTTTCCTGGTCCACTGGCGCGATCGCCGTCTGCTCATTGATCCGTATCTATCGGACTCGCTAACCGAAAAGTATGCGGCGACCGACAAGCCTCACGAGCGCATGAGTCAGTTGGTGGTCGACCCCGCCCGCTTGGACGCGATCGATCTGGTGACGTCCAGCCACAATCACACCGATCACCTTGACGGACCGACGCTGACGGCAGTGATGAGGGCGAATCCTGAGGTGGAAGTGCTTGTCCCGGCGGCGAATCGGCAATTTGCGGCTGAACGGCTCGCCGTGAGCTCCGATCGGCTCGTCGAAATCGACGCCGGTGAGACGCTGACGACCGCCGCGATTACGGTTCACGCGGTGCCGGCCGCTCATGAGGCAGTCGAGCGGGATGCGGAAGGCCGCTGCCGGTTCCTGGGATACGTGTTCGAAGTGGGACCCTGGTCGGTCTTTCATAGCGGCGACACCGTACGCTACCCTGGGATGGCGGAGCAGTTGAAGCGGTGGCGGATTGATGTCGCGATTCTGCCGATCAACGGGCGCGCCGCGGAACGGCGTGTGGCCGGGAACCTGTGGGGCGATGAGGCGGCGCGGCTGGCACACGAGATACGCGCAGGCGTTGTGATCCCCTGCCATTACGACATGTTCCGCTTCAATACGGCGACTCCTGATCTATTCGCGCGGACGGCCCGGGAAGCCGGGCAGACCTTTCGAGTCCTCGAACTTGGCGAGCGTTTTACGCTGTCGCCGGCCAAACTGCGGTCGAGCGACTGAGGAACGAGCGACCAATCGCTTTCCCCGACGCGTGCGCCGTCCCAAGCTCCATAAGTCATGCTGCGCATGAGGAAACTCCCTAGGTCATGCTGTGCATGACGAAACGCTGAGCCTTGCACTGCAGCGTGATTCGTCCATGAATGATCCGCGTTCGCAACGACCGCCTGAAGTTGGAGACCGATCGGTCAGCCGTTTCCACGGGGTCGGAGACCCGCGGCGAACCGTCGTGTCAGCGAACTCATTCACCTGCCTGGCGGCGAAGGACTTCCTGGGCTGTCTTGGTATCGGGGAAATCCTTCAAGATCTTCGTGTAATAATACTTCGCCATGCGTTCGTTCTTGATCGCTTCCATGTCGTCGGCAAACCCCAGCCACTTGGCCGCCTTCCGTTCGGCCAACGATTCTTTCTCCTTCTTGCTGCCTGCCGCGGCCTTTGCAAGGCCGGTGCCCGTAACCCGACCGCCGCTGGTGACAAAACGATAGTCGCCGCCGGTCAGCTTGGAAATCTCATTCATGTTCCGCCGACTGGCGGGATCTTCGAAGGCGATGGAATGGACCGGAATCTTCCCCGGGTTCGATCGTTCCACGACGGTCTTCGCATCGACCACTTCTCCGCCGAGAAAGCCGGCCGGTTTGGGCTTGTTGAATTTTCCATCCGAGAGAAAGAAGACGGCGCTCGGTGATAGCTTGAGCCCCACATGCAACGCCCGCTGGGGATGGGTGGAACCGGTGGCTTTGATCGAATTGAGCCATTCTCGCAGACGCGTCTTGTTTTCTTCCGTGGCGGGCAGCATCGCCGGCGTCAGGGATTCTTCGTCGAACATCTGCCGGGTGGAACTGGCAAACAGCAGCACGTAAAAAAGTTGCTCCTCGTGGAGTTGCTCGATCGATCGCAGCAGCTCGTTGACGGCGCGCCGCAACCGCCGACCACTCCCTTTGTTCATGCTGCCGGAAACGTCCAGCACGTACACGAAGCGATTGCCGTTCGCCTGAGTGCCGAAGAACGAGGCCTGACCCTGGCCGCCGTTGTTTCCTGTTGCCGTCCCGGCCGTTACGTGATTCTTGCCCGTCCCTTTTTCGCCCGTCGCCAGGTTGGTTAGCGCAAACGTGACGTCCAGAGATGCTTCTTCCTGGGCGCCGAGCACGTCCAGCAGCAACGGCTCGTCCTCTGCCGTCATTTCCGGCTGTGCGAGCATGACATCCAGCACCACCAGCTCGGCGCCAGGCTCGTCAACCGTGACTTCGAGGTCAATGGGATCGCGGTGCAAGCCCATCGGCAGGAGCGTGAGAAGAAGGCCGCTGATGATCGTCAAGTGAACAAGAAAGGAGATCCCGTACCCCGAGTAGAGGCAACGATCCGCTCGGTCGAGCAACCGATCCATGATAGGTTCCTAAGCCATGACCCCCGTCACTCATTCATTTGGGCAGATCCCATCGCGAAAAGCAAGTCGGAGGCGGCTCGGCGCGGCGCCTCAGTTGCATCGCCGCGGGGCACGGCGTGCGACTTGAAATGCTCGGCAATAGAAAAAGCCGGCCCCCAAATGAGGGCCGGCTCGGTGATGGCGCGACAACCGCCAGCGGCTACCGGCGGAGATTAGCGTTGTCGATCATTTGGTATCGAACACATACAGGCGCGACCGATCGCTCACGAAAATCTTTCCGTTGGCGATGGTCGGCGTGCTGTAGATCGACGAGGTAAACACTTTCTCAGCCAGCAGTTTGTGCTCTTTGCCGGCATCCAGAATGACGAGGTCGCCATCTTCGTCGCCCATCAGCACTTTGCCGTCGACGACCATCGGCGATCCCCACACGGCGGCCAGCGTATCGTGTTCCCAATACCGTTCACCGGTCTCGAGATCGACGCAGTGCAAGTAGCCGGTGAGATCGGGGGCGAACACCAGACCATTGTGGATGGCGACCGACGAGATCGTTCGCCGAAAGATATACTCGCCTTCCCGGCCCGTCACCTTACCATCCTCGTCGATCCCACCCAGATGCCAGACCTGGGCCGAATTCGGGTTCGGCTTGCCGTCGGGAGTCTGCGGGCTGACGTCCCCCTTCTTGCTGGCGTCGATGCGATACAGGTGGCCGACCCCTTCGCCATGCTCGGGGTCCTGGCCGACCGCCAAGAAAACGCTGCCTTCATGAAACACGGGTGTTGAGATGATCGAGTTCCGCGTGCCGCGGCCGCCGAGTTCCCATTCCGAATCTTTGGGGTTGAGATCGAATTTCCAGATGTGGTCACCCGTCTCAGCATCCAGAGCATACAGCCAGCCGTCTCCGCCCGGCATGTAAATCTGGTGCTTTCCGTCCACAACGCCGGCCGCCGGCGAGCTCCATTGTCCGTGGAGGATCTGGTCGAACGGCGTGTTGTCTTCCCAGGCGACTTCACCCGTCTTCTTGTTGACGGCGAGGAAGCACGGCGAGCGTGGTGCCGGAATCTCCAAGTGGGCTTCGTCGACCCCGTTGGAGGTCAGTAGGAAGATATGGTCGCCGACGATGATCGGCGAGCTGGTCGCCAGGTTGTGGGGAAAGACACCCAGCTCCTCGATCATGTCGAGGCTCCAGATGATATCCGCGTCCTGCTTTTCCTTATCGACTTCCTCTTCGTAAGGGCCGTTGTTCTTGTCGTCGTAAAAGCCGTGGACGTCGATGCACATCAACTCGGCCCGGTTGGTGACGACATAGATCTGGTCGCCTTCGACACAAGGTGTCGAACAGATTCCCTGTTCGGGCCAGTCGTTGACGCGCCCTTGGGGAAGTTTTTCGCGGGTCAGCTGCCAGAGGAATTCGCCCGACTTCTCGTCAAAGCAGAGCAGGCAACCCCGGTCACCCTTGTGGTTGGGGCGGTAGTTGCCGCCGTTGTTGGTGCCGACGAAGACGCGGCCGTCGGCAACAACCGGGTTACCGTAAGTCTGCGAACCCAGGTTCGCGACCCAGAGGAGGTTCTTGCCGTCTTTGGGATCCGTGGCCGGCTCGAATTCGATCGATACGCCGGTCGTGGCATTGACCATGTTGCGGCCGACGGTCCCGCCCCACATGGGCCAGTCGCCCGTCACAACCCGGTCCGTGCCCGGCGTGTCTTGGGAAGCCTCTTCCTTGGGCTCGGGTTCCGGTTTGGGTTCCGGCTTTGGCTCGGGTTTGGGTTCCGGTTTGGGTTCCGGTTTGGGTTCCGGTTTGGGCTCGGGCTCGGGTTTTGGCTCGGGTTTTGGCTCCGGTGCGGGCTCCGGTGCGGGCTCCGGTTTGGGCTCCGGTTTGGGCTCCGGTTTTGCTTCCGGTTCGGGCTCCGGTTCCGGGCTGGTTTCCGCTTCGGGGTACGCTGCGGACGCTTCTCCACCGATTTCGGGTCCAACCGCGGCTTCTGGTTCCGTCGCGCCATCGGTTGGCTCCGGCAATTTCGCAGGGCAACCGACGGTCAAGGCGACGACGGCCAGGCAGCCGCAAAGTCGCAGGATCAATGAGTCGATCTTCATGTTTGTGTTTCCTTCACAGAGTAGTTGATGGCACGTCTTATTCGCTGGGCGTCACGACCAGGTTGTCGAAGTACGAGTCCGCCAAGGCGTAGTTATAGAGTCCCGGGCTTCCCGTCAGGTTGGCATGGGGGTCGACGGTTTCCAGGGTCCACGCCTCCGGTTCGGGCTCGCCCCGCTTCCAGATCTTTCCGTGCAGGTGCGCCTCTTCGCCCTTGATATCCACACGAAACTTCATGGTGTACCAGATGTCCGGATCCGAGCGAAAGCGAATCTCTTTCGCCATGCGGAGATGCGGAGGCCAACTCTGGACGGAGAGTTTGACCAGGTTGCCCTTGATAATGAAGTTGTAGCGATTGGCTGTAATGCCGATGCTGGGCAGGCGTCGCTTTTGTTCCTTCATCAGGACGTCTGCTTGGATTGTGTACCCGCTCATCGTCGAATCACCCAGCCAAACGTAGGAGCTGGGGCGGCCTTTGGCGGCAGTTGCTTTCTTGAGGCCTTTCTCCCCGTCGACTTCCGCCGGCGCAACGACGATTCCATTCACCCAGGTGGCGGGCCGCTGGCCATCATTGAAATCAAACTTCCAGGGTAGCTTCGGAAACACGCGCAGCCGCGCCTGGGCGGTCAGATCACCGTGTTTGGCAACCACGTGCCCAGCCAACCGCAGGTTGCCTTCGCCGACGACCAGCTTGCTGCCGTCGACTTGGACTCCTTCCAGGTCGGCTTGCGGTTCGAGTTGGGGTTCCAGCTTCTTGACGAACCGGCCGTTCTTGTCGAAGGCATGAAGTTCGTAGGGAACCTCGCCGGTGCCGTTGATGTAGGTTTCAAACGGGACAAGCTGAATGGTCGCGATCTCGTCGGTGGCCGGCGTCTCGTCCGGCAGCGAGGGAATGGGATCGCTATCGGGTTTTCGATCCTCTTGGCCGAGACAGATCGTGCGGTCCCGGGTAACCAGGAAAATCCGCCCATCGGAGATCGCGGGCGAGGCGTAGATTTCGTCGGTCCCTGCCCCGGTCGCATCCAAGAGTTCCCGGTGGGACAGCGTCTCGCAACCCTCGCGGCTCGGCTTGAGGATATGAATATTCCCGTTCACTTCCATGACGTAGATTTTGCCATCGGCCCAGACGGGTGAACCCTTACCGACGGAGCCCAGATCCTTGACCCACAGTTCCTCACCCGTCTTGCTATCGTAGGCATGCATGTTGCCGGTGTCGGCGACCACGTACAGAATGCCGTCTTTGACCAGCAGGCCGGTGTATCCGGCCTTGACGTTGTTCACTCGCCACACGCTATGAGACTCGGTTACGTCCCCGCTGCCGGTGGCGTCGATGCATTGGATCCGACCAAATGCGGTACTGTCGATATTGTCTTCGCCGTGGGAGATGTAAACGAGGTTGCCGTCGACCACGGGGGACGCGTTGAGGCCTCGCTTGGACATATGGAATCCCCAGATCGACTCGCCCGTGCGGGCGTTGATTCCGTAGATCCCTCCATCTGCGTTGCCACAGATCAACTGCCGTTGCCCGTTGATCACCGCGACGATCGGATTGGAGTACGTAGTGTCCTCGGGCGCGCCGCCGGGCGCCGCGGTCCAGAGCAGCCGGCCGTCATTCTTGTCAAAGGCATAGAACGTATGCTTGGGCGCGGGGCCCTTGGTTTCGCCCCAGTTGCGAGCCAGGAAGGCCACGATCACGCGATTCTCATCAATGATGGGTGTTTGGGTACGGCCGCCGTAACCAGAGATCTTGCCGAAATCTTCGAACAGCGAATGTTCCCAGAGGATGTTCCCGTCCGGATCGTAGCAACGGAAGATGCCGCTCACCGAGTGGACGATGGCGTTCCCGGTCTCCGAGTCGCCAACCATGCTGGCCCATCCGACACGAGGTGCCGCGATGTCGGTCTGGAACACGTTGAACTCGTGTCGCCAAAGTTCTTTTCCGGTGGCGGCGTCGGCGCAAAGGACGTGCTCGCGGGCATGCACTTTTTCTGGGCCGTTGACGTTGTGCGTCGTACGCGCGTTCAGAAACATGCGTCCCTTGACGATGACCGGAGTTGCCCGACCGCCGTACGGCTGGTCCCAGAGGACGTTCTGTTTGCCTTCGAGGGACCAGTCACTGACAAGGCCCTTGTCGCGGGATACACCGTTCTGTTCGGGACCTCTCCAATAGGCCCAGTCCGCAGCCTGGGTGATCCCGGCGCACAAGATCGTGGAGATGAGCAGGCAAAGTCGTGTTTTCATCAGGGTACCTCGTGGTGTCGGCTCGAGTCCGGCGCGGTACGCCGGACGGTGGTGGATCTAGACAGTCTTGGTTCGGTTTCGAGTGCTGATCCGGGCGTCACGGCGCGTTGCCTCAATCGTCAAACCACTCGTCCTCGGGGTCGAATTTCGGGTAGACGACGATCAACACTTTCATGTTCCCGACGGCCCGGTGCCTCGTGCCCGGGCGGATCATGATGCAGACCCCGGGTTGCACGTCGAGCAACTGGTCGTCGACCTGCATTTTTGCGTCCGGCCCGCACTCGAGGAAGTAATAGGTTTCCGTCAAGCGCTTGTGGTAGTGGAGCCGTGCTTCGGCCGAGATCTCGGTGACATGAATCGTGCCGGGATAGTCGGCCACATCACGAAAGGCCCGGCGGGCCTGGCCACAAGGGCAGGGGACGGGTGGCAGGTCCGTAAAGTCAACCAATTCGTAGCCGGGCTGGCTGGTAGCGGTCATCGAGAACAACCATGGGCGGGAAATAGCCGGCAGGAAAACCCTGCCGACGCCGCATATCTTATCAAATCGCAAATCGCCCGACCACAACCTCTCACGACGAGTTCGTCGGCCGGCGGCCCCGGCGGCGTCCCGTGCGGTTGGTAAACCTTAACGATTGGGTATCCGTTAACGCCTGCCGACCGCCGAATTCAGGCCGGATCGGCGTATCAACCGGCATCGTTGGATCACCTTACCAAGCCGTCAAGGTTTATCTAAAGGTAGTTGTAAACCACTTGCTGAAAAATGGTTCCGATCATTCAAGCGGTCTTGACGGCTGGGACGATACGGTAGTTGTCGGGCGTCGCGGACTTTGACTGACCGCGGCCAACGACACGACAGACCGGAGCAGACTTTATCGAGTCAAGGAATGGCTCGGCCGGTTCAAACGTCGTACGCTGTTTGCCGTGGAAAACCCGACATTCGCCACCAAACAGCAAGCAAGTCGAAACGGAATTCATTGCTTTCGGTTCGCAAGAATCAACCGCGGAGCAGATGTGCGTGTTGGACCCGCATCCTACGCTCACCATCGGCCCCCGAACTTGATCGACTTGCAACAGCGGCAGTCGATGGTTCCATCGTACAAGGAGACATGGCTCGATGAAGTGGAAAATCTTGTTAGGGACAGTAGTGCTGGGCATTGGCCTGTCTACTCAAAGCTTCGGCTTCGAGTTGCTTGACCGGATGCTGGGCGTTTCCCAGAAGAGCGGTAAAGGTGGTTGCGGCTGTGCCCAAAAGGACAGCGGCAAAGGCGCCTGTCAAAAGGGTGGTTGCGGCCTGTTGGGCGGACACGCTCAGAAGGGTGGCTGCGGCGGCGCTTGCCAGAAAGATGGTAAGGGCGGATGCGGCGGTGCTTGCCAGAAAGACGGCAAGGGCGGTTGCGGCGGTGCTTGCCAGAAGGACGGCAAGGGCGCCTGCCAGAAGGACGGTAAGGGCGGATGCGGCGGTGCTTGCCAGAAGGGCGGCCTCTTCGGGCACGTCCAAAAGGGTGGCAAGGGCGGTTGCGGCGGTGCTTGCCAGAAGGACGGCAAGGGTGCCTGCCAGAAGGACGGTAAGGGCGGTTGCGGCGGTGCTTGCCAGAAAGACGGCAAGGGCGCCTGCCAAAAGGACGGTAAGGGTGGATGCGGCGGTGCTTGCCAGAAAGACGGCAAGGGCGCCTGCCAGAAGGGTGGCAAAGGTCACTCGACCCTGTTCGATCGCCTGTTCGGTTGCCGTAGCTGCGGCAAGGGCGGCAAAGGCAAGGGCGACAAAGGCGGCGACAAGGCCTACACCAGCGATGCACCTGCTGGCGACGGTGAAGTCGAAGCTCCGATGCCTCCCGCACCGGTTGTCGATCCTTCGGCCTTCCTGCAGACGCGTCGTCCCGTCATCCAAGCGACCAGCTACGTTCGCTAGTCCGGCTCTGACGTGATGAATTCGATACGAAAACGGCCTGTTGGAGAAATCCTTCAGGCCGTTTTTTGTTTCGAAGCGTGTCCCGGTCGCCGATGCCGGGCTGCCCAGGTCAGGCGTTCACTGATTCCGCGGAGGCCGCCTGAATCAAGCCGCTGGCGAATCCCAGCAAATCACCCCGTTGCCGACAGAACCGCTTGACCGGCTCGAAGTCCCGCGCCTGCTCCGACAGCTCCAACAGGATCGGGACGACCTGTGCCTCCTGGTTCCGCGGATTCTCACCGAATGCGATCAGCGCTTCAATTGCCTCGCCGGGCCGTTGGACGCGATCCAGCAACTGCACGTAGACCTCCATCGGTTGCGATCCATGTTCGCCCGGATCAAGGGACATCGCCTTATCCCGAAAGAAGGCGACCGCTTCATCCACCTGCTCGCCCAACAACGCGGCGAAATACAATGCGTGGCTGGGATAGATGTCCGCAAACGGTTCATCCCCCTGGTACTGAAACTGAGAGCTCAACTTGCGGCCGTAGGCCGTCAGGTCCAGCGCCAGCCGGAGTTGCCCGGGGTCTTCCAGAACTCGAGCGAAGCGGACCGTCGATGCGAGGTGTGTCGTATCGACATGATACGAGTGCTCGCCAAACATCCAGTCGCGGTCCGCCACCAACTCTGCCAGCGTCGTTTCCGGCGGCTCGCTTCCCTCCTGCTGTGCGATATCGGCCCGCACGCTGGCCAGCAGCTCGCCGTGCAGATGCTCGACAAGCAGCCCGGCGGCGGCACGCTGGTCGGGGAGCGGTTGGCGAGCCACGCTCGACTCGTACGTCGTGATCGCGTTGCACGTGCCGTAGTGTTCCAGCACGAGGCCGTAACCCCGACTCGGGTCCACACCTTCGTGGAGGCAGATCTCGATCAACTCTTCGACGTTGTCCTCGGTCGGCTCGATCGCCTGGAGCGCCTTGGCGACTGCCGGACGATCACCGATCGGCCGCATGTACATCCATCCCTCGCGCGCCGAACCATCGTCCAGCAGCAACATGCCGACTTCGCGGCAGGCTTCCAACAGCCCGTCCTCCAGGCCGTTCCGCTGCGACTCGTCCAGTTCGTCCCCCGATTCGCTGTAGGTGATCGGCAAGCCAAGTCCGTGCCGAACCTTCATTTTCAGCGCTTCAAACAGCTCGTGATACTTCTTCTCCTCCCGCAACTGAGAGATCAGTTGATCCAGGACCCCCGTAACGCCGCCGTCGGCGAGTCCCTGTTCAAGTTGATCGAAGTTGTCTTGGGGCGTGGACATAACGTGATTCCGATGGCCTGGGGTGCACTTAACAACGGGATGATCGTGACACCGTTGCCGCGGATCCGGTGACGAATACCGAGCCGGCCAGGGCGGGAGGCTCGGGCTGCCCGTCCGGGTGGTGGTTGGCGGCAAGCGGCCGCCGGCGGGACGCCGGCGCGTACCCCATCCTAACAACTGGTAACCGGTCCGGGTAGAGACGGCCGTGCCGCGCAGGGCTGGCCCGCGAAGTGAGCCGGGCGTCCGGCCCGGCATCACGACGGGTATCGTTCGGACCGGTGCCGGTGGCCAGGTCGCATCGTCGTCTGCACCAAGGATTTCCTGCCGGCCGCACCCGCCGCTCAACTCAACCTGGCCTTGTTCCGCGAATCCGAGGGATCAAGTAGCATAGCTAGAATGAATGCACCATCTGAATCATTTCATGGGCTGGCCGTTGCCGCCTTGGAAAGCCGTCGTGCCGATGACATGGCCCGCCTGATCACGAAACATGGCGGCCAGGCCAACGTCAGCCCGTCCATGCGCGAAGTCCCGCTGGAGTCCAATGTCAAGGCGGTCGACTTTGCGCACCGTCTGATCACCGGCGAGATCGGGATCGTGATCTTCATGACCGGCGTCGGCTTCCAGCACCTCTTGGATGTCGTCGAGCGGCACATGGATCGTCAACGCTATCTCGATGCCCTCTCGGACATCGTTACGATCGCCCGGGGACCCAAGCCGACGGCCGCCATGAAGGCCGTCGGCCTCACGCCCACGCATCGTGTCCCCGAACCGAATACGTGGCGAGACGTGCTGACCACCATTGACGCGGGCGTTCCGGTCGCCAATCAGGTCCTGGGGCTGCAGGAGTACGGCAAGTCAAATTCGAGCCTCGTAGCCGGCCTGGAAGCACGAGGGGCCCAGGTCGTCAGTGTGCCGGTTTACAAATGGGGACTCCCCGAGTCCCGTACTGCGCTGGAAGAGAATGTTCGGGCGATCGCCGCGGGCGAACGGTCCGTGGTGTTGTTCACCGCGGCCCAGCAAGTCATCAACCTGCTGGCCGTGGCCAACGAACTGGGTGTCTATGAACAGCTCCGCCAGCAGTTGGGCAACCTGGTCGTCGCTTCGATCGGACCCACAACGAGCGAGACACTTCGCGAATTGGACATTCCGGTCGATGTCGAACCGGCGCATCCCAAGATGGGGGCGTTGGTGGCCGCCGCCGCAGCGGAGAGCGAGTCCATTTTGGCGCGCAAGCAGCGCGTCGCCGTGCTGCTTTCCAGCCCGGCCTCCGACCCGCACGACCAGCAGGCACCCTGGTATCACAATCCATTCATGAAAGCGTGTCGCAGTGAACCGAGCGACGTGACGCCGGTCTGGCTGATGCGGCAGGCCGGGCGCTACATGGCCGAATATCGCGAAGTGCGGGCGAAGACGACGTTCTTGGAACTCTGCAAGAACCCCCAACTGTGCAGCGAGATCATGGTGACCGCCGTCAATCGGTTAGGCGTGGACGCGGCCATCATTTTCTCCGATCTCCTGCCGATCCTCGAACCGATGGGGCTGGACCTGGAGTTCGCCCAAGGTGAAGGGCCGGTTATTCACAACCCGATTCGTGAGGCGGCCGACGTTGATCGCGTGTTGGAACTGGAGACCGTGGACGCGTTGGACTTCGTCGTGGAGACCGTCCGCCAGACCCGCCTCGACCTGCCTGACGATATCCCGTTGATCGGCTTCGCCGGCGCGCCATTCACGTTGGCCAGCTACACGATCGAGGGAGGGGCGAGCCGAAATTATCTCCACACGAAGACGCTGATGTACCGTGACGCCGGCGCATGGCAGGCCCTGATGGAACGCTTCGTCCGGGCGGTGACGCGTTACTTGAATGCGCAGATCGCCGCCGGTGCCCAGTGCGTGCAACTGTTTGATTCCTGGGTCGGGTGCCTCGGGCCGGACGACTACCGCCGCTACGTGCTGCCGTACGTTTCGGAAATCGTTGCCGGGATCACCCCCGGTGTCCCCGTGATCAACTTCGGGACCGGCAATCCGGCCCTGCTGCCGCTGCTGGCCGAAGCGGGCAGCAAAGTCGTCGGCATCGATTGGCGCGTGCGGCTCGATGAAGCATGGAAGACCGTCGGACATGATCGGACTGTGCAAGGCAACCTCGACCCGCTCGTCCTGCTCGCCGATCGCGAGCTGATTCGCCAACGCGTCCAGGAAGTGCTCGACCAGGCCGGCGGGCGCCCTGGTCACATCTTCAACCTGGGGCACGGCGTCTTGCAACAGACCCCGGTCGACAACGCCATCGCCCTCGTCGACGCCGTGCACGAACTGAGCAGCCGCTGATTCGAGATGCGCGGACACAACGTTCGTGGACTCGGGTCAAACCTGTTGTGCGCGGTCAATCCTGTTGTGCGCGGGTCGAACCTGTTGTGCGCGGATCGAACCTGTTGTGCGCGGGTCTCAATCCTGTTGTTCGCGGGTCGAACCTGTTGTGCGCGGGTCTCCGACCCCGCACCCGCGCTGACCGAAGGTCTCCCCCGTTCCACCAACCAGCAATCCGGGATCTCGATAGTTCACGGGGAGACCTGGCGGTCGACGGTTTCGGCGGGGTCAGTGACCCGCGCCGAGCATCGAACGAACCCCGCGGCGACTTGATCATCGGCCGAACGGACCAGGACCCTGGGCCCATCACGATGTCTCACGGATGTGCACCCAGGTGTGGACGTGGGGTTTGCCGCGGAAATACCAGACCATGTTGGGACCTTCGACTTGCCAGACGTCCCAAACTTCATCCTCGCCGATGTTCTCGTCCTTGTAGAAGGAAAAATGAAGGTTGTCTAAACCGTTCTTCGTGATGTACTTCATCGACTCGCGGCGATCCGCTTCGCGGAACGGTGCGAGCAGATCCTCCAGAACCTGCTCGGCCAACTTTTTCTGGTCGGCCGACAATTCGGAGACCGGGATCCCGTCCAGGTCCCCGGGGTTGCCGCGTAATTCGACCGTCTTGTTACCCTGTTCGCCGCGCGAACGTCCCAGCAGGGCCAGCTTGCGTTGTTTGCCGTCCAGGGCTTGGAACAGTTCGTTTGCCCGCTTGGCCTGATACCAGTAGACATTGCCCTTGTGATCAGCCGACTCGTAAAAGTCTTCGGCGGCGTGTCCGTAAAAGATAGGCCCGCCGAACGCCGCGCCCTCGACGGAGTCGCCGTCGCACCGCCGGGTCACGTGGCGGCCCGTCAAGACAAATTCGAATTTGCCGCTGCCCGGTTCGCCGAACAAGGCGATCGAGCTCTTGTCGAAGCCACCGTCATGGTTCACCTGGCCCACCACCTTGTCGGCCCATTCGGGGCTATGGAGACCCCTGAAGATCTGCAGGATCAAATCCTGTTGGTCGGCATTGAAATCTCGGTCCAGTCGCGTCTTGGTGATGTGCCAGTTGTTGTTGATCGCCGACCGCAGGGCATGATCGAAGGGGAAACAGACCTGCTTCTTCTGTTTCTCGTTCAGTGACCCATGCAGCTGTTGTACCAGCGTTTCGGGCTCGGCCGGCGCCGCGTCCTTGGCGACTGCGGGGAGGCTGGTTACCAGACCGCTCGACGCCGCCAGGCCGACAGCCGTGGTCGACTTAAGGAACGCGCGCCGCGAAGGATGGTCCGCCACAATGTGCTGTTTGTTGTCGTGATGAGTGGACATGCTGGAAGCCTCCGTGAGGGGTGGGTGCAATCAAGAACGGCGGTATTGCCGAGCGAGGACGACGGTCGTCGGGAAACTCCAGCGCCGCTCAACAGCCAAAAGGCCTCTGCGGTCGTCGACAAGACCGAGCGTTGCCGGGGTTCACCCCATGAATTAGAAACGAGCGGCGGCAAGGATGCAAATCCGGAGCGGGCGAGATGCCTGAGGCAGGCTTAGAGCTGCTTGAGGTATTCCAGCACGGCCGCTTTCTCGGCGGGCGTGAGCACTTCGGGGAACAGGTGGCCTTGGGCACTCTTGCCGAACTTTCTGGTGTCGAAATGAGCCCGCCGCGTCCAGACGTCCAGCCCGCGCGGCACGTCTGTCAGGGTTTCCACCTCCAGCCCGACACGTGCCTGGTCGAAACCGTCCCCACGAGTCCGCTTCCAGACGGCAGGCCGTTCCGCAGGATGCAGCACGTGCCACAACGTGGGCACGCTGCCGTTGTGGAAATAAGGAGCTGATGCCCAGATGCCGTCGAGCGGTGGTGCGACGTAGCCGGGCGGATCGACGAGGACACGATCTTTGCCATATCGGGAAAACCAGTTCTGCCGATAATCTTCGTGATGCTCGGCGGTCAAGGCATCGTCCCGTGCTCGATCGGTGCCGATTTCGGCGAGCGGAACATTGCGCTCCGGGTAGCTGGGCCGATCGCCGTACGTCCCATGACAGTCGGCACAGTGGCGGTTGAAGATGGCCGCACCTTGCCTCGCCAAACGCTCGTCGATGCCAAACGGGTAGGCGGGCGGTTCAAGTGATTCCAGATACGCGTAGATGTCGCGAAAATCATCTTCCCAGGTGTGGAATTTCTCAGGTCCGTTTTGCTGGTCCAAGGCGAACTGCATCAGCGGTCGATGGCCCTTCGATGCGAATCCTTCCAGGTAGAGTCGTTCCTTCTTCGAGAAATGCCACCAGGGCGGCGCGTCCATGTCATGGTGAACGAAGGGGCTCGACTGTTTGGACGGCACGACATTCAGGTCCTGGTCCCGATAGGCGGCCAGCGCGACACCAAAAATGACGGCGTTTGTCGTTCCGTGAGTCCCGCCCAGGGGCATGACCATCGCCCCATAATCGGTCGTCGAGAATGGCTTACCCATTCTCAATTTGACGAGCCGCGATTCCTGGATTAGCGTCTGCAGCGCGTAATGGGAATTCGGCAAACCGGGGATGATCTGCCCAGCCACCGTCCCGCCGTGGCAGGTAAAGCAATTGGGCGTCCAGTTTCCCTGCCCATCGACGACGAACTGCAGCGGCTTGCCGGAATCATCGCCGGGCCGCGTCGTCAAGCCGTAGCGGGCAAACGCCATCTCACGTCGGCGGGCCGGCGAGGCCGCTTCCGCTTCCGCCCGGAGTTCGCTCGGCCACGTCGTCCAGAGGTTGTCGAACACCTCCTGGTCAAAGTACGCCGGGACATAGGGCGTCTCCAGCAGGTGCCGATACCCGCGTTCCGCGGCCGTTTCTTCCGCGATTGCCGCACCCGTCATCCACCAGGCGACGACCGCGAGCCATAGTAAGAAGCCACTTTTCATCGCGCTCACCAGGTTGAACGTGTCGTTCTCCGTGCGAATCAAGTCCGGGCATCCCTTCCCGCCGGGGCGGCCCCAACGCCGACCTTGCTGTTGGCTTGCCGCAACGGCATCGAGCGATGTCCGCAAATGCTTCCTGGGTCGCGTGGAACGACCCATCTCGCGAGCCAAGCGGCCGGCAGACACGGCGCCTCATCGCCACCCCGTGTGACGCTAACCGCAGTCTAGGCGTGACCTTCACCAACGACAAGCGGCAGCCCGCAGAGGAACCGAGCTCGACGAGCCATCGTGCTTCATTGTTAACTTCCGTCGCAAGATGGTGGCTCGTGTACTCCACCGCGAGGCGGTAAGGCTTCTGGAAGCGGTTCATGCCGCGTTCGGTTGAGCGCGCGGCGCGGTAGGGGGGGCGTGCGGTCGATGGGAGTCGTGCGGTTGATGGGAGTCGTGCGGTTGATGGGAGACCTTCGGTCGGCGGTTTCGGCGGGGTCAGAGACCCGCGCCGAGCACGAACGCGACCCGCGCCGAGCACGAACGCGATCCGCGCCGAGCACGAACGCGATCCGCGCCGAGCAGTAGTCCGCACTCCGCGCCGAGTAGCAGGCAAGGCGACTCGCTGATGCTTCCTGATTTCCGTAGGTCATGCTATGCATGACGTTCCCACGGATCACGCCGAACACGACACGATGCGTCCGGGCATTCCGCCCAACCGGTTCACAAGGAATCCCCGGACCGGCCCACGCAACTTCCCGAACCAACCAACCCTCGAACGCTCAACCCAACTTCCAACCGGCCCGTTGCTCAATTCGGTTCCGGTTGATTGATGAAGTCGATCAACTGTCGCAACCGGCCATGGTTGCGGCGGTTGAAATGCAGGACCAGCCGTGGTTTGTGTGCCAGGTGCACTTCATCCTGTTCGGCATCGAGGGGCGTGGTTTGTTCGATTTTCCCCTCTGTCAGTATGTCCGAGAACCGGCCATTGAGTGCTGCCATCCGGTCGGCGGACAGGGGGCGGTGGATTCGCATCACCAGCTTGCGCTTGACGTATCGCATGCTGTGGTAGTTGGAATAGAAGTGCGTGATCTCCCGGACGGCCGCTTCATGGGAATCCGTAATCTTGTACAGATGCAGGTCCTCGTCGGAAATCATCCCGCCGTGGAGCAATTGCTCGAGTACGAAGCGTTGAAAGGTCTGCCAGAAGGTGCCGCCTTTCGCGTCCAGCAGAACGACGGGGATCACGTTCTGTTTGCCTGTCTGCATCAGCGTTAGCACTTCCAAGGCCTCATCCAGTGTGCCGAATCCACCGGGCAGGCAGGCGACCGCATCGCATTCCTTGACGAACATCAGCTTGCGCGTGAAGAAGTACTTCATGTGCACCAGCTTTTCGTCGCCGGCGATGATCGGGTTCGATTCCTGTTCGAACGGCAGCATGATGTTCAGCCCCATTGCGTGTTTGCGGCCCGATCCGCGGTGCCCGGCTTCCATGATGCCGCTGGCGGCGCCGGTGATGACCAGCCAATCTTCTTCCGCCATCGCTCGACCCAGCTTGACCGCCTGCGCATAGCTGGGAGCCGTATCGGGCGTTCGGGCCGATCCGAAAATGGTCACTTTCCGCCGTCGCCGATAGGGTGAAAAAACCTTGAAGGCATAACGCAACTCGCGGAGTGTCCGGCTGAGGATCTTCAAATCGCCGCGGGTTGTGCCGTCGGTGGACAGTTTGTCCACGTAGTTCTTGAGGGTCTGGATCAAGTCGGCCGAGTGGTGCGGTTTGTTACGCGTCGTACGATCGCCGGGTGTCGTGGCGGCGGATGTGAGGCCGGCGGGAGAAGGAGGGTGATTTGCTGATTCGGTCATGGGGCACCTGTAACTGTCAATTGCGAGCCACTCTCGTGGTCGCCGAAGCGGGCGAACCATGCCGGATGCCGATGATGAGACGGGTGCACCCGATCCTTCGCCCTCGAATTATACGTTCCGAACGTGCCAGAGCCACATCCAAATAGGGAGCCTGCAACCCTCCGGTCCGCGCCGGCTGGCCGCTTTCGAAACATGCACGCATCCTGCGGGCATTTCACAAGAGAAGACGCTCACCGGGGTCGGGTATCGAACGTCCCCGAATCCGCACACGCGGCTCTGACCGTTGCAATCCACCTGACCGGAAAGAGCCGGCCAATGCGAGCAGCGACCGGCGCGGTCCAAGGGAGTACCTGCCGGCGGTTGGGGAGAGCAGGCGGCGCATCGCGTCTGTCGCGCGGCTTGGCAAGGTCTCAACGCAGCTGCACGGGCTCAGAGCAGCCGCACGCCGCACCCATTCACGTCCGCATAGTGACACCTGCCCTGGTCGATGGTAACGCCGGTGGCGATATCTCGGTCGAGCAACAACGGGCCGTCCATATCGACATAGTCGAGTAGCGGAAGCAGCTGAGCGATGGCCGACACGCCGACCGTCGACTCGGTCATGCAGCCGACCATCACGCGCATCTCGAGTTCCCGGGCGCGAGCGATCATTCGGCGGGCCGGGGTCAGGCCGCCGCATTTGACGAGCTTGATATTGATGCCGTCGAAGTGCCCGGCACACCGATCGACGTCGGGCGGCACAATGCAGCTCTCGTCGGCGATAATGGGGAGCGCGGATTCGGCACGCACCTGTTGCATCTCGTCCCAGCGGTCTGCCGGCAACGGCTGCTCGATAAACTCCACCCCCAGTTCCTTGAGGGCCACCGAATTCCGAATGGTCTCGGCGGCATCCCAGCCGCAATTCGCGTCCACGCGAAACGTTGCCGCGGAATGTTTGCGCAGTTCGCGAACAATTTCCAGGTCGTGTTGGGTGCCCAACTTGATCTTGTAGATCGGCCAGTCCGGGAACTCGGCCATCTTGGCCACCATGACGTCAATGTCGTCGATCCCGATGGTGTAGTTGGTGAGCGGCATGTTGTCCGCCCGGAGTCCCCACAATCGATAGACGGGTTGGCCTCGCAGCTTCCCCCACAGGTCGTGGGCCGCTTGATCCAGGGCGCAAAGGGCAAACGGGTTGTCTCCCAGCCGCTCGCTCATGACATCCCAGAACCGGGCAGGGTCGTCGATGGTTGTGGTTTCGATTTCGTCCCGGACGGCTTCCAGCGCGGCGGCCATGTTCTCGTACGTGAAGCCGTAGTAGCTGTTCGTCGTCGCCTCGCCGAAACCGGATTCGCCCTCCGCCTGCAGCTCGACGACCAACGTTGGCTGGACCGACGTCGCTTCGCGCGAAATTCGAAACACGTGCTTGAGGGGGAGATCGAAATGGTGGAGGAGCAATCTCATGAGCACCACACCTTGCTCTCGCGAAAGTTGATCACGGCGTCCAGCAGATCCTGGGGACCATCGCGCACCACGTCGCAGACCGGCAATTCGAATTCGTCCTGCAGCCGTTTCCGCTCGGCCGCCGCTTCTGCGGCGGAGACACGACGGCTGTTGACGGCGATGCCGATCGTGCGGCACGGCTGATAGATGCTGGCCATCACTTCGTTCAGTTCACGGACTCTTGCCAGCGGCGGAATCTGGAGATGCTCCAGGCCAGTGATTGTTTCTCGTCCGAGCTCGCAGACGAGGATCAACGCCTGCGGGTAGGCGCCGTGGATCAGACCGAGTGTCACGGCGGAGTACGAGGGATGCACGAGGCTGCCCTGGCCCTCGATCATCAGGATATCATGGTGTTGATGGGCGAGGATCATCTTTTCGACCGCCCCGCTGACGAAGTCGGCAATCACCCGATCGATCGGGCAGCCGTCCCCGGAAACCATGATCCCCGTCTGGCCGGTGGCGATAAAGTGGGCATCGTGTCCGGCGGCCTGCAGGCCCTTGGTGAGCTCGATCGATGTCAGCATCTTGCCGACACTGCAATCATGGCCCACGGTGAGGACACGCAGGCAATCGTCGCGAAGGCCCACTCGGCGCGCGATATCGCGTTCCTCGTTCTTGCGGACATCGGTGAGCGTCACTCCGTGCGCCTGGGCGGCCGTCCTGAACTCGTCGTCATCGGTGAGGAAGTCGTGCAGTCCGGCAGTCACGTCCATCCCGCTGGAGATTGCTTCCAGAATGACTTTCCGCCAATTGGGAGGGATGCTTCCGCCGGGAGGTGCGATCCCCAGCAGCAGGTGATCTGCGGTCGGAGCCTCGGACAGCGTGGCGACAATTGGAATCTGACCACCCACCCCCAGCAGGTCCTGGCTGGTTTGACCCGCAACGGTGCTGTCCAGGAGGGCGACAACGTCGTCATCACCATAGCGAATCACGCTGCTGGCTGTCTTGGCCGTATGCGGGTTCGTAAAGCCTTCGGTCAAAATGATCGTTTTACGTTTCATGATCGCTGCTACCGTAGGTTTTCCTCTGTGTACAGCGACAGTTCGATCATTCGTTCCAATAGTTGCTCGGAACTGTAGCCGGGGAAATTGTGAATGACCAGTTCCTTCGAGTACAGTCGACAAACGTACCGCAGCTTGAGAGACTTCTGCCGCGTCGCGTAGACGAAGTCGCGGTGCCCCGAGTTGATCACAATCAGGTTTTGATCCGTGTCGTAGCGCGACCGCCATAACGCACCTGGTGCGTTCTCGAACGTGTAATCCGGCAGGCCGCGATCATGGTTCGACCTGGGGCGTTCGGGCAGCAACGAATCGGTGACCGTGACGATTCCCTCGGCCGTGCATTCCGTCGTTCCCTGGCGGACCGTGACGCTCAGTTGCACCAGTTCGGGTTCGCCGGAAGCGGTGTAGGTTACGCATTCACGGTCATAATGATCCAGGGCGCCGCCGCCGCTGATGATGTTCCAGTCGAAGCTCAAATCGTCCTCGACAACACGCCGGGACCGATCGCGGGCAACGGCCCGCAGGTTACGTTCCTGCCGGACGGCAACGATCGAAGCCGTGGGGGAAATCCGCACGCTGTGCAACGGACCCGCGTGCTCAAAGAACGCTTTTTGCTGGGGTTCGGCCTGCTCGACCAGAGCGTCGTCGGCCGGCGACGCGTTCAAGGCCGCACCTGGCCGGCCTGTCCGCTTGGAAGCGGTCCCGTTGACGCCGTATACCTCGAACCAGTCATATTCTTCCTCGGGCAGCGCCAAAACCGCTTCGCGAAATGCGCGCTGAATCGACTTCAGCGTGTCGCGGTTGACTTCTTCTTCCTTGGCCTGCTGCAATTCGGCGATGATCTCTTCCAGTCGACTTGCCAGCGGCACCAGTGCTTCGCGAAAAGTGGCAAACGCTTCATCCTGGATAACGCCCTGCCGGGTGCCGGGGGTGACGTTCAAGAACGGGGCGTCGATGACTCCCTGCAGGTACCCCGATGTCCAGGGCGATTGACGAAACTCGTCCAGGTCCGCCAGGTCTTCCAGAATTCGAGTCCCCGAACGGTACAGGCCGACGGCATGATCGGGCTGCGGTTCATCCACGTAGAGCTCGACGTACACCTCACCCAGCGGTGTTCCGGGCGACTTGAGTTTATCCAGGTGCCGACCGGAAAACGCTTGGGGCTGCACCACGTATTCCGCCCGCGCCTGGCGATCGAGAATGCGGATCTCGACATTCGAGTTGCGGATCCGATCACGCAGCTCGGACGCCAGGTACCACTGCAGCTTCTCGCCGGTGAAGTGGCGAATCCCGGGAAGCAATGGGCTGACGGTCAACTGGGTTCCCTGATCGGCGACCAGGCGCCGGCGGCGAGTGACCCGATAGTTGGGATCCCCCTTGCGCATCCGCATTTCGTACGACTTCTGATCGGTACCGGTCGAGACCAGGCTCAACTGTTCACCAACGGTCCAAAAGCTCAACAGCCCGATACCGAACTCGCCCTGCAGCCCGGTGGCGCCTTGCGACTTCAACTGCCGCTTGATCGAATCGCAGATGTGCGTGGCGACATACTTGAAGTCGGGAATCCCGTCCGCGTTGGTCGGCAGCCCATCGCCGTCATCGATGATACGCAAATACGAGTTCCCCTTCTCGCGCCCGCGAATGATGGTGATGTGCTGGGCGTGCGCGTCGATACTGTTTTCCACGAATTCGGCGACGGCCTTCAGCGGATTCGACTGCGAGAGGGCGATGATGCTGATCGCATTCCAATGATCGCCGATCCGCAGTTTTCCGGAAGTCGGGCGACCCGTCTCCTTCGCTGGTCCTGACCGCTGCGGCCCTTTATCTTGCTTCTGCGCTGACGGCTTGGCTTGCTTCATCACTCGATTCGCTGGGGTTTTCGGCGTGGCATCATCCGGGATGGCGATTGGGAAGCCACCCATTGTAGCGCGAAGATGGACCGCCTCGCGACCGGGCGCGGGCGGAATTTTCGGGGAAGGCCCGGGCGTCCGGCCGATGATGGGCCTGGGGGAAACTTGCCGGGTCCTGCCGCCTGGCAGGAAGGCGCAAAGCCGAGCGGCACGCCGATCACGGCGTGCCGCCAGGGTGCGATGTGAGGATTGGTGCCGAGTATCAGGTCGTGCCCCGGTCGGGAGCTGACTCGTCCGCCGGTGTGGCGGTCGGCGTGCCATTGTCACTCGCCACCGTCTGACTTTCGTCGCCGGTGAAGCGGATCAGGGCTTCCGGCAGCTCGATGCCGCCGATGTCCTTCATCACCTGCATCATGGGGGGCATGGTGCGTGCCAATCCGCTAAGGAAGTCGGCTGTGCCGCTGCGGCCTCCCTCCTTGCCGCCATTCTCCCAGACGACAACTTTGTCGAACTTGATGTTGGAGATTGCCTTCGACGACGCTTCCGCCAGGTTGTCGAGGTGCTCCAGCATCAGCATCTGGAACGCTTCCTGCGAGCCGCCACAGGCTTGTACGATCCGTTCCAGACCTTCGCCCTTCTTGGCCAGAATTTCGTAGTTGCCGCGTGCCTCTGCATCGAGCTTGGCGTAGATGGCATCGGCTTCTGCGACCGCCTGGATCCGAACCTGCTCGGCGGCAGCTTCCGCATCGACAATCATCTTGGCCTTTTCCGCTTTCGCGGGAGCTTCCAACTTGGCCCGTTGTTCCGCCTCGACCTTGGTTGCTTCCGCCAGGGCCGCCTTGGCCAGGGCGTTGTTCTGTACTTCCAGCACGGCCGCTTCCGCTTCACGTTTGCGGCTCTCGCCCTGCTGGTAGGCATCCGCCCGCTTGACGGCCAATTCCGCTTGGGAATGAGCGATCTGGGCCTGGGCGATGTTTTCACCATCAATGGCTGCGGCATCGGCGCTGGCGACCTGCACTCGCATGCCGCGTTCCGCATCCTTGACGCGCGCTTCCCGTTCAAAAGCGGCCTCTTTCTCGCCCACGATCTGCTCTTTCTCCAACGTCGCCAGGCGGACTGCCTGATCGCGTTCCGCTTCCCGGGTTCCGATGGACTGATCGCGCTGGGCGTTGGCAACTTGGATTGCCTTGTCACGATCCGCATCCGCGACGCGGACTTCACCCATCTTCACGTTGTCGGCCACGTCACCGCGGGCCTTCTGAATAGCTTCGGAAGCGGCCTTCTGTCCAATCGCGTCGATGTACCCGGATTCGTCCGTAATATCCGTGATGTTTACGTTGATAAGCTGCAAACCGATCTTGGCCAACTCCGGTTCGAGCTGGTGCTGAACCTGATGCAGGAACTTGTCCCGGTCGCGATTGATCTCCTCGATGCCCATCCCCGCGATCACCTGACGGAGAATTCCGAAGATGATCTCTTCGGCCTGCTTGCGAATCTCTCCGGCCGACAGTCCCAGCAAGCGAATCGCGGCTTGCTGCATAATCTCCGGTTCGGTACTGATCGCCACCGTAAAGACGCTCGGTACGTTCACCCGGATGTTCTCGATGGAGAGCGCGCCTCGCAAGGGAATCTCGATTTGGATCGGTTCCAGGCTCAGGTAGGCGTAGTCCTGCACCAGGGGCACGATGAAGGCCGCGCCGCCGTGGACCGTGCGCGACGCCTTGCCTCGCCCTGTCCGCCCGTAGATCACCAGCAGGCGGTTGCTCGGGCACCGCTTGTACTGCTTGACGAGCAGGAAGACAAACCCGAAGAATCCGAGAATCACCATGACGATAATCAGGATGATCCAGAAGGAAGTCGAACCGAGTTCGGGAAGTTGGGCCAGCAGAGTCGAGTCAGGCATCGTTGTTTCTCCGAGGATTGCTGCTTTGCCACGTGCGCCGGACAGTCTCCGCGACCGGCGCGGCGCCAGGGAGCCAGGTCGTGGACGGCATCTCAACAAGTCCGACGATCACGCGGCTTATGCCGACACGTCGGCCGGTTCTTGCCACGGTTCAACCTTCAAGGTGGAACCATCGATCACATCAACTACGACAACTTTAGCACCTGTGATAAGTTTGTCCGGCGAAGAAGTGGTGGCCGCAAACTCCGCCAGCCGTTCCTGAACCTTCATCTGCACCTTGCCGGTTCCCCCGTTCTCACCCGGGATCGGAATGTAGACGGTAGCGGTCTTGCCGATTGTATTGGTGACATCCAACGTCCCGCTCTGCCCCAGTTGAAACAGGGTGCGCATCAGCCAGTGAACAATCATCAGTGCCGACCCGCCGCAGACCATTGCGATCAGCAGTTGCATCGCCAGGCTGAGTCCGCCTGTCCGAGCTGCCATACCCGCCAGCCCGAAAAACGTGACTGCGGCCACCAGGGTCTTGAACGACAACACGCCGAACATGAACGTCGAACCGTGGTGCTCGCCCGCTTCCAGGTCACCGAAGTCACCTCCGTCGTAGCTGTCCGGCAGGTCGTCAGCCAGATCGAACGACTCGCCGCCCAGCCCGATCACCGTGAGCACGAACTGGCAGACCAGGATCGTTCCACCCACAACAGCACAGATGAGGAAGACAGTTGCCATGGTTGAGGCCTCCGAGAGCGTGCATGCGTCGTTGTTACGAGTGATTCGCCGGAAGCGGCCATTTCTTGCCGCCAATCCGGGCAGCGCATCATGGGTCACGCTCCGGGGGCTGTCAAACACCCTGCCGAACGCACTCCAGTGTCGCTCGGCCAATGCCAGAGGATGCCGGGCCTGTGCGGCCGGCCGACGCTGGCGGGAAGTGGGCCTTCGGCTAAACTGAGTCCTGGCCCCGCACGTGCCCCATCCCGATTGCTCGAAGGTTTTCGCATGACCCTCTACCTGGCCGCAGGCTCACCCACCACCGAACTCGCCGCGGACGATCTGCAACGCCATCTGCACGCCGTGTTCGAGCGGTTGGGTGACCGTCAACGGGTCCTCGCGCTGCCGCCCGACTTTACCCGTTTCAATAGTCGAGCCGGGTTGCTGACCTGCCAGACGTACGAGTACTACGGCGAACGCTTGACCGATGTGATGCCGGCCCTGGGGACGCACGTGCCGATGCCGGAATGGCAGTTGGATAGGATGTTTCCCGGCTTGCCGCACGAGCTGATTCGTCCGCATCGCTGGCGGGACGATGTGCTGACCATTGGTGAAGTTCCGGCGGAGTTCGTCGCCGCGGCCACCGAAGGTATCTGGCAAAAGGCCTGGCCCGCACAGCTCAACAAGCTGGTCTGGGAGGGAGGCCACGATCTGATCCTCTCGATCGGCCAGGTGGTGCCCCACGAAGTCATCGGGATGGCCAACTACAACAAGAACATCTTTGTCGGCACCGGGGGGCAACAAGGGATTAATGAGAGCCACTTCATCGGTGCGGCCTACGGGATGGAACGAATGATGGGCCGAGCGGACACGCCGTTGAGACGAATTCTCAATCATGCCCAGGATACCTTCTGCGGCCATCTGCCGCTGGTCTACGTGCTGACCGTCGTAGGCACGAACCAGGCCGGCGAACTGGTGACGCGCGGACTGTTCATCGGTGACGACCATGACTGCTTTAACCGGGCGGCAGCGCTGGCCGTCGAGGTGAACTTCGAAATCCTTGATGAGGAAATGCAGAAAGTCGTCGTCTATCTCGACCCCGAAGAATTCCACAGCACCTGGCTGGGGAACAAAGCCATCTATCGGACGCGGATGGCGATCGCCGACCGAGGCGAGCTGATCGTGTTGGCGCCGGCCGTCAAGACGTTTGGCGAAGACCCCGAGATCGACCGCTTGATCCGCAAGTACGGTTATCGCACGACGCCCGAAATTATGCGGTTTGTCGACGAGCAGGAAGAACTCCGCAACAACCTCTCTGCCGCCGCCCACTTGATTCACGGGTCTTCCGAACAACGTTTTACGGTCACCTATTGTCCAGGCGAACTGACGCGCGAAGAAATTGAGAGCGTGGGCTACGAATTCGGCGACCTGGCTGAGATGGCGACCCGCTACGATCCGGCTGCCCTTCGCGACGGCTGGAATGACGTTGACGGGGAACGGATCTACTACATCAGCAACCCGGCGCTCGGCCTCTGGGCCCACCGCCACCGCCTGCCAGGCGCGTAGCCAAACGGCCGGTAACTACGCGTGTCAGCGGCTCGGCAAATAGGTCACGTCGTCGTTCCAGCGGCGGGCAACTTCGACCAGCGTGCGTACGAACGCGCCGGTCGCGCCGGCATCGATCCACGACTTCGGGCTCTCGAGAAACGCGGGACCGGCTATGTCGATGTGGGTCCACGGCGTGTCCCCGACGAACTCTTCGAGGAACTTGGCCGCGGTGATCGCTCCGCCCCAGCGGCCGTCGCCGATGTTCTTGATATCGGCGACCTTGCTTTTGATCTGGGCGGAAAACTCCTGGAACATCGGGAGCTGCCAGGCCGGTTCTCCGCAGGCCTGGGCGGCCGCTTCCACCTGATGGCACCAGGTTTGGTCATTCGTCATCAGGCCGGCGACATCCGTGCCCAGTGCGACGACGCAGGCGCCGGTCAGCGTCGCCAGATCGATGATCTTGGCCGCGCCGAGTTCCACAGCCACGTCCAAAGTGTCGGCCAGTACCAAGCGGCCTTCGGCGTCCGTGTTGAGCACTTCGATCGTCTTGCCGCTGCGGGCGGTCAGCACGTCGCCCAGCTTGAATGACGCTCCGTTGACCATGTTTTCCGTCAGCCCCATGAGGCCGATGACGTTGACCGGGAGGTTGAGCTGTGCGATGGCGGAGAGGGCGCCGAGGACGGTGGCGGCGCCGGCCATGTCGCACTTCATCGTCTTCATGCCGTCGCTGGGCTTCAAGGACAGACCGCCGGAATCAAACGTGACTCCCTTGCCGACGAGTGCCAGGGTGGGTTGATCGCTGCCGCCGCCACGATGCCGCAGGATCACCAGACGCGGCTCGCGAACCGAGCCCTGCGAGACGGCTAACAGGGCCCCGCATCGTTCTTGCTCGAGCCGCGCTCGGTCCCAGGTCTCAATCTCCAGGCCGTGCTGTTGGGCAACCTCAGCGGCCCGGGCCGCGAACGACTCGGGATAGATTTCGCTGGCCGGTTCGTTGACGAGTCGGCGCGTCAGGCCAACCCCGACGGCGATCGCGTTCGCCGAGGCGAGAGCCGGCTGGGTCGCCGGCGGCCAGAGTAACTGGCCGAACGGATGTAGATCCTTCTCGGCGCGGTACAGGTCTTGCCCTTCGCAACCGGCGAGCGCACCGCAAACAGCCGCCTCGACGCATTCCTGCGTCCACCCTTCGCCGAGGTAGAAGGCGACCCGCTCGCGCGGCTTGTCCGCCAGGGACTTGGCCGCTGCCGAAGCGGCTCGGAAGGCGGCACCTCGGTCGAAATTCTCTTCCTTGCCAAGTCCCACCACCACGATTGCGGTGGCCTGCACGCCGTGCGGTGCCAATAACCGCGTGATCGCCCCCGATTTACCGCTCAGATCCTCGGTCGCCACCAGGCGCGCCAATGCGCCGCCGGTCGCTTCGTCTAGGTGGGCCGCAGCGCCCCGCAAGTCGCTATCTTGAAAATGGCCCACGACCACGGCGTTGGCATCAATGGTCGTGGCGGGTTCCGTCGTCACCGTCGCAGTCGTGCTCATCAAGAGTTCTTCCGTGTTCAAGGCGGCTTTGTGTGTGGGCCGGTGCCATTGTAGCAGTCGTCTCCGAGGTCGGTAGCCGTCGATGCGCACCCAAACCTTGACCCTGCGATGACCCGGGGCGGATGGTTGATCGGCAGCCCGCAGTCACCGCGTACTTGTCGACTCTGGGCAATCGGCAATAATCACCCGGCACGACCGTTCAAGGCGAACGCGCCCTCTCCGGGGTGCGCTGTCCCTTCCCCCGGTGTGCAGTTGCGGTTGACTGGTTGCGGCCGGCGACATGAGGCCGGGCGAAGAGTGACGACGCGATCCTGGCGGCAGGATCCTGGCGGTGCCGCGCTCCGGTAACCGCTCGGCGGGCGCGATCACGATTTACAGGTGCTCAAGACGATGGGCCATCGTACGCTGAAACAGACCGTCGATGATCTGGCTGTGGCCGGCCGGTTGATTCGCATTCGCCACGAGGTCGATCCGGACTTGGAAGCTGCAGAGATTCACCGCCGCGTCTACCAGGCGGGGGGCCCGGCCCTGTATTTCGAGAACGTGAAGGGGTGCCGGTTTCCGATGGTCTCGAATCTCTTCGGAACCCTGGAGCGAGCCCGCTTCATTTTTCGCGACACGTACGAATCCGTGCGGCGCTTGATCGAATTGAAGGTCGACCCGAACGCATTCTGGCGTCGGCCCGGTCGCTATTGGAAAACACCGTTCACCGCACTGGGAATGCTCCCCCGATTTACTCGGCGGGCGCCCATCCTGGCCAATCAGACGACGATCAGCCGGCTCCCCCAGGTCAAGTCGTGGCCGCGCGACGGAGGCGGCTATGTCCTCCTGCCCCAGGTGTACAGCGAAGATGTCGACCGGCCCGGCTTGATGCATTCCAACCTGGGCATGTATCGAATTCAGTTGACCGGCGGCCAATACGTGACGGATCAGGAGATTGGGCTCCACTACCAGATCCATCGCGGGATCGGCGTCCACCAGGCGGCCGCCGCGCGCGCGGGCCAGCCGTTTCGGGTGAATATCTTCGTCGGTGGAACGCCGGCCATGACGTTGGCCGCGGTGATGCCGTTGCCCGAGGGAATGTCGGAGCTGACGTTTGCGGGGGCACTGGCCGGGCATCGCATTCCCATGGTGCGACGGCCCGACGGGTTGCCCTGCTACGCCAACGCCGACTTTGTCATCACCGGAACGGTGGCGCCGGATCGGACCAAGCCGGAAGGGCCATTCGGTGACCACCTGGGGTACTATAGTCTGGAGCACGAATTTCCGGTGCTCGAAGTCGACCACGTTTACCATCGCGACGGCGCCATCTGGCCCTTCACGGTGGTGGGACGTCCGCCGCAAGAGGACACGGTTTTCGGCGAGCTGATCCATGAGTTGACGGGTCCGATCATCCCCACCGTGATACCGGGTGTGCATGCCGTCAATGCGGTCGACGCGGCGGGCGTTCATCCGTTGATGCTGGCGGTCGGCAGCGAGCGATACACGCCGTATCGGCGTGATTCGGCACCTGCCGAGCTGCTCACGCAAGCGAATGCGATTCTGGGGCAGGGTCAGATGTCGCTGGCCAAGTACCTGGTGATCGCCAATCGTGCGGACGACCCCGAGCTTGACGTGAACGACATCGGTCCGTTCTTCCAGCATGTCTTGCGCCGCGTTGATTGGCGCCGCGATTTGCATTTCCAAACGCGGACCACCATCGACACGCTTGACTATTCGGGCAGTGGTCTCAACCAGGGGTCCAAGCTGGTCATTGCCGCGTCCGGCGAACCGGTTCGCGAGTTGGGGACGAGCGTGCCCGTCGAATTGCGGCTGCCTGCCGGCTACTCCCGTCCGGCTGTCTGTCAGCCCGGCATCCTGGCAGTCCAGGGGCCCGCCTATCCGGGCGGTTCGAATGGCGACGATTCTCGCGTTGCGCCGTTTTGTGACGCCTGTCGGGGCCAGTCGTCACTGGAGCCCTTCCCGCTGGTGGTGATCGTCGACGACAGCGAATTCGTCGCTCGCACGCTGGCCAACTTCCTGTGGGTCGTGTTTACGCGGAGCAATCCGGCTGCCGATGTGGAGGGGATCGACGCGTTTGTGGACGCGAAGCACTGGGGTTGCCGAGGTTCGTTGGTGATTGATGCGCGGATCAAACCGCACCACGCGCCGCCCCTGGAGGAAGATGCGGAAGTGACGAGAAAAGTTGATGCCTTGGCCGCTCGGGGCGGGCCACTTGCCCCTTACTTATAGGGTACACTTCAAGGCCTGACGCGACGCGTCCTCGTCGATACGCTGGCAAGGTCTCATTTCGCTTTTCCTCCTCCCCGCCCATGAATTCGGAATTGCTTAACTGGCTCTCCATACCCCTCGTGGCGTCGCTCGGCTACGAGCACGTGCCGTGGTGGGGAAACGGGCTCTTGGCACTCTGGCTATGGGCCTTGGGAGCCAATCTGGGAAGCTTCATGAACGTGGTTGTTTACCGGGTTCCGCTGGGGCGAAGCGTTGTCCACCCGGGTTCACGCTGCCCCGGCTGCAGCCATGCGATCCAGTGGTACGACAACATTCCCGTTCTGAGCTGGACGCTGCTGCGAGCCCGCTGTCGCTATTGCAAGGTGACCATCTCTTCCCGTTACCCGTGCGTCGAGGCGCTGGTGGCGACCGTTGTTCTGGTGGTTGGGTTTCTGGGGCCGGTTTCCCTGGGGCGCAACCTTCCGCACGCGTTGCACCCTGCCGAGTTCCAATACCAGACGGCGTGGCTCTGGCTGCTGTTCGCCTATCACGTGCTGCTGCTATGCACCCTGATTTGTGCCGCCCTGATCCGTTATGACGACCAACCGACGCCCTTGCGGCTCTACCTCCCGGCACTGCTTGTCGGCTTCCTGGCGCCCATGTTGCCGCCGATGGAGATGCTCGGCAGCTTTCGTCCGGTTGCCTTTGCCGGCCTGCCGGAATTGTCCGCACGAGCGGTGGCGATCTGGGATGGCGTGACAGGACTGGCGGTCGCTGCGGCGCTTGGCTTGTTCGCATCCCTGGCGGCCAGGGATATCCGTCGTTCCACGCTGCTGTCGTTATGCGAGTTGCCGGCAGTGATGAGCGTCGGCCTGTTCCTTGGCTGGCAGGCGGCCTGCGCACTCGCTTGCTATGCGGCCGCGGCCCATTTGCTGACGGCCATCGTTACCCAAGGCACGGCCTGGGCTCGCCGCATCCCATGGCTGGCCCACCTGACCTGTGGATGCCTGTTGTTGATCCTCCTCTGGCGCCCGCTTGTCGAGCGTGCCCCGTGGCTGGGCGAGGGTGCGACCATTGCCACATTCGGCCTGGCCGCCGGCGTCGTCGCCGCGTGTACCTACTTGACTTCGCTGATCCGTGATGAAGCGGCGGAAGAGACTTTGCCTGAACCAACGGAAAGTGTGCCCATGACCCCGGATGAAAAACTGGCAGCCATCTTGAGTTCACCCAGCTATCGGCTGGCGGAACTGGATACCGAGTTCCTGCAACGCGATGAACTTCGCCCGGTGAGGATGCAGTTGGAGCTGCTCAAGCCCGAGATGGCATTGGAGGAACAAAACATCAACTCCACGATCGTGGTCTTTGGCGGCACGCAGGTCGTCGAGCCGGCCGCGGCGGAGGCGCGACTGGCTGCAGCGCGGCAGGAACTGGCCGCAGACCCGGACGATCCGGCTCGGCAGCGAGCCGTTTCACGTGCTGAACGAATCCTGGCCAAGGCGGGGAGCTATGACGCGGCACGCGAGTTCGGGAAACTGGTCTCTGCTTCCTGCCAGGTCGATCAACGTTGCCACTATGTGATCACGACCGGCGGCGGACCAGGCATCATGGAGGCCGCCAATCGGGGCGCGCACGACGCCGGTGCGAAGTCGATTGGCTTGAACATTACCCTGCCCCACGAACAAACGCCGAATCCATACATCACGCCCGCCCTCTGCTTCCAGTTTCACTACTTCGCGCTGCGCAAATTGCACTTCCTGTTCCGCGCGCGGGCGCTCGTGGTCTTTCCCGGAGGCTTCGGGACGCTTGACGAATTGTTCGACGCGTTGACGTTGCGGCAGACCGGGCGGATGCAGGCAATTCCCATCATCCTCTACGGTCGTGAGTATTGGAACCGCGTGATCGACTTCGAATTCCTGGCTGATGAGGGCGTCATCGCCGATGAGCACCTCGATTTGATCAGCTATGCCGAAACACCCGCGGAAGCCTGGTCGCAGATTCAAGCGTTCCATGAGGAGACGGCGGCCGTAGATCGCTAAGGAGCTAAGGATGCGCGACGCCGGCTATTGGCTGGGAGACCTGACGGTCGTGGGGCGTGCGGGGTCGGGAGACCCGCGCACAGCGCCGTTCCAGCTCGCGCACAGCGCCGTTCCAGCTCGCGCACAGCGCCGTCCCAACCCGCGCACAGCGACGACTCCTGCACGGCGCGGGTCTCTGACCCCGCCGAAGTTCCAGCTCGCGCACAGCGCCGTTCCAACCCGCGCACAGCGCCTTTCCAGTTCGCGCACAGCGACGACTCCTGCTCGGCGCGGGTCTCTGACCCCGCCGAAACCGCCGACCGCAGGTCTCCCGCGCCTCGCTGCATGTCAAGGGGCGAGCCGGTAAAAGCGGCTGGCCGTGCCGCCGAAGATCATGTCGAGCTCGTCGCTACCGAGCTGCCCGACGATTTCCCGCAACGCGCCGTGTACCTCTGCGTAAGTCGCGGCCAGTTCGCAGACCGGCCAATCGGAACCGAACATGCATCGCTGGGGACCGAACGCCTCCAGCGCGGTGTCGACGTAAGGACGCAAGTCGGCCGGCTTCCAGTCATTCCAATCCGCCTCAGTGACCATTCCGGACAACTTGCAGTAGACATTGGGATGGCGGGCGGCGGCCCGCAGATCGTCCCGCCAGCCGGCGGTTGTCCCCGCCGCGATCAACGGCTTGGCCAGGTGGTCAATCACCAGCGGCAAGTCGGGCAGCGAATTGGCCAGCGGGGCGGCGTGCTTCAAGTGCCTGACGTAAAACAGCAGATCGAAGGGAACCTGGTGCTTCTCCAGCACCTGCAAACCTCGGACGACGTCCGGGCGGATGATGAAGTCGTCGTCGGGTTCGTCTTGCGTGACGTGCCGAATACCGACGAACTTGGGGTGGTCCTTGAACTCCAGCAGCTGGGATTCACACGTCTCGCTGGTCAGGTCAACCCACCCGACGACGCCCGCGATGAAATCGTATTGCTCGGCCAGCCGCAAGACCCAACGATTTTCAGCCACATCGTGCTGGGTCTGTACAAACACCGAGCCATCAACGCCGGTCTGCGCCAGTTGCGGTGCCAGGTCCTCCGGCAGGTAGTCGCGACGGATCGGTTCCAGGCCGGGCGTGTCGAGCCATCCGAAGTTGAAGGGCTGGCTAAGTTGCCAGAAGTGCTGATGGGCATCAATAACGTGAGACATGATTCAACTCCTCTCTCGTTCCACGAACACAACGGTTCGGCGCGGGTCTCCGAAACCGCCGACTGAAGGTCTCCGTTTCCCATTGTGACTACGGTCCGTTGGTCCGGGTGATTGTCGACGGCAGGTTCCAGTGCGATGCAAGGCTGGATTACATCATGCACCGCATGACTTTCGGAATGACGAAAGATCGCCTGCCGTACGTCACCCGCAGCAACGATGGCCGACTCCAGACAGGCTTGGTTGACGGGTTTCTCAATCCATGCGAACGCCGATCGTGAGCAACACGTTCGCGAATCGCTGTTGGTCCGCAGTCTGGATCGTAAGAATATGGTCCGGTGTCGCGACGGCGTCGTAGAAGGCCCATTTTTCGATCGGTTCGAGCTCCAATTCGACGCCCGCCTCCTGCATGGTCTGGCGGTAATCCGACCACACGGGCGGGTCTTCCGTCAATGCGTACTGACCGGTGGTTTCGTACATCATCGTGTTGACCCCTTCGACCGGCAGCGCCGAGAGGACCGCTTGCAGCACCTGGTTGCAGGTGACCACGCCCGGCATGAGGTTGAGGTGCACCAACCGGGCGTGGGGGCCCCGCTTGGAGGACGCCGGGTAGTTGCCGTCGGCGATGAGCACTTTGCCGTGATGGCCGCCGGCTGCCAGAATCGCGTTGATTTCTGGATGAATGAGCTGATGTTTGAGCACGTGAAAGCCTCCTGATTGGATGACGAATCGGCGGATGCGGCCGGCCAGGATTGGTATCGCGGCGAGCGGGTGAAGGCGTGGATCGCCCAGTTGGGGAGCGGCATCGGCACGTCATCCGCACAGCACGCCCCGAGTGCCGGGAACGGTCCTTACATTCCGTCGGTCAGCGCGACGAGATGGCGACTGAAATGGTCGGCCAGGACGTCTCGATAGGTCCCCGGATTGGCCTCCAGGACGGTCCGCACAGCAGGCCCGAACTCCGGATGAGTCAGTACGGAACCGAATGTGCAGTGGAGGATCTGGCGGCCCGGTTCGGTAAAGCCCTTGCCGGCAGGCACGTCGTCCCAGCGTTCCAGGTAGACTTGCTCGAGCTCCACCGCGTCCGCGATCTGGTTGCCGGGTTTGACCGTGTCGTTGGTGGCGGCGACGTGGTAGGTTGCCTTGTCGGTATCGTATCGCGAACGGCCGAAGTCGATGATTTGTCGAAACAGGGGCTCGTCATGCCTGGCGACGACGCGAAGTGCTTCGAGGTAGCTGGTGCCCGCCGTCTTGACGTGGAACCGGCCCTTGGTGGCACGCGCCAGGGCCGTGTAGATCGAGACTTTGTCGGAACCGGAGTGCAGGCTCAATTTGTAGGGGCCCAACTGGTCGGCAAGTGCCGCATGTTCGTTGAGTGATGCTTCCAGCTCCGTCAGGTCTCCCTTGTAGTCGACCCCTTTCTCAAAGTCGCCGATGAAGCGGGGCGCCAGGCTGACGAGCTTCATTCCCCGGCTGACACACTGGTCCGCGATGATGAAATGCTCGGCCAACGTGGTCGGCTGATCCGTTTCATCGACGCTCAGTTCGATCTCATGATCGCGGCCCGCCGCGTCGTGGACGGCGCGGATATGATCGGCCAACGCGATGGCATGATTGATCGCCGGTCCGTATTTGACGGCGCACCGCATGCAGGCTTGCTCATCCAAGGCCACCACGGTTCCTGTGGCCAGTTTGACTTGGCGGCCCAGGTAGCTTTCAAACCAGTCAATCTCGTCGCGCACCTCGGCAAACTTTTCGCGGAGCGTAGGCTCGTCGTAAGTGTCGGCCTGTTCATCCACGTTATCCGAAGGGTCGATGGTAAAGAAAGTGAAGCCGGCGGCGAAGGTGCGATCGACATCTTCCGTCGTCTTCAAGTGATCGGCGTCGGCGCCTGTCTTGCCCGTCCACCCGGCTGCCTGCATTCCATCGAGGGCGTCTTTCATGACCTCTTCCGGACTGCGGCTGGTTCGCGCCATTTCTCGGATCGACTGTTGGGGATAGATCGGTTCGATGCCGGCGCCGGACCGCTGCATCGCCGCCACGTGGCCGGGGGTGGCCAGACCGATGCGGTCGCCGAAGCCGAAGCTGGGAGCCAGTCCCAGCGTGACGCAGGGGGTAGGATTGGGAGTGCTCATGAGTCATTCTTTCTTTGCGTAGGTGGCCGCTGCGGGTGCGGCGGGACGGAAGTTGGGTCGGGAGAGGGGGAGCGTCGTGATTCCGTCGATTGCGGCTACTCCTTGAAGAACCTGTTGTATGCTGACATCGTCTGGGCTGCCGCCGCATCCGGGTCCGGGTAGGGGAACGCTTCGGCGGAGGCATACTTGTCGTAACCGATTTCCTTCAGGGCGGCGGCGATCGGGGCGTAATCCATATGTCCCAACCCGGCCGGCCGGCGGTTGGAATCGACGAAGTGGAGGTGACCGATGTGCCCTTTGCCAGCTCGGATGGCGGCTGCCAGATCGGCTTCCTCGATGTTCATGTGGAACAGGTCCGCCAACAATTGCACGTTGTCCGTCTGCAGCGATTTCATCAGGTCGACGCCGTCTGCGACCGTCGTGATCAAGTTCGTTTCGTACCGATTGAGGGGTTCGTAGATCAACGGCACGTCGTGTTTGCGAGCGTATTCGCCGAGCTCGTTGAGCGCTTCGCGCAGCAGGTCGAGCGCCGCTTCCCGGCTCAACGCGCCGCCCCACCTGCCTTGCATCGACCCGATAATGGCGGGGGCTCCATGCGGCCCGCCGAAGTCGATGATGGAGCGGATGAACTCTTTCGCCCGAGCCCTTTCGTCCGTATCGGTCGACGTCAAGCTGAGGCCATGCTTGACCATCCCCGCGCCCGTGCCGACGGCCGCCAGGTTGAGCGAATGCTGGGTCAGCAGCTGCTGCAGCTCGACGGGATCGACCGCGGTCGCTGACGGGGCGAAGATTTCGATGGCGTCGAAACCTAGCTCCTGCGCCTTGCGGCAGGCGGCCGGCAGGTCGTCCCAAAACACGAACGGGCCGCCGCGTGCTTCATTGACCAGGCTGACGGTAACGGCGGATGGAATCATGGTATGCTCCGGTGGTTTCTGGTTGCGTCGTGTGACGGTGCTCAACACACCTCAATGACCGCTTTAATAACACCTGTCTCGGGGCGGGTGTACGTCTCGAAGTTTTCGATGACCTGATCGAAGGCGACGCGGTGTGTGATCCACGGTTCGGTGTTGATTGTCCCGTCTTCAATCAGGCGGATGATGCGGGCGAAGTCGGCCGGGAGGGCGTTCCGCGAACCTTTGATGGTCATCTCCGGCCGATGCAGGGCCGGGTGCGGGAAGGCAATCTCTTCGGTGGTAATACCGACGTAAACCAGCTCGCCCGTGTGCGCCACATACTGGAGGGCATTCGACATGGACCGCGAGTTTCCGGTCGCATCGGTCACGACTTCGTACATGTCGCCGCCGGTGATCTCCTTCATCTGTTCTAGCTCGCTTCCATCCCCCTGAAAGACCACCGTGTGCTCGATTCCGTAGGTCTGGCGACAGAACTCCAGACGCGAGGGAACCATGTCCATCACGGTGATCGAGGCGCCGGTCAGCCGGGTGAACTCGAGCGTGGCGAGGCCGATCGGACCGGCGCCGATAATCAACGCATGCGCTCCCTCACTCGGCGCGCCGCGGTCGCAGGCATGGCAGCCGATGGCCAGGGTTTCCACCAGGGCCAGTTGTTCAAACGACAGCTTCTCGGAAGCGTGGAGCTTGTCCGCACGGATGATAAACCGTTCGCAGAGCCCGCCGTCGATCATGACGCCGATCACGTTGAGGCTGGCACAACAGTTACCGTTGCCCTTCCGGCAAGCGAAGCAGTGCCCGCAATTCATGTACGGTTCGACACTGCACCGTGCGCCGGCCGTCACGTTGGTGACGCCGGTACCGACTTCCAGAACCTCGACGCCCAGCTCGTGGCCCGGGACGCGGGGGTAGCGGAAGAAAGGCATTTTTCCCAGATAGCCGCTGTAGTCCGTTCCGCAGATACCCATCCGGTGCGTGCGCACCAGCGCCTCGCCGGGACCGGGTGAGGCCGGTTCATCAAGGTCAACGTAGCGAAACTGTTTCGGTTCTTCCAAACGAATGGCGCGCATCGGATCGGTCTCCTGGATGTACTGTTGGTGATTGGGGGCGTTGGCGACCGGGGGCACCGCGGGACGATTCCGGACGGTTGCGGTTGAGCCGATCCCTGGCCGGGCCGGCCCGCCCCACGTGGTTCGGCCGCATCCAACGGTGCGACTCAGGCGTCGACCGTGGGGGGATCGTTGTTCTCCGGGCGGCCCTCGACATAGAACCAGTTGTGGATCGGCTTGAGGATTTCCTTGACTTCCGCCAGCAGTTGTTGGTCCATCGGTTCGGCGGCCCAGGCCACCCACTGCGCGACGCGGTCCGGATTGGCCGAACCGGTAACGCAGGTGGTCATGTCCGGGTTGGCAAGGGAAAACTGCAGGGCCAGCTTGGCGATATCAACCCCTTTGCCGGCGCAGTGATCGGCTGCCTGTTTGGCGATCTCCCGCACCTTGGGTGTCGCCTTGTGCCAGGCGGGTAAAGGGGCGGCCGTGAGCAGCCGGGCGGAGAACGGCGCGGCATTCATCAGGCCGACTCCTTTCTCACGGCAGATCGGCACCAACTCGAGGGCCATATCGTTTTGCAACGTGTAGTGGTTGTACGTCAGCAGTACATCGATGTCTGCTCGGTCCAGCACATACTTGAACATCTTCATCGGATAGCCGCTGACGCCGATGTAGCGGACCTTGCCTTTTTCCACTTCCTTGCGCAGGGCCGGCAGCGTCTCCTCGACGATCTGTGACATTTCGACGAATTCGAGGTCATGGCAAAGTACGATGTCCAGGTGCTCGACCTTCATCCGTTCCAGCGAGATGTCGACGCTTTCCGCGACCCGCCGGGCACTGAAATCGAAGTGCGCCCCGGCATAGCGACCGAGCTTCGTGCCCAAGTAGTAGCGGTCGCGAGGGATCTCGGGAAGCACTCGCCCCAGCAACATTTCACTCATCCCGCGCCCGTAGAAGGGCGAAGTATCGATGAAGTTCATGCCCAGGTCGATTGCCACGTGGACGCTGCGGCAGGCCTCATCGAGATCGATATGACGAAACTCGGCCCCCAGCGACGACGCACCGAACGACAGCGGGGTGAGCTTCATGTCGGTCGTCCCCAGCTTTCTGGTTTCCATCGTTGTCATCTCCTGCTTGGCGTTTCGGGGGGCTGCGGCCGATTCGGTCGTCTTCTCATGTCGGGCATCCTGCCGCGGACAGCCGCCAATCCATGGCGGTCGCTATGCACGAATCGAAGCCGTTATGCTCCCTTCCAAATCATGCGGTGCATGACGCCATAGGTTTTGGCATGAGAACGGGAATGTGTCACCAACAACTTCCCGCACGCACGTACCGCGGAATTGAGGCGAGTGATTCTGGACTCGTTCTTAACAAACCGAGAACCTGTGTACCGTGACCTGTTCGAACGATTCGCCAGGCTTCAAGATCGTGCTGGGAAAGGCCCCGTGATTGGGTGAATCGGGAAAATGCTGTGTTTCCAGGCAGAATGCTTCGTGCCGCCCGAAACCTCCGTGTGCTGCGGAACCGTCCAGAAAGTTTGCCGTGTAGAGTTGAATTCCGGGCTGCGTGGTGTGAATTTCCAGCACCCGACCGGACGTAGGATCTTCAACGCGGGCTGCCTGCTTCAGACCGTTGTCCTGGCCGGACAAGGCGAAACAGTGGTCGTAGCCTTGCGGTTCGGCTTCGATCTGGTCAAGTCTCGCGCCGAGTTGCTGCGGCGTGGTGAAGTCCAACGGCGTGCCGGCGACCGGCTTCAGTTCGCCGGTCGGAATCAGGCCCTCGTCCACCGCCAGGTAGCGGTCGGCAAACATCGTAACCCGATGATCCAGTACATCACCGGCACCCGCGCCGCGCAGGTTCCAGTAGTTGTGGTTGGTCAGGTTGATAGGTGTCGCCTGGTCGGTTTTCGCCGTGAATTCGACCCGTAACTCGTCTTCGCTGGTCAGAACGTAGGTGACCGCGACATCGAGATTGCCCGGGTAGCCTTCTTCACCGGCAACGCTGCGGCGGGTGAACTTGACGCCTACCGCTGAGGCTGTTTCGATGGGCTCGGCCCGCCAAACGTGTTTGTCGAAGCCGACGTCGCCTCCGTGCAGATGGTTCGGTCCGTTGTTGGTGGCGAGTTGGTATTGCTGGCCGTCTAGCGAAAAGCGGCCCTGGGCGATCCGGTTGCAGAATCGGCCGATCGTCGAACCGAAATGGGGGTGCGGCCCGAGGTAGCCGGTCAGGGATCGGAAACCGAGATTGATATTTGCGAGTTGGCCGTCACGGTCGGGCGTCTCGACATCCACGACCGTGGCACCATAGTCGGTCAGCGAGAGACGCAACCCGCGCGAGTTCGTGCAGGAATACAGGGTGACGTCCCGGCCGTCGGGCATGGTGCCGAAAGACGAGGTGGCAATCTTCATGGTTGCATGTGCCTTTATTGGTGGCTGCAGCTGAAGGGAGTCGCGGTGCGGCCTGCGAAGCGGCCATTCCTGAGCGGGATACTGGAGGAACAGGATCAGGCTGTCCCCCTGGAAGTCGGGGGCGCCGCTGCCGGGATCTGCAGCACCCAACAGGGTGTAATGAGGTGAAAACGAGCGTTTCCCGGTCACCAGGCCGTCGCGAGAACTAACAAAACGGGCACGACGCGGGTCACCCATTCCGACCGGGACCGCGTATTATGTTCCTCGGGGCCGGCACCGTCCAGGATGGGTCCGGTCCAGGATGGGGCTCGTTGGACCTGTCGGCCGTCTGTCGCGCGGCGGTTGTCAGGCGACCTGCTCGCCGCGCGTCTCCGACTCCTTGCTCGGCGCGGGTCTCCGACGCTCGGCGCGGTTCTCCGACGCTCTGCTCGGCGCGGGTCTCCGACCCCTCGCTCGGCACGGGTCTCCGACCCCTAGCCCGGCGCGGGTCTCCGACGCTCGGCGCGGGTCTCCGACCCCGCCGAAACGGTTGACCGAAGGTCTCCAATTCCTATTTTTAACGAGCCGCACGAGGGGCGACGTGAACCCGTAATCCGAGCCGGAGGCGGTTCATCCAGGCGGCATGAGCTGGAACGCAGCGCCGCTGTGGCACTCGCCGCCCTTCAGTCCCCCCAAAAAATTCAAAAACCCTGGCAAGATTTTTCGACGCGCGGCAACTATTGAGCTACTTATGACGTCGCCCACCACATCCGCCGCTTCACAACGCCCCTCGGGGAAGGCCGACTGGACCGCGATCCTGGCCGATTGCGACCGTTGGCTGCGGACCGTCGTCTTCTCGCGGCTTCGGGACCGGCACGCGACCGACGAGGTGATGCAGGAGGTTGCTCTGGCGGCCGTGCGGCAGGCGGCACCCCTCCGCGACCAATCCAAGGCGGCGCCCTGGCTGTACCGTCTGGCGGTGCGGCAAGTGCTGTTGTATCGGCGTCGGAAAGGCCGGCAGCGGAAATTGACAACTCATTACGCGGAGCGCTCCACGACCGAGGTACCGCCCGACGCCGATCCGCTCGATTGGCTGCTAGCGGACGAACGCCGCGACCTGGTGCGGCTCGCGCTGCGAAACCTGGCAACTCGGGACATGGAAATCCTGCTCTTGAAATACACGGAAGATTGGTCATACCACGAGATCGCCGCAAAGTTGGGAGTCAGCCACAGTGCGGTGGAGGCGCGTCTCCATCGAGCTCGGCGGAGACTACGGGCAGAGCTGGCGATGTTGAAAGTGATCGAGGCACCCATATGAATCGGCTTGCGACATTCAAAGACGAGGACAGCCGTTTTGATCGTCTGGTTGACGGTGAAATGAGTGACGAGGAGCGGTATCGATTTCTGGCGGCTTTGGACGACGAACCCGGCGGTTGGCGTCGGTGTGCGTTGGCCTTTCTGGAGGATCAGGCTTGGCGTCAGAGTGTGCGACGCGCCGGCCCGACGGATTTCCTGGAGGAGCGGCGTTCCGCATCGGCCGTCGATCGCGCGACTGCGGACCTGCCGCGGAACTTGCCGCCGGCGTCGCCCGAGGTGTCGGCGAAGCCGGTCGATTCCGATCGTCGTGCCGCGCCCGCCGCGCATCTGTGCGGGCTGGCGCTGGCCATGGCGGTGTGCTTCCTGGTTGCCTTCTTTCTGGGAAGCGAATTTCGGCAGCGTCGGCTGAAGCCGGCGCCCGTTCCGCGCGGTGTTGTCGAGCGGCCCGGGGCCGAAACGAACGGCCCATTGGTGGCTGGACCATCCGCGGCCGAAGCGATGCCGGACAAGGTCGATGTGCTGGCACCAGCCGAAGTGGTCCCCTGGGGAGAAGCGACCTTTGTGGTGGACGACGCCGGCGGCCAAGTCGAAGTGCCGGTTTTCGAGCTTGATCCGGAGGAGGCCCAAGTCTTCGTTGAGCAATCGGCGGCGGTGATGGACGGCCTACGCCACAAACTTCAACAGAATGGATTCGATGTGCAACGCGTGGTTCGCTGGTCTCCGGTGGAGATGGGCGGCGGCCAGCAGATGTATGTCCCCGTCGGTGATTTTGAGATCTCGCTGGCGGCCAATCGAACGGCCCAGTAGCCGATGGCTGCTGCCGGGACGCCGTCGCGCATGGGGGCGAATCGATGCAGTTCAAACGACGAAGTGATTGAATCCACTAAGACACGTACTGTCACCTCTATTTCGACTCGACAAACGCGGGAGTGAACAACGGATGAAAACGAAGCTAATCTGTATGTTGGGCGTCATCGCCTGGGCCACGGTTGCCACTGCAGGCCCACGAGCCCTGATGAATGACGACGATGAACAAGCGGTGGTGCAGGATATTGACGTTGAAGTGATTGCGACCGATGCCCCGGAGGCGAAGAAGAAAAAAATTACCGTGGTCGCCGCGACCGGCGGGTCGCACTGGATCGGCGTGTACGCGATTCCCGTCGACGCGGCGCTGCAGTCGCATCTGCGGATCAAGGATCAAGGGCTCATCGTCCAGCAGGTGATGGACGAAAGTCCGGCCAAGAAGGCGGGGCTCCAGGAGCACGATGTCATTCTCAAGTACGGTAATGCGGCGGTTGCTACGGTCGAAGACTTGATCAAGGCCGTTGCCGAAGCCAAGGACCAGGAGACGTCGGTCGCACTGATTCGCGCCGGGAAGAAGATGTCACTCAAAGTGACGGGTGAGGAACGACCCAAAGGGCAGCATGCGATCGCCGTGACGGGCGACCTCGGCGATGTCAAAGGCGTGCTGGGCAACTGGTTCTTCGAGCAAGATAACCAGGTGCTGGGGCAGAAGCCGTTGAAATTCCGAGTCGTCGGCCCAGGCGTCGTCGACCGTAAAGTGAATGTCCAGGAATTGCATCAGGCATTGTCCGCAGCCAAGGCGAAGTTACCTCAGAAGCTGACGATTGACATTGAGAAGAAAGGTGACGCAGCGGCCACGATCACGGTGACGCGCGACGGGGAGACCTGGACCGTAACGGAAGAATCGATCGACGAGTTGCCCGCGGACGTCAAGCCGCACGTGGAAGGGTCGCTTGGCCGACGGGCCGGCGTGGCGATCGGCTTCCGTGGTGCCGGACAGACCATGCAGTTGAAGGCGCTGCAGTTGTATCCGAGCGTGAAAGCCGCCCGGGAATCTCAAGAGAAAGCCGGCAAAGGCGCGGCGGTTCGATCCATCCAGATACGTCAGCAGCAATCCGACGCGTCCACGGAAGTCGAAGCGCTCCGCAAAGACTTGGAGGAACTCAAGGCGGCCGTCAAGGAGTTGCGATCCACGGCGCCAAAACGGGCGAAGCGCGTCAAGAAGAACGACAGCGATTGATGTGCGCCGCCGCCAACCGATCCCTCGAACAGTACGTTCTGTGAGACGTACTGCGACCCGGCTGTCGACCAGCAGTCGGGTTTTTTTCGTTCTTGGCCGAACGGCGTCCGGCGCGAGCGGTTGACTCGGTTGGCCGATCGTGGCGGCTGGGCGGCGTGGCAGCCCACACGGCACCGCATCTAGGGAAGTTGTTCCTGACTCGTTTCCAAGGCCTGCATGTCGAGCAGGTCAGCCGCGCTTCCCGGCGCGTCGCCTTTCGCATGCGCTTCCTCAACGGCCTCTGCAGCCATGTCTTCAAACCAGCCAACGGTGAAGTCATCGCACGCCGCGCGCCGTCTGAAGAAGAACGCGCGGACCTCGAACAGCCAGGCACGCGCGCCGACCCCATAGCACCACCGGAGCGCTTTGCGAATCCGGGGGTCCCGGTGAAACAGGACGCGTGACAGCGCGCGAGGACGCAGCTGCACGATCGCCTCGGTCAGTTTCATCCAGGCGAAGACTCGCCAACGTGGAACACGGGTGGCGAGCACCTGGTGCCGGTAGTCCCAGCGGCTTTGACGAACCTCGATCACACGTCTCCCACGGCTTGCGCGAAAGAATGGCGTCCACTGGTGCGGGGTCACATACATGGCGTTGATTTGGTCGGGATCATACGACAGGAGTTGCTGCAGGCCGTGGCCGTAGTCGCGATCCGTCTCCTCTTCAAACCCCACCACGTAAGCGACTTGAGAGAGAATGTCGTGCCGGCGAAGCAGCCTGATCGCCTCACGGTCCACTGTCGTCGTGGCACCCTTGCGGATCTTGGCGAGCGTTTCGTCGTTGACGGTTTCCACACCCATCAGAATTCGCGAAAAACCGGCCCGCTTGTAAAGGTGCAGCATGTCGGCGTCACGCACGATATCGGCCGCGCGAATCGTCGCGATGAGTTGGACCGGGACGTCTTCGGCGATCAGCGCTTCGAGAAACGTTTTCCACAGTCGCCGGGATGTTGTGGGGTTCTCGTCCGCGAGGTCGACGAATGTGACGCCATGATGTCGATGCAGCCAGCCGATTTCGGCCGCGACGTGCTCTGGATCGCGGCAACGCCACTGCGTCCAGAATCCTCGTTGGCCGCAATAGGTGCAGAGGTGGGGACAACCACGAGAAAATTGGACGACGGCGGAACGTCCGGCTCCCCAGTACGAGTACCGATCCCAGTCCTCAATAAGCTCCCAACCGACGCGGAAAGAGTCGAGGTTGCGGTGGACGACCGCCGGAGGTGTCAGATGCGGTCTGCCACCGTCGCGATAAGCAATGCCTGGTACATCTTTGCAGGAGATGCCCGACTCGATCGCCGCCAGCAGATGGGGTGTGGTCGCTTCACCCTCGCCACGGACGATGAAATCGAATTCCGGGTGAGCGAGCAGCACCTCCCGGCAGTGATACGTGGGGAAGACTCCGCCGTAGACGAGCGGCACTTCGGGCATGGTCGCTTTCAATTGCCGTGCGACGTGGGCAATCGTCGGGTGGGCCGATGTTGAACCGGAGTGGCCAAGCAGGACAGCGCCCGGTTTCCAATCGCTGGCCAGCCGGACGATCTCAGCCGTCGCCAGCGGGCCAACATCGGCATCGACCAGCCGCACGGTGTGCCCGGCATCGATCAACGGCCCTCCGACTGCGAGCAACCCAAGTGGGGGCATCTGGCCTTTGTGGCAGCGGCTCGATACGGCCGGATGCGGTGGGTTGATGAGAAGCACTCGCATGGCGACCCCGCTTTTCCCGAAACCTGTGCCCGCATGCACGGTGTGCACAACCCCAGCCCGGCCGCTATTCTAGGCAACTGGCGGCACGTTGCCAGCAACGCACTCCGGCCAGCGGCAGACCATCTCAACTCGTTTGCTGGACGCGACGATCGTGGCCCCGGATGATCCATCAACGAACAACCATGCAGGGCAAGTCGTTGTGGCGCATTCGTTGGTGGTGAACGTACGCAAAACGCTGCGGATATCAGCCGGAACGCGTTCGCGTCGGGTTTGCTCAGCCATCAACGGAACCGGGGTTAACGCCCAGCGGCTGATGAATCATCCGGGCTGGCGGCCCCTGTGCGACTGCAGCGCGCCTATTTGCTGCCTGCTGCTTCCACCTTCTTCCGCATCTGCGTCAATCGACAAAGAACTCCGCAAAAATCGCATCCATGGCGGCCTTGGCGAGCGGCGTGGCTTTCTCCGCTGCCAGGATGTCCGTGACCAGATCATCTTCGACCTCGTCGCCCGGCTCCCGCACGTCGTCCATCTGCAGAATGGCAACGTCTGCGAACGCGGCATTGCCCGGCGTCGGACGTGTTGGCGTTTCGCCGCAGTCTTCCACAGCGGTCCGACCGACGACTGCAGTATCCTCGGCGGCCTGCAGGTCCGCCAGCAGGCGGCCTCGGTGATCCGCGGTCAGATCGCGGCCTGCCACCGCCCCGAAGGCGCCACGGTTCGCTTCGCCTTCTCCCTCGATGGCGGCGGCGTTCAGTCGATTAATGACCCGTAGTGCGTCGTGGGCCGAAAGGGCCCGATCACCGTTCGTATCGTAGAAGAACGAATCGGCGCCTGCATCCGCTGAAACTCCGGTCAGTGATTGCGAGCGGTTCAGCGCGTTGATGACCAGCAGGGCATCCATCGGCTCGACAACGCCGTTGCCGTTGACATCGGCTGGGTCCGCAAGGTTGTGACGTGGACTCACACTGGACGTGTCCTGAAACTCGGCGGGGGAAGCCCCGCTGGAGACCGTGATGGGCACCGAAAACTCGGACGTATTTCCCAGGGCGTCCGTCGCGGTCGCCACGATCTGGTCGCCAGCCTCGACCGCGGCACTGGCAAGCGATACGCTCTTGAGCTTGTTTTCCGTGTCGAGTGTATACAGATCGCTGCCGAGATGGCTGCGTCCTTCCCGGCCCGACGGGTCGGCGGCGTAGAAGTCAATCGTCAACTCGTATGCCGAGTGAGCTTGCAAGGAGGGAACTTCGTAGACAAATTCCAGCGTTCCTTGCAGACGCGCTTCACGCAGAACGGGGAAATTCTGCAATTCGTTGGGACCGTCGTCCATGTCCTGGTTGTTCGCGACCGCGTCGTTGGCGGTCGTGCCGTCGGCATTCAAATCGATCGACAAGCCAGCATTCGAGAACATCGTGTTCCCTTGAATCCGATTCCCGTGGGCCGTGGATCCGGTGACTGTGACTCCCGACCGCGCGTGATGGGCGATGACATTTGCGGCGCCCTTGCTGGTACCGCCAATCAGCGTGTCGCTCGCCTGATCGACCCAGACACCCCACTGGCCATTGGGCAGCGGCGACGTCTCGTCGGACTGGGTCCCGATCAGGTTCCCCAACACACGATTACTGCTGGCAGACGCGCCTGCGACTCGCACACCGCCGTAGTCATTGCCGGAGATTAGATTTCCTTCTTCGAATCCGGCTCCGCCGACCGAATTCTTGGGGGCGCTGATGTAGACGCCGGTACTGGTGTTGCCCAGGTCAAGCGTGCTCGAATGATCTGTGCCAATGATGTTCCCCAAAATTCTGTTTTCCGAGGCGGTCGGGCCGGTGATCGCCACACCAAACAGACCGTTGTCGGAGATGACGTTCCCCGCGCCTGGGAAATCGCCACCGATCGTATTCGCATTGGCGTTGCTGATCGCCACACCACTCTTGGCGTTCCCCAGGTCTTCGTTGTCCTTGGGGCGTGTGCCCTGGTCATCGGTGCCGATGAGATTTCCTTGGACCGTATTGGCCGTGGTATTGGCGCCGACCAGCAGCACGCCGTCGGCACCGTTGGCCGAGATCACATTGCCCGCCGTCCTGGACTGACCGCCGATCGTGTTTTCACGGGCGCCTGCGCCGATGCGAACGCCCGAGCCGGCGTTGCCCAGCGGATGACTGCCGTTCATGCCGAGCCCGATGAGATTGCCCTCAATCCGGTTGCCTTGGGCGCCGGCCCCTGCCACGACGACGCCATGATTCCCATTGGCCGAGATGACATTGGTCGCACCGCGCGTGGTGCCGCCGATAATCGTGTTCTGGGCGTTGGCCAACTGCAGGCCGGAGTCGACGTTCGGCAACGGGGCCGTCCCCGTGATGTCGGTGCCGATGTAGTTGCCCTGCACGACATTGCCGCTCGCCAGAAAGGAAGCGATCCGGACACCAAACGACGCGTTGCCTGAAATCACGTTGCGCTGGCCGGCCGTCAGGCCGCCGATCCGATTGCCGGGCGCTTTCCAGATCAAGACGCCGGTATTTCCATTGCCAACCGCAGCGGTGCCGGTCACGTCGGTTCCGATCAGGTTACTCGTCACCACGTTGCCGGTCGACGTCTCGTCGAGAATGGCGAGGCCTGTGGCGACGTTGCCTGAAATGACATTGCCGGCAGCCGCATCCATGCCACCCACGGTGTTATTCGACGCCTCGCGAATGACCAGGCCGAACGAGCCATTGCCGACGGCGGTCGTGCCGGTCGCGTCCGTGCCGATGAAGTTTCCGACGACCTGATTCCCGCTGGCCAGTGGACCCGAAATGAAGATGCCGCTCTTGCGGTTGCCCGAGACCACGTTCCCAGCGCCGTCGTCGGTGCCGCCCAACGTGTTGTGCGGTGCGTTGAAGAGATTGATCCCTGTCTGACGATTGGACAAGGCAGTCGATCCGCTCACATCGAGCCCCACCAGGTTGCCCTGGATCACATTGCCGTTCGCCGTCGCGCCTGTCACAAAGATCCCGCCAATGGTGTTGCCTGAGATGACGTTTCCTCCGCCAACCGCGCCGATCGTGTTGCCCGCCGCGCCATCGATCGAGATGCCGTTGGCTCCGTTTCCTCGTGCGAGGAGGCCCGTTGCATCGGTGCCGATCAGGTTGCCGACGATGGAGTTGCCCGTCGTTCCGGCACCGACGAGGGTCACACCGCCCGCTGCATTGGCGGAGATGACGTTGCCGGAGCCGATCGTGTTCTCGCTGGCGTCCTGGTCGATGCGAACTCCAACGCCGGTGTTGCCCCGACGCGTCGTCCCATCCGGGCCGAGGCCGATCACGTTGCCCTGGATGACGTTCCCCGCCGATCCGGAACGCGATACGTAGATACCGTGGCCACCATTGCCGGAGATCACGTTCGCAGCGTCGGCCGACGGCCCGCCAATCACGTTGCCGTACGATGCATGGACGAGGATACCGTGCGACCCGTTGCCCAGGCCGGCAGCGCCCGTTGGGTCGGTTCCGATGATGTTCTTCTGAATCGTGTGTTCACCACCCAGTCCCAGCAAGATTCCGCTGCCGCCGAAGCTGTGGATTGCCAGACCTCGCACGGTGCTACGTCTACCCGACAGCAGTGCCAAGCCAGTCGCTTGGTCACCAGCGTTGGCTCCATCGATCACGACAACAGACGCGCCGTCCTCGTCGGAAGCTGTCGTACCGTCGATCATGACCGCGTCCCGAATCAACGGCAGTTGCGACAAGGGTGAAATCGTGTGCGGCCCTGGATCCGCGAAATCAAAGACAATGACGTCCGCGCCATGCGGAGAATTTGGCAACGCGTTGGCTTCTTCGATGGCAGCTCGCAAGGTCGTTCGGCCATTCGCGTCTTCGGCCACGCCGTCGCCTGGGTTGACATCGCCGCCGTCGCCTGTTGAATCCACGACGAAGCCGTTCACGCGGATGTCGACTTGGAATGCCATTCTCCCGACTGCTCCGTCCTCATCGTGGACTTCCACGGTGAGCGTTACCGAACCAGGCGAAACGCCTTTCGAGGAAAGAGCGATCGCGCGACTGGTTCCTTCGCCGACCACCGCCAGGTTAGCGTCCGGGACAATCGATTGGTCGCTGCTCCGGACAGAGACAACCAGGTCGTCGGCATCCGTCTCAAAGTCGCCGATTTGAAACTCCCATGAACCCGCCGACCAATCGATGATGACCTGATCGTCGATTTCGCTGGCCCAAGGAACCAGGTTTAATCGATCGGCGGGACGGGCCAGAATGACTTCGCGTTGATTTCCTTCATGAACGTGGGTAATTACTAACCGGTCGTCGCCCAGAGCGGTCACCGTCACATTGGCGGTTGGCGGAATCAGGTGGTGCTGCAGTAGTTGGAGTTCGAAGGCCCCCATGTCAACCGCGGTTCCGTGCCGTTCGTATCCGCGCTGGTCCGTGTCGGGCGCGTTGAAGACTTCATTGTCCTCCGCGTCGAGCACAACTTGCGTGCCGGCGTCAATGGCTGGACTGCCGGGAAGCAATGCTCGGGTCGGCACGGGACCGCCGTTCGCTTGCAGCGGGCCGAGTTGCGGGTCAATGGTCGCTCCGGACACGCCGATCAGGTTGCCGTTGGCGTCCGGTGAACCCACGGGAGCGCCGACCAGTGACGAACCTGTGGCGTCACCGATCAAGGTGTGGTCGAGCACGGTCTCTAGCGAGAACGAATCGATGTCGGGCGCCCGATCGCCGGCCTCATTCAACGCCACGATGGAATTGTAAATGGTGGTCGGCGCGTTGGTGACCGAAAGCCCGCCCCCATCATTCCCTGCCTCGTTGTCCGCGATCGTTGCGTGGCGAAGGTCGGCGGTCGAATTCTGGACGTAAATTCCTCCCCCACTTCCAGACGCGCGATTGCCGGTGACGGTACTGTTGGTGACGTTCAGCTCAGAGCTGCCGTAGACTGAGATAGCGCCACCGTTCGAGAATGAGCTTCCTGAAGTGGTATTCCCGGAGAACGTCGAATTCACGATCCTGAGGCGGCTCGCTTCGCGGGCGTAGAGGGCCCCACCACCGGAAGAAAAGCCCGTCGCGGCATTACCCCTGGCAAGTACGGAATCCAAGGTGACGAGTCCAGCCGACTCGACATAGATCGCACCACCCCCACCCGGGAAACCGCCAGTCGTCGTGCGGCCGTTCTGCAATGTCAAATTGGAAATCGTCACGTCGTGGTTGGTCGCCGTTTCAGATCCGTCACTGAAGATTTTGAAGATGCGCGAGTCCTGTTGGGCATCGATGATCGTGTTGTGGGCTCCTCGACCGGCAATCGTGACAGCGTCGTTAATCTGGAGTTCACCATCGGTCAGCGTGATGGGGAGGCCGTTGAGACTGCCGTCGAACGTGATCAGATCCGCGCCCGGTAGTTGATTCGCGTGCGTGACGGCGTTGCGCAGGGTTCCCACCGAAAAACCGTCCTCGGTGGTAAACACTTCCAGGAACGCCTGTTCAACGGCACCGATATCCGGTGTCATTCCCAACACACGCGGAGTCCCCAGTTGATCCGTCGTCAAGTTGCCCAAGAGCCCCGTGAGATCTGAATTCGCAGCATCCACAGCCACGCTGGTGGCAAGGAGGCCAAAATGTGGCAGGTTTGCTTCCGTCGCCAGGCTGGTCAGACCCGCGTCGACATCCAGAAGGTCGCTGGGCTGAAACTGGCTGCTTGCATCCGCACCGGCCGAATCAACGAGCAAGTTGTGGCCATTGGAAACCACAAACCCGCTCAGGGAATCCGCCATGATCGTGTTTTGCAGTTCCAGGACATCACCCTGGACGTCGTCCATATACACTCCGGCCGCCGCTGACGACGCATGATTTCCAGAGATCGTCACGTGAATTAACGCGACGCCTCCGAAGGTGCTGCGGTTCGTGATTGCCCCACCATTGCTCGCCGTGTTCTCGGTAAAGGTGGTATTGATGGCTCGGAGAAGGCCCCCCTGACCGTTGTTTCGAATGGCGCCACCCGAGCCCGACGCGGAATTGCCGGTGAAAGCAGTGTTAATCACGTTCACTGTCTTGAACACGCCGTTGTTATCGATCGCGCCGCCGTTGGCTGCACGACCGCCAGTGACGTGGCTGTTTTTGACGGTCAAGTCGCCCACCGTACGGATGGCCCCGCCGCCGCCCAGCACCTCGCCGCCCATCAGCGTGACGCCATCCAGTACGAATTCAGCGTTTGCCGAGCGAACATCGAAGGCGCGGTCACCCAGTGAGCTGGCGTCGATGATTGTCTTGCCTGCTCCGGCTCCCACAATCGAGATGTCGGCATGAATATCGAGGTCGCCGGTCTGCGAATGGTTCTCCATCGCGCCAGTGGCTGCCAGCTTGAACGTGCCTTCGCCCAGGACGATTCTGTGCGAACCACCGAGTCGATTCGCGTCGAGGATGGCTCGGCGCAGGCTGCGCTGATTGATGTCATCTTCGTGAGTATTGACGAAGAGAATGTTGTTTTCGACCGCGCCGATGTCGTCGCCCGTTCCGATGTCGCGGGGTACTCCGCGCTGGTCATTGGAGTGCGACGACGCGCCGGTATCCATCAGCGGGCTTGACCGATGTGGTAAGTGGGTGCGCGTCGGTCCGCCATTGTCCGCCAGCGGGCCCAGCAGTGGATTCAGCACGTTGTCGGAGATATCGATCTGCTGGCCGGCGCCGGGAGAATCTCTGTTGACTTTGCCGTAGCGGTCGCTGTTCGCATCGAATCCGGCGTCCGTCGCCGCCACACCGATGAAGTTGTGCCCCTGACTCTGAAACACCCCGGCGACATCGTTGACTTCAAATTCATCCGCGTCGAGCTCATCAGCCGTGCCGGCTTCCGCATTGTTGGCGGCCACCACCGTGTTTCGCAATCCAACGATACCGGTGTCGTCGTTGTAGATTCCGCCGGTGAGGCCGGAGCCCGGTTCCGCGAATGTCTGCTCACCCGTCACGGTGATCCCTGCTTCGCCTCCCTTGGCCGCGTTGTTGAAGACCGTGTTGGAATTGAGCTGGATGCTACCCCCGCGATTGAAGATGGCACCACCGATGCCGGCTCCACCGCCACCGGGACCACCAACTTCTGCGTTGATTCCATCGGCTCCGCTGCCACCTTGGTCGCCTGCCGCACCTCCTAGACCGATAGGTCCTGGCTTGATGCAAAGGCAGTCAAGATCTTCGTAAACCTTGATGCCCGCGCTCGCGCCACCACCGCCGCCGCCGAATCCTCCATCCGCCCCGTCTTTCGCCGTAAGCTTGGGGTCGAGGATCAGATCTCTGTCACCAGACGCGCCACCACCACCTCCGCCAAATCCACCTTCGTCACCGCTCTCAAACTCCGTCGCAAGACCAAGGGGCATGATGACCTCACCACCCTCTCCACCGCCAATTCCACCACCATTTCCTCCAGGATTCGCTGAAAGATCGAGCAACGGTTGAATGAGCTTGACATTGCTTGTATTTCCACCCCGCCCGCCCACCGCTTCGTTCGTGGAGAGCGTGCTGCTGATCACCCCCAGAACGCCCTCGTTGTAGACTCCGCCGCCCAGGCCGGCGCCTCCACCTCCGCCGCCAGCGCCATTGACGCCAATCGCGCCGTCGGAGCCCCGAGCCACATTGTTGGCCAGCAGGCTACCTTCGAGTGTCGCGCCGCCGAGATTGGCGATGGCCCCGCCCCACTGTGACTGATTGCCCTCGAACGTGCTGTCGGTCACCACGGAGATGGCCCCTTCCGCGACGAACATGCCGCCACCTAACCTTCCGGCCCGATTACCGACCAGTCGCGTACGTGTCAGCAGGAGTTGGCCGGCATTGAGGATTCCACCACCATTTTCGGGAGTCATCCCGCCGCTAATGATCACGTCCGTCAGGTTGAGCGTCGCGTCGGCATGAACTTCGATGGCCCGGTCGTCCAATCGCGAGGCATCGATGATCGAAGGCTCACCCGTTGTCGAGCCATTGATCGTGATCGCCTGCGACTTGACGTCCAGGTCTCGGTTGTTGGCTGAAGTGCTGGTGAGGAAATGCGTGCCCGGACCCAGCGTAATCGAATTGGTGCCGCCCTGAGCATTGAATAAACTCACCGCCTGCTGCAGCGTCAGGGAGCTACCATGATTGTCCGGTGAGACCACCAACGTCTCAGCCACGAATTGCGTGGCACCGATGTCACGCGGACCGGGAATTTGAAAACCCCGTTGATCCTGATTCTGCGATCCGGCACCAATGGCCGGGCTGTCGGCATGCAAGACGTGCGTCTGTGTTGCCCCGCCGTTGTTCGCGAGTTCACGCAACCGCGGGTCGATCGGGTTGGCCGGTGTTCCATGAAGCGTGGATGATTGCCAGCCCGTCGTGACCGAGGTGGCACCGATCAGGTTGTACCCATCGTCCGTCAGGTCGTTACGATCCGCTAAGACCAGGTCTACGCCTTGGTTGTCCGCCACGATCGAGTTGTCCAGATGCACCGTTCCATCCGCGACGAAAATGCCGCCGTCGGAGAGTGTTGATTCGTTGTCTGTGATCGTGCTGGCAGTGATGGTGATCGATGCATTGTGATGACCAACATAAATGGCACCCCCTTCGTCATGAGCACCGTTTCCGGAGATCGTACTGCGAAGCAAGGCAACGGTGCCGGCACCTCCAACTGCAATCCCGCCGCCGGGCGGGCTGACCCTGGGGTCGGACTGGATTGCGGTGTTGCCACTGATGGTTGAATCGGTGACTTCGAATCGACTTTGCGTGACATAGAGTCCACCACCTTTCGAAGGCGGGCCTGTCGCCCGGACTTGGTTGTTGTGGACCGTCGTCCGAGTCGTGGAGCCGCCGCCCGATGCCCACACGCCTCCGCCCTGTGCGGCAGAGACGTTTCCCGTCACCTCGACGTCGATCAGGTCAAGCCTGCCCTTGGCGAAGATGCCGCCACCGTTCCCAGTCAACTCCATTCCGTTCTGAATCGTCAATCCTTCCAGCGTCAGGTGCGCACCATCATGGACCTCGAAGATGCGGCTGAGTTGCCCGGCATCAATGACCGTTTTCCCCACGCCCTGACCGATGATATGCAGGTCCCGATCGGTAATATCCAGATCGGCCGAATTGTCGTTTTCCGCGGTGGCGTCAGACAGTCGATAGATGCCATCGTCCAGTTGAATGAAATTGGTTTCACGTGACGACGCGCCCCCTTCCAGGTCGTCTTTCGCATTCGCTTGGGCGATGGCGTTTCGCAAGCTGCGTCCGGATTCTCCCCGGGTATCCACGGTCAGATCGAACTCGAAACCTTCCCCAATCACGAACGGGTCCAAGGCGACAGTCTCGTTGATAATGGGGAACGCGACGTTAACCAGGTCGACGGATGCCAACTCCGTGCTCAGAAACTGGGACTCGGGGATATGCACGATTGGGCCTGCATTGAATGGCAATTGCAGGAGATCCTTCAGCCAGAGCGGTGCGTCCGCGATGTCGAGAGAGAATTGCCCGGCAGTAAAACTGCCAGCCAGGTCGACATCAATATCGATGTCGTTGTGCAATTCGGCTTGGAATGTCCATTCAGGACGGACATGGATCGGACGCCCCACGAAATCGATTTCGACCGCTTCACCGGCAACGAAATCAAGGACGGATGTCGGACCAAAGGCGGTCCCGCCACGCGTTCCCGTGACCTGGTGGTCAAAACGGTAGGTCAAGCGGCTCGTGGGGGTCAAGGTGGCCGTTTGCATGACATTGAGTTCCGGGCTGATCTCGACGACGGCCGGGGTCACCGTGAGCGAGGCCGGCCCAACCGTGAAGGAGACGTCTTTCAGACCCAGGTTGAGATTCAGGTCTGCCAGATTGCTGCTGTCGCTGGCCGTGATCACACCACCGCCGCCCACGTTCCGCCCGTCGACGTTGACCGCGGGGACCTGCAACTCCATGGTGGCCAACTGCGCGCCGATCCCCAAATTCGGCACATTGCCCAGGTCGAACTTTTTCTTGACCGCCTTCGGGAGCACGTCGGACGGATCGATATCCGCCACCAGGTTTACTTCGCCTTGGAGTCCGAGTTTGCCGGAGTCCAAGGGTTGCACGATCGCCTGCAATTCAAACGGGCTCGTGCCCAGGGGGACTTCCAATTGGACGCCCTCGGACGCGAGCACATTCTGGCCGAGAACACGCAGTTCTCGATCGTCATCTCGATTAAACGCCAGCAACTCGTGTTCGATGTCCAGGATGGTGCTCGACAGATCCAGCGTGCCGCCCAAACCAAACAGCTTCCCCGTCAGTTCACCGGAAGTCGACGCTTTGGCCACCACGTCCGCGTAGGCACCGATGGTGGGCGACGTGGTGGAAAAGAAGCTGTCAGTACTTTCGTCGAAGCTGACCGACGTGGTGATGGAAACAGGGCCTGTGGTGCTGAGCGTCGTTGGCTGGTTGTAGTCCAGCGTGACGTCGTCATAGAAGGCGTCGATGCTGCCAGAGTTGACGACATATCCCAGGTTGAATCCGGCTTTGACGCCCAGATCCAAGTCCACTTCCACCCCAGTCTGAGTGAAGTCGTCAAATGCATCGAATCCGAGCGGGATCACCGTGTCAAAGCCAACAAAGTCGTCGTAGGTCATCGCGACTGCTGGACCCGGACTGAATTGACTGGTACCGGTCACCTGAAAGTCATGGATCAGGCCCGCCATCACGCGCCGGTCTTCCAACGTCTCGAAGAGCAGGCGGGCGGCGCCGCGGTTGCCGTGGTAACACGCGTCAGACTTCTGGCGGCGATTTCGGCGCTTTCTTGCTTGCGAGAGTTTCTTGAACATGACCAGCCCTTCGAGGTTTGATGAGATCGTCTGGAAATTGCAAGTGTGCCAGCGAGCCACGATCGGCCACGGCTGGGTTCGCCGGTGGTCAACCCTCGCAGTCATTCCGCGAAGTGCAGTTTCGACGTGTGAGACTCACTGACCGCGTGCATCCCAGCCAGCTTCCGTCACAGAGCGTGCGAAACGTCTTTCCGCATTACTCATAGGCACGAAAACGGTGGTCGAACCCGGACACGAGATTTGAGAGAAAAGACTGAGACGGACCCGCAAACAGTGTTTTTCTCGGGATTTGTGCTACGATCGAGCTCTGAGAAAAAATAAAAATCGGGGCATCTGGGCGAAGATTGAGTGCGTGGAGTGGCACACATGAGTGGTCAGCAGGACGATTCTGTCTCCCGATGGATTGACGACCTGAGGCAGGGCGACGACGAGGCCGCAAGTCGTTTGTGGGAAAAGTACTTCGACAGACTCGTCCGGCTGGCCCGCCACAAGATGGGAAACACGCCCCGACGTGTCGCCGACGAAGAAGACATGGCCCTGAGTGTCTTTCGGCGTCTTTGTGACGGCGCGAAAGGCGGGCGTTTCGAGCAGCTTGCCGACCGCGATGACCTATGGCGACTTCTGGTCGTGATTACCACTCACCGTGTGATCGATCAGCAGCGTCATGAAACGCCGCTCAAGCGAGGCGGAGGTCAGGTTCGCGGAGAGTCGGTATTTGTCGGGAATTCATCGTCCCCTGCTGATGGGCTTCAGCAATTGATCGGCAAAGATCCCACCCCCGAGATGCTCGCTCAGATCAGCGAAGAGCACGATCGACTCATGACCATGCTGGATGACGACCTGAAGCAAATTGCCGTCTGGAAAATGGAGAATCGTAACAACGAGGAGATTGCGTCCGAACTTGGACTCACGTCCCGCAGCGTACGACGCAAGCTGGGGAGGATTCGAGAACTCTGGCTGGAGAGCGCGGGGGCATGAATCCGAAGCAATCGGACTCGCTGTCGCATGTCTCTGGCGAGAGCCACCAGGTGGACATGATCTGCGATCGGTTTGAGGCGGCTTGGGTCGCCGGCAGCCGTCCGTCCATCGAGGTTTTTCTCGAGGATGCCGAGGAAGCCTGCCGTTCGCCCCTCCTCCGTGAGCTATTGCTGGCAGAATGGGATCTCCTTGTTGCCGCCGGTGAGGCAGTCGAGTTGCCGGACTACTTGAGCCGGTTTCCGGATCACGCGGATCAGGTGGCGACGGCACATCAGGCATGGCTCGCCGAAACCAGCGAAGAGGCCGCTGGCAGCCTGGACGCGCTGTCGCGAGGGGGGGGGGGGGCCAACGCCCCACTTGGATTCCATGGTCGACCGGATCTGCGGATTCCCGGCTACGAAATTCAGGAGGTCCTAGGCCGCGGTGGGATGGGGGTGGTCTACCGGGCACGCGACGTGAAGCTCAAACGCGATGTCGCCCTCAAGATGGTCTTGGCCGGTCGCGACGCGACCCCCGGGGAGCGGGCCCGCTTCTTTTCTGAGGCGGAAGCGGTTGCTTCGCTCAAGCACCCCAACATCGTTCAAGTTTACGAAGTCTCTCAGCAAGATGACCACCCTTTCATGGTGCTGGAATATGTGTCGGGCGGGACGCTTTCGGCGCGCCTTGCCGAAGGGCCTCTGCCGACTCGGGACGCAGCCGAGTTGGTGAAAGCGGTGGCCTCCGGCATGAACGTTGCGCACCAGTCAGGCCTGGTCCATCGTGACGTCAAGCCAGCCAATATTCTGATGGATGACGGCGGCACGCCGAAGTTGACCGACTTCGGCCTTGTCAAGCAACTCGAGAACGAAAGCGGATTAACGCTGAGCGGCACGCCGGTCGGGACACCCTCGTACATGGCGCCCGAACAGGCGGCAGGCCAGTCTAACCGGGTCGGACCAGCTGCGGACGTCTACTCCCTCGGGGCAACTCTGTATGCCTGCCTGACGGGTGTTCCGCCGCATCAAGCAGACAGCACGGTAGAGACGCTCCGTCGCGTGGTGGAAGAGGAACCGATTCCGTTGCGACAGGTTTCTGCAGCGATACCTCGAGACTTGGAGACGATTTGCCTCAAGGCATTGCGCAAGGATCCGGCGCGCCGCTACCCCAGCGCGGCCGCGTTTGCGGAAGATTTGGCCTGTTGGCTCGAACACCGTCCGATCATGGCGCGCCCTACGAGCGGAGCCGAGCACATTGCGAAGTGGTGCCGGCGGCGACCGGCCGTGGCGGGCCTGTTGCTGGTCTCCGTGCTGGCCGCCATCTCGTTGATCGGCGGTGCGACGTTCTTCAGCGCAAAACTGCGCCAGTCGAATATCAATCTGCAAGATGAACGAAACAAGGCCGACGCGGCGAGAAGCAAGGCCGTGAAAAAGCAGCGGGAGGCCGAAGTGCAGCGTGGGCGGGCAGATCGTCAGAAGGAAGAAGCGAAGCGCGAGGCTGAAAAGGCGGCCGCGGTTGCTGATTTTCTCGTCGGCCTGTTTGAGGACACGGATGTGTTTGGCCTGTCGGGACGTACCTTTGGCGTCTTGCCGCACCTGAATCCGTCAGGCCGCGAGATCCTGAACCGAGGTCGGAAGAAGCTGGCCGACGATCAGGCGTTTGCGGATGATCCGCTGTTGAAAGCCACACTCGAGCACCATCTGGGAAAATCGTATTTGAGCCTGGGCGACGTCGAGGCCGCTCAGGCGCTCTTGGAAAGTTCACTCGAACTCCGCGCGACACTGCTCCCGGACGACCATCCCGAGTACGCGGCCAGCCTCCACGAAAATGCGCTCCTCCGATGCTTCCACTCCGATGTCGGGGCGGGAATCGATGCCTGCCGCGACGTTCTGGAATTGCGTCGTCGAATTCATGGCGACGACCATCGATTGACACTCGAATCAGAACTGCAATTGGGAATCGTTTTGGTCTGCACACGCCAGCTGGATGCAGCGCGTCCCCATCTGCAGCACGTCGCCGAGGTTCGCCGGGCCCGGTTGGCGGCAGCCGAGCAGTCCGGCCGGAAAGACATCGCTGCCGAAGCGGAAGCCCTCGGCGCCGCGGTGACCTTCCTGGCAACGGTCGAAGTACGAGGTAACACCCCGTGGAAAGTCCTTCCGCTGATCGAAGAAGTGAAGCAACTTGCCCAACACGTTCCAGATCAGGCGAAAGCCCGTGCTGCGCTCGAGTTGATTGCCATGTTCAAAAACGTCGCCCTGGATCCACTTGGCCGCAATCCAGAAACCGAGGCCAGCTTCCAGAGAGCGATGGCTGCGATTGAAGAAGTGTTGGGGGCCGATCATTACTTGATGTACTTTGTGTTGCTGGAATATCAGGGAATGTGCTACGAACAAGGCATTCGGGAAGAAAGGCGCGGAAGCCGTGGGGATGCCGTCTTCATGTACGAGCGGTTTGGCAAGGCGGAAAGCCTGGGGCGCCGGCGCTTGGAAATCGTTCGCAAGGTCTTCCCCGAAAATCCCTCTATGATCGCCGAAGCGTGTTATCAACTGTCACGCGCGATCATCCATGGGCGCGCGTGTGCCGCCGAAGCGGCCAGCGAGCAGGTGACCGGCAGACCGCGATTCAACGAAGCCGAACTGCTGGCACGCGAGGCAGTCGACCGGAGTTTCAATCAGGCAGGCACTACAGAGACGTCTGGTACCTATGAGTTCTATCTCGCCTGGCTGCTGGTGAGGAAAGACCCGGCCGACCTGGCCGAGCCGACCGTCCTCTATCGGAGAGCATGGCAGGTGCGCTGCGATCGTGTGGGGTACGACCACGTGATCAGCACGGCCTCGTTGAGCCGAGTGCTCGACATGCTGGCCAGGCAAGGCGAGTTTCAGCAACTCGGTGATGTGCTGGATGAGCATCTGAGTCGACTGAGTGACCAGCAGGCGTGGGAACACATTGACGTGCGAAAACTGGTGGAGATCGCCGTGCTGTTGGAAGCGCACGGGGAGGCGGATACGGCCCTCCGGTTACTGGAGCAGGCAGTGCAGGCGGGCTTTGACGTGAAGGACTTGCCCAGCTATTCAGAATTTTGCCGGCTCAGCGAGCGGCCCCGGTTTCAGGCGATCGTCGAACATGGGCTCGCCGTGAAACCGAAAGAAAAGAATCTCTTCGAAGGACTCAGGAGCCTGCTGGAATAAGCTCAACGCCTCCAAGCGCGATGGGATATCACCTGGTCGACGACTTCAGACGAACCGTTCAGCAGCACGCGGCAATTGGTTGTGATGACGCGAGCGTGAAGTCGCTTCACCTGCAGACGCGTCGATCATGCGACCGCAACGGTCCCGCGAAGATAACGCCAAGATCGCCGGCGACTACAAGAGACTCTCTAACAGCAGCCGCATCTTGCGCAATTCGACCATGTGGTCAACGTCCGGCATCTCGGTGATGTGGACGCTCAGAGCCCGCGTGTAGCCGGCCTGTCTCAATAGACCGACAAGGCGCCCGTAGTCCACTTCTCCTTGGCCGACGCGAACCTGCATCTGGTCTTTCTTGGTATCACGCAGGTGAACGTGATACACGTATTTCATCAACTTGTCAGTGTTCTTGTTGTGGTGGGGGCCGCAGATGTACTGGCTGGGATCAAAGGCCAGCCCTAACCCCTTCACGTTGTCACAAAGGACGGCAACCGTGTCGGGGTCCTCAGATAGCCGCCCGACCTGGCTGAGCATCGCGACGCGAACTCCCTGCAACTCGGCAATCGCCACCAGCTTCCTGAGCCGCTCGACCTCCTCATTGAAAGGCGTGCCGAGCAGGCCGGAGGGGATAATCAGCGTTACCACCTTCGTCGCTTTCGCCAGGCGGGTGATCGCCTCGAACTGCTGGTAGTAAGCCTCGCCTTCCGCCTCGATTTCCAGGCTATAGGCGGCGATGTCAAGCCGGTGCGTATCACGGCACCGAGCGATCGCCGATTCGAGGTCGGCGAGTACCTCCGAAGGGCGAAGCGAGCCGCCATTCTCGTGGATGGCGATTTCGACGCCCGTGAATTCCAGGTCATTGAGCTTGCCGATGGCCTCAACCAACGGCAAACCCCGGTGACACTCCGTGGATGCGACGACAATCAATGCCGACTCCTTTCCGCAATACGATCACAGGCAGATGCACGAGCAGCCGTCACCGGCCCGCGAATGGCCAACCCGGCCAACTCAGTAGATTCAAGAAACGCCCGCGTAATTTACCTTCAGGTGCCGGTCTAGGGCAACACCAGCGAAAGCTAGCGACCGTTTGCTCGGCGAGCTCGACGCAATCTGCAGTGCAGCCAGCGCTAGAGACCTCGCCCGCTTGCCCGACAGGGGTGATCTCACAAACGAGACGCCGCCGCCGGGGCTGCCAGTCGTACCGGTGCCTCCGAGCGAAAAGCTGACATACCATTCTGACGCGCTCGAGTGCTGCCACTGCCGAGTGCTGCCACTGCGCGTACGAGCGTACGTCCGCACCGCTTTAGAACCGCCAAGCTGCGGGTGGCCCCTTTCGAACCGCACTCCGAAAGCTCTTTATGGGTGTCCCCTTTCGAGCCCTGAGCCCTTTCGAGCCCAAGCTGAGGGTGGCCCCTTTCGAACCCCCCCCCACCTGGTTCGGCGCGGGTCTCCGACCCCGCCGAAACCGCCGACCGAAGGTCTCCAATTCCCCTTGATTCGTCCGCAATGACGGCCCAATGTGGGTGTCCCCTTCCGAACTCCGCCCCTCCGAACTCCGAAAGCACAAAGCAAATTGTGGGTGTCCCCCTCCGATCGTGATGAAGGCCCAATGTGGGTGTCCCCCTCCGATCCTCTCCGATCCAATTGTGGGTGTCCCCCTCCGAAAGCACCACACCCGAGCGTACCACGCGACGCCCCTTCCTGCCTTCCCTGTATTTCCTCCTTTCACTGCCATTGTTGGCCGGCAACCCTTACCTAAAATGTGGACAGGCCGGTGAACGGCGGTCGCCAACCGAGACGCGACGCCCCGACCGTCGACGTGCCGACCTTCAACGTGCCGACCTTCAACGTGCCAACCCGTGACCGGACCGACGGAAGCCTCACCTGCCATCTCTCGGGAGACCCGCATGGCCCAGGATTCGCCTTCGCCCACGCCGCCCGTTACTGCCGAAATCGTCTCGGCCCCCGTCGAGGCGGTTGTCCCGCAAATTGTGATCCAGTCACCCAGGCCATCGTACGGGAAGGTGCTGACGTGGCTGGGGTGGATCGGTTTCGCGTTTTGCGGCGCGCTCCTGCTGAGCCAATACGCGCTCCTGGGCGAGTACTTCGACAGCAGTGGGGGGATCTACGAGCGATACCATTCGGGTGAAGAGTTCGCCACCGAAAAGGTTGCCATCATTTCTTTGACGGGGGTGATCGTCGAAGGCGACGGCTTTGTCAAGCGTCAGATTGACCGCGTCCGCGACGACGAGAATGTCAAAGCGGTGGTCGTGCGAATCGACTCGCCGGGCGGCACCGTGACTGGTTCCGACTACATCCACCATCACCTGGTCAAATTGAGAGAGGAGAGAAACCTGCCGCTGGTGGTCAGCATGGGCAGTATGGCAGCCAGCGGCGGATACTACGCGGCCATGGCGGTCGGCAAGCAGCCCAAGAGCATCTACGCCGAACCAACGTCGACGACAGGGTCGATTGGTGTCATCATCCCGCACTATGACATCAGTGGCTTGATGGAACGGTACGATGTCAAGGACGATTCGATTGCCAGCCATCCTCGCAAGCAGATGCTGGCGATGACTCGGCCGATTCCGGACGAGCATCGTCAGATCCTGCAAACGTACGTTGATGAATCGTTCGAGCGATTCAAGGAGATTGTGAAGTCCGGCCGCCCTGCCTATCTAAAAGACCCTGATCTCTTGGAAGAGCTGGCGACGGGCGAGATCTTTTCCGCCACGCGCGCTCAGAAGAATGGGCTCGTGGACGAGATCGGCTTCATCGAAGACGCCGTCGACCGGGCCCTGGAACTGGCCGGTCTCGACAAGGATGACACCCGCGTGATTCGTTTCGAAAAGCCGGCGGGATTGTTCGATCTGCCGGTGATTGCCATGTCGGGATCCAACCGGGCTGGGGACGTCAACACGCTGTTGGAGTTGAGCGCCCCGCGAGCTTACTATCTATCGACATCGCTACCGCCATTCGTCGCCAGCTATTCGCAGATCTTCGACCGCCAATAGTTGGGTCGGTACGCCGGCCGCCTCACGGCTGCTTTCCGTCCCTGAAGCGACCCCCACCACGTCGACGGTTGGCGCCCTGAGGTGGGAAGAAGGAGCCAGGGCGGCGGCCCCGGCTGCGTAAAAACAACCGCTCCAGCTCGACCTCTTTGCGATCCGGCGGCAGATTGTTGAGGTAGTCCTGGTCCTCTGCGTCCAGGCCGTCGAAGTAGGCTTCGAGCATTTCCGGGGGGATGCGGGGGCGGTTTCCGAGTCGGCTGAAGATGGCGGCGGAGATCCAACGCTGGATTAGCTCGCGTTTTTCCGGATCATCCTTTGCCGCGTTGATCGTCGCCTGGGCGGGGGCGGAGAGTCGGTCGATCAGCGCCTGACGCTCGGCGGCGGTCGGATTCAGCCGCTCCAGGAACCGCGCATCGTTGCTTCCTCCGATCCGCCGGCGGAAGAGCGACATGATCTCGGTTCGCTGCCGCAGCGGCTGCTCGATCAGACGCAACCGCTGCTGCTCGCTGAGCGGCAATCGCTCCAGGGCCAGTTCCGCCAGCCAGTTGATGATCGCGTCACGATCCTGGACGCTCAGCGATTTCTCGACCAGTGCTTGAAAGCGTTCACGTTCCTGTTTCTGAACGAGATCCTTGATGGCACGAACACGTTCGTCAGCCGGCAGCGCCAGCAACTGCAGCCGCTCGCCGGCCGGCAGGCTTTGCATCCACGCGTGGTAGAGCCGCAAGAGCGGCGCCAACCGCTGCTGCTCCGGACCTTCAAAGACGGTTTCGTAGAGGTCACGCAGTTCTTCCCGTTGCGCGTTCTTGAGTTTGGCAAACCGCTGGTGGTTCCGCCGCAACTTCTCCTTCTCGGCTGCCGACATGGCCGCCACCCGAGCTCGCCGCCGTTCCATCTGTTCGCCTGTCGGTAACTCTTCGGCCGCCAATGAACTTGCCAGCATCAGGACCGTGAAGCCGACGAGGGCGACCGTCGCCTGGGCACGTTCGAAGCGGCGAAGACCGCTGATCCACCTCAGCCGCCCTGCCGACCCGCCTTCCGTCCGAGCCGTCACGTCAGCCGCGCCGGCGACCATCCTGGCATCCGCTGCCGCCAACGCGTCGATCATGGGCGGCGTCCGCCCTGCCGCTCGGGCCTTACGAGGCATCGTTGTTGTTCTCCTCGACAAACAGGCCTTCGTTCTCCAGGGCAAAGAGAAACTCGACATCCTCCACCTGTTGGAGCGCATCCAGGTTCTCGATCACCGGCAGATCGCGGAGCAGTTCCTCGTCGGACCGTTGCAGCGCGCGCGAGGCGAACGTGTACCCGACCAGGCCGGCGATGAGCAAGCTTGCCGCCGCCATGCCGCCCCAGGCAAACCGCCGCTGGGCCGTGCCCCGGCTCCGCACCTCGACTTCGCGCGATGCCGCCACCGCGACCATCTCGAGCGTTGTTTCGGTGAAGTCCGTGGAAGCGTTCTCCGTCGGCAATTCATCCAGCAGATCCCACGCCTGTTGATGCTCGCGCATCCGCTGCATTAACTCCGGATCCTCCGCCAGCCGCAGCTCAATTTGCCGGCGAACCTCCGCGTCGACTTCGCCATCGAGGTACGCAATGAGTTCATCGGGGTCAGACGGCGAATTCGTATCCGCATGGTCGGTCATGGTGTCGATCCTCCCCCAGGGGGTTCTCCCTCGTCCATGTAGGGTGCGAGAATGAGCCGCAGGTTCTCCCGGGCGCGCGACAGCAGGGACTTGGTCGCCTGCAGCGACAGGTCCATGGCCTGGCCGATCTCGAGGTAGCTCATCCCTTCAAACTTGGCAAGCAACATCGCCATCCGCTGCCGCTCGCTGAGCGCATCAATGGCCAGGCGGACAACCTCAGCCCGCTCTGCCTTGTCCAGGATGCGGGTGGGCATCAGGCCGCTCGCCTCGAGAGCCATTTGATCGATGGCCGGGGGGCCACCGTCGTCATCCGCGCCGGCCACGTTGATCTCGTGGCGGCGGGCCTGACTGCGTCGAGCGTTACGGGCGACGTTGTGTGCGATGGTGAATAACCAGGTGGAAAACTTCGCTTGCGGTTCGTAGCGCTTCCGCGCTCGGTAGACGCGCAAGAATACTTCTTGCGCCAGGTCCTCCGCTTGCTCCCGCCGGGGAACCAGGTGCTGCAAGACGGCCAGCAGCCGACTTTGGTAGCGAGTCACCAGCTCTTCGAATGCCGCCGCGCTGTCGTCGCGCACCTGGAGCATCAGTTGCACATCCGGGTCGCGCAACGCAGACGGAAACTCGGTTGTTTCGCTGGTCGACAAGAAGAACTTCTCGTGTGCTGTTAGCTGTCGTTGCCGATGGCCTCCCGCTCCCGGGCAGTCTAAATTAACGTCCGACGTGCGGCCAGTGCCGAGCGCCGCCGGTGACCCACAACTCAATAACACCGGCTCGGCGGCAAGGTTTCTCTACCGCTTGGCGAAACTTCACCGACCAGGTCGATCGAGGATCGTCCACGTTTCAAGACGCCCCGCCAACGGCCGCCGGAATCCTATGCCCGCCGGCGTTCTGAGCCGACCGCCGTGCGGTTCGCTACTTGAAGTGGCTGCGCCGGTGTGCCATGCTCTGAACGTTCATCTGCACCTCTCCTCGCCAGTTTTTGACCTCGGGTGACCCGGCATGCTCACGATGCGAACTTGGATTAGCCTGCTCTCTGGAATCGGTTTGTGCTTGTTGGTCGTGGGACTGGCCGGCCGATTGCATTCCCAAGAGCCGGATCGTCCGTCGAATCCCGACGCGCAGGCAGTCCCGGCGACCGTTGAATCGAGTGGCAACGACAGCGGCAGCGATGTCGGCGGCGGCAATGACGATGACGAAGACAGCGGTTCGGAGTCGGTGGAGCCTGCCGCAGCGGACCCTCCTGTCCAGCCTGCGAAGGAGAAGGATTCGGTCGTCTGGCCCCTGGTCTGTTTGGGGGTTGGCATCGCGACGGTGTTGGGCCTGATCATCGCCCTCAAGGTGAATGCCTTTATTGCCCTGGTCACCGCGGCGATGGTCGTCAGCCTGATGGCTCCGGGCGACGTGGCGGACAAGATTGGTCGGGTCGCGTCGGCATTCGGCGGTGCGGCGGGCAACATCGGAATCGTGATTGCCATGGCCGCCGTCATCGGCAAATGCATGCTTGACAGCGGCGCCGCGGATCGGATTGTGCGTGCATTCTTGAAGCTCATGGGCGAAAAGGGTGCTCCGATGGCCTTGATGGGGAGCGGATTCGTCCTTGCTGTGCCGGTCTTCTTCGACACGGTGTTCTACCTGCTGGTCCCCTTGGCCCGCTCGCTGCATCGGCGGACCAAGCGAAATTACCTGCTCTACCTGATGGCGATCGGCGCGGGCGGCGCGATTACGCACACCTTGGTGCCACCGACGCCGGGGCCGTTGATGATGGCATCCAACCTGGGCTTTGATGTCGGCTGGATGATCCTGGTGGGCATCCTGGTGGGAATTCCGCCCGCCGTCATCGGTGTCCTCTGGGCCCGGATGATGGACAGGCGGATGGACGTACCGATGCGACCGATCGGCAACGAAGTCGAACCCGACCCGCTCAACGATGACGAACTCCCTTCGTTGTTCATGTCGCTCCTGCCGGTGCTCCTGCCGGTTGTCTTGATCGCGACCAACACCGTCTTGAATACGCTGGCCGACAACGAACATGCAGCCCTCTTGTCCACCGGCGACGTGAAGGATTGGCCCGCTTTCACCGCCACGCTCCGCCAGGAGATGCGTGCCGACCAGTCGGCGCCGGCTCAGCGGATCGTCGCCACGCTCGCCGGTGGCGTCGGCCAGCCTGACCAGCGTCAGGCGGTGATCGACTTGCTGGAAGGGGAGGCTGAGTTGACCGCGGCCGAGCAGCAGCAGGTGATCGACGGTTTGAATGAATTCGTCCTGCCATCCAAGACGTTTCATCGCGGGAGCGGCGAGGACGCGTTTAAGGGCGTTCTGCCGAATCCAACCGCCCAAAGCCTGTTAGGCAAGTCGAGATTGCGGATGAAGCAATCGGTCGTCGAACGCATGAATCGAGCGCTGTTGGAATCGACGTATCCGAACTTGATTGAACCGCACGTCTGGGACACGCCGGCGCGGAAGCGGGCCGACTGGAGTTCCCTGATTGGAAACGCCAACCTCGTACTACTGCTCTCGACAGTGATTGCCCTCTGGTTGGTCGTCCAGCAGCGGGGGTTGTCGCGGGTCGAGGCGGCGAACCTGGTGGAAGCGGCCCTGATGAGCGGCGGCGTGATTATCCTGATTACGGCCGGTGGCGGGGCGTTCGGTGCGATGCTGGAAAAGGCGCAGATCGGAACCGCCATCCAAACCCTGCTGGGCGGCTCCGGGGGCGGTGGAGAAAGCAGCCAACTGGCCCTGTTGTTCCTGGCGTTCGTCTTCGGTTCGATGCTGAAAATTGCCCAGGGCTCGGGGACCGTCGCCATGATCGTCGGTACCAGCATGATCGCCGCCATCGTCGGGCCCTTGGAGCTGACCTTCCATCCGGTCTACCTGGCCTGTGCCGTGGGAGCCGGGTCGCTGGTTTGCTCCTGGATGAACGACAGCGGATTCTGGATCTTCGCCAAGATGGGCGGGCTGACGGAAGTCGAGGCGTTGAAGTCCTGGACGGTGATGCTGGTCGTCCTGGGCCTGGTCACGTTTGTGACGACCGTGTTGCTATCGTTTGCACTACCGTTGGTTTGACGCGCCGCAGTTGGCCACAGGCAGCACTGATTTCGTCTCCCTTGCGCTGGCGAAAATGGACGTTCAGGCCGCCTTCCTGGAGGATCTTGCGGAACTCCCGTTGTGATTCGTCTGACGGTGTCCGGTACGGCAGGCCGGCCACCGGGTTATAGGGGATGACATTCAGTAAGGCCGAGCGGCGGCGGAGGAGGCGGACCAGTTCGTGGGCGTGCTCTGGATGGTCGTTGATGCCTCCCAGCAACACGTACTCGAATGTCAGTTGTCGACCGGATGCCTCGAAATACTCATCCGCCGCGGCGATGATTGGCTGCAGCCCGATCTTGGCGTTAACCGGTACCAATTCGTTTCGCAATTCGTCGTTGGGCGCATGGAGGGAGACCGCCAGGTTGTAGCGGGGATTCTCTGCGGCCAACCGCTGCATGGCAGGCGGCAGACCGACTGTCGAGATCGTAATTCGCCGCGGGCTGATTCCCAGGCCGTCCGCCGCGGACGCTTGTTCCAGTGCCGTAAGGAGATGATCCACGTTGGCCAGCGGTTCGCCCATCCCCATCACCACAATGTGGCTCAGCCGTTCCTCCGCGGGCAACAGCCGGGCGAGTTGTAACATCTGTTCGACGATCTCGGCCGATGTCAGATTCCGTTCCACGCCGTCCAGGCCGCTGGCACAGAAGACGCAGCCCATGGCACAGCCGACTTGCGAACTGATACAGATCGATCGTCGCGTGCCGTCGCGGAGCAAGACGCACTCGATTTGTCCGCCGCCGGGGAATTCGAGGAGCAGTTTCTCGGTCCCGTCGCCGGCCCGGTGGTGGCTCACGATGGTTGACGTTCCCAAAGTGAACGCCTCTGCCAATTCGCCGCGGAGCCGCTTGGACAGATTGGTCATGGCGTCGAACGAAGCGGCCCGCTGTTGAAACACCCACTGGCGAATCTGGGCGGCTCGGTACGGCTGCTGCCCCCGCTCGCGCAGCCATTGCTTGAGGTCGTCACTGGTTGTTTCAAGGAGGTTGAGCATGGCGAATCCGGTGGTGCCTGGCGGTGGCGGGTGCGGTTCGTTCGCGAGGCGAAGTTCAGGTATTTCGACGGGCCAAGGTTTGTTCGACCGTTTGTCGCACCTCGCCGCGACAAAGGGCCGCCTCGAATGCCTCGAGGTCTCGATAGACGGCATGACTGCAAAACCGGACAGCCCAATTGTGATCCAGGGGGCTGATCGTCAGGACCACGCCGCGGCCGTGCTCGTGCGCTTCCCACATTTCGATCGCCGTGCCCATCGAGGCTTCCGGCACGAAAGCAATCACGACGTCGACTTCGCGGCAGAGCCGATTGTGACCGTAGAAGACGCGTCGCCCGTCGTCATCGCTGTAGGCAACGGACTCCGGGTGATCGGCCAGCGGGTCGTAAATCTCAGCCTCGGAGAAGTGGGTCGCGATTAACTGCGCCAGATGGCCTCGATAGTCCTGGTGGTGCAAGCCTGTGTCGAGGCGTGAGCCTTGCATGATTCCGGCAAGAAAAAATCGCATGCGATGGTCGGCGGTCTATCGTGGCGCGGGCTGCCTTCTGGCGGCAGGTAAGATCGAGGCCTTTTCTGTACATCCGCGTGCGCTGCAGGGGATGATCGTGAACGGCCAGCGGGAGCGAACCAGATTTTCGCACGTTCCCTTTTGGGGCGTGGCCCCGCCACATTAGGATAGGCAACGCGGGATTTCGGGCAACCCGCGTTGCCGTCCCGCAAACTTCCGCCGCCCTGATGATGAGAGCTCCTGTGCCTGGCAAACAATCCCCACCGGCGTCACGGCGCCGCACGGCCACCACCGCGTCTCCCGCCGCCGCGGCTCGTTCCGCTGCCTCCCGATCCGAGCACCCGTCAGCCCCTTCTGCGACACAGCGACCCGAGCCGAATCTGGAGCGGGCGGTCGATCTGGTGATGAAGATGATGGCGATTTCGGGACGGAGCGGCGAGGAGACCGAAATCGCCGAGTTTCTGGTTTCGCAGTTGGTGGCCGCCGGCTTGCCGCGCGACCAGATTCGATTTGATTCCGCGCATCGGCGGTCACCCCTGGGGGGGCAGATCGGCAATATGGTCCTCAAGCTGCCGGGGACGATGCGAGCTCCCCGGCGGATGATGTCCGCTCACCTGGATACGGTGCCGATCTGCGTCGGCTCGAATCCCGTTCGCCGTGGCAACCTGGTGCGTTCCAGCGCGCCGCGCCGAGGGCTTGGGGCCGACAACCGGGCCGGTTGCGCGGTGCTGTTGAGCGCCGTGCTGGAGATTCTGGAAAAGGAACTTCCCCACCCGCCGCTGACGCTCTGCTGGTTCGTGCAGGAAGAAGTCGGCCTCCAGGGCGCGCGGGCCGCCAGTCGCGGCTTGTGGGGGAATCCCCGCTTGGCGTTTAACTGGGACGGCGGCGCGGCAACGAAGTTGACCATCGGTGCGACGGGCGGGTACCGGACGGAGATCACCATCCGCGGCATCGCCAGTCACGCGGGCAATCACCCGGAGAAAGGTGTTAGCGCAATCGCGATCGCCGGGGTGGCGATCGCAGACCTGCAGCAAAACGGCTGGCATGGGGATGTGCGCAAGGGGGCCCAGTGCGGCACCAGCAATGTGGGCATCATTCGCGGCGGTGCGGCGACGAACGTCGTCACGGATGAAGTGTACGTAAAAACGGAAGCCCGCAGCCACGATCCGAAATTCCGCAAGAGAATTCTGAACGAAATCGAACGCGCTTTCCGCCGCGCCGTCAAGAGTGTCCGCAACGTCGACGGGCGGACGGGCAGTGTCTCGATCCGTTCGACCCTGGACTACGAATCATTTCTCCTGCCGACCGACGCGGCCTGCGTGAAAATCGCTCAGGCCGCAGTTCGCGCCGTGGGAGGCGAGCCTCAGTTGGCGGTAGCGAACGGCGGCTTGGATGCCAACTGGATCACGGCGCACGGCTTGCCGACGGTCTCACTGGGCTGCGGCCAAAAGAACCAGCACATGGAATCCGAGACGCTGAACCTTGCCCAATTCAAACTGGCCTGTCGCGCCGGGCTGCGGATCGCGACGGGAACGGAGGAGGTCGATGACTGATCTGGACCGAGAAGTGTGCCTCTGCTTCCATGTATCACACCGCAAACTGGTCAACTACATCCGCATCGAAAAGCCGCGACGGGCGGTTCAGTTGAGCGATTGCTTCGGCGCGGGAACGGGCTGCGGTTGGTGCCGCCCGTTCCTGCACAAGATCTTCGAGCAAGCAGTTGCGGACCGCGAGACGGACTGGGAACTCCCTTCGGACGAAGATTACGCTCGCCAGCGAGGAACCTACGTCCGCGCAGGGGGCGGCACGCCGCCGCCGGGTGCGACACCCATTGAAGATGCGTGAGATGTGGGGAGTCTCGGGTTGGTCTTGCGCTGTGCACGGCGGGGCTCATGAACGAATACTCACGATCCGGACGGCGCGATCGGCGTGATGCAGAATCGATCGAGTTCGCACGCGACCAGCGAAAGCGGGCGAACGAGTTTGCGCGTGCCGCTTGGCAGATCGTCCGCAACAGGCAATGCCGGCGCCGCAAGTTTCGTCGCGAGCATCCGATTCCGCCGTACACGGCCGATTTTTGTTGCGTCGAGTTGAAGCTGATTGTGGAAGTTGATGGTGAGTCGCATCGAACCGTGGAAGGTCGTGCGCATGACGAAAAACGTGACCGTTATCTTGCGCAACGAGGCTACGCGTTGGTCCGAATCCCCGGCTACCAGGTGTTGCGCGATCCGAGTAGCGTACGGCGGCAAATCGAGCAGGCGATTGACCAGCGTATCGAGCAGCTCGGCCCCCTCACCCCCGGCCCCTCTCCCCCAGCAAGCTGAGGGCGAGGGGAGCCAGCGCGGTGGAGAGTGGTTGCCACTTGCTGGTTGAATCCCGAATCGGTGCCATTTAACCGCATTCCGTCCCGCGCTTGATTCGTGCTCCCCTCTCCCCCAGCAAGCTGAGGGCGAGGGGTGCCAGCGCGGTGGAGAGTGGTTGCCCCTTGCTGGTTGAATCCCGAATCGGCGCCATTTAGCCGCGTTCCGTCCCGCGCTTGATTCGTGCGCCCCTCTCCCCCAGCAAGCTGAGGGCGAGGGGAGCCAGCGTGTTTTGGAGTGGTTGAACCCTGCTGGTTGAATCCCGAATCGCTGCCATTTAACCGCATTCAGTCCCGCGCTTGATTCGTGCTCCCCTCTCCCCCAACTTGCTTGGGGGAGAGGGGCTGGGGGTGAGGGGGCCGGCGAGTCGATCGCGTCCGCCCGCGACCAGCGCTAACCGGTGAACCAGTTTGCACGGGCCGTTGGACCGGCGATCCGCAACCGAGCGATTGACGATCAGCACCTGCGGGTCGTTCACCTCACGGCAGCCTCCCTGACCGCAATTGCGTGACAAACTCGAACGGATACTTCAGAATATTGCCGGCGCAATTCACGCCTTTACGGAAACTCGTCTGATTTCAGGGGAAGAACTATGTGGTTTCATGTTGGTCGGATCTGCGCTGTTGGGTTTCTGGCATTCAGCCTCTTTGCGACGGGTTGCAGAAGGAGCACACCGGTTGTGGACAACCAACCCGATCCACCGCCCGTTGAAGACGACAGCGGGCAGCATGGCGATGGCGATGAACAAGCCGAGCCCGACGACGGCTATGAGTATTCAGGCGATGAAGCGGTCTATTTGGAGCAAGGCTGGAACGAGGAGGATCGGCAGCGGTTCTACTTTCTCGGGCAGGGCTCGCAGTTGGTCCCGTACAACTGGTTTATTCACTTGCAACTTCCCGGCACGGACCAGCTCCTCAGATCGGATGCCCATCTGGCGGGGCTGGGATTCATCACGCAGGCGCCGGGTGACCGAAATCCGGATGGGCTGCCGATCGGCTTTGTGAAGGACACGCATGTCGTGCCGATCGAGACAAAGGCTGCCTTTCTGGGTAGCGACTATTCGCCCGGCAATTTGCCCAAGGACCGTGACTGGCTCGGCCTGACGTGTGCCGCCTGCCATACGGCGGACCTGATCTGTGGCGACACCGTCGTTCGTATCGACGGCGGCGCGGCCATGTCGGACCTCGAGCGGTTCCTGAGCTCGTTGGCCGAATCGATGCGAGCCACCGCGGATGACGACGAAGCGTTTGCGGCATTTGCCAAACGTATCCAGGATGCACCCAACGGCGGCGAGTTTGCCGCCCCGCCGCGTGAAGAGTTTGCAGCGTATACGCTCGTCATCGAGGCGTTGGTCGAACGCAATCGGGCGAAACATCCGTATGGTTTGGCGCGTCTGGATGCGTTCGGCGCGATTCTCAACCAGATTACGGACGCGGCGCTCAACCTTCCCGAGAACCGTCGCGAATCAAACGCCCCCGTCAGCTACCCGTTCCTTTGGGATACGCCCCACATGGATTGGGTGCAGTGGAACAGCGCCGCAGAGATTCCGATCGGGCGCAATACGGGCGAGGTGCTGGGGGTGTTTGCTCACTTCGAACTAACGGCCGATCCGTCCACCGGATACGCGTCGTCGGCCGACCTGCGGGGGTTGCACGAGCTTGAAGTTGCCTTGCGGCGCCTGCAGGCACCAGCGTGGCCCGAGCAGTACCTGGGGGATGCGGGGAAGATCGATGAGGCCAAGGCGGCGGCCGGTAAGCAACTGTTTGCCGATCATTGCGCCAACTGCCATAACACCCGTAACTACGAGGGAAAATTCGAGATGACCCCGCCGAACGAGACCGGCAGGCAATACATCAAAACGACATCGGTCCCGTTTTCCGCGATCGGGACCGACCCGCAGATGGTGCTGAATTTTGTCACCCGGACTGCCAATCCCGGCATCCTCAAGGGGACGGTGCAGGATCGCGCGGCGGCCCTGGCTGCGGGCGGCGCGTTCGACCCGATCCAGCAGTTGCGGGCAAGTTTGGGCATACCACCGGCGGACTTTACCAAGGAAGTCCCGGCGGGCATGCTGCTCAGCACGGCGGTCGGCGGAGTCATCAAGCGGTACTTGGGAGAGGCGTTGGCGAATCGCACGGATGAAGAGAAAGCGGCCATCCTCCTCGACTTGCGAAATGGTCACGCGCCGGACAAGGACAACCGGCCTCCCCACGGTGGCGCGGGCTACCGGGCACGTCCCCTGAACGGTGTCTGGGCGACCGCCCCCTATCTGCACAACGGTTCGGTTCCCAACCTGTGGGAATTGCTGAAGCCGGCCGAGGAACGCGTCAAGTCATTCCACGTCGGCTGCCGTGAATTCGATCCGCAGCACGTCGGGTTGAGTACCGAGGAAGTGCCTGGTTCGTTTCATTTTCAGACGGAGTCCGACGGGAAGCCGATCCCGGGCAATTCGAACCAGGGTCACACGGGCCCCGAACATGGGACGGACTGGACCGACGAGCAGAAGTGGCAGGTGATCGAGTACATCAAGACGTTGCGGTAACGGCTGCGGCGCCGCTGCCCATGGGGTGCAGCCATGTCGCCTTTCGCTCCTCGGCAGCCGACCGCCATTGATCGAGCGACCCTCAGCAAGTCCCTCGCCTTGCCAGGCGATGGTCGGCGGAGGCCGTGTACACCGGCCGCCGCAGTCGGTTGATGCCTCCCAGCGGTTGGTGTTCGGCGAGTGCATGCCAGGGCGTGAAGACGAACTCCTCACACTCGGCGAGGTGCTCGGGAGTATCGAGTCCCGTTTGCGGCGCGGGGATGGTGATGCGTGCGACCGTGTGTCGCGGCGTGTCTTCCTCTGGCCAGAATTCGGTGGCGTCTTCGATGTGGAGGTCGGCCTCTCCGGCCCGCCGGACCTGAACCTTGAAATCGAATACGATATCCTCGTTCCCCGCCATGGTCGTTTGGAGCGCCTCGCGTAGATAGTCGGCCGTCGGGTTCTGGGGAATCACCTGGGGCTTCTCCGGCCCGGCCGGGACCGCGGCGACATGCATCGCTCGATCCGCCCCAAAGAGGAATGGAGCGGCCCCGAAATACGGAACCTCCATCGGGTTGGCCACCGGCTGGCTCTTGATCCGGTTGACGACGTCCAACGATTTCTTGATCCGCAGGAATTCGGCCCGTCCCGCGGGATCGGTGGGAACCGGGCCTTGGAGCGGTGCAAAGAAGGCGAGGGGATTGTCATCGAATTGCAGCAGGATTTGCTGCAGCTTGAGATAGTCGGAGACGTTCGCAAAGGCAAACTGCGGTGTGTTGATCAAGAGGAAATCCTGCGACGCCCTCCCACCATCCTGGTAGAGGACCTGGCCGGGGACGTCCCGCACCTTGATCGCCATGCCTCGACTGCCGTTCTCGCCGTTGCGGAGGTCTTCGCGAACCAGGGTGTCGGCGTTGGAGTAGCGAATCACCGCATCGAAACTCGCTCCTGGCCGGCGAAACAGGCCAACCTGCAAACTCTTGTCGATGTCGGGCAAGACATCGAATCTGGCATTCACACATCCGTGTGACTTCGGATGAACCCCGCGCAGCATCTGCTGCGGAGAGGGGTACCGCTTGTCCAGCAGCTTCAACATGAGCTGGGCAATCTCTTGGATCTGCCGCTGCTCTTCGGCCGGATCGGGGATGCTCTCAAACGGATTCGTCGGTGTGTCTGACATGTCCGTAGCCTCGATGGAAGTGAGAGATTGGTGGATGCTCCGTCGGTCGAACTTAGCAGCGCCGCAACGCCGTGGATAGCTGGCCCGGAAGCCGCGTCAACCGGCAAGCCCCCCGGGCCCGAAGCGCGGCCTGTGCCGGACCGACGTCTTGAGAGGTCCGGGGCACGTCCACTTCGCGACTTCACATCCGTGACACCCGAACGGTCCCCCTGGTAGCATGATTGCATGACGTGTCCGGCCCGGTTGCGCCACGGTTGCCCGGGCGCCCGCGCCGCACATGGATCCACGGAGAGCTGCAGATGAGTAGACAGAAGCTTCGTCGCCAAGCGGCAAAACCGCGCATCAAGGTCTGGCTGGAGATCAATGGCGACTACGTCTTTGGGCGCGGAATTTGTGACATTCTGCAGGCGGTGCGGAAAGCGGGGTCCATCAAAGGCGCGGCGCTGCAGGTCGGCAAGAGCTACCGGCATGTTTGGGCTCGCGTCAAAGACGCCGAAGAGGCAATCGGTGAACCGCTCGTCACGACACAAGTCGGCGGCAAGACGGCGCGGAGAAGCGCCCTGACACCGCTGGCTGAAGAACTTGTCAGCGATTTCGTTTCTCTGCGGCAAACGATGACGGAACAGGTGGGCGAGGAATTCGACAAACGATTCGCCAGCTTGCAGTAGGCCGACGCCGAACCGTTGCCAGGGGTGTGCTCAGCAGGAGTCCGTCGCGCAGTGCGGACCAGCCTTGCAAACGCAGTCGCCGTGTGGCATGATTCTGAGCAAATGGCACGGGCGTGCCATTTGAGGCAAGAGCAATCCAGCATCGATCATACCGTTTGGCGGAGTCACCGTGTTTGTCCCTCAACTGCCCGTTCACGACGGACTGTTTGTCCGCAGCCGCTTGCGTGCTGGTCGCACAACCTCGGATCAAGTTCGCCTTTGGGAGTTGGCTTGGCTGACAGCAATGGGGTGCGGTGCGGCGTCGCTGGCCACGTTCTGGGACTGGAGCCTGGGCATTCCGGGCCACGCGATCTTGCGGATCGTCTTTCCAATGACGCTTGGGTTAGCGCTGGTTCCTCGGCACGGGGGCGGTCTCGTCATGGGGGCTTCTGCGCTCGCAACGACGGCTGCTTGCAAAGCTGCGGGACACAGCACTCCGGGGCTGGGTGCAATGACCAGCCTGGTCGCTTTCGGGCCGATTCTGGATCTGATGCTGTGGCGTGTTCGCAGCGGCTGGCTCCTGTTCGCTGGGTTTGCCGCCGCGGGGCTGGCGAGCAACCTGCTGGCGTACGCGGTCCGTGGCGGAGGCCGGTTGCTCGGCATTGGTCGAGCGTCTGCGGGGCTGAGTCGTGGTGCGGGGTTGGGCCACGGCAGCGGCCTGGGTGGCGGCGGGGGCCTGGGTGGCGGCGGGGGCCTGGGTGGCGGCAGGGGTGTGGCTGCCGAGTCGCTGACGGCAACTGCGGCTGATCCCTGGTGGATGTACGCGCCATTCACCTATGTGACGTGTGGGCTGTTGGCCGGCTTCATCTGTGCGGCAATCTGGTTTGCCGCCCGTCCTCGCCGCGCGCAATCCGCCCAAGGTTAACGATCGTGATCTACGTCGGGATCGACGATACGGACACGGTTGACAGCCGTGGCACGAACCAGCTTGCCAAGGCGCTCGCCAGGCGCGTGGCGGGGCGATTTACCTGCCAGCGCATTGTCCGGCATCAGTTGCTCGACGATCCCCGCGTTCCCTACACATCCAAGAACGGCTCGGCGTCGATCGTTTTCGAGCCAAACGTGGCGGACTGGACGGTCGCATCGTTTGCCCGCACCTTGCGCCAGATTATGGAGGAAGACTTCGTGTCGGGCAGCGACCCGGGGTTGTGTGTTGCCACGACCGTCGCGGACCAGATCGTGGATTTCGCCGAGCGTTGCCAGCGAGAACTCATGACGCAACATGAAGCGGTCGAGTTGGCGGCCGAACACAACGTCTGGCTGGCCGGCCTGGGAGGGACCAACGACGGCATGATCGGAGCCCTCGCGGCGGTCGGTCTGGCCGCGGCCGACGATGGGGGACGGGTCGTTCAGTGGCAGAATTGGCCGGATGACTTGAGTGGGTGCGTGCCACTGGAAACCATTCGGGCACGAGCAATCGACGTGCGTGAAGTCAACCAGCTGAAGCAAGTATCGGCGGGAAACGTCGATGTGGGGAAGCACCTGCGCCCCAACTGGCGCAGCGGTCGCTGCGTCCTGTTCGTCGCGGCGAGGGACCCGGCGTCAGAAGTTGAAGCCGATTGGAGTGCACTCAAGATACCATGACTCAAATTATGATGAACCGACACCGGCCGTCCCACCGCCCAGCGGGATTCACACTGGTCGAGTTACTTGTTGTGATTGCGATCATTGGGATCTTGGTCGCCTTATTGCTTCCTGCAGTGCAGGCGGCCCGCGAGGCGGCTCGGCGCATGTCATGCAAGAACAACCTCCGGCAACTCGGGTTGGCGCTGCACAATTATCACGACACCTTGAAAACGATGCCCCCTGGAGTGCTCGGCACGTCCGGTTCGAGGTCCGCCAACCATCGCTTGCACACCTGGATGGCCCTGTTATTGCCGTACATCGAGCAAGCCAACTTGCAGAACGCGTATGATTTCAACTTCCGCTTCGACCATCCGAATAACGGGCCGGCCGTCATCCAGCGCGTGCCGGTCTTCGCCTGTCCCTCGCACGACGCGGAACTGATCGCGGACAAATATGGGACGAATGAATATGCCGCGTCCGCCGGAACGCGTCCCGGCATGGACGACGGCTTGCTGTATCCGATGTCCGCAACACGCATGCGGGACATCACCGATGGAACGTCTCAGACGCTGGCGGTAGGCGAGATTGCTTTCGAGCTTGGCGGCTGGGCGCGCGGCGCGATCAACAGCGGCAGCGGCGGCGGTGGGGGAGGCGGCGGCGGTGGCGGCGGCCAAGGGTTCGCTCGAGGGGTCCTCCGCTGGTACCGGGCGCAGCCCGGATGCGCCCGGGCTGGCATCAACCTGCCGCCAACCGGTTGTTCGGGAAACGCGGAACAGCGATTTCAGTTTTCCAGCCGGCACCCCGGTGGTTGCCACTTCGCGCTCGCCGACGGTAGCTGCCGCTTTCTGGCGGAGACCATCGACCTCGCTACGCTGGCCGCGTTGACGACGCGTTCCGGCAACGAGGTCACGGGCGAATTCTAGCGAGGCAGGGCCTCGGACCAATAGCGAGCTGACGCTCGCGGCATGTTCGTCCACTCCCGTTGGTCGCTCAAAGTTGACTCATTCGTAAAGTCAAAATCTGATACAAGCCTTCTATCGAGGCAGGGCCTCGGGCCGACGGCGAGCTGACGCTCGCGGCATGTTCGTCCGCTCCCGTTGGTCGCTCAAAGTTGACTCATTCGTAAAGCCAAAACCTGATACAAGCCTTCTATCGAGGCAGGGCCTCGGGCCGACGGCGAGCTGACGCTCGCGGCATGTTCGTCCGCTCCCGTTGGTCGCTCAAAGTTGACTCATTCGTAAAGTCAAAATCTGATACAAGCCTTCTATCCCGAGCGAACCATTGGCCGCCGCGGACGACCCGCGTCGAGCACGTGGGGGAGGCTGCGTTCAGAGGCGTTGGAAGACGCGGCCGAACTGAGCGGGGCAGGGGATCTCGCGCGGTTCGAATGACCGCCCCTCGGTCGTGTAATCACTGATATCGACCGTTCCGCCTCCGTTTTCAGCACTCTCATAGCCTGCCATCAGGACGGCCATTGTATCCCACGCCAGCAGTGCGCCCGCTTGCGGGTATTGATCCTCCACCAGCGCGCAGGCGACCGCGTCGGCCATCTCATTGACGTACCCATGCGAATAGAACTGATTCGGCCGCGGGAAACTGGTGCCCTGCGGTGTGGGTAGCTTCTCGCGGAAGAGCAGGTTGCCGGCGGGCTCGGCGGCGGGCAGAAACAGTTCGTTCTCGTTATTCGGATTGATCCGCAAATCGTACTGAGCAAAATCGGTGATCAGCGAGAATTCGTTTCGAATTCCGCTGATGCTCAGGTCATGACCGATCACTTCGGCCACGGTGTGGTCTTCGAACACGACAGTGATTCGGCCAAAATCGTCGACATTCTGCATCACGCGGAAGTGGTCGCCGCACGATGCGGGTTGGTGCTTGAGCACCTGGAGGGCGATCGCCGAGACGGCGGTCGGCCGGACGGGAGCGCCGCTGGAAAGGATGCCCTCCACCTGTTTCAGAAACAGGGCCGGTCCGAGCGGATGGCAGGCCTTGTTAAATAGCGAACCGCCGCCCGACTTCGACGGCGTATCGTAAGCGGGGGCATGCGATCCCTGATGCGCACAGATGCCCCGTTGATAGAGGATCTTGCCCTTCGCTGATTTCTGTGCCTCTTCCAGCAATTCGACGACGCCCTTGATGCCGTCGAAGTAAACAAAATCCTCGGCATACAGGAGCTTTGAACCGGAATCGCGGACAACATCAAGCACGTGGGCGAACGATTCCATCGCTTCGCGCTTGCGTGTGGCGGCATCGGCCTGGCGGCCCTCCGGATACCCGGGCCAGATGATGGGCGGTTTCTCCAGCACGATCACCGGGACGCCGGCACGGGCTGCTTCGATGGTGTAGGGTCCGTGAGCGAAGTTGGCGCAGCAAATGTTGTCGATGTCCGGTTTCACCGCTTCCAGCATCGCCTCGTGATCTTCGAATGCCGCTCGGACACCATGGGATTTCGCAAACCGTTGTGCGTTTTCCAATCGCCCGGACACCACACCGGCCAGTTCGATCGTCACTCCGTTGTGGTGTGGAATCATCGAGTAACAACCGGCCGTGTATTCACCGGCGAATCCCGTACCGTTAATCGCGACGCGCAGCGTACGCTCGGACATGCTTTCGTTTCCTTTCGCTCCGTGGATGATTGCCAGGCAATGGCGGCGACGCGGGCCGGTCGTGGGCACCGCTGCGGCGGACCTCTCAACCAAGTCGGTTCGGCCCGCCTGAGGACCTTTGCCCGTTGCGGCGGCCGCGTCTGCTGCCAACTGGCGGATTCAAGCGTAATCGGCTATTATAGGCAACCGTTGAAGACCAGCACCCTATTTGGTGGGGTGCCGTCACGGCACGTTCCACGAACAGTGATCGAAAGATATGGCACGTAAAATCGTAAACAGGAAAGCTTTACGAGAAGAGGCGGATGCTGCCGAAGCGGCCGAAAAGGCGGCGGGCGGGACCAAGAAAAAGGCCGCGAAGAAAAAGTCGGCCACCCGAAAGACCCGCAAAAAGAAGGAGGCCGCCGAAGTTCGCGTCAAGTTGTTCTACGGCGTTTTCAATCAGTCACTCAAACGGGTCGCACTCTTCGAGTTCAACCAGAAGAAGCAGGCGGAGAAGAAGGCGAAAGAGCTGAGCAAAGACGGCAAGACGCCGCATTTTGTTCAGAAGGTCAAGGAAGCCATCGAAGAATAGTGCCGCCCGCCTTGAGTTCGCTGGCCTGCAAGAGGTGGTGAAACATGATTCGGCCTGGGATTCTGACCGTTGCCGTCCTCGTCGTTGTCGCAGGCTGCGGTGGCGGTGGCACAACGCCATCAGACGCCGGCGGCCCAGCCGGGCCCGCGAAAGCTGCCTCCGGCGGATCGCCTGAGGTGGCGGCGTCCGCGCCAACTGCCGCCCCCCAGTCGGCCGTGATCAAGGTCCCGCGGGAAAAACTGTCGATCGGCGACTACATGCCGCCGTTGGATGACGACCGAATCGAGATTCCCAAGCCGCAAGGCTGGCAAGCCTTGCCCCGGGACAGTGACTATCTGACCCGCTTCTATCAAACCAACCGTAACGGTTTGCCGCGCATCGAGATCACGGTCGAGCCGCGCACGTACGGTAGCCTGGAGACGGCCACGGCAGCGAATGTGGAAGAGTTCGCCCGGTTGGTTGCCGGCGAGCTGGACGACCTGGAGCTCGTCGAAAATGTGATCCCGCTGGTGATTGGCGAAACCGCATGTGCTCGTTATGTCGGTCGAGTCGACCTCAAGTTGTCGGCCGGCCAGACGATCAGTGCCGAACGCCAACGGTTGCTCGTCCTGCATGCCGGGCGGCAGTACACGATTGACCTGCTCGTCTTGCCAAACACGCTCCGGCAGAGTCGGGACGCAGCCTATGCCGTGTGTGCCGGACTCCGCTTTCCCGGCGGCGGACAAACGGCTACTGCGGCTCAAGAGATCGGCACGCTTGGGGAAGCTGCAGACGAGTGAGCGGCAAGCACAGGGCCCCTGCGAACGCGGTCAGCTCAGAAACGCCGCCAGGCGGTCTTTCGTCTGCGGATCGCGGAGCTGTTGTTTGCCAAATCCGGGGGCAGCCCCAGCAGCCACCGCTCGATCCTGCGCGTCCGAGAAATTCGAAACGAGCATGCAGGGCGTGTCGGACGAGGTGGGATCGGCCTTGATCTGCTGGATCAGCTTCAGGCCTTCCGACTGGTCTCGATCCAGCTTTCGGTTGACGAGCACCAGGTCGACCGGTTGGTCGCGGAGCAGCTCCAGGGCCTGCGCCGCGGAGTGCGCCCGCAGCAGGGAGACCTCGAAATTCGCTTGCAGCAAACTGGCAATCGAATCGTGGTCCATGTCGCAGTTGCCAACGTCGACGACGGTTTTGGTCATGGTGCGGTGGACCAACAAACGAGGGGATGTGATCGGCGACCCATCCGGCGACTTAAAACAGGGTCGTCGTAATGGTACCCAGCACGAAGGCGACGACGGATAACGTGGTAGCTCGGAGGTTCATGGCAGGCGATCGCGAGAGGTGGGAAGAAGTCAGGGTGGGAACGTCGCCCTCTGATTATGCAGGTTCTGCCGATTTTGGGAAGGGCCTCTGCCTGCCGGCGGGGGCTTGTGTTGCGGGTCGGCGGATTGGCTATCATGAGGCCCGTACCAACGAGGCATTCGCCTCCCTCGCATTCCGGTTCCACTCCCCTGGCGACAGTATTGAACGTGCTTGTTTCACTTGCCCTTCTCCTGTTGGTCTGGCCGTCCTTGCAGTCGGTCGAATCGACGGATGCCACCGAGTCACCAGGCCCCTCCGAAGCGGTGGGGGCGATCAACCGGGGAGTGCAGGTGGTCGTCTTTCCCGACCGGATCGAATTGCAGTACGAGCTCAGTTTGAGTCCTGCGGCGGCGGCCAGTGTGCTGGAGGGGCGGTCGGTCGATGTGCCGGAGATGGACGACCGCCGCGCGCTGATCGAGGCGTTTCGGGATTTGGCCGTGCCAGAGATCGAGCGTCGCTGTCGGGTCACGGTCAACGGGCAACCGCTTGCCCTGCGGCATCGCGACAGCCTCCTGTTTCCCAAGCACTACGTCCCTCTGCAGTGCACTTTCTCAGCGCCCTTGGAGTCCGCCGAGCCAACGGTCCGCCTGCAGTTGGTTGACGGCAGTTTTCGAGGTCACGCCGGGAAGCACGCCATTGCTCTCAAGACCAAGGAGGGGGGCCGCATCCTGTCTTCGACGGTGCCGCTGATTCTGTCCCGCGTGCCGCGTAGTTCGTCGAGCCGCGATTCGGCCGCGCATCGCGAGGCAGCCCGGCGCGCAGAAGCTGTGATCGTGTGGCCAGCCGGTTCCCTGGCGGCAACTCCCGACAAGCCGACGGCTACGGACTTGCCCGGCCAGAAGAAGGTGCCGGAGGATCGTCTCGCGGCACCAGCCGTTGCCGAGGCGTCACGGCAACCTCGGTTGGAGGACAAGGGTGACCTGACGTGGGGCGTCTGGGTCGGCGGTGCCGTGCTGGCGGCGCTGCTGGTTGCCCTCTGGTGGTGGGGCCGGGTGGCTTGACATGGACGATGGCGGATGCTGAGCCACAGCACGGTCGACGTCAGCAGGCGGCGTACCAGGGGCGGCGATCGCGCCGCCTCCGGACGATGTTTCCGGTTGCCCTCTGCTGCCAGGCCTGCGTTATCAGGGTTGTCCATCGCCGGGATTGTCCATCAACGGGTTGTCCATCATCTGTTGCGCGCTCCGTCGGATAATTCACCATCCGTTGGGCGTTATCCCGGGCACCGCATCAGCCGTCGGGCGTTCGCCCCGCTTCAGTCGAAACCTGCCCAACCCGGAAGCGAACGCGGTCCGGCTGACCGGCACGGCGCTTGGCGTCATTTCATCACGAACGATTGCGGCCCAACGGCATTCACGGAAACGTTGTTCGTTCGCGAATCATCAGGCGTTATGATGGCCCTGAAGAGATGCCCCCACTCGAACCGGAGATACAGCTCATGACGGATGCCATCCAGATCGTTACGACGGTTCCTGATCTTGCCGACGCCGAGCGGATTGCTGCCGTGCTGGTCGCGAATCGACTGGCGGCGTGCGTGCAAACCAGCGGTCCGATTGAGAGTACCTACCGGTGGAAGGACCAGGTGGAAAACACCAGTGAATACCGCTGTACGATCAAGACGTTGCGGGAGTACTATCCGCAGGTCGAAGCTCAGATCCGCGAACTGCATTCGTATAGTGTGCCGCAGATTACCGCGACGGAGATCGTGGCGGCCAGTCAGGGGTACTTGGACTGGATTGCTGAGTCGGTCGGGCCCGCGCCCGCGACGTCCGGCAAGCCGGCAACCGCAACGGAACGAGAAGATGATGCCTGACCTGGACCTGCCCCGGGGCGTGTCGTCTCGCCACCTGCTATTGCACCGCCGACCGGCGTTGTTGACGGATGGATCGCGGGTCTGCTGGGACGGCAGCGAGTTGACGACGTATCGGCTTTCTCCGCAACAGCAGGCCGAGCCGTTCTCGGTGAGTTTCGAAACGGTCGTGGACCGGCTGGCCGAGCTGCCGCAGATGTTCGTCGAACCGGACGGTTCCTTCGTGTGGGTTGCCGCCAGAGATTCCGAGTTGGCCTGGCAACTGGATGGCGTGGTGAATGATCGAGCGGACCGCGTCAGCTCGGTTGAACTCAAAGGCCACTGTCCGCCCGAGGTCTTCCAGACACTGCTGCGTGTCTTCGACTGGCCGGAGACTCCACTGCTGGTCCAACTGGTTCGCGCCGCCCTGTTTGTCGAGGTGGCTGACTTCCTGCAATGGATCGAGCGCCCGGGCGGCGCCTGATTGGTCTCAACGGCTTGGTCTCAACGGCTTGGTCTCAACGGGGCCGGCTGGGGGCGGGCGAGGCTCGAGCCTGCGGCACGGGGGGCCGATTTCGGGGCCCGGCGAGCGACAATCGGGATGCCGCAGGTTGCAAACGGGGCCGTGGCGCCAAATACTTAATGGGTAAGAAAGCCTCCAACCCGCCCCCCGGGCGCGGTCCCACCTTCAAAGCATGCTTGAGAGAGAGACGATGCTGACTGCGGATAAAGTGTTGGACAGATACTACCTCGATGTACGCTGCATGTTGGTCGAAATCGCGGCCACGTTGGATCGCCATGACCGGGCGGTCGCCGACGATGCGGCCGACAGTGCCAGAGATCCCCGACTCGACAAGGTCTACGAAGCGTTGGCCGTTTTGGCTGAGGGTAGCAGCACAGCCGATCGTAGCGAACGCCTGTTGAACATGTTTTCCGACCTGGACTGACCGGTTGCCGAGCCGGCCGTCAGGAGCGACCCACAACGCCTGCCGAATCGGCCCGCGCGACCATGCCGCCCGGCCGTCATCCGGCCGGCCAACATTCGGCAGCACAACATCCCGACTCAAATCGTCGAGCGAACCGAAAGGCCACACGCCCATGCAAATCATTCAACCCCACTATCACGCGATTGCTCGTACGGCACAGGACTATGAACGGATGGCGATGTCCGGCGTGGTCGCCGTCGCCGAACCGGCATTCTGGGCCGGGTTTGACCGCGACTACCCGGAGACCTTCCTGGATTACTTCAAGCAGATCAGCGAGTTCGAGCCGACGCGGGCCGCCGATTATGGAATTCGTCATTTTTGCTGGGTCGCCGTCAATCCCAAGGAGGCGGAGAATCCGGTCCTCAGTCATCAAGTGCTGGAGAAGATGCCCGAGTTCTTCGAAAAGCCGACCGTGCTGGGGATCGGGGAGATTGGCTTCCACAAGACGACGAAGAACGAAGAGGAGATCTTCGAGGCCCAGGTGGAATTGGCGATCAAGCACGACCAGTTGATTCTCATTCACACGCCCCACCTCCAGGACAAGGTCCGGGGGACCAAGCGTACCCTGGAAGTTCTCCGCCACATGAATGTCGATCCGGAGAAGGTGTGGATCGACCACGTCGAGGAGCACACGATTCGCGGGCCGCTGGAGGAAGGCTATTGGGTCGGCTTCACACTCTACCCGATCACCAAATGCACACCAAAGCGCGCGGTGGACATGCTGGAAATCTACGGCCGTGAGCGCATCATTATCAACTCGTCGGCCGATTGGGGGCCCAGCGACCCGTTCACGCTGCAGGAATGCATCATGGACTATCGGGCCCGCGGCAATTCGCTGCAGGATGCGATTGAGGTGTTTCACAATAACCCCTGTCGATTCCTGGGACAAAATCCCAAATTCGATATCAAGCCGATTCGCGTCCAGCAGGAAGAGGTCGCACAGCCGCTGGGGAGTGCGACGTAGTCCGTGCGGACGGAGTCGTTCGCGAATCTTCGTTTGACGTGTGTCTTGCGTCGAACCTCCGCTCACCGTTTGCTCGGAGCGTCCGCTCTTCATGCATAGCCCGTTTCTCAGTTCACGGGGCAGGACGATGGCGGCGATCGCCGCGGCCATGCTGTTGGCCGGTCCGGGCGGCCTCGCAACGCGTTCCCCCGGCCACGCCGCGGTGGCTGCTGCGCATCCCGTTTCTGTGACCGAGACCGCCGCCTTCGTCACCCGTGACAAGGTCAGTGTGCGGATCAGTGTCTTCGTCGAAGACCTGTTCCTGTTCCACAATCTGAAACCGAACGAACAGGATTTTCTGGAACCGAATGTGATTCGCGACGGCATCGAGAAGCACGAGACGTTCCTCCTGGAACGGTTTGTGATTCGGGACGTGGCAGGCGCCAAGCTGTCCGGCCGGGTGGTGGGTGTCAAGGAATTCGAGATGCCGACCGAGGGTGTTCCGATGGCCGAACTGATGGCGCACAAACTGGAGTTTCGCTTGGAATACGAGCTGCTCCAGCCGCCGGAGTTTCTCACGTTCAGCCAGCACCTGGTCGACCAGGATGTGCTCATCCCGGCGGAGATGAAGCTGGTCATCAAACAGGAAAATGCGGGAACTCCGTTCGGCGCGGTCCTGCAGCCGGACCACCCGGAGACGGTCCGCTTCAGCTGGGACAATCCGGCGCTGCCGGCCGAGGCGTCCGAGGAAGAATGGGAAGCCTGGTATCAGAAGCAGCGGGAAGAGACGCTGGGGATCACCAGCTACAGTTCCGTTTATTCCTTTCTTTACATTGAGGACTTTGAAGTCCGGCACGAAATCCTGATCCCCCTCCTTTCGCTCGAAGAGAGCGTGCTGATTGCCCGGGACGACGATGCCTTTCTGGATCTCGCGGAACAGGACGTTGCCCGGCCGCAGATCGAAGCTTATTTCAGCAGCGGCAATCCGATCGAGATTGACGGCGTGACCGTCGCTCCCCGTGTGGACCGGGTCGACTTTTATGGGCTCGACTTCAAGGACTTCGCGCTCCAGGCGGAACGAAAGAAGGTGAGCATGGCGAATGCCCGGGTGGGCGTGATTCTCTCCTATCCGACCAAGGGTCCGCCGGCAACCGTCAAGCTGACCTGGGACCGGTTCAATCGGTTTGTGTGGTCGGTCGGCGTGTTCATCTTCGCTTACGACGACGCTCAGAAGGCGACTCTCTCGCGCATCGGAAATTCGAATACGTTCGAGTGGCAGGATCCGGGGCGTCCGCCGGCCCCGCGGCTCTCGGAAACCAGTTCTGCCCTGCCGTCGCCGCCGACAATGCGGGTCCCGGTCGCCAGCCTGATCCTGGCGTGCCTGGTGCCGTTTGCCCTGTTGGCGTTTGCTCGTCAGACGCGGAGCCGGCGGATTGCCGTGGTGGTCTTGGTCCTCGTTTCCGCGGCGACCTGGCCCCTGTTTGGCTGGGAGATCAAGCAGCCCTTCACATCGCCCCCTTCACTCCCGCCCGATGAAGCTTCCGCCGTATTTGCCGCATTGCACAAGAATACCTACCGGGCATTCGACTACCGCGACGAAGGCCAGGTCTATGATGCGTTGGCCAAAAGCGTCGACGGGCCCCTATTGCGTGATCTCTACCTGACGGTTCGAAAAGGTCTGGAGATGCAGGAGCAGGGCGGCGCCGTCTCGCGGGTTCGTGATGTGGCGATCGAGGCCGGGGCGGTCGAACCGCCGGCCTGGGAGACGGCCGACCGCGGGGACGGCAGCTTCAGTTATCGGTGCACCTGGACCGTACGCGGGACGGTCCAGCATTGGGGACATTTGCACACTCGGACCAACCAGTATGAGGCCCTGTTTCAGATCGAGTCGCGCGATGATGCGTGGAAGATTACCCACATGGATGTGCTCGACGAGCAGAGGCTGAATTTCGAAACCAGCACGCGGGGCATGTGACCGATGGGCAGAGGGAGTCCCAGTGGCGTCGGCCGGTGGCTGGTATCTGCGGCCTGTGCCGGACTCATTGCCTGGAGCGGCGGTTGCGGTCCCGAACGGGGCTCGGGGAGCCAGGCGGCAACCGCCTTCCAGGCAGGGGCCGGTAAGCCGCGGATCCTGGTGGTCAACTACCCGCTGGCCTACTTCGCCGAGCGGCTCGGTGGCGATCTTGTGGAAGTCGCGTTTCCCGCGCCGGCCGACGTGGACCCCGCCTTCTGGACGCCGGACGAGCCCGCGTTGGCCCAGTACCAGGACGCCGATTTGATTCTTCTGAGCGGTGCCGGATACGCCAAGTGGATCAAGCGGGTCGCTCTGCCCCAAACGCGAATTGTCAACACGTCGAAGTCGTATGCCGATGCGCTGATTCAGGTATCCGACGGCGTCGTCCATGCGCACGGGCCGGGCGGCGAGCATTCGCACATAGGGTTTGCGTCGACCACGTGGCTCGATCCCCAACTGGCGCTGGCACAGGCAACGGAGGTTCACCGGGCACTGCTCCGGTTGCTGCCGGACCAGCGTTCGTCGCTGGAGACAAACAAGCGGGCCTTGCAGGCGGACCTGGAAGAACTTGACCGCCAGCTAGAGGCCGTCTGTTCGCGGTACCGAGGCCAGCCCCTGTTGGCATCGCATCCGGTCTATCAGTACCTGGCCCGCCGCGGCGGCTGGAAATTGCGGAGCCTGGACTGGGAGCCGGGAGAGATTCCGACGGACCGGCAGTGGGCCGAGTTGGTCGAGCTGCGTGCCGCACATCCGGCGGCGTGGATGCTGTGGGAGGCGGAGCCGATCGCCGAAACGGCGGAAAGACTAGCGGACCAGGGGGTGGCCAGCGTCGTCTACCTGACCTGCGGAAATCGTCCGGAGGGCGATTTCCTGGAAATCATGCAGGCAAATCTGCAACGGCTCGAGGTGGTGTTTCCCGAATAAGACGCGTTGTCTCCGGCCAATCTGGCTCTACAATTCGCCCACATGATTGAAGTTTGCCAACTCGTTAAGTGCTTCGACGCGGGAGGCCACCAGGTGCGGGCCGTCAATGGGCTTTCGTTTTCCGTTGCCAAGGGAGAAGTCTACGGGCTGCTCGGTCCGAATGGGGCGGGGAAGACCACGACGCTGCGGATGATTGTCGGTCTGTTGACGCCCGATGAGGGATTTGCCGAAGTGGAAGGGTTCCGCACCTCCCAAGCTCCGGACGAAGTGAAGTCACGGCTGGGGCTGGTCTCTGCCAGTGACGGCGTCTATCCCTGGCTCTCCGTGCGGGAGATGATCCTCTTCTTCGCCGACCTCTACGGCGTCCCGACAGGGCTGGCCAGGCAGCGGCTGCAGCAGCTTGGCGAAGTGATGGAAATCGACCATTTTCTGGATCGCCGCTGTGCGAACTTGAGCACCGGCCAGAAGCAGCGCGTGACGCTGGTTCGCGCCCTGATCCACGATCCTCCGGTCATGCTGCTTGACGAGCCGACGCGGGGATTGGATGTGATCGGCAGCAAGGTCGTGTTCGACTACATCGAGCTGCTCCGTGAGCAGGGCAAAGCGGTGATTGTCAGCACGCATCGCCTGGATGAAGCCCAACGTCTCTGCGATCGCTTCGGGCTGATGCACCGCGGCGACATGTTGCACGAAGGGTCGCTCGCTGACCTCCGTCGCGCGACCTCGTGCGATACCCTGGTAGAAATGTTTCTCAGCTTCCTCCGCCGGGACGAACAGGAGACTGTTGGCGATGCCGCCCAGTCGCCTGCCGTTGCCGGCGACGTCACCGCGAACGGAGCAAGCGATGCGGAGGCCTGACCGCAACGATCGTACCCCACCGATGATTCGCCCACCGGCTGCCATGCCCGCCTGGACGCCTGGTGTTGCGCGCCGGAACGCCTCGACCTGAACCATCATGCACCGGCATGCCGCCATTGCCCTATGAGTAGCTCAACCGATCCCAATCAACCGACGGCCGCGACGGCCCGAGCGACCGGCGGCGTTCGTGTCCAGCGGACCATGCTGGGACGCCTCTGGCGGTTGTGCCTGAAAGAACTGCGGGAGATTCTCCGCGACCGCCGGACGATCATGACGCTGGTCTTCATGCCGCTGTTGGTCTATCCGTTGCTGAATATGATCTTCCAGAAGTTTCTGGTGACGTCACTTCAATCGGCCGGCACGATTCAAGTTTACGTGGGCGTGGAATCGGCGGAGGCCGGCAATCGACTCACCGAATATCTTTCGGCGGGCGACATCATCCTGCGTGGGGAAGAAGGCAACCGTCAGGCACCCGCGGATCGGTCGGCCCCAGCGGCCATCGGGTTGCCCGATCCGGCGGCCGAGCCCGAGCTTTCGATTACGGAGGTGGGCAACCTGCATGATCGCGTCGCGGACGGAACCATTGATGTGGGCGTGCGCATTCGCGTGAGCGGCGATGCCGGCGGTGGGGCAGGCAAGGACAAGGGGCCTCGCGCCCCGTTTGATTGCGAACTGATTTACCGGGATGAGTCGGCGCTGAGCATGACGGGCGTGCGGTTCATTGAGAAACGTCTGAACGCCATTAATCGGCAATATATTCGCGAAGTCATGGCGATCCCGTTGATCAAGCGGACCTTGCCGCGGATGGGGTACCGGCCCGAACTGCCGACCCGCGTCGTTCGCTCGGCGGTGCCCCAGACAGGATCCGCCTTTTCGTTAACGACCGTCGTACCATTGATCCTGATCTTGATGACGATCACCGGCGCGGTCTATCCGGCGATCGACTTGACTGCCGGCGAACGTGAACGGGGCACGATGGAGACCTTGATGGCTGCCCCGGTTCCCCGCTTGGGGTTGCTGGTGGCCAAGTACATCGCCGTCCTGATCGTGGCCCTGTTTACCGCGACGGCGAACCTGGTCGCGATGACGGTGACCCTGATGGCGACCGGGTTGGGACCGATGCTGTTCGGGGGGGAAGGGCTTTCGCCGACGCTGGTGTCCCAGGTCTTTGCGCTGCTGATCCTGTTCGCCGCATTTTTTTCCGCCGTCCTATTGGCGCTGACCAGTTTTGCGCGGAGCTTCAAAGAAGCCCAGGCGTACTTGATTCCCGTCATGTTGTTGGCGCTGGCGCCCGGCATCATGAGCCTGATGCCGGAACTCGAATTTAACGGGATCCTGGCGATCACGCCGCTGGTCAACGTGGTCCTGCTGGCTCGGGACATCTTCGAGTCAAACGTGGACCCGGTGTTGGCCTGCGTGGCCGTCTTCTCGACGATGCTGTACGCGATTGCCGCTCTGACGGTGGCGGCCCGCGTGTTTGGTACGGACGCCATCCTCTACGGCAGCGAATCGACCTGGTCAGACCTCTGGCGGCGGCCGCGGCAGTCGCGCGGCGCGGCACCGATCGCCGGCGCGATGGCCTGCCTGGCCGTCCTGTTTCCCGCCAATTTTCTGGTCTCCAATGCGCTGCGGACATTCTCTGAGGTCAGCATGACCTTGTGGCTGGCCCTGGCGGCGGCCGCTCTGGCGGTTCTCTTCATCGGGGTCTCGCTGCTGTTCGCATTCGCACAGCACGTCCGGCTGGCGGATGGATTCCGGTTGCGTGCGGCCGCTCCCCTGGTTTTCATCGGCGCCCTCGCGCTGGGAGTATCCGTGTGGCCGTTCGCCCACGAGATCTTTCTGGCCGAGGAGGCGGTCGGCCTCAGTTCGTTGGGCAAGGAGCAGGTGGCGGCGGCCGAGGCGCAGATCGAACGACTCCGGCAGGTACCCTTGGCCGTCATTCTGCTGGCGCTGGCGATTACGCCGGCGGTTTGCGAAGAGTTCTTCTTTCGTGGCTACCTGTTCAGCTCCCTCCGCCAATCGATGGGTCCCTGGAAAACCGTGGCGGTCTCCGCCATTCTGTTCGGCGCCTTTCACGTGATTACCACCAACACGCTGTCGGTGGAGCGGTTTATTCCCAGCACCATGATGGGGCTGGTGCTCGGCTGGGTCTGCGTCCGTAGCGGGAGTCTTCTGCCAGGCGTCATCCTGCATGCCTTTCATAACGGGCTGTTGTTGACGGTCCTGCACTACCAGGACGAATTGGCTGCCCTTGGCTGGGGCGTCCAGGAGCAGGAGCATCTGCCGACCGCCTGGCTGGCGACGGCGGCCGTGGTCGCGGTGATCGGAGCGGGGTTGGTCTGGTTGGCCACGAAACGAGCGGCAGCGACCGCAACCTCGCTGCCCGCGCCCGAGGCAGCCGGCGAGTAGCCGCGCTGCGAGCGATGGTCCGGGGTGGACCTCTCGACCCGGTCATGGGACGTGGATTGGCCGTCGGCCTCTGCGGCGCTGCGCGGGCTTTAGGCTGAATCCGCTCGATTGCTGCCTGCGGCGAAAATATTCTGCTGGCTTGTTGACAAACGACCGGCCGCAGCTAAAGATATTGAGACTCAGTGTCAATAAGGATTGAGCCACGTCGTGACGAAGCCCGCCACCTGCACTCCTGGGGCAGCCAGCCACGCCCGACGATTTTTCCCGCCAGCGAATCGTGCGCTCGGGAAGTTCAGAATCATCGCGCCAACTGGGAGTGAGCTATGTCGTTGCATCGTCGTCGAGGCCGAAGGGCCTTCACCTTGGTCGAGTTACTGGTCGTGATTGCCATCATCGGGATCCTGGTCGCCCTCCTGCTGCCGGCCGTGCAGTCGGCGCGCGAAGCTGCGCGGAGAATGTCGTGCGGCAACAACCTCAAGCAGGTTGCCCTGGCGACCCACAATTTTCACGACACCTACAAGGAGTTTCCGTACGCCACGCGCGACCGCCTGGAGGGAGACAGCGGAGATACCTGGTCCACCGGTTTCATACAGATCTTGCCGTTTCTTGAAGCGGACGCGATGGCTCAGCGGTGGGATAACGAAGAGCCGCGAAATAGCACGGACGATCATGACGGCGACGGGTGGACGAATGCCCTGTTGCAGCAGCAGGTGATTCCTACCTACCTGTGTCCCAGCATGGTGCTGCCTGCCGGTCCGTTGGGCGCGGCGGAGAATCGTGCCCCCAGCAGCTACCTGTTTTCTGCCGGCACACCGAGCTCGGTGATGTTGCACTACGGGGTCTACTTTCCGGGCGGCGAGCCTGCCTTTGATGGGGCCATCGTTCCGATCAAGACGCACATCGCACCGCCCGCCGCCGCCGGGCCGAATCACCGCAGGCCGACCCGTTTCGCCGACATCACCGACGGGACTTCGAACACCTTCCTGGCCGGCGAAAGCGACTTTATGCCGCGTGGCGTTCCCTCGACCGACATGGGGGCCGTCTGGGCCTACGGCTACATCGGCTACTCGTGGGGGACGTCCAACCGGAAGCTCAACGACCACAACATCCCCACCACCGCCGGCACCTACGGCTGCTTCCGTAGCCAGCATCCGGGCGGTGTCGAGTTTGCTTTGACCGACGGCTCCGTCCGCTTCGTGACGGAGACGATCGACCACTCGGTTTATCAGGCCGTTTCAACACGTGCCGGCGGCGAGGTTGCCCAACTGCCATAGCATCGTGAACACAACGGTTCGGCGCGGGTCGCCGACCGCGGTTGGCTGTGACGCACTTCGCATCACATCTCAGGCGGGCTTGCCGTTTGTTCGTGGTCCAAGCTGGGGAGAGCAGGAAACATGAAAGGTATTGGGTTTTGGTCCGTGCTGCTGGCAGTCTGCGGGATGCTTGGCTGCAGCAACGATTCCGCGGTCCCAGTGACACCCGCGGCACCGACGCCGTTGAGCGTGGCAGAGTGGCGCCGGCTACCCGTCAACGAAAAGTATGATGAGTCAAGTTTTTCGCGTTTGAGGCTGGCCGACCCCAGCTTGAGGAATGACCCTGCCTGGCACCGGTTCATGGTCGAGACGGTGATTCCGGAACGGCAGAGGGATCTTCCTGATGATTTGCCCGGAGTGTAACGGTCGCCGACTCGCGAATCCCGGTCTGACGAAATCCACCTGAAGACCGACATCTTCCAACACACACTGACGAGGTATTGAGATGATACAACGACGAACGCCGGTCCTGCTGGCCGCTGCGGTTCTTCTTTTTCAACCGGTTGCCGCGCGTGTCTGCGGCCAGGAAGGTGAAAATTCGACGGGAGTCGGGAAGCCGGCGGTCAAGGTCGTGACCGATCGGTACCCGGTCATTCCGGAGATGGTGACGAGCTTCGGGGCGGCCGTCTTGGGCGACGCCCTTTATCTCTACGGCGGCCACAAGGGAGGCGCTCATGCGTACTCGAAAAGTGCCCAGGCGAAGACCCTGCAGCGGTTGGATCTGAAGCAGCCCAAGGCGTGGGTGCCGGTTGCGGAGGGCCCCGGTCTGCAAGGTCTGGCCATGGTCGCCCATGGCGGTAAGCTGTATCGCCTGGGCGGATTCTCGGCCAGGAACGCAGAAGGCGAGGACCACGATCTCTGGTCGCAAGCCAACGTCGCCTGCTTTGATCCGGCGACGAAGAAGTGGACGGAGATGTCGCCGTTGCCCGAGCCACGTTCGTCGTTTGACGCAGCCGTGCTGGGTGACAAGATCTATGTTGTGGGCGGCTGGAAGATGGCCGGCGATGCGGAGAGCGTCTGGCACAAGACGGCCCATGTGCTCGACTTAAGCGCCGCCAATCCCGCTTGGGAGCCGCTGCCGGAGCCGCCGTTTCAGCGGCGGGCACTTTCCGTTGCCGTACACGATGGGAAGGTGTACGCGATCGGCGGCATGCAAGAAAAAGGTGGACCCACGACGCGGGTTGATATCTTCGACCCGGCGACCGGCAAGTGGTCCCAGGGCCCGAATCTGCAGGGGAAGCCGATGGACGGCTTCGGTTCCTCCTCCTTCGCCACGGGAGGCCGTCTTTATGCGAGCACCTACAGCGGCAAGCTGCAGCGGCTGAGCACTGACGGGACGGCGTGGGAGGTCGTTACCGAACTGGAGCGAGCCCGCTTCTTTCATCGCATGTTGCCGCTGTCGGACGCGGAGCTGGTTTCTATCGGCGGCGCCAGCATGTCCGTGGGCAAATTCGAGGAAGTGGACGTGATTGATCTGAGCCGTGTGTCTGCCTCGGCTGACTGAGTATTCGTCCGAGATCCGGCGAAGGTCGACTATTTATGAACGAACAAGTCTTCAGTGCAAGTCGCTGTTTCGCAGTCATTTGCGGTGAACGTACCCGCGGCGCCTCGCATCTCAGCCGGAACGCGTTAGCGTCCGGTTTGCAATGCGATCAACGCAACCGGGGCTAACGCCCGACGGCTGATGAATCGTCCGGGCCAGGGTAATGGATACGATGATGGACCCAAAGAACCAGCAGCAGGCCGAGTTGAGTCAGGCGGGAGGCGGGCTTCCCCAGCAGCGGCTCGTCGCGTCTGACGAAATCCTCGGCGGGGAAAAGGAAGTCCTGATATCACATCACGGCGAAGTATACCGTTTACGAGAAACCCGCAACGGAAAGCTCATTTTGGGAAAATAGACGCGATGTCGAAGAAGCTTTGTAAATCCAAGAAGTCTCGAACGACCAACGAGAAGAATCTGGCGTTGGGCATCCTGATGGAGACACACACCTGCCGCAAGTGTGGGCGTGTCGCCGACTCCAAGAAACTGCTATGCAAGCCGAGGAAGCTTGGATAGATTTTTGCCATGTGAGCTGCGCGCACGGTGCGCGCAGGCTTCGGGAGCGACCAGCCAAATCGGAACCGATTTTGGCACGCTCCCCATTTGGCTGTGGCCCTGCTACTGCCTGGCGAGTCCGCATTAAATTGCTCTGTTATTGGAAACCCCTCGATGAAATGTCTCAGCCGTGTTCTGCTTTCGTTGTGTATGTTGCCTGCAATGCTTGGCTTCGCCGCCACCCGGGCATCCGCAGCAGATTCCTGGACCGGTTTTCAAAACGGAGGCGCTTTGACGCGTCACGGCGCGCCGGCTCCCCAGACATGGTCACCGGACCAAGGAGTGTCTTGGGATGTTGCGTTAGCCGGATATGGGCAATCGAGCCCTGTTGTCGAGGCGGATCAGGTCTATGTCACCTCGACCGCGGGGGAGCTCAAGGAAAAGTTGTTCGTCGAAGCGTTTGATCGCCACAGCGGCAAGCGGCTCTGGGTGCACGAGGCGAAGAACAGTTCGCCCACGAAGAACACGTTGTACGTCAGTCGGGCGGCGCCCACGCCGGTCTGCGATGCGGACGGGGTGATCGCGTTTTTTGAAGGCGGCAATCTGGTTGCCCTGGATCATCAGGGCCAACTCCGCTGGACCCGTGATCTGGTAGCAGAGTTTGGTGCGATCGCGTCGCGGCACGGGCTCGGTTCGTCGTTGGAGCAGGATGAGACCCACGTTTACGTTTGGGTCGAGCGGGATGAAGGGCCCTATGTGCTGGCGGTTGCCAAGAAGTCGGGTGCGACGGTTTGGAAGGTGGACGGCTTAGGCGTCACATCGTGGAGCAGCCCGCGGTTGGTACCGGTCGGGGAAGGGACGCACCTGGTGCTGAGTGGTTCGGGAAAGATTGCCGGCCTCGACCCCGAATCCGGCAAGCGGCTATGGACGTTCGATGACATTACGGGCAACACCACGCCCACGCCTATTCCACTGGGAGACGGCCGCTTCTTGATCGGGGCCAGCGTCGGGCGAGGTGAGACGGCCAACGCCAGCCGCGCCGCCGAGTCGAATGGCGTGATTCAAATCGAGACGACGGCGAGCGGAGCGTTTCAGGCAAGTTTCGTCTGGCGGGCAACGAAAGCGACAAGCTCATTCGGTTCGCCAATCGCCTATCAGGGCCTGGCATACTTTGTCAATCGATCAGGTGTTGTCTACTGCCTGGACCTGGAAACCGGTGAGCAGTTGTACGCCCAACGGTCGGCCGGCAGCATCTGGGCGACGCCTGTCGCCGTCGATGACCGGATTTACCTGTTTGGAAAAGATGGCACGACCACGGTGCTGCAGTCGGGGAAGCAATTCCAGGAACTGGCCGTGAATCACTTGTGGGTGAACAAGTCAGCCGCCGAACCTGCTGCTTCCCGCGGCAACTTCGGGGGGCCAACCCTGTATGCGGGGGCAATTGTCGGCAGGCAAGTCCTGCTCCGCCGCGGCGATCGACTCTACGCGATCGGCGGCTAGCCGCCGATCCGCGCGAGCCTCCCGGTCGCTCGGCGCGAGTCTCCAAGTCGCTCGGCGCGGGTCTCATGACCCCGCCGAAACCGACGACCGCAGGTCTCCCGATTGCTCGGCGCGAGTCTCCCGATTGCTCGGCGCGGGTCTCCCGATTGCTCGGCGCGGGTCTCCCGATTGCTCGGCGCGGGTCTCATGACCCCGCCGAAACCGACGACCGCAGGTCTCCCATCTCGATCCTGGATCATGCATGCACGAATGATGGTTCATCGCAAGGCGTTGTGCAATAATCGTTTGCGGCAAGACTACCCGCCACACTTCACATCGCAGCCGAAATGAATTCGCGTCCGGTGGTTTCTGGGATCAGTGAAACCGTGAGCTCAAGGAGACGCAATCTCTCCACCTTGGCGGGTGGCGATGCCGCGCCACACTGGGAGATCGATCGTCTCAGCGATGGAGCGGACCGAGCCGTCCATCAGGGCAACATTCACGCCGCCCGGGTGGAAGCTACGGGAGGTGACGATGGCGAAAGTCGGGCTGCCGGCCGCGCCGTTCTTGCCCTCCTGCCAGGAATTGTAATCGGCGTCAACGGTCTCTCCGCCGTTTACGAAGGGGACAAACGTATTCGGCGTGAGAGTCGCGGTGAAGCCGGTGTGGTGGACGCGTCCATCCGGCCATTCGGTGTGGCCGGTCCCTTTGATCTGCGCTCCCGTGGTCACGATGGCCGCGGCTCCCGCCGCGTCGCTCGGCATCGTCGTCGTGCCGGGTCCGCCGTTGCGGGTGTACGTCGTCCAGGCCTTGACCTCGGCGGCCAGCATGGTGTTGGTGGTCCCGTCGGTAAACTCTGCCAGCCGCAAATGGCTGTTGGGAAAGAACGCGCCGTTGCCGCCCTGTCGCGTCTGCGGATTGAAAACAAACCAGGTTCCAAAGTTGAAGCCATAGTTGGTCGGCACCAGGTGGACCTTGCCGTTGCCCGGGTCGCGAACCCGTTGTGAGCCCGGATCGCTGGGGCAAACGTACGTGGGGATTCGCAGGGCGTGAATCGGCTGTTGGAAGTCCCAGGCGGTGTTGATATCGACGACGTCGTAAAGACTATCCTGTTCCAGAAAATTCAAGATACGCCCATGCACGCCCCAGGAGCCGTTATTGCCGGTTGAGGTCACGTTGAGATTGACGACCGCGCTGGCCGGGATCGCGCGGTAGGTGGACTCATAGTTCAAGATCGCCAGTCCCAACTGCTTTAAGTTGTTTTTGCACTGGATTCGGCGGGCGGCCTCGCGGGCGGCCTGGACGGCAGGCAGTAAGAGGGCGACCAGGATCCCGATGATGGCGATCACGACCAGCAGCTCAACGAGTGTAAACGCGGTCCGCCGAGCGGCCGGCGGGGGCAGGGATGGATTCTTCATGGTGGCTTTCATGGAGGTGCCTGGCGGCCAGGCGTTTTGGAGTTTGCCTTGGGTTGCGCTTCAACCCTACCAACCAACCGTGCAAAACGGGTGCCAACCGCATTTAGCTTGAATCGACATCACTCGCCGCCGCCGGGGGTGCCAAGTGTCGATCGGCGCGACATGCGTGTCGATTTAACCGACCGGCGGTTTTCCGCGGGGAGGCAGGGCAAGTCTCGCAGGCGGCTCAACCTCAACGACCGAGGCTCTTCGATTGCGACCGAATACGGCCAGTTCTATGATTGCATGATGGCACCATCCGACCGACCAACCTGGCCTCTTCGCGTCCAGATCATGCTCCCCATGATTCTGCTGGTGCTGGTCACTGTGGGCGGGCTCAGCGGTCTCCAGATCTACTGGTCTGCCTCTCGCCAGGTTGCGGCGATTGAGGGGCAGATGCGGAGCGTCGCCAGAACGCTCGAACAGTCCAGCTTTCCGCTTACGGACCGCGTGCTGCAGCAGATGAAGGGTTTCGCGGGGGCCGAGTTTGTCCTGGTGGACCGTCGAGGCCACGTTCATGCGACGACGCGTACTGAGTGGCGGTCCGATGACCTGCCCGATCCGAGCTCGTCGGTTGCCGCCGAACGCCTTTTCCTTTCGGAGCCGATATCCATCGGCGGTGATCCGTATTACCACGCCATCTTTCGACTTCGCTCCCGCGCTCAGTCCGAGGCCGGCGAGGTGCTGCACATTTTTTACTCGCAGGACCGGCTGGCGCGGGAGCGGCAGGCCGCCGCGGTACCGACCGTGGTGATCGGGATCCTGGCCCTGTTGTTGGTGGCTGCGGCTGCCAGTTGGATTGCGGCCCGCGTGACCCGGCCACTCAGCGGTCTCCGTGACCAGGTGGCAAGAATCGCCGAGGGGAAATTTGAACCGGTGGCGTTGCCGTCAACGCGGGACGAGATTCGCCAACTCTCCGTCGCGGTCAACGAAATGGCCCGGATGCTCGACACTTATGAAGCGACGATCCGCCGCACGGAGCAAGTCAGGACACTCGGGCAACTCGGCGGGGCGCTCGCGCACCAGCTCAGAAACTCGGCTACCGGCGCTCGGTTGGCGATCGATATCCATCATGCCGAGTGCCAGGCTGACGGGGCCGGCGAGAGTCTCGATGTTGCACGGCGGCAGCTGGTCTTGATGGAGAAGTACATTCGCAGGTTCCTGGCGCTGGGCGCTCGGCAATCGCGCCCGCCGCAGCACCTGAACATGGCCGCGTTGTTTGATGACCTGTTGCCGTTGGTCGCTCCTGCCGCCAAGCACGGGGGCGTGGAGTTTTTCGTGGACGTGGATCGGTCGGTTGCGATCTGTGGGGAACGTGACGCGCTGGAACATGTCATTCTCAACTTACTCTTGAACGCCGTCGAGGCGGCCGCGACCGCGGCCGTTGGACAACGACACGTCGAGGTCCGGCTGCAGCCGGACGGGCCGCGTTTCGTTCTCACCGTTTCCGACAGTGGGGCCGGACCGCCGGCGGAAATTGCCGAGCGGATTTTCGAGTCGTTCGTTACCAGCAAGCCGGACGGCGTCGGGCTGGGGTTGGCGATTGCCCGACAAGTCATCGTGGATCACGGTGGGACCATTGATTGGGAGCGCCGGGAGGGCCGCACGGTCTTTCGCATCAACCTGCCGCGCGACGTGTCACCGGCAGCGACACCGGGTTTCGTCGCTGCGGGCACAGCCAACGAGGAGTAGCAACGTGCCGAAACTGCTGGTCGTGGATGACGAACAATCGATCTGCTGGGGGATTGGCCGCCTGGGCGAAGAGATGGGCTGTGACGTCGCAGTGGCGGCATCGGCCGAGCAGGCGTTCGGATTGGCGGCCCAGGATCAGCCGGACGTGATCGTGATCGATGTGCGGTTGCCCGGTGTCGATGGCTTGACCGCCATGGATCGCCTCCGGGAACTTGCCGGCCAGGTGCCGATTCTGGTCATGACGGCGTACGGCGACATGAGTACTGCGGTGCAGGCGGTCCGCAACGGCGCTTTCGAGTACATCGTCAAACCGTTTGAGCTGGCGGCGATGCGCCGTGCACTCGAGCGTGCGCTGGCGCCTGCCGCCCCCGCTCGGCAGCAGGCACCGGTGGAGCCGGTGGAAGGCTTTGTTGCCCAGGCGCCCATCATGCAGGAAGTCTTCAACCAACTGGCGTTGGCCGCGGACTCGGACGCCGGCGTCTTGCTGCAGGGGGAAAGCGGCACCGGCAAGGAGCTGGCCGCGCGCGCGATTCACAAGTTCAGTCGACGCAGCGAGACGCCGTTCGTCGTAGTGAACATGGCATCGCTGAGCGAGTCGCTTGTGGAGAGCGAGTTGTTCGGGCATGTGCGCGGTGCCTTCACCGGTGCCGACCAGGCTCGGGTCGGGCTGCTCCCGCAGGCGGATGGCGGGACCCTGTTTCTGGATGAAGTCGCCGAGATTCCCTTGCCGGTCCAGGTCAAGGTGTTGCGGGCACTCGAACAGAAAGAAGTGCTGCCCGTGGGTGCAAGCGAACCTGTTCCGGCGGACTTTCGCCTGGTCTCTGCGTCGCACCAGAATCTGCACCACCTGGTGCAGACAGGCCGGTTTCGCCACGATCTCTTCTTCCGGATCGCGGCCTTTCAAATCGATCTGCCGCCGCTCCGCGATCGGCGGGATGACATCGTGCCGCTGGCGGAGCATGCCTTGCGCGAGCTGGCCGACCCGGATCGGCCCCCGGCGCAGCTCGCCGCCGCAACCTGCCAGGCCCTGCGAGAGCGTGACTGGTATGGGAACGTCCGTGAGTTGCGAAACGCGATGGAGCATGCCCTGATCGTGTCGCGTGGCGGACTGATCGAGGTTACCCATCTTCCTCCAGCCGATCGCTTACCGCGTCCGGCGCCGGCCGATCTTCCGGCAGCGGTCGATCTTCAGATCACACGACTCCTGACGCAATGGACCGAGTCGCGGCTGGCAGACGAGCAGGCGGCCGGCAAACTGTACGAGGCGCTGCTGGCTATGGTGGAACCGGTCGTCTTCCGCCGCGTGATTCAAGAGCACGCTGGCCAGTTTGCCGCTTCCGCCCGGGTCCTCGGCCTGCACCGGACAACGCTGCGCAAGAAGCTTGAGCAGTATGGACTCGAACCCTAGCGAGGCAGGGCCTCGGACCGATAGCGAGCTGACGCTCGCGGCATGTTCGTCCGCTCCCGTTGGTCGCTCAAACTGGACTCATTTGTAAAGCGAAACCTGATACAAGCCATCTAGCGCGGCTGATGAAGATTCGAGGTTGTCGACGACTTGATTGCCGGGTTGCGATTCGAGGGATGCTCGCCGGTTGCCGGGGCTGGTATACTGCCCGGACCGGATCCGCCCGGGGATGCTCGGAAGTTAACACAGCGAACACGTCTCAGTGCCAATGTCGGAAGAAACGGAACGCCTTCAGCGGATCGCCTTGCAGCGGCTGGAAACTCTGCAGCGGGCCGGCGTCCGATATCTGCCCAAAGCGGTCGTCAGCGAGCTGCCGGCACCAGAGACCAGGCAAGATGCGGCGGTCGAATCGGCCGCGGTGTCGCCAACCGTCAAGGAGACCCCGTTGCCTCGCCAAAAAGCATCCGCTCCGTCGTCGGCATCCACGCCTGCCCCCAGCAAGCCCCCGGCAGGTCAATCGCGACGCGCGTTGCACGATCAGGAATTGGCGGTGATCCAACAGGAGGTTGTTGGTTGCGAGCTTTGTCCGGAGCTTGTCGCGCATCGTACCCAAACGGTTTTCGGTGTGGGGAATCCGGAAGCACGCCTCTGCTTCTTTGGCGAGGCGCCGGGTGCGGACGAGGATCGCGCAGGCGAGCCGTTCGTGGGTCGCGCCGGTAAGCTGCTGAACGACATCATTTCCAAGGGCATGGGCATGACCCGCGAAGAGGTGTATATCCTCAACGTGCTCAAGTGCCGCCCGCCCGGGAATCGAAATCCGGCCAAGGACGAGGTGGCCAACTGCCGGCGGTTTTTCGAGCGGCAGTTGGAGGCGATCCAACCAGAGTTTATCTGCTGTCTGGGCACGATCGCCGCCCAGTCGCTGCTGGAGACCACCACCCCGGTCGGCAGATTGCGAGGCCAGTTGCACACGTATCGAGGGATTCAGGTCGTGGTCACGTATCACCCCGCCTACCTCCTGCGCAATCCTTCCGCCAAAACGGAGACCTGGAAAGACATCAAGATCTTGTTGGAAGCGATGGGGCGGCCGATCCCCAAGCGGTCGTGAAACCTCATTCGGCACCGGCGTTGTGAAGCCGTGTGTTGAGATTCCGCCAGGATGCGTGAACAGCCGCACGGGTGGCGCACCGGCCGGGCCATCGTGAGTTGTTGCGATGCACCCCATCGTCTCCGCCGTATCGCCTGGCAGCACCAGCGCCGGACATAGTCCACGTGATCCAGCACGGTGGGCCGTTGTATCATCTCTCCCCAGGTGCGATCGGCGCCGCCAAGCTCGCCTGTGGCGTGATTTGTAATTCGCTCGGCCACCGGCTTTAATGAGATGCGATCGCCACCAGGTTGGCTCGACTGCTTCCCCGATGTTTCCGGCCGGATACGGATTGCCCACTTCCCTCCCTGACTGAACCCTGCCAGCACGAGGTCTCCCATGCGCCGCATTCAGCAGTTCCGAATTCAGGTCACCCTCGTTTGTTTGTTCGCCGGCTGGCTTGTTGGGGGCCATTGTTGCTGGACGCCACGCGCCGAAGCCAAGCCGCCGGCGGAGATGATGGTGTATGTGGGAACCTACACGCGGGGGACAAAGAGCGAGGGGATCTATCGTTGTAAATTGAATCTGGCCACCGGCGCGTTGCAGAGCCTGGGGGTGGCAGCGCGGGTCGACAATCCGTCCTTTCTGGCGCTTCATCCTTCGGGGCGATTTCTGTACTGCGTCAACGAGGTCGGCGATTTCGAGGGCACGCCGGCCGGCGCGGTGAGCGCTTTTGCCATTTCGGCGACGGACGGCAGCCTGCGACTGCTCAACCAACAATCTTCCGGCGGCGCGGCGCCCTGTCACATCGTGGTCGATCGGTCGGGGCGCCACCTGTTGGTCGCTAACTACACCGGTGGCAGTGTTGCCAGTCTGCCGATTGGCAGCGACGGCCAACTTGGCAAGATCACCACCCTGGTCCAGCATGAGGGCAGCAGCATCACACCGCGGCAAAAAGGGCCCCATGCCCACTCGATCAACCTGGACGCTGCCAACAAATTTGCCGTGGCCGCCGACCTGGGGCTGGACCGCCTGCTGGTCTATCGGTTTGATGCCGAGCGAGGTACGTTAACGGCCAATGCGACGCCCGGGATTGCGGTCGCGCCCGGCTCCGGCCCGCGGCATTTTGCCTTCCATCCGAACGGCCGATTCGGTTATGTCATCAACGAGCTGGCGTTGACCGTGACGGCGTTGGCCTACAATCCCCAGCGGGGCGTGTTTTCCGAATTGCAGACGATCTCCACGGTCCCCGATGATGCCGATCGCAAGGGGTTGAGTACGGCGGAGATTCGTGTCCATCCAAGCGGTAGATTCCTGTATGGGTCGAATCGGGGTCATGATAGTCTCGCCGTCTATCGCATCGACGCCGATTCGGGCCGTCTCGCCTTGGTGGAGATCGAGCCGACCGGCGGGCGGACCCCACGGAACTTCTTCATCGATCCGACCGGCACATTTCTGCTGGCCGAGAACCAGGCTTCGGGGACCATCGTGGTGTTCCGGATCGACCAGGAACGGGGCAACCTCGCACCCACGGGACACACGATCGACATCCCGGCACCGGTCTGCATCCGTATGCTGGCTCGGTAGAGCCCGTTCGAGCAATCACGGCAACCAGGGCCGCCCTCCGTTCGGCCAAAGGCATCGCTGCGACGCCGGTTGGCAACAAGAACGGCGACACGCATTCAGCCAGCGATCCTGACTGCGACCTCGGCCGGAAGCCGTCGATGGGCGGGACGCCGGACGCTGCTTCGGTTCAGTTTGGCCCGGTTCAGTTTGGCCCGGTGCCTGATAAGATAACGGGCCGGGTAGAACTTACTATTGAGATGTGAGACAGGTCGACGATGAGTTTTCAGCTTGACGGTCACGTGGCGCTGGTTACCGGCAGCAGCCGAGGATTGGGTAAGGACATCGCGCTGGCGCTGGGCCGGGCGGGCGCGAAAGTGGCATTCAACTACTTGCATAACGAAGAGGTCGCCGCGCGGACGTTTGCCGAGTTCACGGCGGCCGGCGGCCAGGGGCTGCTGGTTCGCGGGGATGCTGCCAGCGAAGGTGACGTGCAGCGGATGGTCGACGAGGTGTCAACGACCCTGGGAGCGGTCGATATCCTGGTCCCGAATGCGACCCCCGATCAGCCCCAGAAACCGATCGAGGAGTATGGCTGGCAGGATTGCCAGGCGATGATCGACTTCTTCATCAAGAGTCCGTTTCTGTTGACCAAGGCCTGCCTGGCACCGATGAAGGCGGCCCGCTGGGGGCGGATCATCAACATTACCAGCGAAGTCTACCACCGCTCGCACGGCGACTTTGTCGCGTATGTTTCCGCCAAGGGCGGCCAAATCGGATTGACTCGCAGCCTGGCGACCGAGCTGGCGCCGCACGGTATCACGGTCAACTCGGTGGCCCCCGGATGGATCCCTACGGAACGTCACGCCCACGATCCGCAAGAGGCGAAGGACGCGTACCTGGCGATGATCCCGGCGGGACGATGGGGCACGCCGCGCGATGTCGGCGATGCCGTCCTGTACTTTGCCAGCGAAGAAGCGTCATTCGTGACCGGTCAGACGCTTTGCGTAAACGGTGGCATGACGCCGTGGTAACGGCAGCCAGTCAAACAAGAACAAGGGAGGCAGGGCCTCGGACCAATAGCGAGCTGGCGCTCGCGGCATGTTCGTCCGCTCCCGTTGGTCGCTCAAACTTGACTCATTTGTAAGGCTAAACCTGATCCAAGCCATCGAGGGAGGCAACCAGGATGCACCGTTCGACGATCAAGTACTTGAGCTGGGTTGTGGCACTCGTCGCCGGCGGCGTCGCGCTGCCCGGTTGTGGCGGGGGCAACGGCGCGGATGTTTCGATTTCGTCGACCGATGGCGCGTCGTCCACGGGGGCGGCTGCCGAAGGGGACGGCGCGGCGGCCACGATCGAGAAGCGGGGGACCATTGGGTACTCGGCCATGGACATGGGGAATCCGTTCTTTCAGATCATCGCGGATCACCTCAAACGCGACGCGGCCGCGGCCGGGTTCGACCTGATCGTCGAAGACGCCGGGAGCGACGTGAAAGCGCAGGCCGAGCACCTGGATGGGTTCATCGACAAGCAAGTCGCGGCCATCGTCCTGAATCCGTGCGATCGCCTGTCCGCCGGGCCAAGCATCAAACGGGCTAACGAAGAGGGGATCCCCGTCTTCACCTGCGATACGCAGTGCGTGGCGGAGGGGATTGAGATCGCGGGGCACGTGGGGACGGATAACGAGGGGGGAGGAAGGCTGGCCGGTGAGGCGATGATCGAAGCGTTGGGCGCGCGGGGCGGCAAGGTCTTTATTGTCGACTTCCCCTCGACCAACTCGTGTGTCTTGCGGGTGAAAGGATTTCGCGCCGTGATCGACGCGTACAATCAAGACCGCACCGAAGGGAAGATCGAGATCGTGGGACAGCAGGACGGGGGTGGCGAGCCAAATCTGGGTTTCAGCGTGACGTCGGCCGCGATCCAGGCAAACCCGGACCTGGCGGGCCTGTTCGCAATCAACGATCCGTCGGGGCTCGGCGCATACACCGCCTTGGAACAAGCCGGGAAGGCCGACCAGGTGACCGTCGTGGCATTCGACGGCCATAAGGAAGGCAAGCAGGCGATCAAGGAGGGCAAGTTCTTCGCGGATCCGATCCAGTTTCCAGACAGGATGGGAGTTCTGACGATTGAGAACATTCTCAAGTATCTCAAGGGGGAAGAGTTTGAGCGGGTTACCCTGTTGCCGACCGCCTTGTACCGTAAGGCGGATGCGGAGAAGGACCCCGAGCTGGAATAGCGATGGATGCGGGTGACTCGATTTCTCAAGCTGGTGGGACGGAGGAAGTCCCCGCATGCCTCTTGCGGATGACCGGCGTCAGCAAGTCGTTTCCCGGCGTGCAGGCCCTGCAAGGGATTGACCTGGAACTGCGTCACGGGGAAGTGCTGGCGCTGCTCGGTGAAAACGGGGCGGGCAAGAGTACCCTGATCAAGATCTTGGGCGGGGCTCAAACGCCGGATGCGGGCGAGATTGTCGTCGCGGGCCGTCGCCGCACCATTGCTCATCCGTTGGACGCGCAGCGGGCCGGGATCGCGATCATCTACCAGGAGTTCAATCTCGTCCCCGACTTGTCAGCCCGTGAGAACCTTTTCCTGGGACAAGAGGGCCGCGGCTTGCAGTGGCTCTCCGTTCGCGAGGAACGCGCGCAGGCCCGCGCGCTGTTCGACCGGATTGGCGTGCCGATCGACGTTGAAGCCCGCTGTCGCGACCTGACCATTGCCCAACAGCAGGTTGTGGAGATCGCCAAAGCGCTCCTCACCAATGCGCAGTTGATCGTCATGGATGAGCCGAGCGCGACACTCACACTGCAGGAAGTTGATTGCCTGTTCACGATCATTCGGGAACTCAAGGCGGAGGGAATCGGTGTCATCTACATCAGCCATCGGCTCGATGAAATCTTTGAAGTCGCTGATCGAGTGATGGTGATGCGCGACGGCCAGCACATCGACACGCGTCCAATTGCGGCGTCGACGCGTGAGAAAATGATCGAGCTGATGGTGGGGCGCACGCTGGAAAACGAGTTTCCCAAGCAGCGAGCGGAGATTGGTGAGCCGCGTTTGAAGGTCCGTGGGTTGTCCCGCGGGACCGCCGTCCGGGATGTCAGCTTTGCTGTCCGGCGCGGAGAGATTGTCGGGCTGACCGGGCTGGTCGGTGCGGGAAGGACGGAAACGGCGCGACTGATCTTCGGCGCGGACCGGTTGGAAAAGGGTTCGATCGAGCTTGACGGCGCGACGCTCCGCCTGCGCCGGCCGCGTGACGCGATCGCGGCGGGCATCTGCCTGCTGACCGAAGACCGCAAAGCACAAGGGCTGGTTCTGGGGCAGTCGGTGCAAGAAAACTTCGGCCTGCCGAACCTGGGGAGGTTCTCCCGCCTGGGGTTCCTCAACCAACGCGCCGAAGCACGCTCGCTGGCCGGCTATATTAAGAGCCTTCAGATTCGCGCCACCGGGGGCGAGCAGGACGTCGGGACGCTCTCCGGCGGGAACCAGCAGAAGGTCGTGTTGGCGAAATGGCTGGAGCGGGATGCCGAGGTCATTATCTTCGACGAGCCGACACGGGGGATCGACGTTGGTGCCAAGTTCGAGATCTACCTGTTGATGAACCGTTTGGCCGCCGCCGGCAAGGCGATTCTGATGATCAGTTCCGAACTTCCCGAAGTGATTGGCATGAGTGACCGGATCCTGGTGATGCATGAAGGACGCCTCAAGGGCGAAATCATCGACGTCGCTGGGACCAGCCAGGAGAAGATCATGCAGATGGCAGTCGGTCACGGTAGGGCGAGTGAATGAAACAGCTGTTGCGATCACGATTCGTATCCAACTATGGCATGGTCTTCGTGCTGATCCTGCTCTGCGCCTATTTCAGCCTGGCGACCATTGATGAGCAGCACCCGGTCAGCGCGCGTGCCGCCACCAAGATCGTGGGGTTCGTTAACTCGCGACCGACGGCCCAAAACGTGATGGTGATTGTGCCCAGCGGCGTCGAGGATCGGCGGTTCGCGGACTTCGTGGCGCGTGGCATCGAGTCGGGTGACAGCCGGATTGTAAGCCTGGTCGCGGGCCGTCCAGCGGATGCGAGGGTCGAGCTGCAACGGTTGGGCGAGGCAGGAACGCGGGTCGACCTGATCGTCACCCAGTATGCGGCGGCACGATGGGACCTGCTGCTCCCGCCGGGTCGGCAGGAACTGCAGCGAAGCTTCCCGACACTCGGGGCGTTGGATGTGATCACGCCGAATAGCTACACCTGGCCTACGTTCCTCACGCCGCAACATCTGCTGACCGTCGCCAATCAAACGGCCCTTACTGCGATAGTCGCGATCGGGATGACGATGGTGATCATCACGGCGGGCATTGATCTGTCGGTCGGCAGCCTGATCGCTCTTTCCGGAGTCGTCGTGGCTTCGATGGTCGGGCAGATGGCCGGTGGAGCCGAGCCGACCCTGGTCTCGCTTGTGCTGTGCGGGCTGCTGGCCGTGGCGGTGTGCGCATTGCTGGGCGCCGGTTCGGGGATGCTGGCAACCTGGTTTGAGGTTCCGGCGTTCATTGTCACGCTGGGGGTGATGCAGATTGCCCGCGGGCTGGCCCACAAGGTCGCTGGAGGCTCGAAGCCGGTCCGCGTCGATTCGGACTTGTTTCACGAACTGAGTGCGGGCAACAGCTTGCTGGGGATTCCCAACCCTGTGATCATCATGATCGTCTTGTACATCGCCGCCCATATCTTGATGTCACGAACCAACCTGGGGCGGTACCTGTACGCTGTCGGAGGCAATCCCGAGGCGGCTCGACTGTCGGGCGTACCCGTCCGGACCGTGGTTGTGTTCGCGTACGCGATGTGTGGTGCCTTAGCCGGGTTGGGAGGTGTCCTGGACGCCTCCCTGTTTCGGACGGCCCGCGCCTCCGGTGCGTTGGGCTATGAGCTTCAGATCATCGCCGCGGTGGTCGTGGGCGGAACGAGCCTCGCGGGCGGACAAGGCAAGGTCCTGGGGACGCTGATCGGCGCCTTGATTCTGGGCGTGATCAGCGACGGCATGCGGCTGACAGACGTTGCCTACGACACGCAGTTGATCGTCTTTGGCGCGGTCATCGTCGTCGCCGTTCTCGTGGACAAGCTCAAGTCGCGCGAGTGGCCGATTCTGCGTGGTTGAGGTGCACGGTCAGCCCGTGATGGCCGTCCAGTTCCGCTGTAGGCTGTCGTTGACAACGGCCCCGATCGGCCATTCCCCCTGGAACAGCTTGATGATGCACTCGGCCGCTTCCAGCCCCATCGCTTCCAGCGACATTTCGTCGACGCCGCCCATGTGCGGGCTGAGCACGACGTTGTCCAGTTTGAACAGCGGATTGTCTCTGGCTGGCGGCTCCGCTTCGTAGACGTCCAGCCCCGCCCCGCCGAGGTGCCCGTCCTGCAACGCCGCGATCAGGTCCGCTTCGTTCACAATCTTGCCGCGGGCGGTGTTGATCAGGATGCTGCCCGGCTTCATGCGGGCGAACACGTCCGCGTTGAACAGCCCTTGCGTGTCGTCGTTCAACGGGCAGTGCAGGCTGATGATGTCGCTGTGGGCGAGCAGGTGATCGAAGCCGACGAGCTCAATTTTCAATTGCTCGACGACCTGCGGGTCGGGCCGGCTTTCGGTGGCGACAACGTGCATGCCGAGCGCTTGAGCGCGACCTGCCAGGGCAGCACCGATGCGGCCCAGCCCGAAAATACCCATCGTCTTGCCTCGTAGAGGTGTGAGCGGACGTCTTGGCCAGTTGCCGGCACGCACCTGCCGGTCGTTGGCAACCAGTGACTTGGCAACTCCGAACAAGAGGGCCAGCGCCAGTTCCGCGACCGCCTCGCGGTTCGAATTTGGTGTGATCGTGACGGGAATCGCTCGTGCCGTGGCCGCCGGAATGTCGACCGCATCGTAGCCGACGCCGCAGCGAGCGATAATCCGCAGGTTGGGTAGCTGCGAGAGGACGGTTGCGGAATACGACTCGCCGCCGGCGATCGTGGCGTGGGCCACGGACAGCTCGGCAACCGACTCGGCCTGGCTGCATTGCCCGCGAGCAATCTGCGGGTTGCCGGGAAAACGAACTTCAAAGCCGGCGTCGCGCAGTCGCTGCACGCACGGCGCGTCAGCCACCTGGAGCATTTCAGGGACGATCAGGGCAACAGGCATGGGCTTGCTTACCATCTTGAAGAAAACGTGGTGGAAGGGCGCGATCACCGTGGAGCGGCAGCGGGGACGACCGGCGCGATCACTCGATGGACGTGCGGAGACCAGTATAAGGACTGCCGGCGGGCTCGCAATCGCGCGCTTCCGAACGGCTCGGCCGGCTACCGGGAGGAGCCATTTTTTTGTGACGGTCGCCCTTGAACAACCCCGTTTCCTACGTGGTATAATCGGTCCAACTTAACGGCGTCCCAGTTCCGCCCTGTGTGACTTGTTATCGTGCTGATTCGCTGGTGTGAGGCGGCCGGCGCATCAAAGGAGATCTTCATGTTGATCCGTGGTCTAAAGATTTCGCTGCCCGCTTTCCGGCGCGGCATTCCCTCGGTTGCACTTATGTTCCTTGTCCTGGCCGCGTCCGCGGCCACGATCGCGGCTGATGAGAAGGCGGCTGGCGAAAAGGCGGCTGGCGAAAAGGCGGCCGGCGACCAATTGCTGGAGCACGACGGGTGGGTGACGAACCTGGCCTACTCGCCGGATGGCAAGCTGCTGGCCACGGTCGGCGGTCAGAGCCTGCAATACCGTCCCGGCGAAGTACGGCTGTGGGACGCGGCCACGGGCAAGCTGTTGGCCAATCTGGAAGGACACGAAAGCAATGTCTGGTCAGTCGCGTTTTCGCCGGACGGCAAGAAGCTCGTCACAACCGGATACAACGGACAGGTGATCGTCTGGAGCGTTGACGAGAAAAAGTCGGTTGCCAATTTGGAGAAGCATAAGTCGTGGTGCCGGGCCGTAGCTTTCCATCCGCAGGGGACCCATTTTGCCACCGCCGGCGAGGATGGCACGGTCGTGCTCTGGGACGCAGCCAACTACAAGGAAACGAAAGAGTTGAAGGCCCACGAGTCCGCCGTCTATGACCTCGCGTTCTCTCCCGATGGTAAGACGCTGGCCACGGCCTCGACGGACAAGACCGTCAAGCTTTGGGACTGGCAGGCGGCGAAGGAGAGTGCCAAGTTGGAAGGACATGGTGATGCGGTTTGGGCCGTCGCGTACAGCCCGGATGGCAAGCTGATCGCCACGGGAGGTGCCGATCGGAAGATCAAGTTATGGGACGCCGGCGGGAAAGAACTGGCGACGTTGGATGGGCACCGTGACTGGGTCACTTCCTTGGCGTTTTCCGCCGATGGACAGCAGTTGGCAAGCTCAGACTACGGACGCGCCGTTCGAGTTTGGAATGTGACAACGCGCAAACCAAGCTCGATTTTGGAAGGGTTTGAGAGCAGCGTATGGACGGTTGCCTACGTTCCGGACGGGCAACGTCTGGCGACAGGCAGTCATAAGGGCGGCGTCCAACTGTGGGCTCCGAAGACGACTTGGAACCAGGTCGAGCCGGCGCCGCAGCCGACCGCCGAAGAGAAGGCCGCCGCAGAGAAGGCTGCCGCCGAAAAGATGGCAGCGGAAAAGGCGGCTGCAGAAAAGGCGGCTGCAGAAAAGGCGGCTGCCGAGAAGGCGGCTGCCGAGAAGAAGGCCGCAGAAAAGGCGGCTGCAGAAAAGAAGGCTGCGGAAGAGAAAGCAGCCGCCGAGAAGAAGGCGGCCGAAAAAGCTGCTGCCGAAAAAGCTGCTGCCGACAAGAAGGCGGCTGAGGCGAAGAAGGAAGCGGCCGACAAAGCGAAGGAAGCGGCCGACAAGAAACCGGAGGCTGCGAAGGCGCCGCCCAAGAAGGCTGACGCAAACGAACCGTAGTCCGCTCGCGCCGCGACGTCTGGCGGTTCGTCCTGCCGAGTTGGCGGCGGCAGCGGTGCCCGGTCAAGGGCGAACGGGGGAGTCGTTGAAGGGGAGCCATTGAATCGGCCAGGTGACAAGCGGCGCGCCCGCGAACGGGCAAAGCGCCCGCTGGGTTGTGCCGACCCTTCGGTTCAAGCCGTTTCTCATCGTGGGCCCCAAGTTGTTGGCTTGCCCGTGCACTAGTATACTCGACTGCACAGTCCCGGCATTTCTCCGGCGGGGACATCTCGTCACAGGCGGAGCGACCTCTCCGTCCGGAATCCTGGCACTTCGTGAATGAGTCGTCGATGCCGAAGTACGTTGTCCGATTCGGTTCCATGAGAACTCTGGGCGTCCTCTCGTCGCGTGGTGGTGACCGGTACGTTCGCGGGAATGAGGTCGTTGCGCGAACCAATCGTGGGCTGGAAGTTGGTGAAGTCCTTTGCGAGGCGACACCGCAGGCGCTGGGGGCGATCAAGGATCCCACGCACGGTCAGGTCCTGCGGTTGTTGACGGCGGACGACGTGAATGAATACAGCCACATCCAGTCCCAGGAGCCTGACGAATTTGCCATCTGCAAGCGGGTGGTCAAGGAATTGGGGCTCGACATGGAGTTGGTGGAGATCGAGCATCTGTTTGGCGGCGAACGGATCGTGATTTACTACCTCGCCGAGCAGCGGGTCGATTTTCGTGCGCTGGTCAAGACGCTGGCCGCGGAACTGCAAACGCGCATCGAGATGCGGCAGATCGGCGTGCGCGACGAGGCCAAGTTGCTGGCGGACTACGGGGACTGCGGCAAGCCGGTTTGTTGCAACACGCATCTCTCCAAGATGCCACCCGTCTCGATGAAAATGGCGAAATTGCAGAAGGCGACGTTGGATCCGACCAAGATATCCGGCCGCTGCGGGCGGCTGAAGTGTTGCCTTCGTTACGAGTACGAAACGTACACGGAACTGCAAAAGGAACTGCCGCCTGTTGGGGCCGACGTTATCACCGCGAACGGCCGTGCCCGGGTTCTCAACCAGGAGATTCTGACGCAACAGCTTTTGGTCTCGACCGAAGACAATCGCCGCGTCCTGATCGATGCGTCCGAAGTCTTGTCGGTTATCAAGAAGAAACGATGACCCGATACACTATGTCAAAATCGCTGAAGCCGATCGCCGAGATGGCGAAGCAGGATGGTCGATACCACCTGGATGCCTACTTGTTTGTGCAACAGGCTTTGGTCTTCGCCGAATTCGAGTTGGACCTTGGTCGCCCGCGACCTTACGGTGTGGAGGGCGTCTTTGCACCGGACGAGGTGGCCGAACAGTCACACTTGACCGGCCAACAATTGTGTGAAGCATGCCGCCAATACGCTCAGGAGATGTACGGCTTGATGGCCCAGGTCGTACTGAAGAACTGGCGAGTTACCACCACGCGAGACTTCGGCGAGATCGTGTACAACCTGATTGAAATCGGAGAGATGACGAAATCCGATACCGATCGGCTGGAAGACTTCGACGACGTTTACGACTTCGACCTCGTCTTTCGGCAGAGTTTTGTCATCACGATGTCGGACGATGTGTGAGATGGCAAAACGGTCCAAGTCCAAGCCGCCGGCGGACGGCTTGCCGGCAACTCGTCCGACCGCGGCCGGCTCGCGACGGCTGCAAGGCGTCTTGTGCCTGGTTGCCGCCTCACTCTGGTTGGCCTGGTTGGTGTATTTGATTAGCGTGGTGGTCACGCGTGGCTGACGTCGCCCCGCTCACTCCCGCCCCTCTCCCCAAGGCAAGCTGCGCGGCCGGGGGAGCCAGGGTGGTCGCCGCCGCTGCATGACCTAGGGCAGCGTGGGTCCCAATTGAACGGAATCGGGACTAGCGGTCGTGTTGCCGGCAGCGTGCCAGCAACTGTTGCGGCGTGGCGGTGCCGGTGGTTCCCAATTGCTGCACGGTGATCGATGCGGCCAGGTTCCCCACCGCCGCCGCTTCCTGCTCGCTGGCGCCGCCGAGGAGGGCGGTAACGATGCCACTGGTCGCACTATCACCGGCCCCGACGATGTCGAGTGGACCGTCGACGGGGATCCCTGGCACGGTGACGACCGGGCCGTCCACCGGTGCGATCAGGATGCCGTCGGGGCCCAGCGTGCAGAAGACGGTTTTCCCGATTCGGCCGGCGAGACGCGTGGCCGCCGATTCGACGCCCCGATCCGGGGCCGCCCCGCCCGCGTCGGCATCAAGCTTCAGCAATTCGTCCCGGTTGGCCTTCAGGATTCCGCCCGCGAATTCGCCGAGGTGGTTTCGACTGTCGATAAAGACCAGCTTGGCGGGGTTCGTCGCGACCAGGTCTGCCAACACCGTGCGAATGGTTTCATTGACGACTCCCCAATCGGTCTCGTTCACCTGATCCAGGACGATGAGTCCGTCACAGGCCGCGTAGGCGGTGCGAAGGGCGTCGGTCAGCGCCCGGCAACTGGCCGGCGAGAGTGGTCCGCGGGTGCGGAAATCCAGGCGGTTGCGTTCGACCCACGATCCGTCGGCAGCGAGCTGCAGCGGCTTCGTATAGGTTGGCGTGAGCCGTTCGGAGTCTCGAATCACTCCGGCAACGTCGCACGGCAATGGCTGCAGGGCCCGCATCAGGTCGTCGCCGTGGCCGTCTTCACCGATGACGGTCAGTGGGACGAGCTCTCCCACGCCGAGGGCAGCCAGATTGTTCATCACGGTCCCTAGAGCTCCCGGCGCGTTACGAACTCGCTGTACCTGGTAGGCAGCCAGGCCGGTTTCAATGGACACCTCATTGTGGGCCGGATCAATCTCGAGGTAGCGATCCAGGAACAGGTCGCCTAGCAATCCGACCTTCAAGCTGGGGGCATGAGCGAGGATCGTTTCGAGTCGGTGTGGGTCGAGCATCGTGTCGGGCGTCTATGCGGTGTTGTCAGTGTCTGCGGCCGGCGGCGCCAGGTCCTGCGACTGCTCGGCAGCAAGGGCGGCCTGGCGGAGCGAAGGGACGGTCTGCCGGTGGTCACCGCAGACATAGAAGCTCTCGCCCCCATCGGCGACCGTCCGCACCAGAATCGTCTTCCAGGGCCGATAGTAGTACTGGGGATTCGACTTGGAAGCTTCTTCATGGAAGTTTCCAGCGATCGGGATCAAATCGAAGGCGGCCGTGGTGAATTGGTTGATGTGACGTCCTTCCTGATGGGCCGCATTCCTGGCCATCGAGAGCGCTTTCAGGTACACCTCGGGGCCCATCACCGCCGAGCCCAGGCAGAGGAAGACGCCCCCCTCGAGCCGCTCGACGGAATCGCACACCATAAGAAAATCGCGGTAGCTGGCTTCGCCGCACGCCGCCGCGTCGAAATTCGGATGTTCGTGGAGGATGTCGTACCCGATGCCCACGTGAACGGTTGCGGGAACGTTGTGCTTGACGCAGGCCGCCAGGATGCTGGTGTGGCGATAGGGAAAGTCACTCTCCAGGATCGCCCGGCCCACGGATTCGCCCAACCCCAGGCCGGCCGCGGCACCGGTCCGAATCACATCATTCAGCTCGCCCGTCTCGCGCCAGAGCCCAAACTCACCGGTCCGGATGTATCGGGCCACGCTTTCGGTCGTGGCACCGATGCGGGACATTTCGTAGTCATGGATCGGACCGGCACCGTTCATCCCCACGTGCGTGATCAGACCTCGCTCCAGCAGATCGATCAACTGCCGTTGGACGCCGGCCCGGAGAACGTGCGCGCCCATCAAGACCAGTGTCGACGCCCCTCGACGCCGGGCCGCGACCAACCGCCGGCCGAGCGTCGCGAGGTCGCGTCTGGCGTCATCGCCCAGCGGTTCGGGTTGCGCATCGAGTTCTAACAAGTGGTCATGCGAAAGGTCGTGAATTCGCTGGTCAAGCGGTTTGACAAGGAGACGGCGGCGGTCGAAGTGCGGAAAGCGGCTCATGAAAATCCCAGCGTCTTCTGTAGTTCTTCTCTGCAACGATAGTCCCCGATGATCAGGTCCGCGCCCGCGCGGATCAGGCGGTCACGTTTCCAGTGATCAATTCCCTGCCGAGTTGACTCGTTGCTCGCCACCCCCACGGCGGTCCCGCCGACCCGCTTGACCTCTTCGATCTCGACGAAGCCGTCTCCGAACCCGATGATCTCGGCGGGATCAAACTTCGCCTCATCAATCATGCGACGGATGACCATCGCCTTGGAAAACGTCTTGTAATCATCCACGGCGCCGTAAACGCGCGATTCAAAGAAATGGTCGAGCCCCAGCACGGTGACCTCGCGGGCCACGTAGGTCAAATCCGTTCCCGAAGCCAGGTACAGAACGATCCCCTGGTCGCGCAACTGGGACAGCAGGTCCCGCGCGCCCGGCACGGTCATCTCGTCTGCCGTCAGTTGACCTTCCTGGACCGCTTCGACACGCCGGCCGACCTGTTGCCAGAGCAGGTCGTGGTACTGGCGTTTGTAGTCCAGGGGATCCAACGGAGAACCGCCCCGCCGTTTGATTTCCTCGGTCAACCGGATCATCTGGTAAATCGTCTGCCGGCCGTTCAATCGCATCACAAAACGCTCGACCAACTCCGTCAGCTCACTACGAGACTCGTCCGTGCCCGTGGTCAACAGGATCTCGACCATCATCGGGATCATGACATCCTGCCAGTTTCGTCTCAGCAACGAGAGGGTGCCGTCAAAATCGAAGATGGCAGCGCGAAAACGTCGCCCGCGAAAACCATCACGGACAATCTCGATTGCTCCTTCAGGGCGTGGTTTCGATGAGGAATCTGACATGCTGGACAAGGGGATTCGGATCGGTGGGGCTTAGCTTGCCCATGCGTCAAAACCGCTGAAGCTTCATGGTGCGACCACGGTCCGGCGCGCCAACGCTCGTTGGGCCGGATGTTGCCGAACTGCATCGCCGTCGGGCCGGAACCCTGGAGGCGAGGAGCCCCAGGTCGGCCATGGGATGCGGGCGGCAACCGAGGACGAGTCAGCGGGTGCCCCAAAGTCTACCTGCAGAGGCGATGGGCTGCGACCATAGGAACGAGTCGTCAACAACATTCCGGACGCCCCGACCATGGTGCACTGGCGGGAGTTCCTGGCACGTCCCCCTAAGACAACTGACGTGGCAGGGCCGCCGCGACCATGGGAACGTCCCAAGACCTGGCTCGCTCGCCAGGCATCCGTACTGTGCGTGCGTGTCACGACACCAGGCTTTGAAACGGCCGGGATGGGAGGAAGCGAGAGGGATGGGAGGAAGCGAGAGGGATGGGAGGAAGCGAGAGGGATGGGAGGAAGCGAGTGGGATGGGAGGAAGCGAGTGGGATGGGAGACCTGCGGTCGGCGGTTTCGGCGGGGTCGGAGACCCGCGCCGAGCGCGAGAGCGCGAGCGCGGAGTGGAAACGGAGACCCGCGCCGAGCGCGAGAGCGCGAGCGCGGAGTGGAAACGGAGACCCGCGCCGAGCGTGGAGAGCGTGGAGCGCGGAGGGGGCCGTGGCGAGAACGCGAGGGCCCTATCGCGGTGCGCGGCTGCTTCGCCCGGTAGTGAATTGGCTTGTCCGCACTGTTGGCATCTGCGAGACTTACAGAGAGGTCTGGTTCGATCGTATTGTCGCTCGCCAATGGGTTAACGTATGAGAGATATTCTTTGTCCGCGGCAACCTCTGTTGCTGCTCTTGCTGCTGCCTTCGATCGCCGCGGCAGTGGAGTTCGATGCCCAGGAATTGCCATCACGGACGCGTCGGCCGATCGCCTTGCAGCTTGGCCCGCAAGAGAACTATCTGTATGCGGCGAACCGCAACAGCGGCACACTGACCGTGGTGGACGTCGACACCTCGACCGTCATCACGGAATTGCAAATCGGTCAGCGCCTGTCGCATCTTGTCCGGTTGCCGCAAGGTGGACTCCTGGCGACAGACGAACTGAGCCACGAGCTGGTTCTGATGCACGGGAACGGGGCAGAGGTAACGGTGGATCAGCGACTGAAAGTGCCCGCCTATCCGGTCAGCGTGGCTTTGGCGGCGGACGGACGGTCCGGCACCGTGGCCTCGCTGTGGTCACGGCGACTGGCGTTTCTCGAGTTCACCGACCAGGGCCGCGCCGAGCTGATCGAAGTACTCGATCTGCCATTCGCACCCCGGTGCCAGTTGTATGTGAACGAGGATCAGCGGCTGATCGTCGCCGACTCGCATGCCGGGCGTCTGGCGATCATTGATCCCGTTCGGCACAAACTATTGCATGTGCGGGAGTTGCCAGGGCATAACATTCGCGGGTTGGGTGTCAGTTCCAACGGTCAGATGTTGATTGTCGCGCATCAGATGCTGAACGAACTCGCACACACGGTCCGCAACGACGTTCATTGGGGCCTGTTAATGTCCAATGACCTGAGGTGGCTCAGGCTGGATGGGGTTCTGACGCGCGAGGCGGATCTCTACGAGGGAGCGCACATGCATCCCCTGGGCCGCGCGGGGAGTGCCACCGGTGACCCGGCCGGTCTGGCGGTTGCCGGCAACGGCAGCGTGATCGTGTCGCTGGGCGGCGTCGAAGAGGTGGCGATCGGCAACGAGGAAGACTTCAGCCTGCAACGCGTCAGCGTGGGGAAACGGCCCACCGCAATTGCCGTCACCGGGGATGCCAAACGGGCTTTCGTGGCGAATACGTTTTCGGACACGATCAGCGTCGTCGACCTGAAAGAGCGTGAGACGAGTGGAGAAATTGCCCTTGGGCCCGCGTACAAGCTGTCGTTGGCCGAGCGTGGTGAGCAATTGTTTTTCGATGCCTCGCTGTCGCACGACAGCTGGATGAGCTGCAACAGTTGCCATACAGATGGTCACACCAATGGATTGCTTAACGACAATTTCAGCGACGCGTCGTTTGGAGCGCCGAAGCGAGTCATGTCGCTATTGGGGCGCGCGCAGACCGCGCCCTTCGCCTGGAATGGCAGCGCAAAGGACTTGGATACACAAATTCGAAATTCCATCTCCCAGACCATGCAGTCGGACCACGATCCCAAGGATGGCGAAGTCGCAGCGATCGCCGCCTATCTGGAGACGCTCCAGCCGCCACCATCAATCGACGAGGCGCGGGGACAACAGAATCCGGACGCCATTGCCCGCGGCAGGGAACTTTTCACTTCCTTGAAGTGCAGCAACTGCCATGCTCCACCCACCTACACGACGCCCAAGACCTACCAGGTGAATCTGTCGGACAAGCTGGGGAACGATCGCTTCAACCCACCAACGCTGCTCGGTGTCGGCCAGCGCGGCCCCTATTTTCACGACGGGCGAGCCAAGGCGCTAGCCGATGTCTTGCGGACATTCGGCCACCAACTGGACCATGAATTGGAAGATCAAGAGCTGGCCGATCTGCTGGCCTTTTTGCGCAGCCTGTAGCTCCATGGCGTGTGAGACGAGCGCCGTGGCGTGCGAGACGTTTGGGGAAAGGGGCCCGGTACCTTGTGAGTACGGACGCCCTGTCCGGTCTGGAAAGGAATCAACGATTTGGTTGCCAGGCCGGACGCCGGGGCGACTCGTTCTGGCCTGATGCCGACTGATCGCTGTCGGGAACTGTGTTGGCTTGACGTTTCGGGGTCCAGCGTTTCTCGATCGCTGTCGCGGCCGATTCCCGGGCGGCCTCCGGCGGCTGCGCCTGGGTGGCCACGCCCGTGCCGACAGGTTGGTCCGCGATGGTCGTGAACGAGGACTGTACCACGTTGTGTGTCCGGTTGGTCCTGGCACTCTCTTTCTCACCCGGCTGCTGGGCGATGTTAACCGGCGGTTGGCTGCCGGGAGTTTCCCGGTCGTCACCGTCCGTACTAGGCGCACGGGGCGTCCAGCGGGACGAGAATTGACCCGGTAAGGTGACGTGAACGTCGGTCCGGGCATCCAGGTGGCGACCGTCGACCGTCGTGTACCGGACATCGAGGCGCAGCTTGCTGTGTTCAGGAAGTTGATCGGGCCACGGCAGGCGGAGCTGAATCCCTTTCGCGTATTCGTCGTCGACGATCGCCTGATGGACATTCTGCGCGTCGATCTCCCAGCGAGCGACCATGGCACCGGCGCCTTCTTCTCGTTTGGCATAATCGAGCAGCACCGCGGTGATCGGTCCGGCCAGCGGCACAAATTCTTCGTCCGCGTTTCGCGGTTCGAGGACAATGACCAGGCCGTCGTCTCCCGATTTACGATCGAAGTCGGTGCCGCCGGTCAGTGTCGGGTTGATCTTGATGTGGGTGATTCTGGGATCGCCAGGGACTCGCGACCGGCTGCTGGCCGGGCGAGTTGGAGTTTGGTAGCGGGGTGATCGCATGGCTGAATCGCCTAGCGGGCTGGGAAGGACGGAGTCTGCCGGCTGCCCCTCGTCGACCCGCGGCGGTTCGAGCGGTGAAGAGAGATCACCATCGAGGCCCGGGATGACGATGGAAGGCGAGCCAAGATCGGAATCGTCTGCAGGGTCGGGGCTGCGGCTGGAACGGTCGGAACCGCGACCGCTCGCTGCGGGCCGGGGGCCACGTTCGCTTGATCCCGATCCGCCAGCACTTCCCTGCGATTGGAGCAACTTTTCCTTCTTGGCAAGCTCGAACTCGAGGTCCAGGACTCGGTCTTCGAGGGCACGCCGCTCGGCACCCAGGATCTCCAGGTGCGAACTGACATAGGGACTCTGTTTGCACCCGGCGGCCAGGAGCACCACGCAAGAGAGAAAGGCAAACCGGCGATCCATCGCATCGGCCTCAGCTGCTATGTGGTTCTTTTTGACGTCGATTTCCGTCGTTCCGCTCCGCATCGCCAACCATCCTGGTCAACGTTCGCCGCCGGCTGCAAGCTGTCGGCAGGAGCATACCGCTGGAAATCTTCATTAGGCGGCAACGGACCGGACGCTGGCGAGTGGTCGAATGGCCAAACTCAATGAAGGGAAGCTTGCCCGCGCCGGGATTTGCCGACTGCCGACTCCGGATTGTGCAAGAATTACTTCATGCTGTCCATCTCAGCAATGACTTTGTCGATCAAATGGTACTCGCACGCTTCTTCTGCCGTCATAAAACGGTCGCGATCCGTATCTTGTTCGATCTTGTCGAGCGACTGGCCGGTGTGTTTCAGGAGGATTTCGTTCATTCTGGCCTTGATGCGGCGAAATTCGCGTGCGTGGATCTCGATTTCTGCGGCGGTCCCTTGCATGCCAGCCAGGGGTTGGTGGATCATGATGCGGGCGTTGGGCAGGGCGAACCGTTTTCCCTGGGTTCCGGCGGTCAACAACACGGCGCCCATGGACGCGGCTTGCCCGATGCAATAGGTGGCGACATCGCAGGTGATGAACTGCATGGTGTCATAGATGGCCAGGCCGGCACTCACGCTTCCCCCGGGCGAATTGACGTACAAGTGAACGTCTGCCTTGGGATCGTCCGACTGCAGAAACAGCATCTGGGCAACGATGGCGTTGGCAACTTCGTCATCGATGCCGGAACCGAGAAATATGATTCGGTCTTTGAGCAGCCGGCTATAGATGTCGTAGACGCGTTCTTCGCGCCCGCTTTTTTCGACTACATACGGTACAAGTGGCATCGCGTTTGTTAACTCCGTGAATTCCGATGGCAGTGGCAGCAGCGATTGGGAAGACCGATCAGCTATCGTCCTCTTCAGCCGCCGGCGGCTTTTCCAGGACGGCGTCGACCAGGCCGTACGCCTTGGCCTCTTCGGCCCCCAGGAAGAAGTCGCGATCGGTGTCTTTGGCGATTGTCTCGATGTCTTTGCCGGTATGTTTGACCAGAATCTCGTTCAGCGTCTGCCGCGTACGCAGAATTTCATCGGCCTGGATTTCGATGTCGCTGACCTGCCCGCTGACGCCGCCCCAGGGCTGGTGCAGCATGACCCGCGAATGGGGCAGGGCGAAGCGTTTGCCCGCAGCGCCCCCGGCCAGCAAGATCGCCCCGCCGCTGGCGGCCTGCCCGACACAGTAGGTTGCCACCGGCGCGGTCAAAATCTGCATCGTGTCATAAATGGCCAAGGTTGCGACCACATCGCCACCTGGCGAATTGATGTAGAAGTGGATGTCTTTCCGACGGTTTTCGCTCTGCAGGAAGAGCAACTTCATGACGACTTCATTGGCGTTACCGGTGTGGATTTCGCCCTGCAGAAAGACGATCCGGTTCTCCAGCAAGAGATCACCCAGCGTCATTTGCCGCTGCCGCTGGTAGCTCTGGTAGGACTGCGAATCGTTGATTGGAGACGGAAACTGGCTCATAGGAAACTCTTCCTCGTTGTTCATCACGACCACTCGTGCCGCGTCACCAGGCACCGGCCGAGCGGCAGCAGCCCAGACAAGCGCGGAGGGAGGAAATCGCGGCCGCTTCCGTGCTGGCTTGCCAAATGCGCTTGGTAAATTCGAGAGACGGTAAATTTCGAGCAGGCTGTCAACTTCGAGCCGACGGTTTGACTCGAACAGATTCGGGCCTGGCAGACTAATGCCGTGACGGCAAACTACTTGTTGGGCGTTTGACCGGGCAGCTCTTCCGCCGCGTCCGCACCATACTTGGCGTCCGGGATGTCCGACTCGGCGCCCAGACCACCGATGGCTTCGTCGATCGCGACCGTATCATCCGGATCGGGCTTGAACGGAATGTCGGTGAACTTGGCTTCGGACGTAATCAGATCAATGACTTTCCGCTCGACAATTTGATTTCGCAGGGCATCCATTTGTCCCCGTTTTTCCAGCCGAGCACGGACGCGGCGCGGCGATTCCTGGCTTTGCTGGGCAATCCGCAGCACCTCGGCATCATAGTCTTGCGGCTCGACATCCAGTTCGTGATCTTCGGCGATCCGTTCGAGGATAAAATGTTCCTTCAGGGCCCGCGCAGTTGACTGCTGGCTATTCTGACGAAGCTGATTCTGGTAGCCGCGAATCGCGTCTTCAGGGAAACCGGCGGACCGCAATTCCAGCACTGCCCGTTCCAGCTCCCGCCGCGCCTGGCGCCTCAGCAGCTCGGGCGGGAGTTCCCATTCTGCGTCCTTGATGAGAAACGCCGTGATCTGCTGACGAATTCGCTGTTGCTGATGGTACTCGTGCTGACGGACAAGCTCACCACGTACGGCATCACGCAAGTCGCCTTCGCCATCGAAGCCGCCGATGCGATCGAGGAATCCTGGAGTCAATTCGGGCAGTTCCAGTCGCTCGATCTTCGTAACCTCAAATTCGACCTCGACCGTCTCACCACGCAACGCTTCGTTTTCGGCGTCGTCGCTGATCTTCGCCTCGACGGTCTTCTTGTCACCCACATGGCTGCCAATGATCAGGTCGGCAAATCCGTCAATGGTGGCGTCACTGAAACTCAGCTTTGGCATGAGCTCAACGGGTTCGTCGTCGATCTCCATCACAACCTCGCCTTCGTGGCGAGACGTGATCTTGAGGGTGACGGTATCGGACGGCTCAACCGGCCCCTCTTTGCCGACAGTCTTGCCGTAACGGGCCAGCAACGTCTTGAGGTGATTGTCGACTTCCTCGTCCGTGTAGTCGTGAACCGGACGGTCCAGCTGCATTCCCTTCCAATCGGGAACGTCGAAGTCGGGCCGTACCTCAATGTTGAACTCGAAGGTCAGCGGACCTTCGTCAGGCATGTCAATCGCCCCGATATCGAAATCAGGTTCGCTGATGGCGGCGAAGTAATCGTCGTCAGTGACCTGGGTCACGCTGTCCATCAGCAGCGACCCCTTCACCTGATCAGAAACTTGCTCGCGAAAACGCGACTCAACCAGTTTTCGAGGAGCTCGACCGGCACGAAACCCGGGAACTTCCGCCTTCGGCTGAAATTCGTCAAAGGCTTCTTTGAAATAACGTTCGATGTCGTCCCGACTGATGGTCACCGTCACGTGACGCTGGCAAGTACTCGGTTCCTCAATCTTTACTTCCAGCGTTAACTTCTGCTTCTCGTCCGGAGAAGCATCTCCGACGGGTACGTCGGTTTCGGAGGTTGACATCGATAAGCCTAAGAGCCGCAGGGGGTTATGGAAAAGAGCGGGTGATGGGATTCGAACCCACGACAACAACGTTGGCAACGTTGTGCTCTGCCAACTGAGCTACACCCGCTTCAGTGTTACTATCAGCTCCATGCTTGGAAGGCAGCTCCATGCTTGGCAGGTTCCGAACGGGGACTGATCCACGTGTGGAGACCGATAGCGGCAACGCCTGTGAGCCCGATTATAGGACGCTTATTTTGCCTTGCAAGGGCAATTCGCCTACCTGCGGTCCCTGACTTCCTGTCCCGCCTCTTTGCGGCGCAATCCGAGGCCGGATAGACTGAGGGGCGCTGGATCCGTCCAGTTGGTCGCATGGTTAGCGGGGCACCAACCATCCCTGCGACTCGGTCGTCACGCGTCCATGCTCACACGTTGCCATGTACCCTGCCAACCGGAGGTTGAGCAATGGATGTTACGCTTGTCGTTGTCGGCGGAAAAACTCACGCAGCCGAGGTGAAGCTCTCCCTGCCGACGGTGATCGGTCGCGGCCCGGATTGCAAAGTCAGGTTGCCGCAGCCCCTGGTGAGTCGCCGGCATTGCGAGCTGTTTGAAGCGCAGGGACGGCTGATCGTTCGCGATTTGGACTCGATGAACGGGACGTATGTCGGGAGTCAGCGGGTTGAGGAGGCCGAATTGCCCCACGAAGGTCTGCTCACCATCGGCGCGGTGACCTTTCGCGCCATCTATCAGCCTGGCGAGCCGGCGGCGTCCGATGGCGGGACTCAGCATGACTTCGGTGCCGATACGAAGACGGATGCGGTCGCCTCCCAATCCGTCGAGATCGCCGGCCCCATGGATCCGGTTGAGATCGAGGGCTTCGAGGAGTTTCGTGACAATCAAAACGACGTCACGTTGCCCGCTCCGCCACCGGCCGGCTCTGACGAAGAGACGACCGACGGGGCGGAAGTCGCCTTGCCGCCGGCAATCGGCGAAGCACGCCGGGACGCCACGCCAACCGAGTGACCGCGCGTCGCTCGACTCCCGCGAAGACACGCCGGCCCCGACACGCTTCGGCACGCCCCACCACGGCCGGCTGGTGGCAGGCATCAACACGCTGCGGGCACAAACACGCTCGTCCAACGGTACGCCCGGGCGACCACACCACCTCCCTTGACCCATGCGAGCGGCCCTATGAACCGACCTCTACTTGCCTTGTTTCTGTTCCCACTGGTCGGCATCTCAGCGATGCTCGGGGGCGGCGGCTGTGGGGCATCGCAGGCCGTGCCCCCAGGCGTGGCCTCCGCGCAGGACAACGGGCCGCCGGCGGCAGACCGGGCAGCCGAGCCAGAACAGGAAGCGGCGGCGGAACCGAACGAGTTCACGAACCGCCTGTCCCGGGAGACGAGCCCCTATCTCCTGTTGCACGCTCACAACCCGGTCGACTGGTATCCGTGGGGACCGGAAGCGCTCGCACGCGCGAAGCGCGAGAAGAAGGTGATCTTTCTTTCCATTGGCTATTCGAGTTGCCATTGGTGTCATGTGATGGAACGCGAGTCGTTTCTTGACCAGGAAATCGCCCAGTTCATGAATGAGCATTTCGTCTGCATCAAGGTGGACCGTGAAGAGCGACCCGATGTCGACGCGATCTACATGGCTGCCCTGCAGGTGTACAACCAGTTGAGTGGGACGGGGCGAGGGGGCGGTTGGCCCCTGTCGATGTTCCTGACGCCGGAAGGAAAGCCGTTTTTCGGGGGTACCTATTTTCCCGCACGGGACGGCGATCGAGGGGCGACCACCGGTTTTCTGACCATTCTGCAACGGGTCGACGAGATCTGGTCGGCGAGTTCCGAGCGGGTTGCCGCTGATGCAGAGGTCATCACGCGGTACGTCAAACAGCAACTCGAGAGCCAGCGCCCGGAACAGGCGCCGCCGATCGCGCGTGATCTCGCCGAGGCGGTCTTCAAAGCGTTGCAGGAACAGTTCGATGCCGAGTACGGCGGCTTCGGATTTGCAGCGGCAGATCCGCAGCGGCCCAAGTTTCCCGAGCCGTCCAACCTCGTGTTCTTGATCGACTACGCTCGTCGCACGAACGATCAGGAAGCGATCCGCTTACTGACCGTGACGCTCGAGAAAATGGCCATGGGCGGCATTCGCGATCATCTGGGCGGTGGTTTTCACCGTTACAGCGTGGACCGTTTCTGGAGAATTCCCCACTTCGAGAAAATGCTTTACGACAACGGGCAGTTGGCGGCCGTGTACGCAGACGCGTTTCAGCTCACCGGGCGTGAGGATTTTCGCCGCGTGGCCGACGAACTGCTGGAATTCGTCCGGCGGGAATTGACTGCCGAAGGAGGCGGATTCTATGCCGCCCTGGACGCCGAATCCGAGAGCGAAGAGGGGAAGTTTTATCGCTGGACCAAGGAAGAAGTGCGGACGGCACTGTCCGACGCGGAATTCGAGCTGTTCGCCGCCGTCTATGGAATCGACCGTCCGCCGAATTTCGAGGAACAATACTACGCACCGCAACTTGACGCGCCGCTGTCCGCGACCGCGTCCCGCAGGAAGGTCGCCGAAGCGGACCTCGATCAACGGCTGGCACCGATCCGCCGAAAACTGTTCGAGGTGCGGGCCGCACGGCCACGCCCGCTGACCGATACCAAGATCCTGACAGGATGGAACGGATTGATGATCCGCGGATTCGCCGTCGCCGGAGATCGCTTCAAGAATCCAGACTACCTGGAAGCCGCTCGTGCTGCCGCTCGTTTCGTTCTGGCGGAATTGCAGACCGAGGACGGTCGTCTGTTGCGCACGTACGGCCGGGGGCAGGCGAAGCTGAACGCCTACGTCGACGACTATGCCTTCATGATTTCAGGGCTGATCGCCTTGCACGAGGCGACCGGAGAGAAAACGTGGTTGGACGCCGCGCAAAGGCTGATGGACAAACAAATCGAGCTGTTTTGGGATGAGGCCAACGGGGGCTTCTTCTACACCTCGAATGACCACGAGACGTTGCTGGCGCGGAGCAAGAACCCGATCGACGGGGCCCGCCCGTCGGGAGGCTCGGTCTCGGCACACAACCTGGTTGCCCTCGGCAGGCAACTCGACAAGCCGGACTACCTGGCCAAGGCGGAACGGACGATCCAAGAGATTGCCGACCTGTTGGATCGATCGCCCGGGGCCGCTCCGAGAATGGTCGTCGCCGCACAGCAATGGTTGGACGCGACGACCGCCGCGCCCTGACCGCAGCGCCGAACCGCCCAAACCAGGACCGCCCAAACCAGGACCGCCCAAACCAGGACCGCCAAGCGTCGGCCGCTGCCAAGATCGGTCCGAGCGGCGCGGCCTGCTCATCGAACTCACTTGACGGCCGGCGCCATCCGGAGCGTTTCTCGCAACGAGTGGACGACCGTTTCCGGGTCGCCGACCATCAGCGCGCCCAGCGCCAGCATCATGGCCACGCTGACCACGACCAGGCTGACCCCGTAGGGGTTCCGAACGCTCCGGGTCCGTTTCAGTGCGCGTGACATTTCTAATTCGAGTTTCCGCCAACCTTCGTAGCTCTGCTGCGGTCCGGCCGCCACCAATTGTGCATTGCGCATGGCACCGAACAGCTCGACATGGAGCTGAATCCCCAAGCTTGGCATGATCAGGCATTGGCCGGCCCACCGCGCTTCGCGATCCAACTGGGGCACGAGTTCCGCCAGGAGCGGACGCACCTGATCCGGGTGAATGTTGTAGATCACTAACCGGGGACGCATCAGCAAGACGCACAACGTGAGGCCCAGCGAGTAGAGGACGAGCAACAGAACCCACACCAGAGCGCCCAAATGAAACGCTGTTGGCTCCGGCAGGAACAGCTCCATTGGTCCCACAATGGCAAAGCCCAGCACACCGATCCCCAACGCGGCCGTGTCCCGTGCGCCGTCGGTCAGAAACGGACGCGAGGATAGATTGACACCGCCCAGCAACAGGAGATAAGCGGCCATCGGGCCGAAGGCAACGCAGAAATGAAGCGGATCGATATCCAGCATGTGTATTGCCTGGCGGGTGGCTCAAACGATGACCTCATCATAGGACGTCGATCGGCCGCCGGTCAACGGTTGCCTGCGGCTGCGCGTCATCGCCATGATTGCGGGCAATTTCAACGCCCCCCGCACCGGCCTCTCGCGACATGGTCGCCGGAATCGAGTATCCTCAACGCAGTTGCCCGAGTGGGGGCCGCCGTGCCGGCCCGCTCAGCGGCCCAGACAATCTCCGTCGACCACCACGGAAAATGCTCAGCCATGCCCAATTCACCAGACCGGCGGTGCGGATCGGCACCGATGTTCCTGGCCATTCTCTGCACTTTGTTCGCGACCGCATTCGCCCCGATGCCGGCTGCTGCGGCGGCTGCCGCCGGCCGTCCCAACATTCTCTTCGCGATCGCCGACGATTGGGGTTGGCCGCATGCGGGCGCTTACGGTGATCCCGTGGTGAAAACTCCCACCTTCGATCGACTGGCACGCGAAGGCATCCTGTTTCGACACGCATACATCTCTTCGCCGTCCTGCACACCTTCGCGGAATGCCATCCTGACAGGCCAGTGGCATTGGCGATTGGGTGGCGCGGCGAATCTGTGGAGTGTCTTTCCCGACACGCTGTCGACGTACCCCGAAATGCTGGAGGAGGCGGGCTACGCCGTCGGTGTGAGCGGCAAGGGGTTTGGCCCCGGCCGCCCGGAAACGCGGGGGCGCGCGTTGGAGGGACGCCGTTACAAGAGCTTCGATCAGTTTCTGGCGGAGCGAAACGACGAACAGCCATTCTGCTACTGGTTGGGAAGCAGCGATCCACATCGCGGTTACGACAAGGGTTCTGGCGAGCGCAGCGGCATGGAACTGAGCAAGATCAAGTTGCCCGCTTGCTTTCCCGATCATCCGGAAACCCGCGGCGATGTGGCTGACTACTACTTCGAAGTTCAACGCTTTGACCGGCTGGTCGGCAGTGCCCTGAAGTCGCTGGAAGCGGCCGGTCTGCTCGACAATACGCTGGTCTTCATGACGGGTGACCATGGGATGCCGTTTCCGCGCGGCAAGAGCAACCTCTACGACACCGGTTCGCATGTCGCCCTGGCGGCCCGTTGGCCGGCCGGTGGCGTGAAGGCTGGCCGCGACCTGACCGACTTCGTCAGTTTGACAGACCTGGCGCCCACCTTTCTGGAAGTGGCCGGCGTCGCCGTGCCTGCGGAGATGACCGGTCGGAGCCTGGTCAATCTCTTGACCAGCAGCGGCGACGGACGGATCGAACCCGCCCGCGACCATGTGCTGTTTGGCAAAGAACGCCATGTCCCCTCCCAGGAGGCTCCCGATATGGGAGGCTATCCCGGCCGGGCCATTCGGACGGATGCGTTTCTCTACATCCGTAACTTCGAGCCGGCGCGGTGGCCGAACGGGACGCCCCATTTTCAGCGGGCAGCGATTCCAGGGGCCTGGTATGCGGACACCGACAATGGGCCGACCAAGACGTACATGATCGAGAATCGCGACCGCGACCCGACCCACCGACGGCTGTTCGAACTGGCGTTCGGGAAACGGCCGGCCGAAGAGCTGTTTGATCTGAAGTCGGATCCCGAGCAACTCGAGAATGTGGCATCCGATCCGGCCTATGCCGCCGTCAAGCAGAAGTTGGCCAGTCAGTTGACCCGCGAGCTGCGGGCATCGGGCGATCCCCGGATCATCGGTGGGGGGGAGGCCTTTGACCGCTTTCCTTACCTGGGGGGCGCTCCCCTTCATCCGGAATGGGTCAAGCAGCAGCGTCGCAAGAAACGGTGAAACGAGTTGGTGCTCGCGCGGTCTGCCTTAGGGATCCGGGGCTGCTTCAACCTGGGAACGCCGCAGCGTCGTCAGCTCCAGCAACAGGGGTAACAGGACCAGATTGCCCACCAGCCCGCCCAGCATGGAAAAGCTGACCAGCACGCCGAAGTAAATCGTGGGGACGAACTGGCTGGTCGCCAGGATCGAGAATCCGACGATCAAGGCAAGCGTTGAAAAGACAACCGCCAGTCCGACAGTCTGCTGCACGCTGTGCAAGGCGCCGGTGACGCTCTGGTGCTGAGCCAGGGCTCGTCGAAACGACGTGATGTAGTGAATCGAGCTGTCGATCGAAAGCCCCATCGAAACGGCCGCAATCATCGCCGCCCCCATGTTCATGTGCAGACCCAGCCAGCCCATCGTGCCCAGCACGAAAACGATCGGGAGCGCGTTCGGGATCAAGGCGACCAGCGCGTGCAGGGGATTGCGCACCGCCAAGGTCGTCATCACCCAGATCCCGGCGCACGCGATCCCGAAGGTCAACCACTGGTCCCGCACCATGCTCTTGATCAGGTTGGTCAACAGGACGAAGAACCCGGTCACCTCGACCGCCGGACGCGACTCGGTGGCCGGCAGTTCTTCACGGACGATCCGTGTCACCTGATCGATGAGCTGTTGTTTGGCGGCCGCCGGTTGGCGTTCCCGGGATCGCAGCATGATGCGAAAGTACGAGTGGCCGTCGGCGGGGTCGACACCGTACAGGGCGGAATAGAACTCCGGCATCCGCAAACGCATCACGTTCAGCGACATCGTGGCATTGAGCCCCGACGCTTCCGCCAGATCGCTCAGGCTGATCACCTTGGTCAAACCGGGGACTGGATCGCCGTGCGAATTTTCGATCACGACCTCATTCCGCAAACGGGTTTGCAGTCGTTGGACTCCGCGCAGGTATCCGGCGGTCAGCCGATCGGGAGCGGGCAGGATCACGTCCCAGACGCCGGCGCCGCCCAGCCTGGTCTCGACAAAATTGTACGAGCGGACCACGGGGCTGCCGCTGCGAAAGTTTCTCGTGAAATCGGTCTCGACCTGCATCCGGGCCACGCCCGCGAGGGCCCAGGCCGAGACCAGGGCGATCGCGGCGAAGATGGCGACGCGGCGTTCTTGAATGACAGCCAGGAGCCGACCCAAGGCAGTCCTGATCGCCCGCTCGCCCCAACCCTCTCGTGGGTCGGCGGCAGCGCGGCCCAGCAACGCCAGACCGGGAACCAGCAAGACGACACTGGCGAGAACCGACATCGATCCGACGATCATCATGAGCCCGAAGTCCTGGACGGGCCCGACGGTGGCCGCCAGTAAGGCGGCAAAGCCGACGGCGTCGGTGGCGATCGCCCAGAAGATCGGTGCGGCCAGAAGCGTGCCCGCCTGAACGAGCGCGTCCCGCGGTCCCGACCCGCCGCTGCGGGCCACTCGAAACCTCACGATTACATGGATCACCGTGGCCACGCCGATCACCGTCACAATGGCGGTCAGCATGGAACTGACCATGCTCAACTGGGCACCGCTCCATACCAGGCTGGCCTTTGTCATCAACAGCGCCAGTTGAACGACCGCCAAGGGGATGACAACCCATCGCAAACTGCGGAACAGCACGAGAATGACCGCACCCAGCAGCAGGGTCGACCAGATGCCCAGGCGTCGACCGTCGTCTTCGATGTAGCGAAAACCATCAGAGACCATGGCCGGTTCGCCGGTTACAAAGCCGGGTTCCAGGCCGTCCGGCAGATGTTCGACAATCTCGCGGATGGCCCCGATCGTGCGGGCCCGAGGGACACCCGCCGCTTGCTCCGGCTCCAGCATGGCGACGATCGCGGCCGTCTCTTGATCCGCACCGTGGGTGTAGTTCTCGAAGATGTCGCGGGTTCGTCCCGCCAAGGCGTTCTCCCGGTTGACGATCGCCTCGCCGATCGGGCGATCCAGGCTCAACACCGCGCGGACCCCGGGAACCGCTTCGCACCGTTTGGCCACATCGGCCAAGCGGCGGATCCCAGAAAGATCCGCGGCCATCAGTCCTGGATCGACGTAGACCGCCATCACCACCTCGTTGCCGCCAAAGGTCCGCTTGAGCTGGCCGTAGGGTTTCAAAAGCGGATCGTCGGGGGCAAACAGGTTTTCGACGGAGCGATCGAACGTCACGTCCTGAGCGGGGACCAACGCGCAGGCTGTCGCGATCAGCGCCAACCCCAGTAGCGGCCATCGCCCAGAAATGAGAAGTTGTGTCAGGCGTTCGGACATCGCACTTCACTTGTTTGATTGCGGCTCACCGACAGACCTTGGACGGTTCCAGAGATGCCGACGCACGCTCAAGATGACGAAACTCGGACCTGGTTCAAGGCTACATCGCAATCTTTGTGCGGTGTGCTCTTGCTGGCAACCCTGATCCGTGGTGGCGTTCTGTTGGCGACGCACGGCAACCTCCAACGCGATCCGGACGGGTACCGCAGATTGGCCGACAATCTGTCGACGACGGGTGTCTACGGATGGCGAACGATCGCTGCGCAGGACCAGGTCGCCCGTGACCGTGCCGGCCACCCGGACATCAGTGTCCGTCCAACCGCTTTTCGACCACCCCTGTATCCCTGGCTCCTGGTAGCGATCGGCGGCCACTCCGCGACGTGGCCCATCGGCCTTCTGCATTTCGTCCTCGGTGCCGGTACGTGCGGTCTCGTCTACTGCCTGGGCCGGCAGGAAGGCTGCAGACGACAAGCAATTGTGGCCACCCTGTTGGTCGCCTGCGATCCGATTCTGGTCCAGCAGTCGACACTGGTCATGACGGAGACGTTGGCCACGTTCCTGGCAGCGCTGACCATGGTTTGTGTTGCCAAGATGGCAAGGCAGGCCCCGCCACTGCGTCAATGGGACGTGGCCCGCATTGCGGTCACCGGGGGAGTCCTCGGGCTCTGCATCCTGTGTCGTCCCACATTCCTGCCCTGGTTGCCGCTGATCATCCTGGCGGAGTTTGTCGTCTGGCGCGGAGCGGCGTTTCCGGCGGCAGGTCCCCGCGGCCCTTCGAACCCTGACCCCCGCGCGATGTCGCTCGCCGCCCGGATCGCTCCGATTTCCATCCTGGCCGGCGCCACCCTGCTGGTGGTTGCCCCCTGGGCAATTCGCAATCAGATGGTATTCGGCCAGTTGAAGCTAACCACAACGCATGGCGGCTACACGGTCCTGTTGGGTAACAATCCGCTCTTCTACGATCACTTGCGTTCGGATGCCGTGGGGACCTGGGATGGTGAATCATTGAGCCGTGCCTGGAGCGGACGCTCGTTGACGTCGGGTGATGCCGACCCCCAGTGGGCGGACCTTCCCGGATTGGCTCGCCGAGCCCAACGCGAGCCGTCGCGCGACAGTTCAGAGTTCGAAGACGACCGGCTCGCCTATCGCCTCGCCTGGCGCTACATGTGCGAGCAACCGGGGATGTGCGTCTACGCCTCTGCCCTCCGAGTGACGCGGCTCTGGCGTTGCCTGCCGCATCGGCTTGGCGAATCCGAGTCCCGCCGGCGGACGTTCCTCCGCTACCTCGTGGCCGGTTGGTACCTGGCCGTCTACACGCTGGCGGTGGTGGGGCTGATGGCACTGGGTCGCAACCTGCTCAGTCCCGCCTGGCTTCCGGGCCTGCAGCTTTGTCTCATTTTCACGGCGGTGCATACGCTGTACTGGAGCGACATGCGGATGCGCGCTCCCTTGGCCCCGTTCGTCTGTTTGGCGGCTGCTCGCGGATTGACGGCACTTGGTGACCGTTGGGTAGGCCGTAAGTTGTTGTAGCGGATCGGGTTGCGTAAGTCGATTGAGGTCCGGATCCGGCTTGCGACGATCGGTGCTGCCTCCTATAATCCTCCGCCCCCGGATGATGGCGGCGGACTTTTCTTGGGATTGCGCAGCACGACAAGGCGGATCGGCCTGTTTCGGACGATACGCGTCGCGGGCTGCACGGTCGCCTTCGTGCAAGTTCACAACGGATTGTTCTCTTCGACTAACTGAACTCTGGCGTGCTGAAACGGGGCGTGTGCCGACCCCGCACGACAGACCATGGGCAAGGATGCCACCATTCTGAACACTCGTCGCAAGCTCTTCCGACGACACCGTTGGTTGCGTGCGCCAGGACGGTCACGCCATGGTGGGAGCTACGCGCTGTGGATCAGCCTGGGCTGCATCTTGCTGGCAGCGCGGCCGGCCCTGGCGGAGGTCGACCTGCCGTTGGCGAAGATCGATGCGCCGATCCGGATCACGGCCGATCAGGCGAATCGCTGGCGTGAGGGCGACTATGACGTCTGGTTGCTCAGCGGCGAGTGCCGGATTCAGCAAGGTGAGGTCGTGGCAACGTCGCGTGACGCCGTGCTGTGGGTCGACCAGGGTGACCCGGCAACACGGGCGCCGAACAAGATCATTGCGTACCTGGAACGGGACGTGGTCATTGAGTTCGCGCACGACCGTGCGCGGCACGCGGTGACCAACCGTCGTGCGCAGACGATCACCGACAAGACCTGGCTCGGTCGCTTCCACACGACCGCGGGGATCGACTTTGATTTTCCCGTCGCAGGCCAGCTTCCGCCAACCGAGCCGCCGGTGGTGCGCCGCGGCGTGGAGGCGCGACAGGCCGAGTACCAGGCAACGGTTCGCCAGGCACAGCTCCTGCAACCCCAGCCGCTACCGCCGACCCAGCCCCCCGCGAATCCAACGTTTGTGACGCCACCCGTCGCCACGGTCCAAGCGGCTCCCGCCGCCCAGGCGCGCAGCGTCAGTATCACCGGCCGGACCAGCGTGCCGCCCCAACTCAAGTCGTACCCGACGGCGAATCCGGAGGAGACCGTGCTGGTCATCAGTCCCGGCGTGCGGGTGCAGATCAGCGGAATCCAGAATGTCCCCGGACTGACCAGTGACGTGGTCACGATCGAGGCGGATCGCGTTGTTGCCTGGACGACAATGATCGGCAACCTCGACCTGGACGGCCAGGGGATTCAAGCGGCCGACGGCGGTCAGGGCCGCTGGGAATTCTATCTGGAAGGCAATATCGTCTACCGCGAGGGAGATCGGGTCATCTATGCCGATCAGATGTACTATGACGCGAACCAGACGACAGGTGTGATTCGAAACGCCGAAGCCTTGACGCCTGTGCAGGATTACGAGGGGCTGCTGCGGATCAAGGCGGATGTCTTGCAGCAGTTGAACGCGGAGAGCTTCGTGGCGTACGGGGCCGCGTTCACCTCCAGCCGGATGGGAGTTCCCAGGTATTGGCTGCAATCGGAAACGATCACCTTCCAGGACAACCAGCGGCCGCAAATTGATCCGTTTACCGGTGGTGCAGCGGTCGACTATCGGACCGGTGAGCCGGCGGTCGAGCATGAAATGTTCGCCACGAGCCGGAACAATCTCCTTTACGTCGGGGGCGTTCCACTTTTTTACTGGCCGGTGATGGCGACCGACCTCACGAAGCCGACCTTTTACCTGGACCAGGTGGGCGTCAAACGCGATGATGTCTTCGGTACCCAGATTCTGTTGGACTGGGACACCTACCAGGTGCTCGGTTGGAAGAACCCGGCGCAAGGGACAAAGTGGACCTTTTCCACGGACTGGCTCAGTGAACGCGGATTCGCCCTGGGAACGAACTTCGCTTACGACCGGACCGAGCTCTTTCACTTCAACGGACCGGTCCGCGGCTTCATCGATGCCTGGGGGATCAAGGACGGGGGACTCGACAATCTCGGACTGGGCCGCCGCGCCCTCATCCCGGAAGAGGAGTACCGGGGCCGCCTGCTGATGCAGCATCGTCACTACCTGGCCAATGGCTACCAGTTCACGGCCCAGGCCGGTGTGATCAGCGATCGCAATTTCCTGGAAGCCTACTACGAATACGAATGGGATCAGCTCAAGGACCAGAATACGGAGATTGATCTCAAGCGGTACGTGTTGAACAGCACGTGGGACATCGGGGCCTCCGTGCGAACCAATGACTTCTTCACGCAGACCGAGTGGCTGCCCCGCTTCCAGCACTTTCTCCTGGGCCAGTCGCTGCTCGGAGATCGGCTCACCTGGAACGCCCATTCACATGTCGGCTACGCCAATCTGCGTACCGGGGAGCCGCCCAGCGCGATCAACCCATCCGAGGTTGCCAAGTGGGATCCGTTGGCTTGGGAAGCGGAACGCGAAGGAATCTACGTCGGGTCCCGGCAAGAGATCAGTTGGCCGTTTCAGCTCAGCGGCCTCAAAATGGTCCCGTATGCTTCCGGCGAACTGTTCCACGTGGGTGAAGACCTGAGCGGCCAGTCGCTGACACGGGCGACAGGGCAGGGGGGCCTGCGGGCCAGCCTGCCAATGTGGCGCGTTGATCCGGGGGTTCGCAGCCAACTGTTGAATTTGAATGGCCTGGCGCACAAGGTCACATTCGAGTCCGACTTCCTGTACGCGGATTCGAGCCAGGATCTGGACAATTACCCGCTCTATGAAGAACTGGACGATGACGCGATCGAAGCGTTTCGCCGCCGGTTCTACTTCGACACCTTCATGGGCGTCCCGGGCGGCGATGTCCCCCTGAGGTTTGATGAACGCTACTATGCCCTGCGAACCGGTATGCAAGGCTGGGTCACGGCACCAAGCACGGTCATCGCCGACGATATGATGCAGCTCAAGGGAGCGGTCCGCCAGCGTTGGCAAACCAAGCGCGGGATGCCGGGACACGAGCGGATCATCGATTGGATCGTGCTCAACGTGGAAGGCACTTTCTTTCCCAAGCCGGACCGCGACAACTTCGGCGAATCCTTCGGGTTGCTCAACTACGATTTCCGGTGGCATATCGGCGATCGATTGACACTCCTTTCGGATGGTTACGCCGACACGTTCGCCGACGGGTTGCAGACAGCGTCGTTGGGCGGACGCATTACGCGCCCCGAACGGGGCAGCCTCTACCTGGGGATGCGGGCGATTGAAGGTCCGATCAGCAGCAGCATACTGACCGCAGCAGTCTCTTACCGGATGACCGAGAAGTGGATCCTCTCAGGCGCGGCATCGGTCGATTTCGGTGAAGTCGGCACGATTGGACAGAACGTTGCCGTGACGCGGGTCGGCGAGTCCGCGCTGCTGCGGATCGGAGCGTATGTCGATTCCAGTCGAGACAATGTGGGCGTCAGCTTTGCCATCGAGCCGCGGTTCTTGCCCAGCAGTCAACTGGGGCGTGTGGGTGGCGTGACGATCCCGCCCGCCGGAGCACTCGGCCTGGAGTAGCTGCCATGGAGCCAGACCCCCGGCCTCGACGAACCTGGTTCGCGAAGTTTGCCGACGCGTTCCGCGGTCTCCGCGACGGTGTGCGCGGTGAGAGCAGCTTTCTGGTCCACGGCGTCGCCGCGACGCTGGTCATCGGCCTGGCGGTTGCCCTGCGCGTCTCCGCATGCGAGTGGTGTTTGCTGACACTCAGCATCGCCGGCGTCGTGGCGGCTGAGCTCTTCAATAGCGCGCTCGAATCACTGGCACGCGCAGTCGATCGCGCGCCGAATGTCGACGTGGGTCGAGCGTTGGATATCGCCAGCGGGGCGGTCTTGGCGGCGGCGTGCGGCGCGGCGATTGTCGGGCTCGTCGTGTTTGTGCCCCGGCTGTGGGCGATCGTGAACGGCTGGGCCTGAATGGTCCCTGTCGCGAATTGCGTCCGCGCCGAATCGCGTCGGCCACTTTTTCCGTCGCTGACTTTCGTCGCCGACGCGCAACCGCTAAACAAGAGGCTGCAAACTGCCCGTGCCACCCTCTGCCCGTTCCGACCACAGCGCTTGAGAACACGTGATGAATCGAATCGACGCGTCCGCGCCGGCGACGATTGATGAACTGGAGGCTGAATTAAGCCGACCTACCGACGCGCTGGTGCGTGCGATGGGCGAGCTTGAGGGCGACATCCTGATCCTGGGCGTCGGCGGCAAGATGGGACCAACACTGGCCAGGATGGCGCGCCGCGCATCCGCTGCGGCCCAGGTCCAGCGGCGAATCATCGGCGTCTCGCGTTTCTCCGAGAACGGGCTCGCGGAGCGGCTCAACGGCTGGGACATCGAGACGATACGCTGCGACCTGTTGGACCGCGCTGCCCTGGCGCAGCTCCCGTCGGCAGAGAACCTGGTCTTCATGGCAGGCATGAAATTCGGTGCGAGCGAGAACCCTGCGCTGACCTGGGCCATGAATTGCCTGCTTCCGGCGCAGGTTGCCGAGCGGTTTGCGGAGAGTCGAATCGTGGCGTTTTCTTCCGGCAATGTTTACGGAATGACATCGACGGCAGGGCAGGGGTCGATTGAAACCGACCCGCCGGCGCCGATCGGCGAGTACGCGGCAACGGTCCTGGGACGCGAGCGGATGTTCGAATTCTGCAGCCGCCGGTGGCAGACACCGACGGTCCTGCTGCGCTTGAACTACGCCGTGGAACTTCGCTACGGTGTGCTCGTCGATCTGGCGAACAGGATCCTGGCCGAGGCGCCCATCGACGTCTCCATGAGCATGGCCAACGTCATCTGGCAGGCGGAAGCGAACGCCCTCGCGCTGCAATCGCTGCGGGTGGCGGAGTGCCCGCCGCGAGTGCTCAATATCGCGGGCTCTGATTTTTTTCGGATTCGCGATGTCAGCGAACGGTTGGGACGTCTTTTGGACAAGGCACCGCGGTTTGTCGGGACGGAGGCCGACGAAGCGTTTCTCAGCAATGCCGAGGTCAGTTACGAGATGTTTGAATCCCCATCGGTTTCGCTGGACCAGATGATTCGCTGGACCGCAGATTGGGTTGCCCGGGGAGGAGCCGACCTGGGCAAGCCGACCCATTTTGAGAGCCGCGACGGGAACTACTAACGTGGCAGGGCCACGACCAAACTTGGGGCGTGCCGAAATCTGGTTCCCGCCCGATCTATTCGCGCACCGCGCTCGCATGCCACAATCCAAGAAGCCAACGAGGCGGGGCCTCGCTAACCCACCAGTCAGTCGCCAGGAACGCCAACCGCGATGAATGCTTCCCACTCTTCAGAACGGCCGACGCGGGTTCGCCATCTTGTTGTCGGCACCACGGCGCTGATGGCAGTTCTGCTCTACTTGGACCGCTTCTGTGTTTCCTTCGCCGAGGGATTCATCAAGGAAAGCCTCGGTTTGGCCGACTGGCAAACCGGCCTGATGTTGGGATGTTTCTTCGGCTCGTACGCATTGGCCCAGGTGCCTGCCGGTTGGCTTACCGACCGCTACGGATCGCGCGTGATGCTGACGGCCTTTGTGCTGATGTGGTCGCTGTTTACTGCTTTGACCGGGCTGGCATTCGGTTTCGCGATGTTGATTGTACTCAGGTTAGGCTTCGGATTCGCCCAGGCAGGGGCGTACCCTACCGGCGCGAGCATCGTCAGTAAGTGGGTTCCCTTCGAATGGCGCGGCACGGCCAGCAGCATCGTCTCGACGGGCGGCCGTCTGGGGGGATTCCTGGCGCTGTACGCGACCGGCTTTGTCATCGTATGGCTGACGCCCGATTCGACGCCCGCTCGGCTGTCCCCCGCCGATCTGTTGGACGTCGCCGGTTTGAGTCGCGATCTCAACGGCGAGGGAGAACAAACGGAGGCGGCATCCAAGGTCGTAGCTCGCGTCGCGGCAAGCTTTACCGAGGCGGAGCGGCAGGCCGTGCGCAACCTGGCGGCTACCGGCGGGTCGCTCGCAGCGGAGTTGTCTGGCAGCGGGGAGCGCGGAGGTCGTGGGCTGGACGACCCTGACGACACCAAGCCATCCCGGCAACGAACGGCAACGGCGGCGTCCGTCAGCCAGCTTGTGACGGGCTTGAATCGGATCATCGATCAACCCGATTTCTTTTCAGCGGAAATGGTCCTTGAACTTCCCCTGGAGCGCGAAGCGGTCCGCGCCCTGCAGAAAACACCGGCGGAGCGGACGGAGGTGGAAGCGCGGCGCGTCAACCGGCTGGTCTTCGAGGCCGTGCACCCGGACAGCATCCGCAAATTGTACGGTGCCGGCTGGCGGCCCATGATGTTCCTGTACGGCTCGCTGGGATTGATCGTTGCTTCCCTGACTTGGATTTACTGCCGCAATACGCCGGCCGAGCATCCGGGATGTAACGCGGCGGAAGTGGCGCTGATCAATCGTGATCCGCGGATGTCGGCGCACCGCGGAAGCAGAGTCACGTCGGTGCCCCTGGTGCGACTGTTGCGCAGTTTCAGCATGTGGTGTAGCTGCCTGTCCCAATGGTGCACCAACGTGGGGTGGGTCTTCGTGGTGACCTGGGCCCCTCGATTCTTTCAAGACGCCTACCAGGTGCCGGTCGAGACGCGGGCCTCGATGGTTGCGATTCCGCCCCTGGCCGGCCTGGTCGGCATGTTTCTGGGCGGTACGCTCACCGATGTGATGGCGCGTTGGTTCGGAGTGCGCTGGGGGCGCGCCCTGCCGATGTCGCTCACCCGGTTCCCTCCCATGGCCGCGTACCTCTTCTGTCTTGCTCATCCTTCGCCCTGGATCGCGGTGACCATGTTCTGCGTCGTGACATTCTTCACCGGTTTGGGGACTGCCTCGGTGTGGGCATTTTGTCAGGACGTGGGTGGGAAGCAGGTCGGTTCGATCCTCGGCTGGGGGAACATGTGGGGCAATTTGGGGGCCTTTGTCACCCCCTCGCTGCTGATTTGGATCGTCGGCGAGGAAAAGAACTGGGACCTGGCCTTCATGGTGTGTGCGGGGGCGTTCCTGGTTTCAGGCCTGGCGGCGCTCGGCGTCAACGCCACCATTCCGATCGCCCTGCCTGATGACGGCGTAACGACGGAAACCGACGGCTGATTGGCCGCGGTCGATCGTTTGGGCTGACCCCATTGCCGATATGGTAAACTATGGGCAGTGCCTCTGGCGGACGCGCTCGGCTCCCAACCGGGACCGGCGCACGGGGGAATGTGCTGCGAGACAACCATGCGCAACCGATGGCTCCTGAATCACTTGACCCCAGCAGTGCTGCTTGGCGCGGCGTGGCTCGGCGTCGCCCCTGCTGCTCCGTCGGCGGACGAGTCATTAGTGGACGCGATTGAGCGTCTCGCGGATTCAAGCTTCGAGCAGCGACGCGCGGCGACGCATACGCTGTGGGCAGCCGGTGAGGCTGCCCGCCCGCTCCTGGAAGCGGCAGCCGAGAGCAAGAATGCCGAGGTTCGCTCGCGGGCCCAAACTGTCCTTGATCACTTCAAGTACGGAATTCTCGCGACGACACCTGCCGAGGACGTGGCGCTGATTGGCCGTTTTCGCCAGGGCGACCGGGGAGTCAAGACCGACGCGTTGAAGCAGTTGGCCGAGCGCGGCTCGATCGAAGTCGTTCTGCGCTTGCTCAAGCTTGAGCCGGACAAACGCATGCACGCGACCGTCCGGGCCCAGTTGATTGGCTACTTGGAGAAATCGGCGAACATCAGCCAGATCATGCGGATGGCCGGACAAGCGCCGACCTCGACCCTCCGCAGCGATTTCGTTCGGATCGCGCTGACGAAGTATGAAAATGAGGACGACTTTAATGCGATTGTCAGGCTGGGGGCGACCCATGCGGATCCGGAGGTGCGCCGAGCGATCGGGGCCTGGATCGAGCAGTCCTCGTCCCGGTTCATGCCCGTTTTGATCGAGCAGGGGGAGTATGCCACCGTCGAGCGGCTGCTGGAGTTGAGTGCCGTCGGCGAGCTTGGAATGCGGCACCTGGCGGTTTACGCCTTGCTGCGAGGCGATCTGGAGCAGCGGATCGACGCGCTGCGGCAACGGATAAGCCAGTCGGCAGAGGCGGAGGACGCGGACGCGATCCGGTTACTGGCCTGGTTGTTGCGAGCCAAGGGTGATCGGGCCGCCGCGCGCGAGGTCGTCGGTCAACTGGGCGACGCGGGGCACGAATTGATGCGAACGCTGCTTGCCGAGTCAGCAGACTGGGAAGCGGCCCGCCGGTTTAACGAAGCGTCGCCACGCCCCAGTGAACTGGAGGGCGCTCCCGCTGAACGGCTCGGTTTCCGGGCCGCCTACGAGCGGTTGGCCGGCGACGAGAAGGCCTTTCGGGAGACGATCGACGAACTGATCAGGTTGGCAAATGCCAATCTCTCGATGAGCCGCCATTGTGCCGAAGTGCTCTTGATCCACGGAGAGACCGATCGAGCCATCCAGCTCAAGCAGACCGAGGCTCCGATCGAAGCATTCGAACTGATGTGCGAACAGTTTCGCTACGCGGAAGCATTTCGCCTGGCAGAGATCGGTGAGGACGAAGCAGCACGCCACGCCTGGTTCGTGCAAATGGCCGACGACGCCAGGACGCACGCAAACCGATCCCAGCAACGGTTGGGAATTGGGCTCTATGCCGCCCAGGTCTTGGCGCGGGTCGGCCATCGCAATGAAGCGCAGGAGGCGTTCGAACTAATCGGCCAGGCCCTTCGCACCGATGGATTTGTGTCACGGATTCGTTCTCTATGTGACGCCGAGCTGAAGAGCGGGTTCAAGGACCTGGCCTTTCAACACTCCGCCATGATCGTGGGAAAAGACCGGTCGATCCTATCTACCCTGTTTCCCAAGAACCATCCGACGGCCGACACGTTGTGGGACTATTTCCGGCAAGTTGACTCGAAAGAGACTTACGCGACGACGTTGGGAAGGATCCGCCAGCTACTCTACCGCCGCCCAGGGCAGACCAGCCCTCCCGTCGGTCTGGAGCCGTTGATTGATGCGATCGAGCGCGCCGCGGTCGGCGACTCGCCGGCCAAACAGGCTCGTTGGCTTCATGCCGCCGGGCGAACAGCTGAACTTTGGGGCCGACGCGATCTGGCAAAGCGATGTTTCGGCCAGGCAGCGGAACACAGCGCTTCGGCGGCCTTCAGCTACGCGGACCAATGCGTCGTCGATACGAACTGGCTGGAGGCCGCCCACTGGTATCGGGTCAGTTGGGAGCTGGACCACCGCCGGGCAGGGTCCATCTTCTTGCAGGGTAAGATGCTGGCCAATGCGGGACGGGCAGACGAAGGTCGACAATTGATGGAGTTGGCCCGCCTGATGCCGCTGGCCGATTCGGAGGCCCGCTATCAACAGTTGGCGGCGCCACTCAAGTCCCACCAGTTGGGCGATGAAGCGGCCAGGCAGTGGAAACTGATTGCAGAGCAGGGGATCCAGGCGGATGAGGAAGTGTTGAGTGCCGTTCGCGATCTGGGAAACGTCGCTGAGCGAACCGATCCACTGGCGGCCGCCGACTACTGGGAGCGGATGCTGTTGGCCTGCCTGCAGCTCAAGTTCCGCTTTGTCCACTCGAAGGGATACATCCAGATTCCCTACCTGGTCCACAAGACCCGTGGTCGGGGCCTGTTGGCGGCGGAGCGGACCGATCAGGCCGTGACGTCTATCGAGCGGGCGCATCGGATCTGCCCGGGCGATGGTGGCCTGGTGGAACTGGTCGTCCCCGCGCTGGAAGCGGCGGGCCGTCCCGAACTGGCAGATCAACTGTTCGACAAGACCTACGAGATCATGGCGGCGTCGAGCCGCCTTTTCGCCCATAGCAGTGTTATTCGAAATGACCTGGCCTGGATGTCTGCACGTTGCAATCGACGCCTGGATGAAGCTTTGCAACTGGCGGAAGCGGCCGTCGAATTTTCGCCGCGAACGGCGTCCTACATCGATACGCTGGGCGAGGTCCATTTTCGCCGCGGTGAGCTGACCGAGGCGATTGCCTGTGCCGAACGCTGTTTGGAAATCGAGCCGGATAACCGCGGCTATCAGAAGCAACTGGATCGGTTTCGGGCTTCCCAGTAGGACGTGAGGTTGGTCAGTACCCGTGTGGCAGGCGCTCTCCATTGCGCCGGTCATGCTGGGCATGAACGTAACCCGGTCTGGAATGATGCCGGGACGTGCCACGATCCGGTTCGCGCCCACTGCGCGCTCCGGAGGCATGCGGGCACGCCACAACGCAGGACGCTGGCTGAGAAAATTCATCAGCCGTCGGGCGTTTGCCCCGGTTCGGTCGAAAGCCGCCCAAACCGGACGCTCACACGTTCCGGCCGATATGCGCGGCGCCCAACGCGCCGGCAGGGTTCGAGTGCCGGGGCCAAGCAACCGGCCGGGGCTCCCATTGCTGGCAGCCCCGGCGTGGATTGTGGATTGCAAGTGAACTGCGGCTACTCTTCGGTTGTCGGTTCACCGCCCGTTTTGAACAGGTCTTCCAAGGCCGATGCCGTTCCCGTCGATTCGCTCGCTTCCGCAACCGGCACCGTTGCGTCCGAACCCGTTGCGGCTCCGGCCTCTTCGCCGCCTGCTTCGGAATCTTGCAACAGGGGGAAGCTGGTGACCAGCGATTTCTCGCTTTCGGCAGCCATCGCCTGCAACGCTTCCGGACGATAACGGACTTCCGATTCCTGGAAGGTGCGGAAGCCGGTTCCGGCCGGGATCAAGTGGCCGAGGATCACGTTCTCCTTGAGGCCGACCAGGTGGTCGACCTTTCCGGCCAGGGCTGCCTCGGTCAACACCTTGGTCGTTTCCTGGAAGCTGGCCGCTGAGATGAAGCTCGACGATTGCACCGATGCCTTGGTGATTCCCAGCAGCTGCGTGCTGGCGGTCGCCGGTTTGGGGCGGCTGGCCTTGGCCGGTTCGCCGCCCAGTGCCTCGATCTGAGCATTGACCTGCTCGAAGGCATCCTTGGGAACAATGGCGCCAATCTCGAAATCGCTATCGCCCTTGTCGGAGATCTTGACGCACTTGGCCAGGGCGTTGTTGATCGTGCGGAACTCGAACCGATCCAGATCGAGACCCGGCAGCACGCTGGTGTCACCGGGGCTTTCGACTTTCACTTTCCGCAGCATCCGGCCAACGATGATTTCGATGTGCTTGTCGTTGATTTCGACTCGCTGACTACGATAGACGCTTTGGATTTCGTGCAGCAGGTATTGTTGCACGGCTTCTTCGCCGGAAATCCGCAGGATGTCGTGCGGAACCAGCGGGCCGTCAACCAGCGCCTGACCTGCTTTGACGATGTCGCCGGCGTGCAGCAGGAATCGCTTACCGTGGGGCACAAGATGCTCACGCTCGATACCGCTCTCGCTCCGCACGATGATCGTCCGTTTACCGCGCCGCTTCTCGCCGAGGATTTCGATGACGCCGTCGACTTCCGCGATGACAGCCGGATCCTTCGGCTTGCGGGCCTCGAAGATTTCGGTCACGCGAGGCAGACCGCCGGTGATGTCGGTCACGCCGGAGGCTTCACGCGGCGTCTCCGCCAGGGTAGCACCGCCGGCGATTTCCGCGCCTTCATCCACCACGATGTGGGCCCGCTCAGGCAGGTAGTAGACGTCGAGCGGCTTGCCGTCAGCATCTTCGACGACCACCTGCGGGTGCAGTTCACCCTTGTGATCGGTGATCATCCGGCGGACATGGCCACTGGGATCCTTCTCGATCCGCATCGTCTCACCTTCGACGACATCCTCGAAGCGGACCTTACCGGGGACTTCGGCCAGAATAGGAATCGTGTGCGGGTTCCACTGGCAGAGCACCTTGCCGGCCCGAATCTCGTCATCTTCCTTGACCATCAGTTGAGCACCGGCCGGCACTTCGTACTTCTCGATCTCCCGCCCTTTGTTGTCGAGGATGGAGATTTCACCATTCCGCGTCAGGACCAGGTCCTTACCTTCAGGAGTGGTTACCGAACGCATGCGGATGAAGCGGACTTTACCACCGCGTTTGGCTTTGGTTTCGCTGTCTTCGACGCTCGTATTCACCGTCCCGCCGATATGGAAGGTCCGCATCGTCAACTGCGTCCCGGGCTCACCAATACTCTGAGCCGCGATGATGCCGACCGCCATCCCTTCCTCGACGATATTGCCGGTCGCCAGGTCCATGCCGTAGCAGCAACGGCAGACGCCGAGCGGCGCGTCGCAGGTCATCGGGCTGCGGACCTGGATCCGCTCGAGCCCCAGGTCTTCGATGCGACGGGCAACTTCGTTGGTGATCATTTCGCTTTCGCGAACGATCACCTCGTCCGTAATCGGATTGACGATGTTCTGCCGACTGACGCGTCCCATGATGGCATCCGCCAACCGAACTTCGACTTTCTCTCCGCGATAGATCACCCCCTTGGTGATTCCCTGGGTTGTCTTGCAGTCGTGCATGGTGACGACCACGTTCTGGGCGACATCCGCCAGTTTTCGCGTCAAGTAACCCGAGTCGGCCGTTTTGAGGGCGGTGTCCGCCAGACCCTTACGGGCACCGTGCGTCGAACTGAAATACTCGAGCACCGTCAGGCCTTCACGGAAGTTGGCCTTAATCGGTGTTTCGATAATCTCACCGGTCGGCTTGGCCATCAGGCCACGCATGCCGGCGAGCTGCCGAATCTGCTCGACACCACCACGAGCACCCGAGTGCGCCATCAGGTACACCGGATTCACGTAGCCGTGCCCGCCGCGATCATCCGACTTCATCGCTTCCATCATTTCGCTGGTGATGGCTTCCCGCGTATGGGTCCAGGTATCGAGCACCTGGTTGTACCGCTCTTGATCGGTAATCACACCCCGTTCGTACAGCTTCTTGAATTTGAGAACGGTCTTTTCCGCCTCGGAGATATGACGCTGCTTCGATTCGGGTGTCACCAGATCGTCGGTTGCGAAGGAGAGACCGCTGCGCGTGCTCTCGCTGAAGCCGAGCTGATTCATATTGTCCAGCAGCTCGATGGTGGCTTTCCGGCCCAGCCGTTGATAACAGTCGGAAATTACGGCCGCCAGATCACCCGACTTCAACGGCAGGTTATAAAAGTCCAGGCCTTCCGGCAGCATCATGTTAAACAGGATGCGTCCATAGGTCGTATCGATGACGGCGCCCGGCTTTTTGTCTTCGTCCTCCGCCTTGACTCGGCGATTCGCCGGCAAACGGACCTTGATCCGGGCATGCATGTCGACCACACCGAGTGCGTAGGCCAGGTCGGCTTCCTCCAACGACGAAAACACCATTCCTTCGCCGGGACGGTTGGGCAACTCCAGGGTAATGTAGTTGCAACCCATCACCGTGTCCTGCGAGGGGCTCATGATCGGGCGGCCGTTGGCGGGCCCGAAAATGTTGTTCGTCGCCAGCATCAAGGTGTGGGCCTCGACCTGTGCTTCGATCGACAAGGGCAGGTGGACCGCCATTTGATCGCCGTCAAAGTCGGCGTTGAAACCTTTGCAGGCCAGCGGATGCAAATGGATCGCGTTGCCTTCCACCAGAATCGGCTCGAAGGCCTGAATTCCCATGCGGTGCAGCGTGGGGGCCCGGTTGAGCATCACCGGGTGATTCTGGATCACCTGTTCCAGAATATCCCAAACCTCCTCGTCCTTCCGCTCGAGCATCTTCTTGGCGCTCTTGATCGTGTCGGCATGCCCCAATTCCTTGAGCTTGCGGATGATGAACGGTTGGAAGAGTTCCAGGGCGATCTTCTTGGGAAGGCCGCACTGGTGCAGCTTGAGCTTCGGTCCGACGACGATCACGCTACGGGCCGAGTAGTCGACCCGTTTACCCAGCAGGTTTTCCCGGAATCGTCCCTGCTTCCCCTTGATCATGTCGGTCAGCGATTTGAGCGGCCGGTTGCTGCTGCCGAGGACCGGGCGTTTACAACGGTTGTTGTCAAACAGGGCGTCGACCGATTGCTGCAGCATCCGCTTCTCGTTGCGAATGATGACTTCGGGCGCATTCAGGTCGACAAGTTTGCGGAGGCGGTTATTACGATTGATGATCCGGCGGTAAAGGTCGTTGAGATCGCTGGTGGCGAAATTGCCCGAGTCGAGCAGCACCAGGGGGCGCAAGTCGGGTGGAATGACGGGGATCACATCCAGCACCATCCACTCGGGACGGTTGTCGCTGTCACGAATCGACTCGACGATCTTCAAGCGGTTGATCAGGTCTTTCCGCCGCTGCTTGGAATTGGTCGTACCCAATTCCTCGCGCAGCTTCTGCGACAGCGTGACCAGGTCCAGGACCGACAGCAACTTGCGAATCGCCTCGGCTCCCATATCCGCTTCGAAGGTCCCTTCACCGAACTGCTCTCTGGCGGCCCGATACTCCTCTTCGGTCAGCAACTGTTGCCGTTCCAGGCTGGTCTCACCCGGGTCAACCACCACGTAGTCCTGAAAATAGACGACCTTTTCCAGGCTGGTCGTCTTCATTTCCAGCAAATTGCCCAGGCGGCTGGGCATGGCTTTGAAGAACCAGATGTGGACGACCGGCGCGGCCAGTTCGATATGCCCCATCCGCTTCCGCCGCACTCGGGAATGAGTCACTTTGACCCCGCACCGATCGCAGATCATCCCCTTGTATTTCATGCCCCGGTACTTGCCGCAAGCGCACTCCCAGTCTTTCTCCGGGCCAAAAATCCGCTCGCAAAACAGCCCGTCTTTTTCCGGCCGATAGGTCCGGTAGTTAATGGTTTCCGGCTTCTTGACTTCGCCGAACGACCAGCTCCGAATGTCGTGGGGTCGCGCCAAGCTGATCTTGACGGCGGCGTAATCATTAATTCGATCGTAAGAGCTTTCGCCGATGGTCATCTGCGCGGGCTCCTTTATGAGTCACCGAGGTGTTGGGGCGCTAAGTGCGGTTCCGCAAAATGCGGTCGTCCACGAATCAGGGACGCCCGCCGACGATCGCAAGGCCGCCGGCGGCCGGTCCGAGGGTTTGAATTCCTAAACCCGACGTTTTTCCAACTGCATGTTCAAGGCCAGACCGCGAATCTCGTTGGTGAGGACGTCAAAGCTGGCGGGGGTGCCGGCTTCCAAGGTGTTTTCGCCCTTCACCATCGATTCGTAGATCTTGGTACGACCTTCCACGTCGTCGCTCTTGACGGTCAGCAGCTCCTGCAGAATGTATGCAGCGCCGTAAGCTTCCAAGGCCCAGACTTCCATTTCTCCGAAGCGTTGGCCACCGAAGCGGGCCTTGCCGCCCAGCGGTTGTTGCGTGATCAACGAGTAGGGGCCGGTGCTGCGAGCATGCACCTTGTCATCGACCAGGTGGTGAAGCTTCAGCATGTAGATGTAGCCGACGGTCGTTTCCTGCTCCATCGGTAGCCCGGTGCGGCCGTCATGCAGGCGGGCTTTGCCGTGCGGCGGCAGCCCGGCTTCTGCCAGGCAGCTGTTGATATCCTCTTCCGAGGCCCCGTCGAAGACCGGCGTGATGGACTGGAAGCCAAGCTTGGCACCGGCCCATCCCAGGTGGGTTTCCAGAATCTGGCCGACGTTCATACGGCTGGGAACGCCCAGCGGGTTGAGCATGATCTGAATCGGCGTGCCATCGGGAAGGAATGGCATGTCTTCGACCGGCAGGATCTTCGAGATCACACCCTTGTTCCCGTGGCGTCCAGCCATCTTGTCACCGACCGAGATCACGCGCTTCGTCGCGATGTAGACCTTGACCATCTGCAGCACGCCACTGCGCAGTTCGTCCCCGCGCTTCATGCTGTTGAGGCGGCGGTCGCGATCGTCAATCGCGTTCTCAACCGCCGGCCAAAGCTCCTTGTAGATCCGCCGTGCGTCGGCGATCAGGGTGTCGCTCCGCATGTTCCCGATCACCGATTCCAGGCGGAATTGTTGCGCCCGCTCGGCAACAAACTTGGGATCCTGGTCTCGAACCAGCGGCGTGCCGTCATCGTCGGTCAGGTTTCGGCCGAGGGCCTTTTCCATCTCTTCGATCAGCGTGCCGAAGACCTCGCAGATCTGGGCGTTGCCCTCCGTCTCGACATCCTTCAGTTCTTTCTCGAACAGCTTGCGTTCTTCTTCGGTGAGGCTCATCCGGCGCGAGAACTTCTGGGCGTTAATGACGATGCCCTCGATGCCCGACGAGACTTCCAGGGAGTCGTTCTTCACATCCTCGCCGGCCCGCCCGAAAATAGCGTGCAACAGCTTCTCTTCCGGCGTCAGTTCGGTCTTGGATTTGGGCGAGACCTTGCCGACCAGGATATCGCCCGGTCGTACGTAGGTGCCGACCTGGACGATGCCGTTGTCGTCCAGATTCCGTAACGCTTTCTCACTGACGTTGGGGATGTCCCGAGTGAACTCTTCACGCCCCAGCTTGGTCTCACGAATTTCGACATCAAACTCTTCGATATGAATCGACGTGTAGGTGTCGCTCTTGACCAGTTCTTCGCTGATGATGATCGCGTCTTCATAGTTGTAGCCGTCGAACGACATGAAACCGACCAGCACGTTGCGGCCCAGCGCCAACTCGCCCTGAAACGTCGCCGGGCCATCCGCGATGACCTGTCCGGTCTCGACCTTGTCTCCCAGGTTGACGATCGGTTTCTGGTTCAGGCAAGTCCGTTCATTGAGCCCCTGGAACTTTCGCATGGGGTACACGTCCGAACCGATTTCGATGCGGTCGGCGTCGCAGTAGGTGATCTTCCCACCCCGCTTGGCCGTCACCACCATGCTGGAGTTCTCAGCGACCTCTTTTTCCATTCCGGTTCCCACAATCGGCGGCTCGGCCACCAACAGAGGCACGGCTTGACGCTGCATGTTCGAACCCATCAAGGCCCGGTTGGCGTCATCATGCTCGAGGAACGGAATCAGTCCGGCAGAGACGCCCACCATCTGGCTCGGCGCCACATCGATGTATTCGACCAGTTCCGGGTTGACGATTTCAAAGTCGCTGCGGTGGCGGGCAATCATGTTCGCACCCGCGACAAGCTTGCCTTTCTCCACCAGCGTGTCTGCCGGCGCCACATACGACTCGGATTCTTCGTCGGCGCGGAGCCAGACCACCTCCTCTGCCAGCTTGCCTTTGCTGACGCGGCGATAAGGCGTCACGAGGAAGCCGTAGTCATCCACGCCGGCGTAGATCGCCAGGCTGGAGATCAGGCCGATGTTCGTACCTTCCGGCGTTTCGATCGGGCAAATTCGGCCGTAGTGTGAAATGTGAACGTCACGCACTTCGAATCCGGCCCGTTTCCGGTTCAGGCCGCCCGGCCCGAGTGCCGAGAGTCGTCGTTCGTGCGTCAACTGGGAAAGTGGATTCGTCTGGTCGACCACCTGCGACAGCTCGCCGCGGCCGAAGAAGTACTCGATGGCCGCCGAGACGCTCTTCGGGTTGACCAGGCTGCGGGGTGTCATGTCGTCGGCATCTTTGAGACTCATCCGCTCCTGAACCGTCCGACGCAGCTTGAGAAACCCCTTGCGAAGCTCGTCACAAGCCAGCTCGTCAATCGTCCGCAGCCGGCGGTTGCCCAGGTGGTCGATGTCGTCGATCTCTGCTTCGCCGCCGGAGGAGGCAAGATTCAGCAGGTACTTAATGGACGAGGTCAGATCATCCGGCCGCAAGGTCATCTCTTTTTGCGAGACGGAGAGATCCAGTTTGCGGTTGATCCGGAAGCGGCCAACCCGGCCCAGCCGGTAGCGGTTGACGTCGTAGAACTTCTCCTGAAAGAGGGTCCGCGCTTTCTCCAGCTGCGGCGGGTTGCCGGGGCGGAGCCGCTGATAGATCCGCAGCAGCGCCTCCTCATGGCTCGACGTTGCATCGTCCTTGATGCTGTTCATGATCAGTGGGACGCGTTGATCGGCCATTACCTCGACCTTGGTGACGCCCGAAGTGCAGATCAGCTCGGCCGAGTTCTTGGAAATCTTGTTCCCCGCATCGACGATCACCTCACCCGCTCGGTCGCTGGAGGCCGGGTAGACGATGTCGTCAACCGCGATCTTGCCTTCGATCTTCGTAACGCTGCGGCCATCGACGATTTTCTCAACCGACGTTTCGTAGAAGGCGCGGAGAATGTCCGAATCGGAGCTGTAGCTTGGATCCATGGCACGCAGCAGCGTGACGGCGGAGAACTTACCGCTTTGATCGATCCGGACGCTCAGAATATCCTTCTTGGTGGCGTTGATTTCGATCCAGCTTCCGCGCTCCGGAATGATCCGGCAACTGGGCAGTTTGCGATCGGATGTACCGTCCTGCTCCATGACGAAATCGACGCCCGGGCTGCGGTGCAATTGGCTCACCACCACCCGCTCGGCACCGTTAATGATGAACTCGCCGCCGCCCAGCATGATCGGGATATCGCCCAGGTAGACCTCTTCCTCGACCGGTTCCTCTTTGTTGAGCCGCAACCAGACGCGGAACGGCCGGCCGTAGGTCAGACGCAGTTGCCGGCATTCGTCCGGTGTGTAGCGGGGCTTGCCCAACTCGTACTTGACATAGTCCAGCGTGATCTGCTTGTCGTAGCTCTCAATCGGGAAAATCTCACGGAGAACACTCTCCAGTCCGTGGTCTTTTCGTTTCTCCGGAGCGGCGTCGTCTTGGAGGAAGGCGGCGTAGCTGTGCGTCTGGATGCGCGTCAGATCGGGCGTCACCTGGGAATCCCTCCCGGTGCCAAATCGACGAACTTCCGTGGGCATCAACCGTCGTTTTGCAGTGGTAGCCATAGGCTTGCTCGCTCCGGTTCAAGGACAAATATGCTGAGAAAAGCAGCGCGCGCTGCGGGATCCGCGGCGGGATCCGAGGGAGGGCGCGGAGGCCTGGCGGCGACCGGGGGCGCGCAGCACTCCCTGGGAAAAAAGCACGCTCCTGCGTTGATTGCAAAGAGTGCTGATCAAAAAACTTTCACACGCGTCTCGCCCCCGGAGGGCGGGGACGGAGGCCGCGTCGTGCTCGAGAATCTGGTCTACTTCAGTTCGACAGAGGCACCAGCTTTTTCCAGTTCCTCTTTGACCTTTTCGGCCTCTTCCTTGGAAGCTTTCTCTTTGATGGTCGCCGGCGTGCCTTCGACCAGCTTCTTGGCTTCCATCAGCGTCAAACCGGTGAGGGCCTTGGTGACCTTGACGACGTCCAGCTTCTTGTCGCCGAAGCCGGTCATGACGACGTCGAACTCGGTCTGTGCTTCGGCGGCTTCGCCACCTTCGGCTGCCGGTGCGGCCATCACGACACCACCCCCCGCGGCCGGCTCGATGCCGTGAGCGGACGAGATGTAGTCACTCAGTTCTTTGGCCTGCTTGAGGGTCAAGCCGGCGATCTGGTCGCCCAGGGATTTGAGTTCTTCGGCGACTTCTGCGGTTGCGGTTTCTTCAGACATGTGTCAGCGGTTCCTTTCTTGCCGTCGATTGCCTCCACGGGAAAGAGGCAGGTTGACGCGGGCTGTCGAGAATTGGTTTTTGATAGTTGGCTGCCGGGTACATCCAGGCTGCCGTGTTCGGTTCACAACGGGGTTGTGGCTGGTTCTAGTCCTCTTGCTCGGAGATCTGCTTGACCTGGCTGGCCAGGTTGGCTCCGGGTGCTTCGATCTGCGAGAGCAGTTTGGCGCCTGGTCCCAGGATCTGGCCGACGAGCATGCTGAGCTGTTCTTCCCGGTTGGGCCACTTGCTGATCTCCAGGACCTTTTCCGTGGTCAAGGCTTCGCCGTCCATGACGCCGCCTTTGGCCTGGAACTGTTCGTACTCGTCGTCCTTGTGCAGCGCGGTGATCTCTTTGACGAGCGAGACAAAGTCTTCGCCGCCCCACACCAGTGCCATCGCCCCTTGCACGTTCTCGAAGGCGGCCGCCAACTGGGTCCCCTTCGTCGCCCGCCGGGCCAGGCTGTTCTTGATCACCAGGACATGAATGTCCTTCTCTCGCAACTGCTTGCGAAGCTCGACCGTCTTGTTGGCATCCAGGCCGATCATGTTGCACAACAGGGCGTCGTCAACACCATCGAGGCGGCGTTTGATATCGTCGGTTACGAGGTCTTTGACATACTTGCTCATGCGTCACGTTCTCTCTTTCAGGGGGCGACCGGACGACGGCCTAGGCGGCGACCGGGACACCAGGGCTCATCGTCGAGCAGATCGAAATGTTCTGCACGTAGGTCCCTTTGACTGCGATTGGCTTCAAACCGACAATATGGTCGATGAAAGCCTGAATGTTCTCGGCGAGATTCTTGTTGTCGAAGCTGAGTTTGCCGACGATCGCGTGGATATTCCCACCCGAGTCATTACGAAACTCGACCTTCCCCGCCTTGTATTCCTCAATCACCCGGGCCACATCCGGCGTCACCGTGCCGGCGCGAGGTGATGGCATCAGGCCGCGCGGGCCCAACACGCGACCAAGGGGTCCGACGAGGCCCATCATGTCGGGTGTGGCGATGCAGACGTCGAAATCGACCCAGCCACCTTTGATCTTGGTGGCCAGCTCTTCCTGTCCCACCACATCGGCCCCGGCCTCCTCGGCGGCCTTCGCCAGATCGCCCTTGGCGAACACGACCACGCGTTGGGTCTTGCCGATGCCATTGGGGAGCACCACGGATCCACGCACAATCTGGTCCGCCTGCTTGGGATCCACGCCCAGCCGCATGTGCACTTCGACCGTCTGATCGAACTTGGTCGGCTCGAAACTCTTCAACACTTCAACGGCCTTGTCGAGCAGGAGCGGTTCCAGGTTCTCTGTCTTGCCCAAGGCGGCCCGGTATCTTTTGGATGGTTTTGCCATTGCGTTAGTCCTCGACCTCGATCCCCATGCTGCGTGCGGTCCCCTTGATCAAGTTGCGGGCATGCTCAAGGTCGCGGGCATTCAAGTCCGCCATTTTCTTCTGGCAAATTTCATCGATCTGGCTGATCGTGACCTTGCCGACTTTGTCTCGATTGGGCACTCCCGACCCCTTGGCGATCCCAGCCGCCTGTTTCAGCAACGAGGCCGCCGGCGGGCTCTTGGTAACAAAATCAAAGCTGCGGTCGTTGTAGACCGTAACGATGACGGGAATCGGCGTGCCGCTGAACTCCTTGGTTCGGTCGTTAAACTGTTGCACGAACTGTCCCAGGTTGATGCCAAACTTACCCAGGGACGTTCCGACCGGCGGGGCAGGCGTCGCCTGCCCGCCCGGGACTTGAAATTTTGCCTGACCAGTTACTTGTTTTGCCATGGATGCTTCCTCGCGACGCCGGTCTCAAACCGACTCGCTAGACTTTTTCGATTTGCCAGTATTGAATTTCGACCGGGGTGGGGCGATTGAAAATGTTGATCACGACCGTGATCAAACCATGCGCCTCGTCGATCTTGTCGACATCCCCTTCGAAGTTTTGGAAATTGCCTTCCTTGACCCGTACGTGATCGCCAATCTTGAACGGGATCGAGGTCTTGACTTGCGTCTCCTCGTCCTCGTCCACATCGCGACGCAAGATCCGCTCGACCTCGCGAGGATCCATCGGCGTGGGCTTGCCGGCCGAACCCGTGAAGTCGCCAATCCCCGGAGTCTCGCGAACGGCGAACCAGGTGTCGTCGTTGATCACCATGTTGACCATGATGTAGCCGGGGTACAGCTTCCGCTTGGTGATTTTCCGCTTGCCGCTCTTGGTGAACTCGGCAATGTCCTCGGTCGGCACGACGATCTCTTCGACGTAAGGCTCGAGGCCCTCCAACTTCACTCGCCGCTCCAAGGCATCGCGAATCGTGCCTTCGCGGTTCACTTGAACTTTGAGGATGTACCAGTGCTTTTCCGCCGACTCCGCCGCCGGCTCTTCCTCGACCAACTCCAGCGGCTCGACGTCCATGTCCGGATCGTCGTCCGGCTCGCCGGCGATCGCCGGCGGTTGACTGTCCGGTTGCTCGACCCGGTCGCCCGCATCGCCGCTGATGTCGTCGCCACTCTCGGGGTCGCCACTTTCAGGGTCGCCACTTTCAGGATCGCCCGCTGCGGCGACGGCAGCTTCGGGGGGCGCTTCGGTACCCAGGTCGTCTGCCGAGGAACCACTCGCTTGCGGATCGGACGGCTGAGGTGAGTCGCCTGCTGCCGCGTCGTCCGGCCCGGTCTTGCCGGCCGACGACTCAACGGCGGCAGCATCCTCCGAGTCCGGCTGCGGGCGCGCATCGCCGACAGCGTCGTCACCGGCGGTTGCATCAGCCGGCGGAGTGTCACCGTTGGTGTGGGGCTCAGTACTCACCAGGGATACCTTACTTGGGGATCTTACTTCGTCAGCAGAACGCCGCAGAACTGAAACAGACCGCGCCAGAACAGATCGAATCCGAACAGGATGATTGCCAGCGAAAAGATAACGAAGATCACAACGATGGAACTACGAACAAGCTCGGCTTTGGATGGCCACGAGACCTTGTTCATCTCCGCTTCAACGGCGATGAGAAAGTCTGCGAACTTGGGATAGTTGACGATTCGGTAGGTGGCCCAGAAGCCGGCAACCAGGATGGTCAGCGGCACGATGTACTGCCACGCATCCGTGCCCAGCAGCGTCTTGCCAAGGAGGGTTTCATAGGCCCTCCAGGCAGCCATGGCCAGGACCGCCCACAGCACGCCGCAGGTCGCCTGTCGCGTTACGCGTCCCTGGCTTGGCTTGTACAGTCCAACCTGAAAGATCTCGCCCACCAGCGAACCCGTGGACATCGCTTTCTGTTTTGACATTGCACTCTGCCGCATTCCATGCGGCACCTCGGCTGAATAAAACGAAACCAAACGACAACAGATCCGGGAAACTCGGCGACAGGGGCCGGCGGACGACCTCCAAGTCGTCAGCAGACCCCGGCGTCAAGCAGGGGCGGCGGGAATCGAACTCGCAACCGCTGGTTTTGGAAACCAGTGCTCTGCCAATTGAGCTACACCCCTTCCGTGTCTCACCTCGTCGACGACTACTCCAAGATCTTGGTCACTACGCCGGAACCGACGGTTCGGCCCCCTTCGCGAATCGCGAAACGGACGCCGTCGTCCATCGCGATGCCCTTGTGCAATTCGATGCTCAAGCGAACATTGTCGCCAGGCATGCACATCTCCGCGTCAATCAAGTTGGCGGTCCCGGTGACGTCGGTCGTGCGGAAGTAGAACTGGGGCCGATATCCGCTGAAGAACGGCGTATGGCGACCACCCTCGTCCTTCGACAAACAGTAGACTTCCGCCTCGAACTTCTTGTGGGGCGTGATCGAACCGGGTTTGGCCAGCACCTGACCACGCTCGATCTCATCCCGCTTGATACCACGCAGCAGGCAGCCCACGTTGTCGCCGGCCTGGCCTTTGTCGAGGATCTTGCGGAACATTTCGACGCCCGTGCAAGTGGTCTTGCGAGCTTCGTCTTTGAGACCAATGATTTCGATCTCGTCGCCCGTGTTGACCACACCCCGCTCGATCCGACCCGTCGCCACCGTACCTCGACCTTCGATCGAGAACACGTCTTCGATGGCCATCAGGAACGGCTTGTCTTCCTGACGTTCGGGCTGCGGAATATACGAGTCGACCGCAGCCAGCAACTCCTGGATGCAGGCGATGTTTTCCGGAACTTCCGGGTGCTCGTAAGCCGGCAGGGCGGACCCGCGGATAATCGGAACGTCATCGCCGGGGAAGTCGTATTTGCTGAGCAACTCGCGGATCTCGATTTCGACCAGATCCAGCAGTTCCTCGTCATCAACCAGGTCGCACTTGTTCATGAACACGACCAGCGCGGGGACGTCGACCTGACGCGCCAGCAGCACGTGTTCCTTGGTCTGCGGCATCGGGCCGTCGGCGGCGGATACCACCAGGATCGCGCCGTCCATCTGGGCGGCACCCGTGATCATGTTCTTAATGAAGTCGGCGTGACCCGGGCAGTCAATGTGAGCGTAGTGGCGTTTTTCGCTTTCGTATTCAACATGCGCCACCGCGATCGTCACGGTCTTCGTCTCGTCACGGACCGTACCGCCCTTGGCGATTTCGGCGTACGACTTTTTCTCGGCGAGTCCTAGATGCGCTTGCGATGACAAGAGAGCGCCCGTCAGCGTGGTCTTCCCGTGGTCGATGTGTCCGATCGTGCCGACGTTGCAGTGCGGTTTTGTCCGCTCAAAGACCTCCTTGGCCATGTTTTCATACCTACATTTAACTGGGTGATTGCTGAAGAAATAACGGTGTTGCTGTTCTACGAAGCGTTTGCCGGCAGGCGGCAAGAGCTGCTGATGGGACTTGAACCCATGACCTCGTCCTTACCAAGGACGCGCTCTACCAACTGAGCTACAGCAGCCGAATCTACTTGTCCCGGCCGACCGGAGTAATCCGGTGGGCTCACCGGACGAAGTCATGACGCGAAAACCTTGTGGAGTTGTGGATCGAATTGCTGGTGGTGGTGTTGCCGGTGGGGTAACGGTGAACCCCCGGGGATCAACGTTCGAGAGCGGGCGAAGGGAATCGAACCCTCGTCTTCAGCTTGGAAGGCTGTGGCTCTACCATTGAGCTACGCCCGCAGGGATTGAATGTCCGCCGTCTCCGCGTGTCGTCCGAAATACTCGTGTTTGCCAGTGATCGTGCTTGCCAGTGATCGATTTACCGGACGCCCCGATTGCCGGACGCCCCATTGCCGGACTCCCCGATTGCCGGGAACGTGACGTGGACTCAGTGCCGCGAATTCGGCTCGTCGTGCGTCGCCCAGCCAGGGAGGCGGATCAACCATAATGTCGCCGGTTTACCAAAAAATTTCCAGACCCCCCAAACCAGCCTGCGGCTTGTCGGAAGGGCAAAACCCTGATGAGGCTGCCATCAACCGCAGACTGCAAACGGGCTGAAGGACCCGTACTGAAGGACCCGTAACCGCCCCGCACGAGTGCAGCCTTACGCCGCTTCGCTGTGCTCTCTACGCTGTACGCTGTCTTTTCTGCGCTATGCTTTCTACGCCCTATGCTTTCTACGCCCTATGCTTCCTACGCTGTGTGATTTGATACTCCACCGGAGAGTGGGGGGAACAGGATTCGAACCTGTGAAGGCGTAGCCATCAGATTTACAGTCTGACCCCTTTGACCGCTCGGGAATCCCCCCTTCCAAAATGGCCGCAACCGAGGGCGGATTCATCTGGAAGCTGCAAAATGTGCTTCGTTTCCTACGTGCTTCGTATCTGGAGCCAGCGGAGGGACTTGAACCCACAACCTGCTGATTACAAATCAGCTGCTCTGCCAATTGAGCTACGCTGGCGACAATTTACTAATTGGAAAACCAGTCAATATACCGAACTCGTGGTTCACTGCAAGCCGAGATCGACGGTTTGCCGGCGGTCTCTCACCCCGGCGGATCGTCCGCACCCCCTGCGGTGCTGCATGCCCGGATGCTGCGTGCTGGATGCTGCGTGCTGGATGCTGCGTGCTGCGTGCTGCGTGCTGCGTGCTGCGTGCTGCGTGCTGCGTGCTGGATGCCCGGATGCTGAGTGCTGCGTTCCGTGATGCTGATTTGGGTTCCCTGGTGCTGGTTCTCTGATGCTGGTTCCCTGATGCTATGCTCGGCGAGTGGTTCCATGCACCGCAAGGATGTTCGGCCAACCTGCGCCGCATGTGGCCTTCAAGTCGCCACGTGTTTCGTGCTGATCGATCCTTCGGTGGGTGCCAAGTTTCTCAGGTGGGCAGCCAATTCGGTTTGTGGATTTCTGGTTGGTTCGCCCCCGTTACTTGTTGCCGCTTCCATAGGAACTCGAATCGCAAACCCGGCGGTTCGGTGCGTGGGCTCGTCGGGGGGAACGGCCCAGTCGGTACAAATGGTCGGCCCGAAATAAAATAATTGCCGGCAGGTATCACGGTTTACGGGCAGGGGTGCACGCCTTCGTTATCGATTGGCCGAAATTGATTGCCAGCCACCATCGTCGATTGGCCCCGCTGGCTCCCAATGAAAACGGACAGCCCGCGATCAAAAATCGTTCAGAAAAAAGGGGCCAACTTCCGGAAATGGCCCAACAAAAAAATCAGGGGAGCCGCGGGCAAGCCAACAGAAAAGACGAGACCACCCTCCGCATTCGCTCGGGTCGACCCTATGTCTTTCTGTTCAGCTTGCCTGCAACTCCCCTGGATAGATCCCCTGTCTGGGGGCATTTTGTTTGGTGTTGGTAATTGCCGAGGTTCGGCATCAGTCGGGCGCGTCCAGCCGCTCTTCCTGTGCCGCCAACCGCAGCTTATTCAGGGCGCGGGCTTCGATCTGACGCACGCGTTCTTTCGTGACCCCCAGATCAGCGCCGACCTCTTTCAACGTTTGCGGCTCTTGGCTGTGATCCAACCCGAATCGGCTAATAATAATCTTTTGCTCGCGTTCGTCAAGGCGAGCCAAAATATGGTTCACCTGCTGCTTGCGAACACGCTGAGCCGATTCCTGCTCGAACTGATCGGGACGCTCGTCCTGCTGGCCGGAAAACATCTCCTCCAGGCTCGTGCGAAAACGGTCCCGATGCTTGAATTCGGTCGGAATGGAGCGGGCGAAGTTCTTCATGATCGCCCAACTGGCGTACGTGCTGAACTTGTTGCCCCGGCTATAGTCGAATTTCTCGGCCGCGCGGATCAGCGATACGTTGCCGTCACTGACCAGGCTGAAGAAATCCTGATTGGGGGAAACGTGTCGTTTGGCGATCGAAACGACCAGCCGCAAATTGGCTTTCACGATTTCGTTCTTCGTCTCGACGGCTTGCTCGTACAACCACTCGATCCGATCCATGATGCTCGCTCGCGGACGATCGTGATTGATCTGCTTTCGCATCCGGTCCGCCTGAAACTTCAGGTAGTTCAATTTGCGGAACAGGTGGTATTCCTGTTCGCGCGTCAGCAGGGCTGTTTCGTAGAGCGACGCCAGGTAAGGAGGCAGGCCAGAGGGGGGGCGCGAGCGACGCCGGCTTCCCGCCTCGGCGACCGGCAGCGGACCAAGAATCCGCTCCTTGTTACTCTCCCGCTCAAACTCGGGATTGTGAATATAGTCCAGCGGCAGATCCAGGATTCGCTGCAGTCGCCGTTCGTTGACGATGCGATAGATGCTGGTCTGCGTGCGGCAATATCGCTTGGCCAGCCGTTCGACCGACATGCCGCGGCGATACGCCTGGTAGATCTTGTTCTTTGACTCCTCGTTGAGCGTCCCGGTGCGGTTTGGAAACACGGCCAGGTCCGGATGCTTTTCGTCGAATTGCTTCAGCGTATACCGGATCGTTTCGACGCTGCGATTGGTCTGGCGTGCGATCCGCCGAGCAATCTCCGAGGGACACGAGCCGGCTTGCGACATCCGCCGAGCACGCTCGATAATCTCGTCCCGCTCCTCGTCCGTGAGCTGACTGAATCGCTCGCCCCGTTCGATCCGTTGGCGATTACCGGCCACGAACCGGTCGACACTGCTCCGCAAGAAACCAACCCGCTTGCGGCGGCCGAAGATAAACCGCCGGCTGACCAGGCCCTGCTGGCGCCAACGCGAGATCGTCTTGGTCGAAACCTTGAAAAGCTTGCTCAGTTCTTCGACCGTATGCACCGGCTCGGACGCGTCTTCAACGCGGAGGTCTGCCGCATCGGAAACATCTTCGACGAACAGCCGGAGGTCGTGGCTCGCTTCTTGACCAGACAGCGTGTTTCCATTGGCTGCCTCCGGCCGGTAATCGGTAATCCGGTAGCAGACGTACTCGTAGCTATACGTCTTTTGCGGCTCGATCTCCGCCAGCAGTTTCTCAGCCCGGTTCGCCTGTTCAAGCTTCTTTTCGCGAGGTGCAAAACGAACCTGTTGATCGCGGAGTTCTCGAATGATGTTGCTCTGGTATTCCGTATGCATCACAGTGCCTCTTCTCTGCTGCAAACCCTGCCGGTGTTCCCTGCGACTCCTCGCCCGACAAGATTCCTCTTCCGCTTCGGAAAAGCGGCCGATCCCGGGCCGCTTCCGCTTGTGCCGTCCTGTTCCGTGTTCCAGTACGGGCGGCCCTCTCGATTGGTTCTCCGCTGTATCTAAATTATCGATTTGCCGAAATGATTCCGTACGAATTTGTACAGGTTGGCCGATCGCCCAAGGTGCGGCGTGCCCGCTCCAACCGTCGGTCGGTCGCAGCCGATCATCCCAGCGCCTCTCGGCACTGCTGGAGTTCATCCTTTCACGGAGCCGGCGAGATTATAGTGCCGTTGTCAAGCATGGCGACCAGCCAGGCGAAACAACCCTGACAAAATGTCCCGCCGTCCCCCCAGCACGCGGTGGCCGTAAGCAGGTCCCGGCCGTTGGCGGACGGTCGATCGCATCGTCCATCGGCCCGGCGCGCCGGCCATCGCCGGCAGTCAAACCTCGCTCGCCATCAACGGCTTCCCTCGACATTACCGGCCTGCATCTTTCTTACCGGCCTGCATCTTTTTCCGAGTTTACGTAAGTCACCTGCCGAAATCTTCCCTTTTTAGTCGTTGAGCCAGCGCATCACGCCTGCGGTCCAGCCATAACTCGTGACAGTGAAATGAGTTTTCAGGTTCATGTTGCCGGTGAAATCCGACCATCGCATCACCGTTTCGGGGGGATTTGTTCGCGGCTTGCTCGCCGCCAGTGTAAACCATGGCAGGCCGACGATTGTTTCGCCAGTTCCGTCAATTCCCTGAACAAACTCCCCAACCCGCGACGATGTACCGAAAACAGCTCGCTTCGATCGTCAACCTGGTAGCCGCGAATCGCGGCAGACCAGAATCGAACGCGGGCCCGCCGCGCAACTTCCATGGGCGACAGGGTATTCGACGTGCCACTCCATTTCTTAGTTTCCTCGATTTGCCAAAATTGCCGCCGAAATCGGGAAATCAGCGTTCGATTCGGCAAACTGGCCCTGCTCTGCGGCTTCCTCGCGACCACCGCTCGAGGGGGGCTGGCCGAGGAGAGGCTGAAACTGGTCCCCCGAACCGCCAGGAACCAGTCTGCCCGTGTGCAGATCGTCCAGGAGGTGAAAGGGGACCTCAAGTTGAACGCCGACGGGCGGCAGGTAACCCGCCTCCCGTTTTCCGCCCGTGGCGAGATGGACTACGACCAGCGTACCGTGGCGTTCGACGCCGATCACCGCCGAGATGTACGGCTTTACCATCAGGCGACGGCCCAGATTCGTGTCGGCGAAGCCAACCAACGAGCGCAGTTATCCCCCCTGCGACGGACCATTGTTGTCGATTGCCTGCCAAAGCGGACGCAGCTTTATTCACCCCTCGGACCGTTGACGCGGGATCAGCTCGAACTGATCGAGATTCAAGGGAATCCGGCCCTGCTGGACCGGTTGCTGCCGACTGAACCGATCGCTGTCGGCGACGATTGGCAGCATGACGACGCGCTGGTCGCCCAGCTTTTCGGACTGGACGTAGTCCGCCGCAACGAACTGACCAGCACCTTGCGGGCTGTGGAACGGGATCTGGCTGTGATCGACTTCTCCGGTACGCTGCGCGGCGCGGTGGCCGGCGTTCCGACCGACGTTGAGGTCAAGGCCAAGTACCATTTCGAGCGGCATCAACAGCGGATTAGCTGGCTGGCAATGACGATCAAGGAGAACCGATCGATCGGCCATGCCTCGCCCGGCTTCGAAGTGACGGCCCGAATTCGCACGTCGATCGATCCGGCGGAAGTTCCTGTCGAGCTGCGTGACTCTGCGCTGGCGGACCTGGATCTGAAGGCGGGAGCCGGATCGCTGATGCTCGAGTTCACATCGGCGGCGGGCGGATTTCGGTTTCTTCACGCCAGGCCATGGCAAGTGATGGTCGATCGCCACGATGTCTCGGTGTTGCGGATGATCGAGAAGGGGGACCTGATCGCCCAATGCAACGCCTCGAAGCTCCCCAACCTGCCGGCGGGCAAGCGGGTGACGCTGGCCGAGTTTCAAGCCGACATCCAGCGAGCCCTCGCCAAGGAGTTCGGTGAATTTCAGCAAGCCACGCAAGGGACTTCGGCCGACGGGTATCGTGTGCTGCGCGTGGTGGTCGCCGGCCAGGCCGCCGACTTGCCGATCCAGTGGCGCTACTATCACATTTCGAACGATGCCGGCCGCCAGGTCTCGGTCGTCTTCACCATGGACGCCAAGTTGATCGAGCGATTCGCGGAAGCGGATCGGGGCATCATTACGTCCTTTGCGTTTGCCGAGGGTTCAGCCGATCCCACCGTGGCGCCCGTGTTGGGACCGGAACGGGCCGCGGCGAACGACGAGACGACCGGACGCCAGCGCCGGTAGTTCGACCGACCCTCAAGCATCGGACGGACGGTTTGCCGCCTGCCTTTCTTCCCACAGCTCGATCAGCCGCTTGAGGCCATCTTGTTGGCGCGCCTCATCCAGCAAAGGTTCCAGTTCGAGCCATTTCGTGTCGGTGAAACCGTGATCGTTGGCCTCTTCGAGCGATCGCTTTACCTGTTCCCAGTCGCTCTTGGCCGCATAGAAGCAGGCCTTGTAGACATCCAGGTACGAATTGATCGGCCGCAGCGCCTCGGCGACCTGGAGGTACTTTTCCGCGTACTTGAGTTGCTCCTTGCGATCCTTTTCGACGGTCTCCAGCTGTGCCAGCCGCAAATGAACCAGCGCCAAGTTGCTGTACGCTTTGTAAAGGCCCGGATCGAGGCGCAGCGCGTTCTCGAGGGCGCGCCGGCTGCTCTCCAGCAATTCCCGCGAGTGCGGTGACTGATGCGGTGCACAAAGGACCAGGCCCAGCCTGTTGTGGACATCGGCCCGCCGCTCCGCCGCGGTCAGGGCATGATTGTCCTGGTCGTCATCTTCCAGGAGTTCTTGATCTTCCAGGAGTTCTTGCAATTCCAGGGCTTCTTGCAATGACTTCCGGGCCCGCGTCGGTTCGCGATCGACCAGGTACTCGGCCCAACCCACCCAGCTCTTCGCGTCAATGACATAACGGCGGTTGAGTTCTTTGCTGAAGCGTTCAAACGTGTCGATCGCCTCCTGATTCTCGCCGATCATGCAATAGGCGGCGACCAAAGGAGCCACCGTTGCGTAGTTCTCCGCGCCGATGAACTTATCATGGACTGTCTTCAGGCCGGGGGGGATCTCTCCCTCGACGCGAACTGCCGACGCCTTGAACGCCTTGATCGATAATTCCTCCGCATCGTCCTGCCAGGTTCGCGTCGCTTCCGCAGCCGGGGGATCCGCCTCCGGATCCGGTGCACGCGGGTTCCGGGAATCCCACAGCTGTTCTGCAAGCAGCGCTAAGGTGCCTGCACTGACTCCTCCTTTGTCCGCGACGTCGATCAGTGCTTTGAGTCCTTCGGCGTTCTTGTCCGCGATGTAGAGCTCGTTGAGTCCAGTCGCGGCTCGTGCCACATCGGACGGAGCCGCGGCTATTGTCTCATGGGACGGAGTTGCCGAAATCAAGCCCACCGCGCGACGGTAGCACTTGACTGCGAAGTCGCGGGACCCGGCAAACTCCAGCTTCGGCGGATTCCGGTTTTCCCTGTCTTCCCTCGGGTACAGCTCTGCTGCCAACAGATTGAAGATTTGCGGGGCGACCTTGGGTTCGTTGATCAGCCTGTCGAGATAAGCGGTGACCCGGCTGGAGTCGCCGTCCCGCAGGTACTGTTTCAAGAGGCCCTGGTGTGAGCCGACGTTGTCGGGGAGGGCGGCAGTGGCGGTCCGCCAACAACGGATTGCCAGTTCCGGCTGGCCGTGCTCGTTAAACACGTCTCCCAACTGCGAGTAGGCGTCGAGCGCCGTTGGAGCGGTTCCGTTGACCTGGTTGGCGACGTAGCCGGCTTCATCCGTCGTTTGAGGACGTTCCAGGTAGAATTCGGCGAGCTCCAGCAGTGCGTTCACATCGCTGCCGCTGGAATTGTTGACGGCCTGTTGCAGCCGCAATTCTCGTTGCTCCCGTTCCAGTTCCGCCAGCGACTTCGATTGATCGCGCGACCCGGGGGTGAACAGGTCGGTGAGAGAGGTAGGAGGCCGTTGCCAGAGCAGCACGCCCACCAGAAGGACCAGCAGTGTCACGGCAAGACCTGTCCTGAGCCGTTTTCGTCGAGCACGCTGCCAGCGATACGAATTGCTGATCGACTCCAGCAAGCGATCGTGGCTGAGCTCGACGTAGCGCTCTCCGTCTCGCGATTCGGCGCGGAGGATCGCTTCGTGCTCCAAGGTTTCCAGGTCTTCGACGGAAACGCCGTAGCGGCTGACCAGTTCGGATTCCTTGCGGAGGATGCGATGCCCATTCGAGTCGATCAGGCCGTGTCTGACGAGATGTTCGATCCGCTTCCGCACCTGGCCGGATTGGAACAGGCGTCGTAGCGTGCGGACGTAATACTCGCCCAGCATCTTCGACATCCCTTCCTCGCCGCCCAGGAAGGGAGGGTCAATGACCTTCGTCGCGCGACGGCGCCAGCCGCGCTTGACGCGCCGCTTATCGTCGATGCTGCGGCAGAGGATCTGCAACGGGTACGGGGCGATCTCGTTGACCTTGACCACCTCGCCCCGCAGCCGCTTGCTCGACAGGAAATCGAGAATCTGCTGGACGGCGTCATCCGTGTATTCAAACGTCTCGCTGCCGAGGTCTTCGTGGACGAACAGCGCCGGCTCGCGGATCGCATCCCGGCCGTCTTCGTGGGACAGTCCGGTCAGTCGCACGCGGTTGCGAAAGATGGCCGGCAGGTTGCGAGTGATCTCCTCCAGCTCACCCAGGTAGTCTTCACGGATCACGATCAGTACTTTCACGTCCAGCCGCTTGTTGACCTGGCGGCAGGACGGCGAGTTGGACTGATCGAGTTTGAGCTCCCGCAAGAGGGCCCCCAACTCCTTGACAAACGGCTCCCGTGTCGCCGCCCCGTGCAGCGTAAAGAGTTCTTCGAACTGGTCGAGGACCAGCAGCGGGGTGACGGGACGATCGCCCTGCCAGAAGGCGGTCGAGCGAAAAAAGGCGGAGAGCGTGGTTCCCTTCCCATGATGGTATTCGCACGACGCTTCCTGCTCGAATTGCCGCCCTGCCACGCCGGTCTGTCGAATGACGGATGCCAGCAGGCTCTCCAGGGGCGCGCCATTCTCTCCACGTTCCGCATGGACGCGAATGGGGATCGGCAGAATGTCACGGCGCCGGAGTCGCCCCTCCAGGCCGGCGCGCAGCAGCGATGTCTTTCCCATTCCCGATCGGGAAAACAGCACCACCAGGTCTTCGGACAAGACGGAGTGCAGCAGCCGCTCGGCGTCGTCGTCACGACCGAAGAAGAGTGCTCGGTCGATCGCGTCCTGAGTGAATGGGCGAGCACCCGGGTATCGCTCGCGTAACGTCGCCATGATGTTGCCTTTCCTAGCGCATGTTCTGTCGGCGGCGCATGTCGTCCCGCACCGCCTTGTCGATCTTGGCGACGTCTTGGGGCAGGTCGAGGCATTCGATCCGATGCAAGTTCTGCAGCCCTTCGAGTTGCGCGTTCGGTTCGATGGCGACGGGCAGAATCCACTTGAGGCCGGGGGCGATCGCGTCTTGCAGCTGCAAGGCCCGCCGCACTTCGCGATTGGCGTAGGTTCGCCGTTTGTTCATCCAGGTTCGACTCATCAACGTCAGGAAGTAGTCGCTGTCGTCGATCCGCTTGAAGATCTCGTTGTCATACTCCGTACCGACATCCAGGCTCCGTTCATCGAGCCACGGGTCATGGCCGCATTCCCGCAGCGCGTTGGCGATGATCCGCGCCGTCGGCTTGTCCTCACTGACATGGGACACGAAGATCTTGGCCGCCGTGGCCGACGGTTTAGCGGCTTCGGGGGCGGGCTGGCTCCGCCGCGTCGGGCTCGGTTGACAAGCCTCCCTGAGGGCCTGCAGCAATTCCGTCAGATCGTCTTCAAAGAATCGTACTTTGTATCCGTGCCGATAGAAGAACGCCGTCGACTCGCCAATCCCATCCTCCAGGAATTTGAGGGCAAAAAATGGACTTGCCCCCTGTGTCTGTTGCGTCTTGTCCCTCAACGCGCGAATCAGGAGACGCCAGTACCATTGTTTGAACGGGAAACCGAGGAACAAGAAGCTGTTCCGTTTTTCCCGCAACTCGCTGGTCAACGCCGTGGGTAACTTGGGCGTCTCGCCGATCAACGACATGAAGAGATTGAGAATGTCGTCTTCGGTCAAGACGATCGAATCCGGTTCGCTGGCCAAACCGAACAGATGGAAAACGGCCGGCTTGTTCGCGTCCCGGCCAGGCGTGTAAGGACAGTCGCCGCCGAAGTATTTGTAGAAACTCACTTGCGGCGTCTTATTGGCCTGCAGCAAGGCTTCGCTCATGCACGCCGACGGGGTGCATTCGACAATGGTCTTGAAGGGAAGTTGAGCCAGATTGCTGTGCAGGCTGTCGGGTTGCGAGGCATGCGTCTCGTAGAGTGTGCGGGCCCGTTTCTCCAGGCGTTGCCGGCTGTAGCGATCCGCATAACGTGTGGCGACATGCTGCAGCGGGTCTTCGTCCGGCAGGTTGATTTCCAGCTCGTCGGCCAGCTGCCGGGCCAGCATGATGTCGACCCGTTCGACCTCGCCGGTCGCCGTTTCGGCGACCTTGGTACCGGGCCCGAGCCAGAGGATGCACTGGCCACCGTTGACCGCGTCTTGCAGCTCTTCCAGGTCCGGTTCAGCCATGTTGGTTCGTCCTCGCCTCTCACTGTCCCGGATGATTCATGAACGAACAGCCAATCCGTGCCAGTCGCCGTTTCGCAATCGTTGCTGGTGAACCTACCCACAGTGCCGCGCATCACGGCCGGAACGTGTCAGCGTCCGGGTTTGCTCGGCGATCGACGGAACCGGGGCTAACGCCCAACGGCTGATCAATCATTCGGGCTATGGTAAGCTGGCCATCGTAGCAACGCGATTCTGAGTTGGAAAGTCGCAGGCCCCTGCCGGGTGCGGATGCGACTTCCGGTAAGTTGCCGGATTCCGGCACGGCGCGGTGACGAGCGGACGCGGCAGATCATTCCGATTGCGGCCGGTGCGCAAGGCAAGTTGACCGGCGCAGAAAATGTCGCGAATCTCTGTAACGAATCGTTCACTGGCCCGTTATCTCCTTAGACCGCCTGAACTGCCAGCGCCGCCGCCGGAACTGCCAGCGCCGCCGCCTGAACTGCCAGCGCCGCCGCCGGACAGGGAGCGTGCCGAAGTCTGGTTCGCGCCCGCTGGTCGCTCGCGAAACTTCGCGCAACGCGCCGTGCGTGGCACAACGGACGCAGGATTCTCGCACCCCGGGCGGATGGGAGACCTTCGGTCGGTCGTTTCGGCGGGGTCAGAGACCCGCGCCGAGCGGTGAGCGGTGGGTTGGAGACCCGCGGCGGGCGTGCGGCCCGGCCGATGACACCATTAACTTGAGTAATCGTACCCTATGTCTGCCAACCACGACGGAGTGCGTGAAGCCAACTGGGTGTTGGCTACGGTTGCCGCGTTTGAAGGTCGACTGACGCGTTTCGCGATTCGTCTCGTCGGCGACGAACACTTGGCGCGCGATGTCGTGCAGCACACTTTCCTGCGGCTGTGCGATGCGGAGCACGCCGTCATTGAGGATCGGGTCGGCCCCTGGTTGTTTCGTGTCTGCCGCAATCGGGCGCTCGACGTTATCCGCAAGGACGGGCGGACAGCATCGTTGACGGTCCACGCCTCGGATCAGGTGCCCGCTCGTGAAGCGGATCCAGCCGTGGTGGCGGAACAAGAAGATCTGGCTCGGTGCGTCTATCAATTACTCGACGGCCTGGCGACCAGCCAGCGCGAGGTCCTCGAACTGTGGTTGAACGGATTCGGCTATCCGGAGATCGCCCGGATCACCGGCCGCAGCGAAGGGCATGTCCGGGTCATTGCGCATCGGGGCCTGACGCGGTTGCGGGAACATCCTCGCGTACGCCGGCTGCTCGAGTTGCAACCATCGACCACGCCGGCCTCCGCAGTCGAGCCGGACGAAATAACGGCCCGATATTCCAGTCCTTAATCGCTCGCGAGACGGGACCTCGGGCCGGCCGCGAGTTAACGCTCGCGGCATGTGACTACGCTCCCGTCGGTCGCTAGAACTCGACGAAAAATGAACGACGTTGGTTCCACTATCAATCGCTAGGTGAGTCATTTCTCATGTCCGACAATGGCAACCATACGATGGCATCGAACGACGATGATTCTGCTCGGCTGACAGCGGATGTGCTCGGACAACTGAACGCCGAACAACATCAGCAGTTGCGCAGGGAACTCGAACAGGACGCGAACCAGCGGGCCGCCTACGAAGAGCTCGCCATGATCGCTGCCGGGTTGACGCAGCAGCACGCGGCTGCAGCGGCCCCGGCGCCAGCGCCTGCACTCCGTGAGGCGGTTGTGGCGCGACTTGGCGGGGGGCAGAAGAGTCTCCCACTGGCCGAGCCGGTTACGCGTCGCGGTCGGTCGCCGGGGCGTGAGAATCGGGGGAAGCGGCCCGTCGTCTCGCTCTTGCTGGTGACCGCCGGCCTGTTGCTGTTGGCGGCGGTTCCTGTTGGCTACGCGCTGCGTTCGGATTGGAGCCGGTCGGTCGCGATGCATGCCGACGACGGTGCCGCAGGCGAGCTTGTTGGCGCCGCGGTTCGAGCGAGCAGTCAAGGCATGAGTGAACAGCAGCCGAGTCGGGATCGCTCGGGTGCACATCCTTCAACGGCGCAGGGGAAGAGCGAATTGCTGGGCCAGCCAGTCAGCAGTCCTGAGGGCCGACCGCTCGTGGCAACGGGATCCGCGCCGGCGAGCCCGACGGCGGCGCCGGCAGCTCGGCCCGAAGCAGCCACAGTGACAGGGAATGGCGACTCGGAATCATCCCTGGGAGTGACGCGCGGCACGGTCCGCCTGGCCGGCAGTCCGGCCCGTTCCGTGGCCGCGGACTCTGGGGCCGCGGACTCTGGGGCGGCGAACTCTGGGGCGGCGAACTCTGGGGCGGCGAACTCTGGGGCGGCGAACTCTGGGGCGATGCGTGCGGGGGCCGGTCGCCAGATCAGCAAATTTCACCTGGGCGGGATGCCGGCCGACGATTACGGCACGGGGGTGAATTACGGAGACGTTGAGGGTTTCGGAGTGACCCAAGGGGCACCAGGTATGCCCGCGTCACCAGCCCACAGTCCATCGTCGCACGCAACCACGAAGCACTTCGGAGGTTTGGCCAAGTCGCTGACGGTCGCCGGGCAGGGGGGAGCGGTACGAGGCGGCGCGGTGTCAAATCTAAACGTGCGTGAGGCGCGGTTTGGGCGGCATGATGGGTTTGGCCGGGGGGCGGAGTCCGTTGTGGGTGAAGCCATTGTCGGGGATCGGCCGTTTAGCGAGTCGAAACGGAGACGACTCGACGAGCACGGCGGCTATTGGTACTTCGATCCAGCGGCATCCGCGGCGAATCGAGAGCAGTATGAGCTGGTCGCGGAGAACCCATTCATTGCCGTCCGCCGGCAGGCCGTGTCGACGTTCTCGATCGACGCCGATACGGCTTCGTATGCCAATGTGAGGCGTTTCCTGAGACAAGGCCAACTGCCACCTCCGGCCGCCGTGCGGATCGAAGAGCTGGTCAACTACTTCTCGTATGATTATGCCGGACCCGAGGATGACCGCCATCCATTCGCAACGCACATGGAAGTCGCCGAATGCCCCTGGCATACGGGGCACCAGTTGCTGCGCGTGGCGTTGCAGGGGAAGCGGATGACGCGGCCGGAGCGGCCCGGTTGCAACCTGGTGTTTCTCCTGGACGTGTCCGGCTCGATGAAGGACAACAACAAACTGCCCCTCTTAAAGCAGGCCATGAAACTGCTCGTCGAGCAGCTCGGTGAAAATGACCGTGTGGCGATCGTGACCTACGCCAGCCAGGCCGGCGTACGTTTGCCGTCGACAGTCGCCGATCAGCATGAGACGATCCGCGCGGCGATCGACGGGCTCCGTGCGGATGGGTCGACCAACGGCGGTGCCGGGATTCAGATGGCCTATGAACAGGCCCTGGCGGGGACCATTGAAGGGGGTGTCAACCGCGTCATTCTGGCGACTGACGGTGACCTCAACGTCGGCATCACGGACGACGACGCGTTGGTGCGATTGATCAAGGAGAAAGCGGCCGCCCACGTGTTTCTCACCGTCTTGGGATTTGGCGAGGGGAATCTGCAGGATGCGAAGCTGGAGAAGCTGGCCGACAACGGAAACGGCGTGTATGCCTATGTCGATAGCCTCCGTGAAGCGCGCAAGGTGTTGGTCGAGCAGGTTGAAGGCAGCCTGGTGACGATTGCCAAGGACGTCAAAGTCAAGATCGAATTCAACCCGGCGGAGGTCGATTCCTACCGATTGATCGGCTATGAGAATCGCTTGATGACCGCCGCAGAATTCGACGATGACAGGAAGGACGCCGGCGAAATCGGGGCGGGGCACGCGGTAACGGCGCTCTACGAGATCGTGCCGGCGAAACCTGCCGAAGTGGCCGCCGTCGATCCGCTCAAGTACCAGCAGCCCGCCCAGGCGGCCGTCACTCGAGACCAGCTAACCGACGCCGCGATGACGGGCGAACTGCTGACCCTCTTTCTGCGGTACAAGCCGCCGGCGTCGGAGGAAAGCACGTTGTTGGAGACGCCGCTGCTCAATGTACGCAAACGGTTCTCGGAAGCGTCGATCGAGTTTCGCTTTGCCGCGGCGGTGGCTTCGTACGGCATGCTCCTGCGTGGCTCGACCCACCAGGGTGACACGTCGTTTGCGGCCGTCGAAGAAATCGCCGCCGCCGCACTGGGGCGGGACGAGGGCGGGTATCGCACCGAGTTTCTCGATCTGGTGCGACAGGCGTCGGCCTTGAAGTAGCGAATCGCCGCCCCGGGGAACTCGTCAAGAACCGCTTCCGGACTCCAGCCGTCAGGACGTCGCGGAAGAGGCGTTTCCGGCAGACGCCCGGGCGTCTCACGTCATGCCCAGCGTAGCCTGCGGAACGGCGAAGCGGCGCCGTAACGGGCGGGCCGCGACCAGCGTCCCGCCGGCTGGAAACCGCTCGAGTTCGCGGCTGAGGCGTTCCGCCTTGCCGCTCCTGGCTCCTTCTGTTGCCCGCCGTTTTTTGTTACAAATGGCACCCGCGCGTCGCGTCGCAAGCGGGTGTCCGCGTGGCGAAAGGCAAGGCAAATGAAGGAATGCGCATGAATCCTGAGGATCAGAATTCCTCGCCGGACGAGGAGGTGGAAGGCAAGAGCTGGAGTCCGATCATTGTGACTGCGCTGGCCTTGATCGGACTCGCCGCCTGTTCGCCCTGGGTGCTGAACATCAAGCTGGCATTTCTTTTTGCCCAGGTCGTCGTGATCTCGATCGTGATCTGGCAGGCCTGTGACCCGTTCGCCGACGCCGCCCAATGGGTTGGCGAGAAACTGCGACTGCCCGGATCGGTCCGGGGAGCGACGTTGGACGCGATTGCCAGCTCGATGCCGGAACTGTTTAGTGGCATCTTCTTCGTCATGGCGGCAATCATGGCCACCAGCGGATCGGAACTCGAGGTGGCGGAATCGGGCGCGGAAGGGTTTGGTGCGACGTTGGCAACCTGCGCCGGCAGCGCCATTTACAACATGATTCTGATCCCGGCTTTTTGTGCCCTGGTGATCTCGTTTTACCGCACGACGCGGCCGACCATCGACGTCGAACCGGAAGTGATCTCCCGGGACGGGATGTGGTTCCTGGGTTGTGAAGCCGTGCTGATCGCCTTCCTGTTTCAAGACCAACTGTATTGGTGGATGGGCGCGACATTGTTGTTGATGTACGGCATCTACATCTGCCAACTGTATCGCGACGCCAAGCTCTACCAGCGCGCGATGGACGCCATTCACCGGCACTTGGGTGATGTGGGCGAGTCGACGCCGACGGCGGACGTGGTTGAAACGCTCCGCAGCGAAGGGATCCGGGCAACACCGACGCTGGTCGACGAAATCAAACATTCATCGAACGACGACGAGGAGGAAGAGCACGTCGAGTCCGCCGGGGTGTTCTATGGCCTGTTCGACGTTCCCCTCAACGGCGTCACCGCCACGGTCGTGCTGCTGGCCGCAACCTTGACCGCTGCCGTCGCCTGTTATTGGCTGGTCGAGGTGACTCGCGAGACGGCCGTTGAACTGCAGGTGCCCGTCTTCTTCGTGGCGGTGATTCTGGCGGCCGCCGCTTCGTCGGTGCCCGATACGTTTCTCTCGATCGGGGCGGCGATGCGCGGCGACGACTCGGGAGCCGTTTCGAATGCCTTCGGCTCCAATATCTTCGACATCTGCGTCTGCCTCTCGATCCCCCTGATTATCAACTCCTACATGGTCGGCTGGGAGCCCGTCTCGATGACCCAGAACGGCGAGCCGATTGATGGGTTGGTCGATCTGCGAATTCTCCTGGCCACGTTGACCGGGATCACGCTGTTGATCATGTGGCATAACCGGCAGCTAACGCGGGCCAAAGCGATCGTTCTCTGTGGACTGTACGGGCTGTTTATTACCTACGCCGTTGCCGGGTCGCTGGGCTACAGCATCGTCGGAATGTTCGACGGCCCGTAGTCACGAAATGCTTGTGTTTGCTGTAGCAGCACCCTATGCTACCACTGCGCGAGAAATCGTGACGTCGAGCGAATGGGCGACGCCGTTCGCTCACGATCTTGACGAGCCTCTCTTCTCCCTTTCTTTTCCCGCAGGAGCGCGAATTCGATGGGACTTTTTGACACCTTGTTCGGCGGCATGGAAGGCAGCGCCAAGCTGACCAGCCAAGAAGCGTTTGCCGGTGTTCTTCTCGGGGCGAGTGCCTGCGACGGACATATCGCGGACGACGAAGTCCAGGGCCTGATGACCGCCTTGTTTCGGATGAAGCTGTACCAACGCTTTACCGACAAGCACTACAGCCAGATGTTCAACAAGTTGATGGGGGTGCTGAAGAAGAAAGGAGTCGATGTGCTGATCGATGCCTGTGCGGAAGCGCTCCCTGCCGAACTCCGCGAGACCGCATTCGCCAACGCATGCGATATCGTGCTCGCTGATGGCGTGGTTGAGCCAGACGAGAAGGCGTTTGTTGACAACCTGCAACAGAAACTGGCGATTGCCGGCGAGACGGCGCTGGAGATTGTGCAGATCATGGTCGTCAAGAACAAAGGCTAGCGTGGCATGGGCCTCGGGCCAATCGCGTACCGACGCTCGCGGCACGTTCGTCCGCTCCAGTTGGCCGCCAAGGCTTGGCTCAAGCTGAACGACGGTGGCCGGCGAGCATACCAGGGCGTTGGCCAGGTGGAACATGAGCGTATGCATAAGAGGGTCAGCCTCCAATCGTGCGCAACGTCCCCAGGGCCACTGGAGAGCCCGCCCCTTTGCTTCGCCCAACGCCAAGGTGTTGCCCCGACCGCGGTGTTGCCCCGACCATGGTGTTGCCCTGACGAAGTTACGGCGGGGGGGCTGTGCGGAAGACGGCAGGCCTGGGGGGGACGCCGAGTAAGGACAAGTGCGTGCGAATGGCACGCTTGCATCGTGGAACGAAATCTCAACTTCCAGTGAGGAATGACCATGGATCTGTTTGATGAAGCCTTCGAGTCGTTTGGCGAGCAAGAACCATTCGGTCCGCGGGAGGGATTCGCCGGCGTGCTGTTGGGGGCTTCTGCCTGCGATGGCCATATTTCAGACGAGGAAGTTCAATGTCTCATGACGACATTGGCTCGGATGCGGCTCTACCAACATGTTCCCGGCAACCAATTCGGTTCGATGATGGATCGACTGCTGGGCATCTTGAAGCGAGGCGGGCCGGAGAAGCTGCTGGATACGGCGGCGCCGGCCGTGCCCCCCGAGTTGCGGGAAACGGCGTTCGCCAACTCGTGCGACATTGTGCTTGCCGACGGCGTGGTGGAGCCCGACGAAAAAGAGTTTCTCAACAATCTCATGGGCCGCTTGGAGATTGCCGGCGACCGGGCACTGACGATCGTTCGCGTGATGGTCGTCAAGAACAAAGGATGATCGGCGATTGCCGCCGGGCGATAAATTCGTGTTGCAGACTCGGTCCGGCACGCTGACCGGCCGCGGTGCGTCATGCACGGCATGAACTTCGGAATGACGAGACGCGTGACGGACGTACTGCATCGGTAGTCACGGTCGCGAGTGGGAGGTTCCATGCTTTCATCGCCTGCCGGACCCGCCGTTGCGAAGTGCCGGACGTCTGAACCCCGGTTCCGCCGAACCCATACGCGCGGCGTGGTCCGTTGAATTGGCATGACCGGTTCTCGCGCACGCGAATCCGATGCTGCCCCCAGCGGGCGCGCGGCTGCCGGCCGCAACCCGTTCGTCGACCAGAAGTTGTGGCGCCCCCGCCGGGCGCCCCGGAGCCGCCGACGTCACCGCCGGGCGGGACTCCGGCCACGAATCGCCTGGCCGCGCGTCGATTCGCGACCTATGTAACGCATAGACGTTACTTGCCCGATCTGTGAGGATGACATGTTGGATTTCGACCTTGGCTTCAATGCGGGGGCGGTTGACGCCGCGCGTGTTCCTTTCTCCGGGGCCCTGGGAGTGGCGCCTTTTCAAGGACCGGAGCCGCCGAACCGGCCGTCATTTGAACGTGTCGATGGCTTCAACCTCTCCCATTCCGGCATCTCCTACGTTGCCGACGGCTGGCCGGCGTACGACCAGTTGATGGTGGCGCTGGGTGACGAGCGTTCGCCGGTGCTGGTGTCCGCCCGCATCCTGGCCTGCCGGGTTCGTGATGATAAGGACGACCGGACCCGTTACGAAGTGCAGTGCGAGTTCGATAAGTGGCACACCTGAGCGGCCCTGGGCAGCTCGAGTTGTCGCCTTGGCAACGACCGCGCCGCCGTGGACCGTGCGGCGCTGGCGGACGATGAAGGCGACGTCCAGCCCGTTGTCTTCAGGCGATGCCAGGCCACGGTTCCAGCGCACCACGGACGGCGTTCATCACTGGGTGGGGAAACCGAGCTCAGCCAGCTTCTGCTTCGCCTGGCGATCACGGTAGAGTCGCCGCAGTTGTTTGCATGGAAAGAGCTCTTGCCAGGTCATCAGCAGGGCACCTTTGATCGTCGCCCGGAATGACTTCGAGTCGCTTGTCAGGTAAAGGTAGCCGTCCTTGGCGGCGTCGACCATCTCCTGGTGAAGGCCCGCGCGCACGAAAGCAACCGCATCGCCTCCGAACTCTTGATCAAGTCGGAGGACTTTGGCTGCCAGGTTCTGTTCGTTCAACAGGCGCTGGTGAACCTCGTAAAGCCGGCGTGCATCACGGACTGTCGGAAAGCGATAGTTCTGAGTCTGTTCCGCCGGCGGGAAGGCGCTGAGGGCGGTCGAGTTCTGAGTATTGACCGTGACCCCCGATTGAAATCGAGTTGAATACTCGACGTAGCTCGTCTGCAGGTCCCAGAACTCGTTCGCCTTGGAGTAAATCGAGATTGCCGCCGCCGCGTCACTCGCCTCGCGATTGACCAGGACGATCAGAATCGCCATGACGTTATCCGACATCTGCGGCAACCTGAGCCCGATGACGTATTCAAACCCCAACGGCATGAGTTCGTCGCACGCATTCTTGAAGTGCTCGCGAACCTGCAGCGGCAAGGTCGGGTCGCTGGGCACGAACGGTTTCAGCGTAGGCTGCGCTTCATTCTTGAAGGTCAGATAGATCAGCAGCGGCAGGCCGCCGTAAAAGAAAATTGCCAGGGCCAGCGGAACTGCCAGCCAGAGCCAGCCGTTAGAAAGTGCGACCGTCATCGGTGAGTCTCCTGGGGCCGGAATAGGATCGAGATGAAGGAGGCAGCGAACGCCCGTGAGGGGAAATGGGCCGGTGGATCACCGCGACCGTCAGCGCCACCGCGGCGCCCGTCAACCTTTGACCAGCGCGAAGGGCGCTGCGCGAAATGCCGGCAAGACCGGCGGACGACAACTTGACGATTCCCATGATACCGGCTGACCAGGGCGGCAGGCCATTCGTCGGCAGTCACATTTCGCATCCGCAGCCTGCTGGAGCGTCTGGCCTCGCGGTTCGGCCCGCTACTGGAATCTGGCCCAACGGTTGGTTACGATTTCGAGTGTCTCCCTTGACACGTACCCGGCATGTCCGATCTCCCCTTCAAGCTCCCCCAGGAATCTCACCATGCGATTGCTTGTCGCTGCTGCTTGCCTTCTTGCGTCAATGTTCGCTGCCGACTTCTCGTCCGCTCAAGAGTGGGCTCGCTTTCGCGGGCCGAACGGAACCGGCGTCAGCAACGCCGACTCGATTCCGACGAAGTGGACCGAGAAAGACTACAACTGGAAGGTCGAACTGCCCGGCGGAACGGGCCATTCGTCACCCGTGGTTTGGGGAGACAAGATTTTTCTCCTGAGTGCCGATCCGGAAACGGCGACGCGCTACATGCTGTGTTACGACGCGAACACGGGCAAGCAACGGTGGCAGCGCAAATACAAGTCGACTCCACACCATTTGCACGTGCGGAGCAGTTTTGCTTCCAGCACCCCGGCAGTGGATGCCGACCAGGTCTACATTGGTTGGTCGACTCCTGAGGAGACAACGCTGAAGGCGTTTGACCACGATGGCAAGGAAGCCTGGAGTTTGGACCTGGGCCGCTGGGTAAGTCAGCACGGGTTCGGAACCTCGCCGATCTTGTTCGAGGATCTCGTCATTCTGCACAACTCGCAACAGGCGAACCAGGTCAAGCCGGGCGTCAAACCGGGGGTGAGCGCGATGATGGCCTTCGATCGCCTTACCGGCAAGCAGGTCTGGCGGACGCCGCTGGTCAGTGCCAACGTGTGCTACTCGGTACCCTTCCTTTACGAGCCAACCGGTGGACCGCCCGAACTGATCTGCACCAGCACCGGCAATGGGGTCTTCAGCCTCGACCCGAGAACGGGCAAACAGAATTGGGCCGTGGAAGGCGTCTTTTCGATGCGCACGGTCGGATCGCCGATTACGGCCGGCGGACTGATCTTCGGCAGCACCGGATCAGGCGCTTACGCTTCCAACTACGTCGTAGCGGTCAAGCCGGGTGACGATGCGGAAGTTGCCTACAAATTGAAGAACAGCAGCAAGTTCAAGGCCCCGTACGTTCCCTCGCTGATCGCCCACGGGAACCACGTGTTCATGCTTTACGATCGTGGCTTCGCGTCCTGTGTCGAGGCGACTTCGGGAGAAGTTCGCTGGTCGGCGCGGACCGGTGCTGCCTTCTCCGGATCGCCGATCCGGGTGCAGGATCGCATCTATTGCCTGGACGAGGATGGCGTCGTCTGGGTCATCGCCGCGGATGCGGAAGCGTATCGGCTACTCGCCAAAAACCCGCTGGGAGAACCGAGCCGGTCGGTGCCTGCCGTTTCGGGAGGCCGCATGTTTCTGCGGACCTATTCCCATCTGATCTCGATTGGTGGCAAGGGTGAAGCGGTTGGCGGATAAGCCGGGCAATTCAAATGAGACTTCGACGCCGGCGGCTACCGACCGAGCGGCTGGTCCCGCCGGGCCGTTCGATGCCCGCTGGCAATTCTGGATCGACGTTGGCGGGACCTTTACCGATTGCATCGCGCAGCCCCCGCGCGACGGCGCCGTGCGACTCCCGCTTCGGCGTCTCAAGTTGCTTAGTTCGGCAGTCACCAAGGTCACTGCCGCGGTCGGTTCGACGCCCCGGCAGTTAGCCAGCGATCGGCGTGAAGTCGACGGTTTCTGGCAAGGTTATCGCTTGCGGCAGCCGGGAGTCGGCGGCGGGCCTCCGGTGGAACGCGTCATCAAGAACTCCTGGCATGAAGGCGGACGGATCGAACTGGATTCGCCGCTGCCTCGGGCACCGAATGCCGGCGAGCAGTTGGAACTGCTGACGGACGAAGAGTCGCCGATCCTGGCGATGCGGCGCATTCTCGAATTGCCTCGCGACCAGCCGCTGCCGCCGGTTGGTCTGCGCTTGGGGACGACGCGCGGTACCAATGCGCTTTTGACGCGGACCGGCGCCGCGACGGGGTTGGTTGCCACGTCGGGGCTGGGGGACTTCCTCACCATCGGTACCCAGGATCGGCCCCGGCTTTTCGAGATCGACATCACCAAGCCACAGCCGCTGTTCGCGGAGGTCGTTGAGATCGACGAGCGGGTCTCGGCGGACGGTCAAGTATTGCAGCCGGCCGATCCGGAGCAGATACGGGCGGCACTGGCTACGTTGCGGGAGGCGGGAATCCATTCCTTGGCAATCTGCCTGTTGAACGCCTATCGAAATGGGCGGCATGAGGTCTTGGTGGAGCAGATCGCCCGCGAGTTGGGGTTTCGTGAAATCAGCCGATCCAGCCAGGTCTCCCCGCTGGTCAAGCTCGTCCCGCGGGGTCACACCACCGTCGTGGATGCTTATCTGAACCCGGTCCTCCGCGAGTACCGTGAGCGATTGCGCAGTTCGCTTGGCCCAACCAGCGAGATCCGCCTGCTGACCTCCGCGGGAGGGTTGGTCGAGTCGGCACGGTTTTCCGGGAAGGACAGCATTCTCTCAGGACCGGCCGGAGGCGTGGTCGGCTTTTCCCGAGCCGCGCTGGCTGCCGGATTCGAGCGGGCAATCGGTTTCGACATGGGGGGCACCAGCACGGATGTCTCGCGTTTTGACGGCACCTTCGAATTGGAATACGAAACGACCAAAGCGGGGGTCCGGATTGTCGCACCGACGCTGGCCATCGAGACCGTCGCGGCCGGAGGCGGCTCGGTTTGCTGGTTCGATGGCGCCAAGCTCTGTGTCGGGCCGCAAAGCGCCGGTGCGGATCCGGGGCCGGCCTGCTACGGCCGCGGCGGGCCATTGGCGGTTACCGATCTGAACCTGGTGTTGGGGAAGATCATTCCCGAGAGCTTTCCGTTTCCTCCGGACGTTGCCGCTGCCCAGGCCAGGTTGGTCGAGCTGGCGAACGTCGTTGCCCAGGCCACCGGAAAAGAGTTCACCCCGGTCGCCCTGGCGGATGGATTGCTGCGCGTCGCCAATGCGAACATGAGTCAAGCGGTCCGATCGATCTCGATTGCCAAAGGATACGACCCCGCCGACTATGTGCTGGTCGCGTTCGGCGGCGCGGCACCACAGCACGCGTGCGCCCTGGCCGAGGAGTTGGGGATGCAGCAGATCCTCAATCATCCCGATGCAGGCATTCTCAGCGCGCTGGGCGCAGGGATGGCGGATATCCGCCGGCATCGGTCGACCGGAGTTTACCGGGTCTATGCCGACGGCGCGGTCGACGATCTCGAAGAGACATTCGCAGCATTGACGGATGCCGCGCGGCAAGAGGTCCGGGACGAGGGGATTCCGGAACCGCGGATCGACGTCATCCGGTCACTCGACATGCGCTACCAGGGAACCGACACAACGCTGCCCGTGACCGTGTCCGCAGGTCGGTCATGCGGGGAAGCATTCGCGGCGGCCCACCGGCGGCTGTACGGGTACGAGCACCAAGGGCGCCGCCTGGAGATCGTGGCGGCCCGGGTCGAAGTCATCGGGCGTTCCGACACGTTGGTCGAGCCGACCCATGCTGCCACCCGCCGCAGCCAACCCACGCCGCACGCCACGACGACAGCAAACTTCGGCGGCCGTCCCTGGGCGACGTCGGTGTTTCAGCGCGCGGCGCTGGACGCGGGGGCGTGCCTGGTCGGTCCGGCCATTGTGTTGGAAGCGGTCGCCACGACCGTCATCGACCCGGGGTGGCAGGCCGAGGTTCTCACCGGGGGCGAAATGCTGCTGACCCGCGCGAAGCAGGCGGGAGAGGCCGATTCGTTCCCCTCGCGGCCCCACGCAATCAATGCGGCCAACGACCTCGACCGGCCCGACCCGATCCTCTTGGAGATCTTCAACAACCATTTCGCCGGCATTGCCGAGCAGATGGGGATCACGTTGCGCAATACGTCCAGCAGCGTGAATGTCAAAGAGCGGCTGGATTTCAGTTGTGCCCTGTTCACCAGCAGCGGAAACCTGGTGGTCAATGCGCCCCATATCCCGGTGCACCTTGGTGCCATGGCGGAGACGGTCAAGGCGATCCTGGCGGACAACCCGGAGATGCGGCCGGGAGACGTTTTTGTCACAAATGACCCTTTTCGCGGCGGTTCCCACCTGCCTGACGTCACGGTGGTGACGCCCGTGTATGACGAGGTGGGCGGGCAACTGCGATTCCTGACGGCCAGCCGCGCCCACCACGCCGAGCTGGGAGGCATCACCCCGGGGTCGATGCCCCCATTTTCCCGCAACCTGGCGGAAGAAGGCGTCGTGATACGAAACTTCAAGGTCCTTGATCAGGGCCGCTCGCGCCAAGACGCGCTCCGCCGTCACCTCCAATCCGGTCCCTATCCCACGCGGGCCGTCGCCGACAACCTGGCGGACATCGAGGCGCAGATCGCGGCCAATCAACAGGGGGCCAACGATCTGCGGCGTCTGGTCGAGCGCCACACGTGGCCCGTGGTTGGTGCATACATGGATCATATTCAGGCGGCTGCCGAACAGAAAATGCGAGCCGCGCTGGGGCGTCTGCCGGACGGCGTACGTACGTTTACCGACCACCTGGATGACGGCTCGCCGATTTGTGTCGCGGTGGATGTTACGGGCGAATGTGCGACCATCGATTTTTCCGGAACCGGGCCCGTGTTACCGGGCAATCTGAACGCCAATCGGGCCATCGTAACGGCCGCGGTCATGTATTGTTTGCGGCTGCTGATTGACGAAGACATTCCTTTGAACCAGGGCGTGCTGGCACCGGTCAAGGTCATGCTGCCCGAGTGCTTGTTGAATCCGCCGGCGTCAACACGGCCGGAAGCCTGCCCGGCGATTGCAGGTGGAAATGTCGAGACTTCACAGCGTGTCGTTGATGTCCTGCTGGGCGCCTTGGGAATCGCTGCGGCCAGTCAGGGCACGATGAACAACCTGCTCTTCGGCGACGACCAGTTTGGATACTACGAAACGATCTGCGGTGGGAGCGGCGCAACCGCGGCGGCAGCCGGCGCGGACGCGGTGCACACTCATATGACGAACACTCGGTTGACGGACCCGGAAGTGTTCGAACAGCGTTACCCGGTGCGCCTGTGGCGATTTGCCGTCCGCGCGGGTTCGGGGGGCCGGGGCCGGCACCCAGGGGGCGACGGCGTGGTCCGGGAAATCGAATTTCTGCGTGACTTGAGTGTTTCCATCCTCTCGCAACGGCGCGGGCCGTTCGCCCCTTATGGCTGTCAAGGCGGGGGAGACGGTGCCCTGGGGATCAACACCTTGATTCGCCGCGAGGGATCTGCCGAGCGGCTCGGCAGCCTGGCCCAGTTCGCCGTGCAGGCCGGCGACCGGTTGGTCCTGGAGACGCCCGGCGGAGGCGGATGGGGCGTCGCACCGGCCTCCGGTACGGAGTCGTGATGCACGCCGGTCGCCCGCTCGCGGTTCACCAGAACAGGACCAGGGTGACGTAGGCGGCGGCGAGCATCAGCAGGCACGCGGCCCAGCGCGGTTGGAGCAGCCATGGAACGCCGCCTTCGAAGGGGTGTTCCCTGAGCACGGGCAGCGCTTCCCGGCTGCGATGGAGCCACCCCTTGTCTTCGGACCAGGTCGTGGTGTTCCCCGTGTCGCGACCGAGGACGGCCGTGGCGATCGCCATCGTGGCGGTCGTGAACAGCAGCGACCAGCAGAATGCCGGCCAGCGGCTGGTGAACCAGGTGGGGATGGCTGCGACGTCATAGAACTCGCGGTCGACCAGGGCGAGCACGCCGTACGTCGAACCGACCAGCAGGCCAATCAGGCCGCTCCGCCGGTGTACGGGCGTCAGCACACCCAGCATGTAGACGGTGAACAGCGGGGTCACGAAGACCGGAATCAACGTCGTAAAGGCCTTGATGATGTTGGGCTGCTTCCAGATAAACGGTAGATACAGGAAACCCAGCGCCAACACGCCGACCGTCGCCCACCGTCCGGCCTGAACATAATGGTGGTCGTCACGGTCTCGTACCAGAAAACGAGCGTAGACATCCCGGGTGAAGATGGCAGAGAGTGCCGAGCCCATCGAATCGAACGTGCTGACGACGGCCGCCAGGACGCCGGCCACGACGATCCCTTTTAGTCCGGGGGTCAGGAACTGGCGCGCCAGGGTCGGGTAGATCGTATCGACCTCCGCGGTGGGGAGGCTGCTGAGCTCCGGGATGGCGCGGGCGAACACACCGAGGGTCGCTGAGACGACCATGATGGGGAAACTGAGGGCTACGCCCCAGATGGCCGCCATCTTCATGTCCCAGATCGACCGCGAACCCATCAAACGCATTGTTTGCGTATGGTTGACCGTCCAGTAGCCGGACCCCACGATGGTCCAGGCGACGACGACCACCCAGGGGGACGTCTGGCCGTCGTCGCCCCGGTAGCGGCCGATGTGGATCAGATCTTCGTGGGGCGATCCTTGCAAAGTCTGGCTCATGCCGCTCCAGCCACCCACGGTCTGCCAAACGGCGGCGAAGATGATCACCGCCGCCAGCATCATCACGATTCCTTGGGCGGTGTCGGTCCAGACCACGCTCCGCAGTCCGCCCCAAGCGGTATAGAGCCCGGCCAGGACGACCAGGATGGCGATGAGCAGCCAGGCCCAAGCGGCGCTCAGCCCTACCAGGCGCGTCAACAGGAGGTGGGCCGACCAGATCATCATGCCGAGCATGCTGCTGCGATACTGGAGTTGGATCAGCGCGCTGAGCAAACGCGTGCTGGGACCGAAGCGGGCTTCCAGGTATTCCGCGTTGGTGTAGAACCCGGCCCGATAGATGGCGGGGGTGATGAAGAACGCGGCCAGGATGCCGCCGGCGGCACTGCCGAGCGCGTACACCGTGATGATGTGCAGGCCTTCGCGGTAGACCGACCCGGTGACCGCAACCAGGTCCGCGTTGTCGACATTGGTTGCGAACATCGAGAGGCCGATGGCCCACCATGGCAAGGCCCGTGCGCCCAGAAACCACTCGCCGCTCGTTTCCGTGCCCCGAGCGAGATACAAGCCGTAACCGATGATGGCCGCATTGAGCGAGAGGACGATCAACCAGTCAAACGGAGTCATTCGGCATCACTGCGGGGCTGGGAGAGGAACGGCCGGAGGAAACGCCCGGTGTGATTGTCGTCGATTGCCGCAATCTGTTCCGGCGTCCCGCTGGCGACGACTCGGCCGCCACCCGCGCCCCCTTCCGGGCCCAGGTCGATCAGCCAGTCCGCGGTCTTGATGACATCCAAGTTGTGTTCGATGACGATCACCGTGTTCCCGCGGTCGACCAGCCGATTGAGGACGTCGAGGAGCCGGCGGATGTCGTCGAAGTGCAGGCCGGTGGTTGGTTCGTCGAGCAAATACAGGGTCTTTCCCGTATCGACTCGGGCCAGTTGCGTCGCCAACTTGATGCGCTGGGCTTCGCCGCCGGAGAGGGTCGTGGAAGGCTGTCCCAGGGGGAGATAACCCAGTCCCACGTCACGCAGGCATTCCAGCGTGCGGTGGATGTTGGAGAAATTCTCGAAGAAGTCGACCGCTTCGGCGACCGCCATCTGCAGCACGTCGGCAATCGATTGCTCCCGGTATCGCACCTGTAGCGTCGCCCGATTGAACCGCGCTCCATCGCACTCGTTGCAGGCGACGTACAGGTCGGGCAGGAAGTTCATTTCGATCTTCTTGACCCCGTGTCCCTGGCAGGCCTCGCACCTTCCCCCTTTCGCGTTGAAGCTGAACCGCGAGGCCCGGTATCCCCGTTGTTTGGCGTCGCGCGTTCCGGCGAAGACTTTGCGAATCTCGTCGAAGAGCCCGGAGTAGGTCGCTGCATTGCTGCGCGGCGTGCGTCCAATCGGGGACTGGTCGATCTGGATGACCTTATCGATCTGGCTGACGCCGCGGAGGCTGGTGTAGGGGCCCGGTTTGGCGGCCAGGCCGCCCAGCCTGCGAACGATCGCCCGGGAAAGCGTTTCATTGACCAGGGAGCTCTTGCCGGAACCGCTGACGCCGGTGACGCACGTCAGGCAGCCCAGGGGAAACGAGGCTTCCACGTTCTGCAGGTTGTTGACGGCGGCCCCGTCGATCCGTATCGAGCGGGACTTGGCGGCACGTCGCCGCTTGGCCGGCACCTCAATCTGTAACTCGCCGCGCAGGTACTTGACGGTGATCGAATCAAGGCCGTCGACGGTTGCCGGTGGACCTTGCACCATGATCTCACCGCCATGCCTGCCCGCCCCCGGCCCCATGTCGATCAACAGGTCGGCCTGCCTGATCATCGCTTCGTCATGTTCCACCACGATCACCGTATTGTCCTGATCCTGGAGGTCGCGGAGCGCATCGATCAAACGCTGGTTGTCTCGCTGGTGCAGGCCGATGGACGGTTCGTCGAGGACATAACAGACGCCCACCAGTCCGGATCCGATGCTGGTCGCCAGGCGGACGCGTTGCGACTCGCCCCCGCTGAGCGTGTCTGCGGGACGATCGAGCGTCAGGTAATCAACGCCGACCTTGGCCAGGAAGTCGAGCCGTTTGGAGATTTCGCTGACCAGTGGCGCGGCGATCGGTTCGTCCCGTTCGTCGAACTCCAGTTCGGCAAAGAAGGCGCGCGCGTCACCGACGGACAGTCGTGTGATTTCATGGATCGAGCGGTCATTGAGGCGCACGCTGGAGGCTTCGGGCCGAAGTCGCGATCCCTGGCAATCCCGGCAAACGACCTGGCCGCGAAACGTCGCCAGCTGTTCCATGCGGCCTTTTCGAGTCGCGGTCGCGAACTCTTTCTCCAGCATCGTCATCACGCCGACAAACTTCGACCGGCTGTCTCCGTGCAAGAGCTTCTCTAGTGATTTGGAGCTGAGCTCGTCGAGCGTCGTCTGCTCGCCGGCGTGAACGGCCTTGAGAAACGGCGCGAGCTGCGTCTTGATTTTTCGCAGGGCGGCCGGCGTCGCCGTCTTCCAGGGAACAATCGCCCCCTCGGCGAACGACAGGCTCAGGTCTGGAATCACCAGGTCGCGGTCAAACTCTTCACGCAGCCCCAAACCGTCGCAAGTGGGGCAGGCGCCGTATGGGCTGTTGAAGCTGAATGTTCGCGGCTCCAGTTCCTCGTAGCTGATCTGGCACTGAGGGCAGGCGTAGATGGTGCTGAACAATTCGTCCCGCCATTCCCCGGCCGGCGCGCCCTCGGTCGAGCTGGACTTGTCCTCGAGGTAATAGCAGGCGACGGCCAGGCCTTCGCTGTACCGGACGGCCAGTTGTACCGATTCGCCCAGGCGGGCCTCGATTCCCGGGCGGATGATGATGCGGTCGATGACCGCGTCGATATGGTGGACTTTCCGCGGTTCGAGCTCCGGCAGGTTTTCGATGTCATAAACTTCGCCGTCGATCCGGGCCCGCACGAAACCGGTCTTGCGGATCAACGCATAGACGTCCTTGTGCTGACCTCGGCGGCCACGGACGAGGGGCGCCAGGATCATCGTCCGCGTTCCTTCCGGCAGCTCCATCAGCCGGTCCTGAATCTGCGACGTCGTCTGCTGGGAGATCAAGGTCCCGCATTGATGGCAGCAGGGCTGACCCAGGCGGGCCATGAGGAGCCGCAAGTAATCGTAGATTTCCGTGACGGTCGCGACCGTGCTGCGGGGGTTCTGATTGCCGGGCCGCTGGTCGATGCAGATGGTCGGTTGGAGTCCGTCGATGAGGTCGACGTCGGGCCGCTCCATCTGATCGACGAACTGGCGTGCATAAACCGAAAGACTTTCGATAAACTGCCGTTGGCCCTCGGCGTAGATCGTATCGAACGCGAGGCTGCTTTTTCCCGAGCCGCTGGGGCCGGTCAACACCACGAAATGATTGCGGGGAATGTCGATGTCGACATCACGAAGATTATGGGCCCGCGCGCCGCGGACCCGAATCAGTTCCGCGGCCGCCGAGGACGGCGCGTCAGGTGGTGATGAAACGTCTGTTGACATCAAGACCGACTATCGAGAATGTTGATGTGAGGCAAGGGTTTACCGTAGCAAAGAGGCCAGACGGCAACAAGCGATCGCCGCGGCAGCCGGCCGAACAGGCCGTCTCTGCTCGAGCGGACATTCTGAGGCGGGTTGAACGGCAGGTATCTGCCAGCCAGGGCGAGGACCGATGAGCAGGCAACAGACGATCGCCGAGCGTGAACGGGCGCAGTTGGCGTCCTATGCCATGCACAGCGAAGATTCGGTCGGTCGCAAGTACGACGAACCGGAACATCCCTACCGCGGCGCGTTCCAGCGCGATCGGGATCGCATTCTCCATAGTTCGGCCTATCGGCGGCTGAGCGGTAAAATGCAGGTCTTTACGGGGGACATGGGGGACTATCACCGCACCCGGTTGACGCATACCCAGGAAGTCGCATCGATCGCTCGAACCATCGGCCGCGCACTCCGCCTGAACGAAGATCTGATCGAAGCACTGGCCCTCTTGCATGACATCGGGCATCCGCCGTTCGGGCATGCCGGTGAGGACGCGTTGGACGAGTGCCTGGCCGACCATGGCGGCTTCTCGCACAACCGCCAGGCGCTGACGATCGTCGAGGAACTGGATATTCGGTATCCCAGGTTTCCCGGCTTGAACCTCTGCCGTGAGACCCTGGAAGGCCAGTTGATCCGCGCCCAGAAAGACCAGGCCGGTTTGAGCCCCTTGCTGGAGGTGCAAGTTGTCGAGGCGGCCGACAGCATCACGTACGATGCGCACGACACGGATGACGCCATCAAGCTAGGGATGGTGACGGTCGAGCAGATGTCGGAAGTGCCGCTGATTTCCGACGTGTTGGGGCGCGTTCACCTCCGCGATCCCGGCCTGGCCGGTTCCATGCTGCGAAAAACGGTCGTTCACGAGTTGGTCGATGTGCAGGTCAGTGATGTGCTGGTCAGGGCGTTCAATTACTTGTCCGACTACGCCGGTTGCACGGCTGCCGAGATGCGGCAGTCGGATTTTCGCGTCGGGCCCGGACCCTCGCTGGCCGCCAAGAAGGAAACGCTCGAACGCTTCCTCTACGACACCGTCTATCGTCACCCGCGGCTGATGAAGGTCAGGACCGTCGCCCAAAACCGACTCAAACAGATGTATTTCGGGTACCTGGAGCGCCACGACCTGCTTCCCGGGTCGATTCAGCAGCGGGCCGCAGCGGTTGGATGGCCGGTTGCCGTCGGAGACTACCTGGCCGGTATGACCGACCGTTTCTGTGACGCACAGTTTCACCGCTATTTCGAGAATTCCGTCCCGGGGTAGTCCGCTGCGGGAGGAAGTCGGTAGAATAGGGGATGCGAAAACGCCCAGGTTGCCGCCGTCATCGTGCCGGCTCAACGTCAACTTGCTCTCACGACTCCGGTCAACGCGCGACGCGATTTACTTCTGCCTTCCCTCCGTCTCCTATCGGAAAAACCGATGGTCCTGTGGATTCTTCGAGCGTTCTTTCTCCTTGCTTCAGTGGGAGTTGCGTTCTCCGTCATCAACCCGCCGGAATCCTCCGAAGTCGCCTTCGATTATCCGTGGCTGGTGTTTGTGTTGATCGTCGGCGTCACCATTGGTGTCATTGCCGCTGACGCGTTCGTGCAACGGAAACGGGTGGATGTCATCAGTTGCGTTTATTTCGGGGCCTTGATTGGCCTCTTTCTGACCTGGGTCGTGGGTTACACGATCGAGCCCCTGATGACGCAGTTCAAGATCACCGAATTTCGGGACTCCGTGCAGTTGGTGTTGGGGCTGATCTTTTGCTACATGTGCGTCAGCATGCTCCTGCAGACGCGGGATGACTTTCGCTTCATCATCCCGTACGTGGAGTTTTCCAAAGAGGTCAAGGGGGTCAAGCCGTATCTGCTTGATACGAGCGTCGTGATTGACGGCCGGATCGCCGATCTGGTGGAGACGCGCGTCTTTGACAACCAACTGGTGATGCCCCGATTCGTGCTGGCCGAGCTGCAGGCGATTGCTGACAGCAGCGACAAGCTCCGCCGCTCGCGGGGACGACGCGGTCTGGACGTGCTGAACCGGTTACGGACCGACGACTCGATCGAGCTGATGATCCATGACCGTGAGACATCCGAAATGGCCGGCCAGCCGGTCGACATGAAGTTGATCCTGCTGGCCAAGAGCCTCGGCGGCAAGGTCGTCACCGGCGATTACAACTTGAACAAGATGGCCCGGATTCACGGCGTTCCTGTGATCAACTTGAACGACATCGCCAACTCGCTGAAGCCGGTCTATCTGCCGGGTGAGAACCTCGAAGTGCGGATCGTCAAGCCGGGCGAGGAAGCCGGACAGGGCGTCGGCTACCTGGACGATGGAACCATGATTGTCGTCGAAGGCGGACGCGACCATATTAACTCGTCGGTGAAGATTGCCGTCACCAGCGTCCTGCAGACGAGTGCCGGGCGGATGATCTTCGGCCGATACAACGGCGCTTGAGCGGTCGCCGTGCGCCGGCCGTTGGCGGCCTCGTCGTTTCTCCGGCCCTTCAGAACAGGCGCGACGCCAGCCGCCGCCGTGCCATCTCGCAGTAGTCGTCCACGCAGTCGATGCCGAAGTAATTTCGTTCCAGTTCGCGAGCGACCAGCGCCGTGGTGCCGCTGCCGACAAAGGGGTCGCAGACCAGGCCGCCTACCGGGCATCCGGCCCGAATGCACGTTTCTACCAGCTTCGGCGGGAAGACGGCGAAGTGCGCTTCCCGGAATTTCGACAAGGGAATCGACCAGACCGTTCGCTTGTTCCGGCCCTTGGGGTGAAAGGCCTGATCCCAGCGCCCGTCGTGCAGATTCGCGTTGCCCCCGTTCTTTCCCTGTTCGGGCGTCCCGTTCCGTTTGCCGAAATGTGCCCGACCGCCCCGCATCTGGCTCTTGTCGGAAAACGTCACATGCGGCTCCCGAATCGCGTCGGCATCGTAGTAGTAGTTCTTGGACCGGGTGAAAAAGAAAATGTACTCGTGATCGGTCGTCGGCCGCGTGCGGACGGCCGAGGGCATGGCGTTGGGTTTGTGCCAGATGATATCGCTGCGCAGTCGCCAGCCGATCTCTTTCAGGGCCAGTGCCAGCCGCCAGGGCGTGCCCAGCAGTTCCCCGCTGACGTACTTGTCGCCGATCACAATCCACAGCGAACCGCTCGGCTTGGTGACACGCAGGCATTCGCGAAAGACTGCCTGCAGTCGAGCGACGAATGCTTCGGGCGTGTCCTCGGCACCGATCTGAGCGTCGTCCGGGTAGTTGCGCTGCTGGAAATAGGGCGGGCTGGTAACCGTGCAGTCGATCGAATCGTCCGGCAGCTCCCCCAACCGCTCGACGGCGTCACCGCAGACAATCGTGTTCAGCATACCATCCAGTTCGCTTGATCGCCCCGCCATTGGCTCCTCCAAGGACTTTCTGCTGCGTTGTCCGGCTGGAAAGCGACCCAGCCAGGCACCAATCGATGTGGCTTCATCTCATGAATCGACGCGACCCTACATCCGCTGCACAACGTCAATGCCCAGCAGGTTCAGGCCCTGGCGAATCGTGCGGGCCGTCAGGTCGCAGAGCAGCAGGCGGCTGGTGCGAACCGCCTCCTCTTCCGCCTTCAACACCGGGCAGTGTTCAAAGAAACTCGAAAACGACTTGGTCAGCTCGAACAGATAATTCGTCAACACGTTGGGCCGATAGTCGTCGACCGATTCGACCAGGGCGTCCGAGAACTTGAGCAACTCCAGAGCCAGGGCCCGTTCGTGGGGATCGTCCAACTGCATTGATGCCGAACCGGCCCGCAGCGCCTCAATGTCGACGTTCCCCTTGCTGAAGATTCCGTTCACCCGGGCGAACGAATATTGCATGTAGGTCGCCGTGTTCCCTTGCATGGCCAGCATCTTCTCCTGATCAAACTCGTAGTCGCTGCTGCGATTGTGAGAGAGATCCGCATACTTGATGGCCGCATGGCCAATCACATCGGCGACCCGGTCCCGCTCGGACTCGCTGAGTTCCGGGCCGTTCTTCTTGGCATCGTCGTTCGCGGCGACGATGTCGCGTGCCCGAGCGACGGCGTCGTCCAGCAATCCGACCAGGCCCACCGTTTCCCCGGAACGCGTCTTGAACGGCTTGCCGTCTTTGCCCAGCACCGTCCCAAAGGCGACATGCTGCAAGTGGGTCTTGTCGAAGCCCCACAGGCGGGCGGCCGCGAACAGCTTCTGAAAGTGTTCGCCTTGCCGATGGTCGACCACGTACAGAATCTCGTCCGACTGCCATTCTTCGACGCGGTACTGAATCGTGGCCAGATCGGTGGTGGCGTACAGGAATGCCCCGTCCTTCTTGCGGATGATCATCGGGGTGTCGAAATCATCCAGAAAGACGCACGTCGCGCCGGCGCTCTCACGGGCCAGCCCTTTGGACTCGAAGTCGGCCACCACCGCGGCCAGGCGGTCCTGAAAGTAGCTTTCTCCCAACTCGTAATCGAACGTCACGTCGATCCGCTGGTAGATTTCCTCCATCGCTTGACGACAGGCCGGCAGGAACTCTTCCCAGAGCTGCCGGTTGGTGGCGTCACCGGCGTGGAGCTGGGCAGTCTCGTCGAGTACCGCGGTGCCGATGCGGGGATGGTCGGCGGCGAGCTGAGCCAGCGTCGGGTCGCTGTCAACGGCCTCGATTCTGGCTTGCAGCCCGGCGATCTCGGCCCGCGTGCCGGCCACCTTGTCCTCCAGGCGGCGGCGGGCCTTCTTGGCCGACTTGTCCGCCGGCTTGCCGCTTGCCGCCAGTTTCTCGGCGTCTGCCTCTGCGGCCTCTGCGGCCGCAATCTGCTCGGCGAGCTGCTGCTGCAGCTCGGGCAAGCGGGCCGTCCCCGCGTGATACTCGACCAGTTGGTTGACCAGCTTATAGAGCCGCCCCAGTTCGGCCACTGGTGAGGCGTCGTATGCCGCGCGGTCGACGAAATGTTTGTACCCGTAGATGATCATGCCGAACTGCGTGCCCCAGTCCCCCAGGTGGTTGTCGCTGATCACCTGGTGGCCGAGAAACGCCAAGGTTCGACAGATGGCGTCCCCGATAACCGTTGAACGGATATGGCCCACGTGCATCGGCTTGGCCACATTCGGCGAAGAAAAGTCGACCACGATCCTGCGGGCGGGCGAAGCTTGCGGCACGCCCAGACGCGGGTCGCCCCAGGCGGCATTGACCTGGCTGACCAGCCACTCGGATTTCAGACGGAGGTTGATGAAGCCGGGGCCGGCGACCTCCGGCGGGTCGCACATGTCGGCAACATCCAACCGCTCGACAATCTCTGCGGCGATTTCGCGCGGTGGACGGCCCAACTGCTTGCCCAGCGGCATGGCACAATTGGCCTGATAATCGCCGAAGCGGGCATCCTGGGCCGAGCGGACCATGTTGACCACGGCATCCACATCGGCTTGCTGGTGGTCGCTGACCAGGTCGGTCAATGCGGCGCGAAAACGAGCCTTGAGCTCGGGCAAAATGTTCATGGGCGTTGCCGGTTCCTGGTCACCGCCAGGGAATGTTGTCAAGGATGAAAGCGAGGCGGCCGGGCCCCTTCTCACTCCGGAATCCGGATCGAGGAGCCGGCCAGGAGAGCCGGACGCCGGTCAGGCAACCGTGGAATCGAAGCAGGGCGCGACGTCGCAAATTGAATCGATGGGGTCGCCCTCAACCTCATGGCAACTCGCGATCTGGTGACGGCAGGCCGGGGTCCGAGGTTGCCACGGTGGTGTCCTCGGCCGCCGCTGCGGACGCGCCGGCAATCCGAAACTGGCCTTCCGGAACCACCCCTGCCAGGTCCACCTTGGGTGCCCCTGCCCACAGGTTTTCGAGGTCGTAGTAGCTGCGCGTCTCTTCGTCGAAAAGATGGATCACGACCGATCCGTAGTCGAGCAGGATCCAGCGCGAATCGGTATAGCCTTCGATTCCGTCGCGGCGATCGCCCAGTTCGTCTTCCAGCGTGTGGTCAATCTCTTCGCTGATTGCATGCAGTTGCCGGCGGCTGGTGCCGGTGACGATCACGAAGTAATCGAAAATCGGCGTGATGCCGCGCAGGTCGAGCACTTCGATTTGTTGCCCCCGGTTGTCGGCTGCGGTGCGAGCGGCTGCCAGGGCCAGCTCGAGACTGCGGTTCGAATTCTCTAAAGCGGAGGAATCCGCTTTTGGTGTGGGGACCACCTCATCTCCTTTGACTGCACGTGTCATGATCCAGGCAGCGGATTCCGGCCAGGCAATCTTGGTCGCCGTTCGGCGCCCCGTTGCGGGGTGGCGAGTGGGTGCCGGACCATTCCGCTATCGACTTGATTTTACCCAAACCAAGACCCTCGTGTCATGGGGCAGGTTCGTGAGAACCCCGCGAATTCCCACAAATCCGCTGCGGTGTCCGCGGGAGGCGGCGTCTTTGTACCGGCCCGCCGCCACTTGGTGCTCGTCCCCGTTTCTCAACCGGAACCAGGGCCGTCTGCGACGCCTGACTATGGAGTCGGGCCGGAGCCGCCTATACTTTGAATGGTGGCTGTCGGCCCGAGCGACGTCGCGGTCGCCCACCCAAGAAGCCGGGCCCCGCGCATCACGTTTGGAGCAGCACCAGTCAAGATGGTAACCAGCATCGAAAACCCCACGTATGATTTCCCTCCCTACAAGTCGCTGGATAACGGGGTGCTGACCGAGCGGATTCAGGCTGTGCGGGCGCAGCTCGGCCCGGAACTGATGATTCTCGGCCACCACTACCAGCAGGACGAAGTGATCGCGCTGAGCGACCTGCGCGGCGACAGCTATCAACTGAGCCAGATGGCGGCGTCGAGCACCGATTGTCGCCAGATCGTTTTCTGCGGCGTGCATTTTATGGCCGAGACCGCAGACATCCTGGCCAACCGCCCGGAGAAGTTGGCAGAACGCGGCGGCGAGCGGATCCCCGTCGTTCTGCCCGACCTGGCGGCCGGCTGTTCGATGGCCGACATGGCTGGGATCGAACAGGTCGAGGCCGCTTGGGACGACTTGGGCGATGTCATCGATACCGACGACATCACGCCGGTGACCTATATCAATTCGGCCGCCAGCCTGAAAGCGTTCTGCGGTCGCCACGGCGGAATCGTCTGCACGTCCAGCAACGCGGCCGCAGTCCTGGAGTGGGCGTTTGCCCGGACCAAGCGGGTCCTCTTCTTCCCCGATCAACACCTGGGTCGAAACACGTCATTGAAGATGGGGATGACCAATGAACAGATGCCGGTTTGGGATCCCCATGACGAGGATCTCGGCGGCAATACCGAGCAAGCGTTGACCGACAGCAAGGTGATTCTCTGGAAAGGGCACTGCAGCGTCCACCAGATGTTTCGCCCCGAACATGTGGACCAGTTTCGCAGCAAGTTCCCGGGAATTAAGGTCCTGGTCCACCCCGAGTGCCCGCAGGAAGTCAACGACCTGGCCGACCTTTCCGGTTCCACCGGTTACATTATCAAGGAGGTGCAGGCTGCCGAACCCGGCACCAAGTGGGCGATCGGCACCGAACTGCACCTGGTGAACCGCCTCAAGGCCGAACACCCCGAACAGGAGATTCATTTCCTTTCGCCTGTGGTTTGCATGTGTGCCACCATGTACCGGATCAACCTTGCCCATCTCTGCTGGAGCCTGGAGAATCTGGCGGCGGGCACGCCGGTCAACGTCATCGAAGTCGATCCGGAGACCGCGGAATGGTCGTTAGTGGCGCTGGAGCGGATGCTGCAGGTCAAGTAACGCGGCGCGTGCCTTTGCGGCACCGTCGCTTTGGACGCGACCGCCGAGGCCACGCGGCGAGTCGACTTGGCGTGCCGGTGACCCGGCAAGGTGGCTGACGATCAGGGTGAGACTTCCGCCGCTGGGATGGTCGTCCCAGCGCCAGGTTGTCGTGATGCCTCACCTCTCGTTGCGCCGAGCAATTCGAGACAAGACACCAACATGGGTTTCGCCGATGTCCTGGCACGAACCGAAGTCGTTTGCCACGACGCATTGGAGCCTGGTCGCCGAGGCCGGCGGCGCTGCTTCACCGGCGGGCCGCGACGCGCTCTGTGCATTGTGCGAGCTGTACTGGTATCCGCTCTACGCCTTCGTGCGTCGCAAGGGCTATCAGCCGGCCGAGGCTCAGGACCTGACACAGGCCTTCTTCGCGGAGCTGCTGGAGAAGGATCGGCTGCAGATGGCCGATCAGAGCCGCGGCAAGTTCCGCTCGTTTCTGGCCGGTTCGATGACCAACTTTCTCGCCAACCAGCGGCGAGCGGTTGCCGCCCGGAAACGGGGCGGTGATCGGAAGATTCTCTCGATCGACTTTGACGACGGAGAAACACGTTACCAGCGTGAGCCGGTCGACGCCGCCACGCCCGAGCGAATTTTTGCCCGGCGGTGGACCATGACGCTCCTCGATCGGGCCCTCAGCCGATTGCGCGGCGAGTACGAATCGAGCGGCAAGCCGGATCTTTTCGAGCAGCTCAAGCTGCACCTGGGGGGCGATTCATCGGCCGTCGCGTATGACGAAATCGCCGCACAACTCGGGATGACGCCGGGAGCCGTCAAGGCGGCCGCTCATCGGCTCCGCAAACGTTGTCGGCACCTGCTGAGAGAAGAGATCGCGCAAACGGTCGCCGATCCGGCCGATATCGATGAGGAATTGCGCGAGCTGTTCTCGGTCCTCCAAAGTTGAAATCCTGTCTTTTTTGGCTCGGACGAGTAACCTGAACCAGGAAACGGGTTATTTTTCTTTGACGTGTTCCGTTCCATGGGTTGCCGTGCCGGTTGCGAATTCCCGCGTCACGAAGCGGACCAATTCACCGGCGGGTTGAACGCGGGCTCTGTGGGCGGCGTCGGATTCGGTTGTCTTGTTTGATCGCACGCGAGGGAGGAAATGCATGACCGACTGCCGTCCCTGTGGTCAGTGCGGCGAGCGTCTGCCGGAAGACAGTCCACATGGTGTCTGCCCGTCTTGCCTGATGCGGTTGGGCATGGAGTTGCTCGATTCCGCCGGAACCCAATCGCACCTCGGCGGCCACTTGCGATTTGTTCCGCCCAAACCGTCTGATCTGGCCGAGTTGTTCCCGCAACTGGAGATTTTGACGCTCATCGGTCAGGGCGGCATGGGGGCCGTTTACAAAGCCCGGCAGGTCGGCCTCGATCGCGTGGTGGCGCTTAAAATCCTGCCTCCCCACACCGGCGACGACGGCTCGTTCGCCGGTCGCTTTGAACGCGAGGCCCGCGCCTTGGCTCGGCTCAGCCATCCCCACATCGTCACCGTGTTCGACTCAGGACACGCAGGCGATTTCTACTACTTTGTGATGGAGTACGTCGACGGAGTGAACCTGCGTGAAGCAATCAACGCCGGCACGCTCTCCCCGACCGAAGCACTCGCCATCGTGCCCCAGATCTGCGATGCCCTGCAATATGCGCATGACGAAGGGGTCGTGCATCGCGACATCAAGCCGGAAAACGTTCTGATCGATTCAAAGGGCAACACGAAGATTGCCGATTTCGGTTTGGCTCGACTGCTGGGGCCCGCCGGCGATGACCGATTGACGGGAACGCATCAGGTCATGGGGACGCCCCGCTACATGTCGCCGGAACAGATGGAAGGCGCGCACCACGTCGATCATCGGGCGGACATCTATTCTCTGGGCGTCGTCTTCTACGAGATGCTCACGGGCGAATTGCCGATGGGCCGCTTCGAAGGCCCGTCCAAGAAGGTCCAGGTCGATGTACGATTGGACGACGTCGTTTTTCGTACGTTGGAGAAAGAGCCGGCCAGGCGCTACCAGCACGCCAGCGAGATCAAGACGGATGTCCAAGCCATCTGTCGCCAAGGCAGCGACGAGGCCAGGCCCGACGGAATCCGCCACCGTGCTTTCCACCGCCGTCGTTCCGGCGCGGGGCCGCTGCCACATTTCGAGTATCGGTCTGCGACGCGGCTGTTCGGTCTCCCCTTGCTACACGTTGCCTTCGGGGCAGACCCCCAGTCCGGGAGGGTTTGCCGAGCCAGGGGGATTGTGGCAATCGGCAACATCGCGACCGGCGTCCTGGCGATTGGCACGGTCGCTTACGGAGGAGTCGCCCTGGGCGCCTGGGCCGTGGGTGGACTCGCAATGGGGGGAGGTGCACTCGGCGCCTTGACGCTCGCCGGCGTCTCGCTGGGCCTGTTTTCCGCCGGAGGCATCGCGATCGGTCTCTGTCTGGCGACCGGCGGCCTGGCAATGGGATTCGGTGTGAGCTATGGGGGAATTGCTTTGGGGGCGATTGCCCGAGGCGGGTTGGCGGTTGGCCTCTATGCCAATGGCGGAGACGGGATCGCGCTGGGATTGCACGCGATGGGGGGCAACGTTGCTATTCCAGACGAGCGCGCGGTCAGCCTGTTTGCATTCTTCCGATCGACGTCGGCCCGCCTGGCGGTTGCTGCGTTGTCCTTGATGACGTTCGCTTCGTTTCTGGTGGGATTGTTGATTTCCGTGCATCTGCTGTGGCGGGCGGCGCATGACGCCGCAGCCGATCGCGGTCCGCGGAAAACGAATTCCGGGCCGGGGCCCTTCGGCAAGCAACCACCCATCTGGCAGCGGCCGCCCCACGCGCACCTGTCCCCCTGGGGCCTGGTGTTTGTCGTCCTGGTGGTCGCCGGTTGCGCGGCCATTGGGATTGCCGTCGCCGTCGCACGAGGGGTCGGCGGTGGGTCGACCCAGCCCAGACGCGCTCAGGTCGCGGACCTCCCCGACACGCTCCCGGCCTCGAAGATACTGCCGAAGTCCGGGTCGGACGGCGCCAGTCCCTACGGCGACTCGATGAACGACCCGCTGGTCGAACGGATCGATTGGGTCATCTGGACCGAAGAAGGACCGGCCCTTGATCCGGGTATCGGGGCCCCGGAACGCTGGTTGACCGCGGAGCAGGTTGCCGGCATTACTGAGATTCTCCGCGAAGCTCATCTCGCCTACGTCGAACTCGAGCAGCAACATCGACAGCAGGAGACGAATGCGGCCGGCCACCGGGTCACTGCGGTCCAAATCGATGACTCCAGCCGGCTGACGCTGCTGGAGGACCAGGTCTGGACAAAATTGGACGCGCTCGTCGACGTCCAATGGCAGGAGTTACTGCGTCAGAACCTGGACCTGCAAAGTGCGGGGGACATTGGCGTGTTGGGCTTTGAGGGCGGGCGCGGCATGGTCGAGATCTGGAGCGTGGGTTCCTGGTTTCACTGGCAGTTATCCACCAAGTCGGCCCGCCGCTCGGGTTGGGGCGGCATGCGAGCGGAGATGGGGGGCGGCATGGGCATGGAGATGGCGGGAATGAGCGAGATGGGCATGTCCGGCGGAATTGGCATGGGAATGTCCGACGGCCCGCCGCCCGCCGCCCGCCGCGGCGTGGGGCCCGGCGGCGTTGGCTCAACGCTCGAGCCAAGCGGACTCCATGTACGAACACCGGAACAGGCGGGGCCCCGCCTGCCGTACCGCTTGCGGCGATTCTGGAATCGTCCCGCCGAACTGCCGGTCGACACCGCGGAGGAGGCGGCGCCCTGAACGTTCCAGCAACCTGACGCACTACGCTGGTTCATTCATCAGCCGTTGGGCGTTAGCCCCGGTTGCGTTGAAAGCAGAGGAAACCGGACGATAACGGGTTCCGGCTGATCGGCGCGCCGCTGTGGGCAAGGTCACCACAAACGATTGCGATGCCGCGACTTGCCCTGCCTGGTTGTCCGTTCGCCAATCATCTGCCCTAGACGGCGTCTGCGAACGCACGCAGGTCTTGCTCGAATCCGGCCATCCGCGTCGCCATCTCATCGCGGGTGACGTCCATCAGGGAGAGTTGTTCCGCCGGGACGAACGTGAACATGTAGAACTTGACCTTCGGTTCGGTGCCGGAGGGACGGACGGCGACATAGTTCCCGGGCTCGGCCAGATCCAGGATGACCATGTCGGCGGCGGGCGCATCGAGGGGTCGTTTGTCGCCCCCGGGTTGCGAGATGGTCAACGCCTTGTAGTCGCGAACCGCGGTCACGCCGATGCCGGCCAGGGACGTCGGCGGTTGGTCGCGGAACTGTTGCATCAAGGCCTTCATGCGCGTCATCCCTTCGGACCCCTCCATGAAGACGTTGATCGTATGTTCCGCGTGGTACCCGTGTTGCCAGTAGAGGGCTTCCAGTTTTTCGTGAAGCGACTTGCCCTCGGCTTTGACCTTGGCCGCCAATTCAGCCAGCAGCATGCAGGCCACGGCGCCGTCCTTGTCCCGTGCGTAGGTTCCCACCACGTAACCGTGAGATTCTTCGGTCCCGAACAGGAATCGCTCCGGGCCTGCCGCGTCGACTTGCTGAGCGATCCACTTGAAGCCGACGTGCAGGTTGCCATACGTCCGGACGTTGTACGAATCAGCGATCCGTCGGATCAGTTCGGTGGTGACGAGCGTCTTCACGACGTAGTGGTCCGGCGTCAGCGTGCTCTGTTCGAGGATATAATCCGTCAGCAGGCCGCCGAGCTGGTTGCCGGTGAACGTGGCCCATTCGCCGGCAGGGTCCGTCGTCAGCGGGGCGGCGCAGCCCATCCGGTCACAGTCGGGATCGGTCGCCAGGATGACGTCGGCCCCGGTTTCTCGACCCCGTTCAATGATGGCATAAAAGACGGCCGGGTTTTCGGGGTTGGAAACGTGTCCCGGGACGTTGGGGAAATCACCGCTCAATTCGGCATGCGGACCGAAGACCTCGACGTCTGTAAAACCGTCGGCTTCCAGCACCGGGCAGACGGCCGACGCACCGACGCCATGCAGGGGCGAGTAGATGATCTTGGCATCCCGCGGACCGGCGAACGCCTGCGACCGCAATTGTTCGAAGAACGCCGCGTCGATCTCCTCCTTGCAGAACTCGACCTGCCCGTCCCGGACGGCCGTCTCAAAGTCGGCGACTTCGATTGTCTCGACCGCCATCACCCGGTCGATGATCGCCTTGTCGTGCGGCGGAAGGACTTGGGCTCCTGTCGACCAATAAACTTTGACGGCGTTGTCGCTGGGTGGATTGTGGCTGGCGGTGACCATGATGCCGCACGAACACTGCTTCCGGCGGACCAGGAACGAGAGTTCCGGCGTACTGCGGTAGTCGTCCAGAAAGTAGACTTTGAAACCCGCCGCAACCATGATGCCGGCACACAGTTCTGCGAAGTGCCGCGAGTTGTGCCGCGTGTCGTAGGCGATCGCGCACGACAGGGGCGCGTCACCCGAGCTCTGCTCTTTGACGTATTCGGCAAGCCCTTGGGCACTTTCGCCGATCGTTCGATCGTTGATCGCGTTGCAGCCGATGGGGTACATTCGCCCCCGCCGTCCCCCCGTACCGAAGGGAATCACGGTCCAGAAGGCGTCATCCAGGGCCTGCCATTTGCCGGCGTCGACGTGGTCGGCAATTTGCGGCACGTATTGGGCGTAACGGGGCTCGGTGAGCCACTTCTGCAGGTTGGCCACGGCGCCGGGGGAAAGTTGGTTGCCGGCACCAGCCTGTTGAATTTCTTGTTGAAGCTTGGCCACATCGGTCATCGGTACTCTCTCCTCGGTGGGCGGGCGCGTCCAGCGGGTCCAGTCCGGCAGCCGGGGGCAGGCGCCGCTCGGGAAAGCGTCGGCCCTCCGCCACCAGCGACGATTTTATAATCGCGGCCGAGCGGTCGATAGGGCGGCTGGTCGGTCCCCCAGGGTCAGGTATATTGAAGGGGATTCTGCGATTCCAGGGAAGGAAAGACCGTGAACGAATTGATCATCAGCGTTTCGGGCCTGCGAGGGGTTGTGGGCGAGAGCCTCTCGCCGGAGTTGGCGATGCGATATGCCTGTGCCTTCGCCCAGGGATTGCCGCCCGGCCCGTTGGTGGTGACCCGTGACTCACGCGGGTCGGGGCCCATGTTCGCGGACGCCATTCGCGCCGGACTGAACGCGATCGGGCGGACCGTCCTTGATGGCGGGGTGGCGGCGACACCAACGACCGGGGTGCTGGTCCGCGAGCAGCAGGCGGCGGGCGGCATTCAGATTTCCGCCAGCCACAACCCGGCACCATACAACGGCCTCAAACTCTTTTCCGCCGCCGGCAGTGTGCTGACGGCGGCCGACGGCCAAGAAGTGATCCAGCGCTTCGAGGCGGGCGAGATTCCCTGGGTGGCGTTCGATCAACTGGGCCATGCCGAGTCGTTGGCGGACATCCATCAACGGCATCTGGAAATGGTACTGGAGACGGTCGATGTGGGTGCCATCCGCAGCCGGCGTTTCAAGGTCGTGCTGGATTCCAACCACGGCGCCGGCAGCCTGCTTGGTCTGCGGCTGCTGCACGCTTTGGGATGCGACGTGGTAGCCCTCGGTGAAACGCCGGACGGCCAGTTTGCTCATACGCCGGAGCCGACGGCCAAGAACCTGGCGGACGTCTGCACCACCATCGCCGAAGTCGATGCTGATCTCGGGTTCTGCCAGGATCCCGACGCCGACCGGTTGGCCTTGATCGATCATCACGGGCATTACATCGGCGAGGAATTCACGTTGGCCCTCTGCCTCGATCATGTGTTGGCGACTCGCCCCGGACCGATCGTCACGAATTGTGCCACCAGCCGGATGGCAGAGGACCTGGCGGAGAAATACGGTGTTCCGTTCCACCGCAGCGCCGTCGGCGAAGCCAACGTCGTGGCGGCGATGCAAACACACGGTGCGACGTTCGGCGGCGAGGGGAACGGCGGTCCAATTGATCCGCGCGTCGGCTACGTGCGCGATAGCTTCGTCGGCATGGCTTTGGTGTTGGACGGCTTGGCGGCGCGCGGCGGATCGCTTGCCGACTGGGTGGCGGCGATCCCCGGCTATGCGATCCACAAGACCCAGATCCCGCTTGACCGAGCGGCACTGGCGCGGGGGCAAGCGACGCTCCGCGACCACTTTTCCGCCGCCACGCCCGACGACCAGGATGGCTTGCGGCTGGACTGGCCGGATCGCTGGTTGCTGATTCGAGCCAGCAATACGGAACCGATCGCCAGGTTGATTGCCGAAGCGCCCGAGCTAGCCGACGCACGCCAGTTATGCGACGATGCGGCGCGCGTACTGGCCGGTGTCTGAAGGCTCGGCCGGCCGATTCCCTCCTGCCCGCGGCCGGTGGTCGCAAGATGCCTGCCTGCAGCCACCCCTGTTTGACCCGCCCCCACGATCTGGTCGGCCTTTGCCGGCTGATCGGTGCCGTCCAGCGACGAGAGCGCCCTCATGTTGCCCGCCACCGCGACCCTTGATCGCCTGACCGACCGGCCTTCGCAGCGATACGCGTTCTTCCCCGGGTGGACGATGTTGGCGATCTCTGCCGCGGCACAGTTCATGTCGGCGCCCGGCCAGTCGTATTCCGTGGCCGCCTTCAAGGACCCGATGCAGGGCGAGTTGGGGATCACGGAAACGAATTACTCGCTGGCCTACGGTTTCGCGACCGTCGTCAGCGGGTTGCTGCTGCCTTCCGTGGGGCGGCTGATCGACCGGGTCGGTGCCAGGCGATTGCTGCCGATGATCGGGCTGTTGTTGGGGACTGCCTGCGTCTGCATGTCGCTCACGTCCGGCCTGTTCAGCCTCTACGTCAGCTTCAGCCTGGTCCGGTCGCTTGGCCAGGGCGCGCTGACCCTGGTTTCGATATGGCTGGTGGGCGAATGGTTTGCTCGGCGCCGAGGTTTCGCTACCGCCCTGGCGGGCCTGGGTGGCAGTCTTTCCGTGATGTTCTTTCCACTGCTGAACGGCTGGGTGATCAGTCAATTCGGTTGGCAGTCCGGGTGGCTCGTTCTGGGTGTGCTCGCCTGGAGCGTCCTGGTGTTGCCGAGCCTGTTGCTGGTGCGTGACCGTCCGGAGGATTTGGGGCTGTTGCCCGATGGGGATCCGCCCCACGCTGACGACCCCAGCGATCACGAGAAGCCGGACTTGGAACCGTCGGGCGATCACGGGCAGGTGGCGGATGCCGAACCGCCGTCGGCCGGGTGGGGTGTTGGCGACGTGCTGCGGGACGTGACGTTTTGGAAGTTGCTGGCGGTTCCGGCGACCAGCGGGATGGTGGGGACCGGCCTGGTGTTTCACGCGGTCTCACTGCTGGGGAGCCGCGGCGTCTCCCCGGGCTGGGCACTTGCCCTGATCTCTCTGCAAGCAGCGGTCGCGACCACCGTGGCCCTGTTGGCCGGTTGGCTGACGGACCGCTACCCCAGCCGGTTTCTGTTGGCGGCAGCCATGTTGTTGCTGGCTGCCAGTGTCGCGATTGTGTTGACGATGTCCTGGACCGCAGCAGCGCTGGTGTACGCGACCCTCTTGGGCCTGCACGGCAGCATCATTCGCAGCACGGGGATGGTCGTTTGGATGACCTACTACGGGCGGGCAAACCAGGGCGCGATTCGCGGCGTCGCCATGGCCGTAATGATCTTGGGAGCCGCGGCCGGACCACTGCCGCTGGCCTTCTCTGCAGACTGGTCCGGTTCGTACGATCCGGCCCTGCTCGTGTTCGTGCTGATTCCGCTGGTAACCGCGACGCTCGTGCTGACGGCCGGGCCTCCCCAGTTGGTCGGCAACGACGGTTGCCGTCAGTCGATGTGAAAGTCGACCATCACCGGCAAGTGGTCCGATGCTTGTCTCGCCAGCTTGGTGTGTGCGACCAGGTGATGCTCCAGCGTCAGCCTGCCCCGGTAGTAGATCCGATCCAGGGTTCGCAGTGGCAGCGCCGCGGGGAAGGTCTTGACGGCCCCCGATCCCAACTGAAAACCGGCCGGTTCCAGGGTCGCACGGCCGAGCCCCCCCCAGACGTCGTTGAAGTCGCCGCCGATGATTGTCGCCGTTGACTTGTGCGCGCGCCGCAACACGTCGCACGCCAGGATCCGCCGTAGCTGAATCAACCGTTCGAAGCCGGCCAAGCCGAGATGCGTGTTGAAGAGCAGCACCGTGCGGGTGTGATGTTCGTGATGCACCCGGCAGTGACTGATTAAGGCTCGGCGCCGCTTCTTCAGCGGGATTGTCAAATCCAGATCGTGGACATCGAAGAGGGGAAACCGGCTGAGTGTCGCGTTGCCGTATCCGCCGCGCCGCAACGTGACATTCTGTTGGAATGCGCGGTGGCCCAATCCCAGGGCGTCTCCGATCAGGTCGACTTGCCGGTCGAACCGGGACCGCCGAACACCGTCGTCCACCTCCTGGAGAAAAACGATGTCGGGTTCGTAGCGGGCAATCGTCTCGATCACACGCTCCGGGCGGTAGCGACGGTCGACTCCCCCGATCGCCTTGTGGATATTGTAGGTCATCAAGCGGAAGTTCACGGCAATCGCATCCTGTCCGGGTTGATCTCCTGCCAGTGCCAGTGCCCGTTTCCAGTCAACAGAAAATCCTGACCGGGCGGTCCGTTGCCGGCCCGCCAATCGCTCAATCGCCTGCCTGGTAGGGCCATTGGCCGGCGGTCCACAATCCGCCGTCGACGTAGACGGTCTGACCCGTCGTGAACTCGGCGTCGTCGCTGGTCAGGAAGACGACGGCGGCCGCGACGTCGCTGACCTGGCCGACGCGGCGGATCGGCGTGATCGGCCCCCACGTGCCCGCATAGTCGGGCGACTCCAGCTTGGTGCGTTCGATCTCGATCGCGCCGGGCGCCACACAGTTGACGCGGATTCCCAGGGGGCCCAATTCGACAGCGGCAACCTTCGTCAGGTTCTCGATTCCACCCTTGGAAGCACAGTAGTCCGCCAGGTTGGGAAACGGGACCTTGTTGGCCCCCGAGCCGATGTTCACGATGGCACCGCGCCCGGACTGCTTCATCATCAGCGCGGCTTGCTGTGTGCAAAGAAAGCAGCCCTTGAGATTGGTGCGTATGGTGCGATCGAAATCCTCTTCGGAAAGTTCGAGCAGGGGAGCCCAGGTTTGGACGCCGGCGTTGTTCACCAGGGCATCCAACCGGTCGACGTGTTGGCGAACCTGGTCGAAGAGCCGTTCGGCCTGATCCTTGAACCCGACGTCCGCTTGAATCAGCCAACCGTCGCGACCCAGATCGCGAACCCGGCTGGCCGTCTCTTCGGCCCCTGCGCTGTCACGGTTGTAATTGATGATGACGTTCCAACCGGCTTCCGCCAGACCGACGGCGATGCCGCGCCCGATTCCCTTGCTGGCCCCCGTGACCAGAGCTGTTTTTGCTGTCGATGCCAACGTTGTGTCCTTGTCCTGCATGGTGCTGTTCAAGATCAGTTTATCGCCAACGGCCAGCGATTCGCCGCGGCCTTCGTTGCGGCACATATCTCCGAAACGTTTCAACCATGGCTGCCGGGAAGTCAAGGCGAGGGACGTCGGAAACGTCATGGGTGGGACGATCCTGCGCGAAGCCGGAACGCCCTACCGCATGCACAGCATGACCTGCCGAAATGTCGCCAGTACGTTACCGCCCCCAAGCCATGAATGACTCGTTCCTCAATGAACACAGCGCCATTGTCCACGCTTGGTCTCGACAGACAAGGTAGTCAACCAGGTAATCAGCCGGTAGGACAGGCATCCTCCCGTTGCGGTGTCGTCAAACGGCACCACCAAGGCCAACCGGGCCTTGATGCTCCTGGTGTGCTTGGTGGTCATCCGAAGTTCGCCCGCACGGACGTTGTCTGGGCGGTCGTTGTCTGGGCGATCGTTGTCTGGGCGATCGTTGTCTGGGCGATCGTCGGCTGGGCGATCGTCGGCTGGGCGATCGTCGGCTGAACTGACAGGCCAACCGATCCATGGTCCCGGAACCCCGCAACCAGACCAGGTTGAAGAGCGACACGTGAGCGGTATCATCCGCAACGCTCCGGCGAAAAGATGCGAAAATCGGTCCCGGTTCGCCGGAACCGGTTGCGCTCTCCCTTGACGGAATCGCCCGCATGGTATCCGATAGTAAGGGTAAGCGTCGTCAGACTTCCTGTGGCAGGGTGTGGGAATGGGCGGCCTCACACGTCACCAGACGGTGTTGGATCAGCGACGGCAGGCCGTCTTTCGGTCGGTTCGGTGGGCAGGTGGTTGAGCCGCACGATACGCACGGTGAATGATGGGCCACGGCCGCCAGGTGCGCAACCGAGGGTGTTGCTGTCTGCGAATGCAAATCGAAGTCGTTTGGCTCTTCCCGTTACGGTGACAGCCACGATCGGACCAACAAGCTCACGAGGAGAATCAACGTTGTTGACACAACCCGAGTTGACACCATCGGAAAAAAAAGCCCTCCATACCTTTCGCCAGTATCTGATCACGCCTGGTCAGATGCTTTGCTTTTACGGCCCCGATTTAGAGAAGCACAAGTCGGCCCTCCAACAATTGACCGATCGTGACTTTCTCGTCAAAGAAAACTTTAACGGCGCGTACTCTCTGACGCACGCCGGATTCCGAGCCATGAAGACGTGCGACAACTGATGCGGCGGCTCAAGCGTTGCTGCCGCGTCGAGTAACGGGCGGGCCGCGTCAAGTAATGGGCGGGTCGCCCAGGGGAAGCGGCGGCGATCGGGATCCCTGTTGCAGACCGATCGTCCGCTGGACTGGGGTCAGGCCGATTCCTGCGAGGCCGACCTGCCGGCGCCCGGTGCGGCCCGGTGCGGACCGCCGCGATCTCTTTGCCGGGCGATTGCCGCTCGGGAGCTGGCCCGCAGACCAGCCGGTTGAGGGGGCGCCGCGGGGGCGGTGGAGAGCCGATCGGCCGGGACCCGGTCGAAGCCAACAAATTGATCCTCGTCAGGGCTCCATAATTTGAGCCGCAAGCAGGCAAGGATGTCGGCCGGGCGGAGGGTCGTCGTGCCCGGCGATTGAAGTTCTTCCAAGCTCTCCATCGCTTCGGGGAGCCGGTAGAACGGGATCCGGTGGTTCAAGTGATGGACATGGTGATACCCGATGTTGCCGGAGAACCAGTGCATCACAGGACCCATCGTGATGTAGCTCGACGAGTGCAGGGCGGCTTCCACGTGGCTCCATTCAGAGCGCGGCTTGAGGCGGGCTGCCGGGTAGTTGTGTTGAGCGTAAAACAGGTAGGCCCCCAGGGACGAGGCGATGGCTGCGGGGATCAGCAAGGCGAACAAGAGGATGTCGAGCCCCAGCGTCGCCAGGTACGCCATCAAGGCGAAATGGACGACAATCGAAATCGCGCCGTCGTAGTGGCGCTTGGGGCCGTTGAGGAAGGGCCGCAAGCACATCCCCCACAAAAAGACCGTGAAATAGCCGAAGACCATGGTGAGCGGATGCCGGGCGATGCGATACGCCAGACGTTCCGTCGACGTGGCCTTGGTGAACGTTTCTACGGTCATGATCGGAAAAGACCCGATGCTGGCGCCGAATGTCTTGGAGTTATGTTTGTGATGGTGGTCGTGTGAGCGATTCCAGGCACTCGGCGGGTTCAGCATGCTGATTCCGTAGAGATACATGAGCGCCGTTGCCAGCCACGAGCCGCGGAGAATTGCGCCGTGCTGAAAGTCGTGGTAAATGATGAAGACGCGGACGCCGATCAGTCCCACCACGACACTCGCCAAACCACGCACCGCCCAGGGCAAATCGGCGACGGCAATGGCAACGGCGACCGTCAGCGCGGCCAGCGTCGAGGCCAGGTGCCACCAGCTCAACCAGCGGTACTCGCTGGCGAACGGCTTGCTGGCGATGAGCAGTTCTTTCGCTGTGCGCATTGAATCGCACCTCCATCCGTTGAAGTGCACGACGAGGTCAGCTCTCAATAGCTCCTTCAACGTCGGAAGTGTTGTCAACCTCCGGCGACTCGTCAATCACGTCTTGTCATGCCGCTGGTACGTACGGCTCGCGTTCCCTCATTGTCCGCTGGCCTGGCGCACCACCTCGGCGTCGCCTGCTGCTGTTTGGCGAACGCCGTGTAGCGCCGGGCGATCGATGTTCGATATCGATGTTCGATGATGCATTCGGGCGTCCCAGATCGAAGTGGCAGGGACCCTCGAAGTGCAGGGACCCGGAGAGACAGAATGAATCGACCCCCCTTTTCGCCACGCGATCGATCGGTGTACCAGCAACGCCCCAGGTTATACCGGCTGCCCGGTGAAGCCGATAGGCCATTTGCGAGGCGACCCCACTGGCCTGAATTTGGCCGCAAGTGGCCACGAATCGCTGCTGGCCGGCGGCGGTGAACTGGGAAAGTGAGCGACGTACCGCCGGATTCCGGCTCGCCGTGAGACGGCTACGGTATTGCCGGGTGTGCACGCCGGTCAGGTTGTGCACGGCGCGCCGCGCTGGTGTCGCAAGTCGTGCGCGGGAAATCGCTTACTGCTTATCGACCGAATGCGCCAAACTGCCTGCAAATGTTGTGCGAGGATCGGCCAATCCGGGCTAGAATGGGGCGGCCTGGGCAACGGCCGGTGCCGCGGTCGCCGCAGTGCTTGAACTGCAGGCATCGCATGAACGCGGCTGCAGCTTCCCGAGTCCGAGGTGGGTTCGGGCCGATCGACGCCGTGAGACACCGGTTGGCATGAGATTCGCTCGGTGGGCGTCCCATGGTGTGATTCGCTGGGCGAATTGACGGTTCTGCGTCGATGATGGTACGTCGGGCGTCGTCCGGCGACGGTTGCGGGGCGGGGGGCCGTCGCGACCGGCGGATGTCGAAGGAGACCTGATGAGCAACAGCAAGCCTGAACTCGCCAAGGCCACCCACCCGTTGGACCAGCCAGTCGATGAGCAGACGGTTCGCGACCTCTACGCCGCCGGACTCATCAGCCCGGCCGCTCGCGATGCGGGGCTGGCTTCGTTACGGGTCGATCCGCACTGGTGGCGATGGGCCAACCGGAGTTTGCTGTTTGTCGGCGCGGCGCTGGTCCTGGCCGGCATCGTGTTCTTCTTCGCCTACAACTGGGCTCGGATGCCCGCCGTTGCCAAGTTCTGTCTGATCGAAACGGGGCTTTGGATCTGTGCCTTCGGCGCTTGGCGGCGCGGGCTGGAGGCGACCAGCGGAAAGGTGCTGCTGCTTTCCGCCTCGATGCTGGTGGGCGTGTTGCTGGCCGTCTATGGCCAGGTGTATCAAACGGGGGCGGATGCGTTCGAAATCTATGTGCTGTGGGCTGGATTGATTTTCTTGTGGGTCTTGATCGCCCGTTTTGCCGCGCTTTGGATCCTCTGGCTCGTCGTGACGAACGTTGCCGCCATTCTCTGCTGGATTCAGGTCGACGCACCGCAGGATTTCGATTTCTACTTTGGCATCTTTTCGATCCTGGCGGTCTGGAACGGTCTGGCGCTGGCGGCGCGCGAGTACGGTGCGGCGCGGGGGCTGGCATGGCTGGCAGGTTCGTGGACGCGGCACGTGATCTGGTTTTCGGTGGTCGCCTACCTGACCGTGCCCGCGATTGCATTCGCCGTCGGCGAGATGGGCCATGGCGAACTGGTCGGGGCGATCGGCCTGGCGTTGACGCTCGCCGGAGGCTACGTCTACTTTCGCCATCGGGCACCTGACACGGCCGCCTTGGGGTTCGGCATCCTGTCGTTGGCAATCGTGGTCTTGGCCTTCATCGGCAAATGGTTGTTTGAGCTGACCGACGGGGCGATCGCCTTCCTGGTCTTCGGTCTGATCGTGCTGGTCATTTCGAGTGCCGCGGCATTCTACTTGCGCCGTGTGGCGAGCATTCTGGGGAGTGCGGGGGAGCCGGATTGATGAATGAGAAGGCCAAACAGCCGCTGACCGTCCGCGACTTGCTCTTCGACTTGACCCGCGACGGGCTGCTGGACGAGAAGAAGATCCCTGCGATTGACGACCATCTGCAGGCGAAGGCGGCCCATCGCAGCGAACCGACATTCGTCAAGCTATTGCTGGCCCTGGGGGCGTGGGGCGCGGCAATTTGCTTTGTCGTCTGCCTCGCGATCGCCGATTTGATTCAGTCGGAATTCCCCTGGCCCTTTGCCTGGTCCGCCGTGTTCTTGGTGGCCGCCACCTTGCTGAGAAATCTGACGCGGCATCTCTTCCCGCACCAGTTGGCGCTGGCCTTGAGCGCCGTCGGGCACTACTTTGCTCTCTGGGGAGCGTTTGAAATCAGCACCGACCAGGATTCACTGGCCGCATCCGCGTCCGTTTCGATCGTCTTGTGCCTGGTTCTCTATCCGCTCTACCGAGATTCCTTGTACCGCTTTCTCTCTTGCCTGCTGGCGGCGGCGTGCCTCACGGCGTGGATTGTTGCGGACGAGGTCTGGCCCCTGTTGCACGTGGAGATGCTGGCAAAGATTGTGGCCATCGGCCTGGTCTTCATGGTTCGCCCTGACCTGCGCGTATTGCGGCCGATGGGCTACGCGATGGCGGTTTCCATTCCCGCCAATCTGTTTCTGGTTCTGATGCCGGATGACGTGTTGGCGGCGCCCTGGTGGCCGGCCAACGTCATCCTGGCCCTTTCCCTCTGCTGGCTTTACCAGTGGACCGCCGGTGGTTGGCAAATGCTCCGCAGCGAACCCCTGGTTCTGGCGGTGCTGGCGACTGTCGGGCTGGCCTGCTTCACGACGCCCGGCGTGTTGGCGGCCATCGGACTGATGGTCCTGGGGTACGCTCGGCGCGACCAGTACCTGATCGGCATCGGCGTCGTTTTCTTTCCCACGTTCATCGTGGTCTTTTATTATGAATGGCAGATCAGCCTGCTTTACAAGTCGTGGGTGATGGCCGGCAGCGGCGCCGTGCTGCTGGCAGCTCGCAAATATTTAAGCCTGCGCCAGTGGGCACGGGAGGCAGTCGAATGAAGACGGTCATTTTCTGCGTCGCCACATTGGCGATTTTTGGTGTCACCAACGGCATGATCGCACACAAAGAAACGATCATCCGCAATGGGATGACGATGTATGTCGAGCTGGCTCCGCGCGATCCGCGTTCGTTGATGCAGGGCGACTACATGGCACTGCGGTACGCGGGTGCCCGCGCGATCCGACCCAACAAACGGCGTGGCCAGTACGTCGTCCGGATCGACGAGCAGCGAGTGGCGAAGTTCCTCCGAATTCACGACGGGGAAGCGCTGGGCGACGGTGAGCACCTGTTGCGCTTTACCAGGGGCCGGCGCGGGCAGACGCGAATCGGAACCGACTCCTTCTTTTTTCAAGAAGGGCACGCGGCACACTATGCCAATGCGCGGTTCGGCGAGCTGAAAGTGGCCCCCACGGGCGAGAGTATCCTGGTCGGCCTCCGCAACGCCGACTTCACGCCGGCCGGACCTCCCGCAGAGACGGGCCCGCCGGCGGACGAATGATCCTTGACGGGGCCGGTCGGTCGCTCTCCGCCCGGGCGGAATGTCGTGCAAAGCATGACGGAAGCGGATAATTTGGAAGTGGGGAACGACTACGTCGCCCAGCAGCGGCGCCCAGACCGGCGCCCATCTCCGGCGGCTTGTCTGGGGGAAGTCGAGGCGAGGGATGAGGGGGCCGAGCTGCCACGTGCATGGCGAAAAACGACGATGGTAATCGTACTTGTCCCGACGTCCGTTAGCCGTAGTTGAGTCGCCCGGGAGTTTCCCGTGCGATGGGAACGTCAAACAGGGTCAAGCGGTGGTTCTCCAGCGAGTCCTTGACGCGCTCACTCAACTCGTCCGGTTCGGTCACCCGGTGTGCGTCGACGCCCAGCGACCTGGCAAGCCCGACAAAGTCGACTTCCGGATTGCGGATCTCCAGGCCTTCGAACTGTCCCGCCAGGGCGCGAGGCAATTGCAGGCCTTTGGCACCGATCTTGAGGATCTGGTACTGCGCGTTGTTGCAAATGACGAAGGTTGCCGGAATGCCGTAACGGGCTGCCGTCCAGAGTCCCTGGATGCCGTACATCGCGGCACCTTCGCCCAGCATCCCCAGCACGGGACGATCCGGCCAGGCCAGTTTGGCGCCGATCGTGCAGCCCAAACCCCAACCCAGGGCCCAGCCTCGGTGTCCGAAATAGCCGGTTGTGTTTTTCAGCGCGCCGAGCCGTTCGAATGTGGTGTTGGTGGTTGTTACGGCCTCTTCCACCACCGCGACATCATCGGGGAGGACTCGGGCCACGGCCCCCATCAGACCCAGGGGCGGCAATGGCCGGATGGACTGCTGCTGGTCGATTTCACGGAGCAGCGCTTCACGGGCCGCGGCATGTACCTCGGCCCGCCGCTTCGTGCGCGCCTCGATCGATTCGGACTGGTCCTGCAGTGCCGTAGCCAGCCCGCCGGAGAGTTCGGCGAGCGTCATCTGGGTGTGACCGATGAGGCCGACTTCGACAGGGTAGTTCTTGCCGAGCTGCCAGGGGTCCTCATCCAGGTGCACCAGTCGTACATGGTCGGGAATGGCACGACTCGGTTCGTGGTAGACGTATTGACGAAGGAGGTCCATGCCGGTGACCAGGAGCACGTCGAACTCCTGCAGCCGCTCGCGGACCTCGGGCGACCAGAGCGGCAGACCGGGGGCGGACAGCGGGTGGTTGCTGGGGAAGGCGAGCCGCCCGTGCGTCGTGCCCGACTCGGCGATGACCGGCGCCCCCAGTTGTTCGGCGATGGTCACCAGTTCGGCGGTCGCACCCCGTTCGGTAACGCGGCTGCCGGCCAGAATTCCCGGGTTCTTTGCCGACGCCAGGACCTCGACCGCTTGACGGACGGCGTCGGCCGGCGGTCGAACGCGGCAGTCGGGCAAGCGAATCGGGCTCAGGTCCAGCGTCTCGCTGACCTCCATTTGCAGATCCATGGGGAGCGAAAGGAACACCGGCCCGGTCGGGGGTGTCAAGGCGGTCTGGACGGCCCGACGCAAGATCATGGGCAGGTCGTTGACTTGATCGACTTCGACCGCCCACTTGGTCCAGGGCCTGGCAACGGAGACCATATCGCCCCACAGGATCGGCTCTTCCATCTTCAGTCGCCGGTCCTGCTGGCCCGCCGTTACCAGCAGGGGCGTCCCTTCGCGGAAGGCGTTGTAGAGCATGCCCATGGCATTGCCCAAACCGCAACTGATATGCAGGTTGACCACGCCCAACGTGCCAGATGCCATCGAGTAGCCGTCGGCAATCGACATCACGGGGACTTCCTGCAGTCCCAGCAGATACTGGAAACGCTGGTCGTCCACCAACGCGTCGTTGAGGGGAAGCTCGGACGTGCCCGGGTTCCCGAAGATGTAACGAACGCCAAACTCGGCGAGCAAATCCAGAAAGGCGTGAATTCCAGAACAGGGCATGGCGAGTATCGTCTTGGTGGCGACGTTCGAGCAGTCACCCCGACGTCCGGTTCGAACAACAACGGCCGACCTCGCCACCGGGACGAAGTCGGCCGTTCAGTGTACGGGATGTGGTCGCCGATTCAACGAGCGAAACGGGTTGAGCGAATGCTGAAACCGCCGTTGGACCGCGGCCGGATCGCGGCCGGTTGGCTGTCGTCGATCTCGGGCGTGGGCACCTCTTCGAGGCGCTCTTGCTCGACCGGGACACCATCGTAGTAGACGGGGTCTGCGTCGCCACCGCAATCGCTGCAGCCGCCCTTGCCGCCGCACGAGGTGCAGCCACCCTTGCCCCCGCCGCCCTTGTGGTAACCGAAGAGACCGTGCCAACAGGAAGCCAGCTTGTCCCAGCAGGAGGGTTTGCAGCAGCCGTTGGGGCCGGTCCAATTGCCCCAGTCGTCGCACGGATCGCAGGGCTCGGGCGGATGGCTGATCCAGTCTCCCCAGTAGAGTTCACTGGCCCCGGAAACGCACGTCAGCTTGTGTTTCAAATGCTGGGCCGGTGTGTGGCCTTCGCAGGTTCCGCCGCAAACGCCACAGCCGCCGCAACTGCCCAACACCGGGTCCCAATAGTCGCAGCAACCCGACGGGACATACTTGTTCCAGAGGTTCTGATGGGCGACTTGAGGGTAGATGGCACCTTGGTGGGAACAGGTCTGGCAGGTCTCACCTTTTTGATGCACGTGTCCTTTCTGGACTGCCGCCCCCTTCGGTACCAAGCCGACCTTCTGGCTGGCCCCGATTCCGTCTGTCGCGACGTGACCGGTCAGTGAACAGCAGCCGGACATCAAGCAGGTCGCGGTGAGCAGCAGGGCAGTGATCCGCGGAATACCCATCAACCCGTTCCTTTCAGGAGACGCTTCTTCGAGAGTCCATGTCAAACATCTTGCATCGAATATCGGCCGCTGATCCCGCCAAATCGAGAAAATCCCTCTAACCGGATAAGTTTGCCAGGATTCGCGCCGCCGGATTGCTTGGCTGCTGGCGTTGCTAGCGCAAACAACGGATGGACAAACAAGGATTCAGTGCAAGTCGCTGTGTCCCAGTCGTTTGCCGTGAACTCACCTCACCCACCGTGGTTCGCGGCCGATTGCCATTGCTGTTCGTCGCGGACCGCTTTACGATCCCGCCGAGCGCTTCGCTTTGGTCCGTTCGCAGGAGAATCCGATGAGGCCCCACGTTTACCACGGTGGATTGATCGTGTTGCTCGGTTGTTGCTGCCTGGCGGCGGCCGGCTGTTCGAACCCGGCGCGGCAACGGATGATCGGTGACTGGGAAGCGACCTACACGATCGACGACGAGGATCTGGCGAAGATCATGCCGTCTGAGAGTGGTCACGCGTTGACCTACGCCAAAGCGCTCATGAAGACGGCCAGCGCAGACATCCACTGGGAGATCGCGGCGGACGAGACCGTCACCATCGCCGCCCGCCTGCTGGGCGCCGAAAAGCGGCGCACCGGCACGTGGCGTTTCTTGCGGGCTGATGAGGATTCGACGACGTTGGAGATTCACTTCGACGAGGTCGACCCGGTGGAAGTGGAGTTCACATTTGCCGATCCCGACACGTTTGTCGTGGCGCCCATCGGACTGGCGAACTTCCAATTGACGCGCGAGATCCGCTTCAAGCGTGTGCGGCCTGCGGCCTAGGCAGCCGCTGCTTTGGCGCCGCGCTGGGAGTTGTTGATCGCAGGTTCCAGTGTGATGCCAGACCGTGTTACGACATGCACAGCATGACCGACGGCATGGCGCATGAACCCGCACCTACATTTCGCCGCTGAGCCAGGCAACGAGAAAGGCCACCAGGCCGAGCGTTCCGAGCGTTCCCAGGACGATTCCCAAGACGGCTCGGACGATGCCGCCTTTCTTCGGGTGCTTCTTGATGTCCACGACGGCCAGGATGCCGAACAGGATGGCGAAGGGGCCGAGCGCACAGCAGCCGAGCGAGAGCAGGCCGAGGTAGCCGGCGATGATGGCGTGAACCGAGCGGCCGATAGGGATCAGCATCCGGACTCCCAGGTCATCTTCCATCGAATGGCCGGGCGCCGGCGGCAGGGGCGGTGCCTGTGGCGACTCGTCTGAGAACGGGTTGGCGCTGGACGTGGAGACCGGCGACCCGCAGGCGCCGCAGACCGTAGAACCGGCTGCGATGTCGCTGCCGCAGGTTGGACACTTCATAACAAGACCTCGTATGTTCCCGGATGGCCCGCTCGCTGCCGGCGCCCATTCGCTTGCGTGCGCCGTTTGCCCACGATCGTCGGGCCTCAATTATGGGCAACCTGCCACCTTGAGCAAGTAGCGGTCACGGTCGGTGGATGCCGAGCGGATGATGGTACCGGTCCTGGCGAGCCGTTAGAATGTTCCCGACTGCTCGGTCCCCAAGGCACTCTCGGGAGCCCACATCGTTGGCAACGTCCGGACCCATTACGCTCGACAACCTGATCGCGTTGAATGACGAGATTGCCGCGTTGGCCCGCGCCGGCGTTCCGTTGGACCGTGGTTTGCTGGCAATCGGCCGGGACATGCCGGGGCGGCTCGGACGGACCGCCCAAGCGCTGGGCCGGCGGCTGGAGGCGGGCGAAGACTTGTCGGTGGCGATCAATCAGTCGGGTGATGCGTTTCCTCCCATTTATCGAGCGGTCGTCCTGGCGGGCCTGAAGAGCGGTCGCCTCTCCGTGGCCTTGGAGGGCATCTCCCGTACGGCGCGGCGAGTCAGCGATACTCGCCGCACAATGATTGTCTCCCTGATTTACCCGATCCTGGTCCTGGTCATCGCGATGGTCGTGTTTCGAATGACGATGACGACAACGGTTCCGCTGGTCGAAGCGACCTTTGCCGACATTGGCGTCGTCTTACCACGATGGTATGCGGTTCTTTCCGCAATCGCCCGCTGGCTGCTCCAGGCGCTCCCCTGGATCCAGGTGGGTGGAGTCGTCCTGGGCGCCGTTTATATCTACCGGATTTCGCGCGCCAGCGTGTTGGACACGAACCCCGCTCGGGGTGGTACGACGGTCGGTCAGATCCTCCAGGCGGGGCGCCTGGCCACGTTCTCGGAGACCCTGGCGTTGCTCTTGGAACAGAGCCTGCCGCTGGCGGACGCCTTGGAGTTGGCGTGCCAGTCGAGCGGTGACCGCGGATTGCGTTTGGCGGGAGAACGCTTGGGTCAGTCGATTCAACGGGGCGAGCCGATTCGTCAGTTGCCGGCCGGTTTTCCGCCGCTGCTGGGTTGGATGTTGATTGGTGGGGGCCAATCGGGACAACTGGTGGCCGCCCTCCGGCGAATGGCGGAGAACTACCGCCGCCGGGCCGCGCGGTTGGGCGCCTGGCTGACGATTTACTTTCCCCTCGTGTTGTCCGCCGGAGTGTGCGGGCTCGTCGTCGCCACGTACGTCGTGTTAGCCATGATGCCGTTTTACTTTTTGATGATTCAAATGAGTTTGCCCGGATAACGGCGCCCGGCGTCGCGTCTTCACCATCAACCACAACCCCTGGTTCAGAAAATCGCGTGCCTGCAGATTGTTGCTCGTCCTTCGTAACGAGTGGCGTATCGTCCGGGGAGACGGGAAAATTCCCTTGACCGGCGCTTCCTTGTCCATGCCACTCGTCCTGTTCCCATGTTCGTTCAGCAAAGCCGCTGATGCCCAATTTTCGCTATCAAGCCACGGACGCGGATGGCCATGACCAGACGGGCCGGATTACGGCCCGCGACTTGGCCGATGCGCGCCGCCAATTGGTGGCGCGGGGGTGGCAAGTTCGCGACCTGGTGAGCGACGAAGGGGCGGTCGATCAGATCCCGCGGCTTTCCGCGTCGGATGCGGAGGAGATCGCGGCTCAGGTGGCAGAGATCGGCAAGGCCAACATCCCGCTCGCCATCGGTCTGCGGGCGGCCGCCGCCGAATCGGTCAATCGGCGCGTTCGGTTGGCGTTCACCGAGTTGGCCAAGGCGATCGACCAAGGGCAGACACTTGAACAGGCCTTGGCGGCCGGCGCCGGCCGCTTTCCCGCGCATGTCGGCGGTCTCGTTGCCGCGGCCACACGGACGGCAAAGTTGGGTGGTGCGCTGGAGGAATTGCTGGACCATCACCGCCGGATGCGGGAGATTCGCTGGACCGTGCTGGCTTCGGTCGCTTATCCGCTGTTGGTCATCGGCCTGGCAGCGATCGTCTTCTTATTCTTGATGTTGGAGATCGTGCCCACGTTCGGGCAGATGTTTCGCGAATTCGAGCTGGAACTGCCGGCCCCGACATTGGGCCTGATCCGGATCAGTGATTCGTGCGTGGCGATGACCAGCGGCTCGCAGAAGTGGCTCTGGTCCAGCGCTCTGGTCATGACCTGCGTGGCGTTAGGTTTGGTTCGATTGGTGGCCGGGGCCGGCGGGTGGCGCCGTTTCCTGGCGACGTCGCCTCTCTTGGGTCCGATTGTGACCTGGTCCGGGGCGGCGGCGTTCTCCCAGATGATGGCTGTTCTGCTCGACTATCAAATTCCGCTCGACAAGGCCCTGGAGTTAACGGCCGATGCGGTCCGCGACGGCAACGTTCGGGACGCCTGTCGCCGGATGGCGAACGGCGTGGCCGACGGGCAGTCGATGTCCCATTTGTTGCAGCACGGTCGCGAGTTGCCGATGACGCTGGTTCCTTTCGTGCGCAGCGGAGAAGAGCACGGGGATCTCCCCGGTGCGCTGCAACTCGCCGGCCAGGTGTTCATGGAACGGATCGGCCTGCGGGCGTCGCTGATTCGCTCGATCTCTCCGCCGGTCATTTTCGTTTTTATCGGGGTCGGAATCGCGTATTGCGTGATTGCGCTGTTCATGCCCCTGATCACCCTGGTTGTTGGTCTTTCCTGAGCGGGAACCCTGTTCGGCAAATCGCATGGCAGACGCATTTGGACCCTTGAGCGTCGTGGGCAGCCTGATCCTGGGGATCGCGCTGCTTTGGGCGGTCCGTCTGGCCTATTCGGCTCGGCCCGTGAACTCGGATGATGCGCTGCGGTTGGTGTTGACGATTGCCGGCTGGACGCTGATTCATCTGGCGGTGGTCAGCGTGATCTCGCAGACGTTCTTCTTCCTGTCGCCCGGCAGTCGCGGCGTGGATGTGCTGGGGTTCATGATCGCAGTGCTGATGACGGCGACGATGGGTTGGCTGGTGTTTGCCATGGCGGTCGGCCGCTATCGCCTGTTGGAATGGCGATCCCTGATGTGGAGCCTCTCGGCGGGCGCGGAGCGGGGCATCCCGCTCGATCAGGTCGCCCGCGCATTCGCGCAAGAGCGGTCGGACGAGATTGGAATTCGCGCCTCACGGCTGGCCGACTTTCTGGCGGCCGGAATGCCGCTGCCGGAAGCCTTGCGTCATGCCAAGACGGCACTTCCCTTGGATGGGCTGCTGGCCGCCCGGTTCGGCACGGAAGTCGGCAATCTCTCGCCGGCCATCGCCCGGATTGCCAAGCGCCAGACCGAGCTCGACCAGGTCGTCCGCAGCGTCTTTGAAAAGATGTTCTACTTCTTTCTGGTCGGTGGGTGCATGATGCTGATGATCACATTCATGATGCTCAAAATCGTGCCCGTCTTCGCCAAGATGTTCGAGGAGTTCGGGCTGGACTTGCCCGCCAGCACGATGCTGGTCGTGCGGATGTCTGATTTCGCCGTGGCGTATGTCGTCTTCCTGCTGCCGTTTCTCATGGTTCTGGGGCTCTCTTTTGGCGTGTGCCTGCTGTACTATGTGGGTTGGCTGCCGAGGGATTTTCCGCTGGTGAATCGGTTCACCCAGCGCTACGACGGGGCGTTGATTATGCGCACATTGAGCCTCGCGACCGACGATGGGCGTCCTTTTGCGGATGTCATTGCGACGTTAGCGAGGCTGTATCCCCGCCGCAGTGTCCGCGCGATGCTCGACCGGGCGGCACGTCTCATCAGCGGAGGTCAGCACTGGGCCGAGACCCTGTGTGCAGTCGGCGCGATCCGGGCCGCCGATGCCGCCGTGCTGGAGGCTGCCGAGCGGGCTGGGAACCTGGCGTGGGCGTTGGACGAGATGGCCGACAGCAGCATCCGCCGCTGGGTGTACCGGCTGCGCTTGCTGACCAATGTGTTGTTTCCTCTACTGATTGTGTTGATCGGGGCCGTCGTCGGCTTTTTGGTGGTGAGTCTTTTCGTTCCATTGGTCGCCTTGATCCAGGGACTGACATAATGCGTCGCAGAACCGGTTCGCTCCTGTTGGAAGCCAGCCTCTCCGTCATGGTCTTGACGGTCGCCCTGGTCGGGGTCGCGCAGTTGCTGGCCGTTGCTGCCAGGCAGAACCGGGAGGCTCGCTGGCGAGCGGTCGCCACGCGCGAATTGGCCAACGTGATGGAACGCGCAATGGCCCTTTCCTGGGAAGAGATGAGCGACCAGCGGCTGGCCGAACTGCAGCTGTCGGCGGAGGTCGACGACGCCTTGCCCGCGGCCCGCTTGGTGAAGCAATTGTCCTCGGTCGAACAACCCCGCCCGGCCAAGCGATTGCGGCTTACCATCCAGTATCGAAATGCGGCCGGCCGGTCGATCGATCCGATCGCGCTCGTGGCCTGGAAGTTCCAGCCGGGAGGTGAGCGATGAGCGAGCGGAGCAGGTTGGGCAGACGGTGGCAACGGTTGCCTGGCCGTCGAGGTTATTCACTGATCTCGATGCTGATGTCGATCGCGATCATCTCTCTGGCTTTGACATCGGTCGCCATCGCCATGCACGCCATGTACGGTGTGGACCGGCGGTTGCGGGATCAGGTCGCCTACGAGCAGACCGTTCCGCGCCTGTCCCTGCGGCTGAGAAGAGACGCGCATGCTGCCGGCGGTGTGCGATTGGGGGAAGGGACGGACGGTCCCGATCGCCTCATCTTGGAATACGATGCCGAACAGGTCGAATACCGGGCAGAGGCAGGTCGAATTGTCCGCACTCGTCGATCGCTCGACGAGCAATCTGCCAACGTCGTGCTGGGCCGCGAGGTGTACTCGCTGGGCGAACAAACAGACATGCGGTGGCACGTCGTGAACGGCGCGGTACCCAGGCTGGAATTGGAGATCAGGCGGCCCGCCGGCCGGATCGATTCGGCCGATGCCCTGCAGGTTGACCGCATCGTGGCGGCCGTCGGGTTGCATGCGAATCGGCGAACGGCGACCCGACAAGCGGCGCCGGGAGGTAGCGATGCAGCGAACGAATAACGGTCCGCGCCGGACGCGTTCTGTCGCCCGGACGGCACGACCGCGATACGGGGCCACCATGGCTGCCGTGCTGGTCTGCCTGCTGGTGGTGATGCTGGTCTGTGGCACGCTGGCTCGCGCGTTGCTGCTGCACCATCGGCAAACGCAGCGCGAGTCGATCCAGTTGCAGACGCTGTGGCTGGCCGAATCGGCTCAGGCGCTGGCAATCGGGCAACTGCGGGCGGACCCTGAATATCCGGGGGAGACGTGGCGGACGGCGGTCGATGATGCGCCCCGTCTATCCGGAGTGGCGGAAATACAGATCTCGCGTCTCGAGGAGTTGCCAGGTCGCCGACTGGTCACCATTACGGCAACGTTTCCAGAGGATCCCTTGCAGCGGGTCGTACTGCAGAGCGAATTCATGGTGGACCTGCCAGTTCCGGGAGAAGCAGAATGAAGAAGCAACCACGCGCCTTTACCCTGGTCGAACTGCTGGTGGTCATTGCGATCATCGGTGTGCTGGTGGCGTTACTGTTACCGGCCGTGCAGGCTGCGCGAGAAGCCGCCCGGCGTGCCCAGTGTCAACATCACCTGGTCCAGATTGGCATCGCCATCAACAACTACGAAATGGCCCATACGGCCTATCCCGTGGGGACCGTGGCGGCGACTGGCCCGGTCCGCAGCGTGTCCCAGGGGTACCATCATGGCTGGACGATCCAGTTGCTGCCGTACGTTGAGCAATCGGCCGTTTATCGCCACGTTGATCCGGCAGTCAGCGTCTACGATTCGTCCCATGCCCGGGTGCGCACTCACAACGTGGCCGTCTATCGTTGTCCATCGGCCTGGCTGGGGGGCGACGGCTACAGCGACTACGCTGGATTGCAGCACGATCGTGAGTCACCGATTGATACCGACAACGACGGCGTGTTCTTTCTCAACAGCCGAGTGCGGTACCAGGACCTTTCGGACGGAACGTCGCAGACCTTGTTCGTAGGAGAAAAGCTGGCCACGCAGGGCGACCTCGGTTGGATGTCCGGCACCCGCGCGATCTTGAGAAACACGGGCACGCCCCTGAATGCCGCCATGCAGTTGAATGCCGGACAGCCCGCGTTGGCCCGGCCGAATGGGCCTCCGGGGACATCGGCGAACGTATCCCAGTCGCCAGCGTCCGATGGCCCGGCGGATCCTCCGGCAGGCGATGACCCGAGCGACCAAGCGAACGGCGCGGAGACGAAGGGTGCCGAGGGCGACGCGGCCGAAACAACCGATGCACCGAGTGAGAACCCGATCCGGTTTGGAGAACCGGTCGGGCCGCTGGCCGTCGGTGGTTTCGCCAGCGATCATCCGGCCGGCGCAAACTTTGCATTCGGTGACGGCAGTGTTCGCTATCTCAGCGAGACGATCTCGATGCGCGTCTATCAGCAGTTGGGGAATCGCCATGACGGCCAGTTGTTGGACGGAGGCTTCTGATGTGTTCCTGCAGGTACAACAAGGCTGCTGGCCGCGGCGAGCGGTTCGCGACCTTCCGGCCGTCCAGGCGGCGCGCCGATGCGCCCGCTACGCGGCTCGGTGGGCTCGACCTCCCGGCCCGTGCTGGATTCACGTTAGTCGAGTTGCTGGTTGTGGTTGCCATCATCGGAATTCTGGTAAGCCTCCTTCTGCCGGCCGTGCAGTCGGCCCGCGAAGCAGCTCGCCGCGCGTCCTGCTCGAACAACCTCGTGCAGATGGTGATGGCCGTCCATCAATATGAAGCGACGCACCGCGTTTTTCCTCCCGGCACCGTGAATGACACCCGACCGATCCAGAACCGGCTCAATGGCTACCACCATGGCTGGCTGGAACAGATCTTGCCGTTCATCGAGTCCGAGGCACTGTACTACCATGTTGATCGCCGCGTCAGCGTCTACGATCGGGCGAATCGGCCTGTCCGCCAGACCGGCCGGACATGGTTCCTCTGTGACTCGAATCCGCAGAACGGTCGCCTCTACACACACTACGCCGGCCTCCATCATGATTTGGAGGCGACGATTGACGTCGACCAGAACGGGATCTTCTTCCTCAACAGCGCCGTGACCAGCGATGACGTTCTTGACGGACTTGGTTACACCATTTTTCTCGGAGAGAAGATTGTCGAGCCGGGAGATCTGGGCTGGTTGTCCGGGACGCGAAGCATCCTGAGGAACACGGGCGAGCAGATGAACTCGGCTGCCGAAGCGATTCAGCGCGCCGGAACCTGGCGATCGGTGCCAGAATATCCGCCCGGGTTGTCCGTCGATTCTGACCCGATGTATTCAAATGGAGTTTCGCTGGGCGGCATGGGGGGCAGTGAAGATGTTGGATTCGACGAAGCGATGGGGATGTATGGCGACGGAATCATCTTCGACGGATCAGAGATCTTGGCGAGCCAGGAACCGCGCGTGGTCGCCACGTTTGTCGGCGGCTTCGCCAGCTTTCATCCGGGAGGTGCAAATTTCGCACTCGGTGATGGGAGCGTTCGCTTGCTTGCCGAGACGATTTCGATGACCGTCTATCGCCAACTGGGCCATCGTGGCGACGGGGAATTGACGACCCTGCCTTAGAATCAATACCGTTCAATGGGATTTTGCAAGTCGTTGATTTTCAACGATGATTTCGGATTCCACGTTTCCAGATTCCACGTTTTCGTAGGTCATGCTTTGCATGACATTCCAAACCACCCAAACACGGATGATGCATCAGCCGTTGGGCGTTAGTCCCGGTTCCGTTGATGGCAGCGGATACCGGATGCTAACGCGTTCCGGCGGAGATGCGCGGTGCTTTGGGTAAATTCACCACAAACGAGTGCGACACAGCGACTTGCAATGAATGGTTGTTCGTTCACGAATAGTCCGGGTTAACGTTGTGGCAGCCGCATGAAACGACGAACCGGTTTTACTTATCTGGAAATGGTGGTGGTGATCGCCATTATCGGCGTGCTCGTCGCGTTACTCCTGCCTGCAGTCCAGGCGGCACGCGAGGCGGCTCGGCGCATGGCGTGCGGGAACCATCTCGAACAATTGATCCTGGCGGTTCAGCAGTATGAAGCTGCCCACGGCGTCTACCCGCCGGGTACGATCGCGGACCAGGGGCCGATTCTGAATGTTCCGCAAGGCTACCACCATGGTTGGATCAGCCAGATCCTGCCGTATCTGGAGCAGGAGGTGGTCGCACGGAACATCGACCGGCGGGCGAGCGTCTACGGACCCGCCAATCGCGATCCGCGACGTGCGGACATTGAGGTTCTGCGGTGTCCGTCGTCCCCGGCGGGCGGTGTTGGTTACAGTGACTATGCCGCCGTCCACCACGATCGCGAAGCACCCATTGATGTTGACAACAACGGTGTGTTCTTTCTCAATAGCGCGATTCGCTACGACGATGTTGTGGACGGCGTCTCCAACACGATCTTTCTGGGCGAGAAAGCGACCGTCCGCGGGGACCTGGGATGGATGTCGGGGACACGGGCCACCTTGCGGAACTTTGGTGTTTTCGGTGGGGGCGGCTGGGGCTGGGGGAATGCGCCTCGACTGCCTTGGACCGGCGATGGCCCTCCACCCGATGCCGCCTCCGAATCGGGCCCCCGCGAAATGCTGAACGACCAAGCGCTCAAGGAAGCCCTCTTTCAGGCGGCCGAAAGCGACACCTCCTTGTTGCCGGAGCAGCGGGTACAGGTGCCGCAAGACATGCGGCTGGCGGTGGGTGGGTTTTCCAGTGTGCATCCGGGCGGCGCCCAGTTCGCCCGAGGAGATGGAAGCGTGCGATTCGTCGCGGAAACGATCGACATCCAAGTCCGGTGGCAACTGGCCAATCGGGCCGACCGACGACTCGATGACGCCCACGACTGGTAGCGCCGGCAGCCACGTCCTCCGGAACTACCGGGTCGCCGCCAATTTGGCGAGTTGCCTCGCATCCCCGGCTTCCGCGGGATTCCCGTGTTTCGCCTTGCCGAAAATCGGCCTTGCCAAACTTCCGTTTTTCCCCAAAATCTCCCCTCCCTGTGGGCTTCGATCGGTTTCCGGCAAGGGAGAGTTGAGGAATGAGTGGGCCACTCTATTTTGATGAACTCCAGGTCGGCGATTCCTGGGAGAGTCGCGGGCGGACGATCACCGAAGCGGACGTCGTCAATTTCGCCGGCATGACCGGTGACTTCGACCCGCTGCATGTGGACCACGAGTTCGCCAAGGAGACTCCGTTCGGTCGGCCCATCGCTCATGGCTTGTTAGGGCTGTCGCTGCTTGCCGGACTCAGTAGTACGGCCCCGTCGATGCACACCAAGGCATTTTTGGGGATCAGCCAATGGCAGTTCTTGCATCCCCTGTTGATCGGTGACACGGTCCGTGTCCGGACCACCGTCACGGCCCTGAATTCCAAGAACCGCCGGCAAGGTCGAGTTACCTGGCAGCGGCAGTTGGTGAACCAAGCGGGCGAAGTCGTGCAGCAAGGCGAGTTCGAAACCATGGTCGCCGCCACTCCGCTACGCCTACGACGCAATGACGAGCCGTCAGTCGCTCAACGGCAGAGCGACGACAAGCGGGCCGCACCCGCCACGCCATCCGCCGGCCAACGCAGGTCGGCCTGAGGCAACCATCGCGTCTGCCACTCTTGCGGTTTCGAGCACTCGTGGTTTACTGAGCTCGGTATCGGCGAGGACCAGGCCGGCAAACGCTGCCGGTTACCAGCACCTTGGGGATGGAGACCAAGCATGGCGCGGCGGGCGCGGCGATGCAGCGGGTGGCAATCCATCAATGTTTCACGGCCAAGAAGTAAGGCGTGGCGAAACTCGCAATGAGTTCCGCCACGCCCGAGCTTGATCTAGGAAATGGTTGACCGTGAGGCCTATTCGGGAAGGATCACCTTGTTGATGACGTGAATCACACCATTGGTGCATTCGATGTCAGCCTTCACGACCTTGGCCTCGTCGATCATGACCGCGTCTCCCTTCACCGAAATGTCGACGGTCGAACCTTGCACCGTCTTGGCTTCCGAGAGTTTGACGACGTCTTTCGCCATCACCTTCCCCGGCACGACGTGGTAGGTGAGGATCGCGATCAGCTTCTGTTTGTTTTCCGGCTTCAACAGCGACTCCACGGTGCCTGCCGGCAACTTCTTGAAGGCGGTATCGGTGGGTGCGAAGACAGTAAAGGGGCCATCACTCTTCAGGACGTCGACGAGCTCGGCGTGTTTCACGGCAGCCACCAGCGTGGAGAAGCTCTTCGCGCCGACGGCGGTGTCCACGATGTCCTTCTGATCGGCCGCGAAGGTGTGGGTGGTGACAGCAGCGACGAGTGCGATTGCCAGGCAGCTCAAACGAGAAAACTTCATTGAACAATCCTTTCGTAACGAGTTGATAAATGGGTTCCAGCGGGTCTTGAATTGGGTGAGCTCGAGGGGACTTTAGAACCGGTGCCGGCTCGTGACAACCGGCGCATCAAAAATCTCTGCAGGGGCGTCATGCACGACAAGATAGGCCTCTGCCGGCAGTCGCGTGGTGCACGTCGTAAGACCGCTTGAGGCACTGATTGGCCCCGCGATTTGATCGCATTCCGGCATGATTGCCGATGGTCTTCTCGGTCGATTACAATCAGTCGCTATGAGTACACCAGCCGACCCGACCGTCCAGCAACTGTTTGATTTGACCGGCAAGCGGGCCTTGATCACGGGAGCAAGTGGCTACCTGGGAACCGCTATGGCGCGGGCCTTGGCTGAAGCCGGTGCGGTGGTCGTTACGGCCAGCCGGGATCAGGAGCGGGCCGCTCAAAGTGCGGCGGCGTTGCCGGCCGTCAGCGGCGGCCGACATGTGGGCGTCGCGCTGGATCAACTTGACGAGACTTCTATGGAAGCCGGTTATCAGGCGGCCCTTGATCTTGTTGGCGGAATCGACATTCTGGTCAACAACGGACAGTCGGGGCCGTCTCATGACTTGACCGACGTGACCCCCGAGCAGTTTCAACGGCAGTTGGCTAACGCGGCCGGCTACTTTCATCTGGCCCGATTGGTTCGCAATGATCTCGCTCGCCGCAAGGCGGCCGGGTCGGTGATCATGATTGGATCGATGTACGGTGTCGTCGGCTCGTATCCGGAAGCTTACGAGTCGATCTGTTCCGCCAGCCCCGTCGCATATCATGCGCTCAAAGGGGGCATCATTCACATGACACGCCATCTGGCCGTCTACTGGGCCGAGGATGACGTGCGCGTGAATTGTCTCTCTCCGGGACCGTTCCCGAATCCGGCCAAAGTGCCTGCCGGCCTGGAAGACCGCCTGATTGCCAAGAGCCCGCTACGCCGCATGGGCCGTCCGCACGAATTGAAGGGGGCGGTGGTCTTTCTGGCAAGTGACGCCAGCAGCTACGTGACCGGCCAGAATCTGCTCGTCGACGGCGGTTGGACCGCCTGGTAAGGCTCCGGGCTTCCTGAAGACATGCTGTGCATGACGCCTTCCGCCCAGGAGGCTTTGTGGCTGCGGTATCCTGTTGGTACGGCGTTTTGTTGGCACGCCGTCTTGTTGGAACGTGGCGTCAACATCCGCCCGTGAGTCGCTACGATTGAAAAGTGGTCGCTTGGCTTGCCGCGTTGATGGAATGGCGCCGCATCGTCTGGATGGGAGACCTTCGGTCGGCCGTTTCGGCGGGGTCGGAGACCCGCGCCGAGCATTCTGCGGAGCCCGCGCCGAGCATTTTGCGGAGCCCCGCGCCGAGCATGGGGAGACCCGCGCCGAGCGGGCGAGGGCGGAGCTCCGAGCCTGAATCAGTTTGTGGTGGTTGGAGTGGTCGGATATTCTTGAGGACGTTTGGTCGCTGTTTTATCCGTGATGAGATCTCTCCGACAGTCGAGTCGTCCACATGCCCCGCCTGCTCGCCACGCTTGTTCTCGGTTTGTTTTGCATGTCGAGCGTTTCCGTGTCTGCTGCCGTCGACGGGGCGCCTGGCTATGAACGCGATATCCGACCGCTGCTCGCCCGCCATTGCATCGCTTGCCACGGTTCGGAGAAACAAGAATCCGGATTGCGATTGGATTCGCCGGCGGGCATTCGTCTGGGCGGCGATGGGGGACTGGTCGTGCCGGCAGAACCTACCGAAGTGGAAGATCGGTCGGCAGCCGACAACGGACCGTCTTCCAGTCGACTGTTGCGGGCGGTGAGTCGTGAGGATGATGAGATCAGTGCGATGCCACCCGAAGGCCCGGGCTTGAGCGCCCAGGAGCAGCGACTGTTGACAGCCTGGGTTGCCGCGGGTGCTCCCTTGCCGGCACCGTCGGAGGGTGGACGGAGGACAAGTGACCACTGGTCGTTTCAGCCGCTCCAGCCGCCTGCCTTGCCCGCGGTGGCGGACGTCGCATGGCTGCGGAACGGGATTGATCACTTCGTGTTGGCTCGCCTGGAACGGCAAGCGATACGGCCCTCGCCGGAGGCCGCGCGGCAGACACTGATACGTCGCCTCAGCCTGGATCTCTGCGGGATCCCACCATCGCGGGCGGAGGTGGAGGCGTTCCTCGCGGACGACCGTCCGGCAGCGTATGAGCGCCTGGTCGAGCGGATGCTTGGCTCGCCGGCTTACGGCGAACGGTGGGGCCGCCATTGGCTCGACCTGGCCCGGTATGCCGACAGCAACGGCTACACGCGCGATTTCGCTCGTGAGATCTGGAAGTACCGCGATTGGGTGATCGCCGCGTTGAATGCCGACCTGCCGTTCGATCGGTTCACCATCGAGCAGTTCGCCGGGGACCTGTTGCCGAACGCGACTCTGGACCAGCGAATCGCGACCGGATTCCACCGTAATACGCTGATCAACGAAGAGGGTGGTACGGATAGCGAACAGTTTCGCGTGGATGCCGTGGCGGATCGCGTCAACACGACCGGCCTGGTCTATCTGGGGCTGACCCTGGAATGTGCCCGCTGCCACTCGCACAAGTACGATCCGATCACGCAACGCGAGTACTACCAGTTGTTCGCGTTTCTGAATAATTGTGACGAGCCCAAAATCGACGCGCCGGCACCTTGGCAGGTTGCCGACGGTGTGCTCGAACGCCGCGACGAACTGCGCGCAAAGGTCAAGTCGTTGGAACGCGAGTTGGCTGGTCAGGAGAAAGAGTTCACCGCGCGGCAGTTGGCCTGGGAAGCCAAGATCACTCCGGAGTTTCGTGCGACCTTACCGGGACCTGTGCAGGCGTCGCTGATGCTGCCGCTGGACAAGCGGGATGCCACGCAGAAACAGCTCGTCGTCGAACTCTACAAGAAGTCCGACGACGCGCGGGAAGCATTTCCGCTCGTTGCACAAATCGCCGCGCTCAAAGCCGGCGAGCCGACGATTCCCACCACAATGGTCTTGGCACGCCGCGAAGAACCGCGGGTCACCCACGTCCACCGGCGGGGCAATTTCCTCGACCTGGGGCCGCGGGTCACACCGGACGTGCCCGCTGTGCTGCCGGCCTTGCCCGACGGATCGGAGGCGCCCGGGCGGTTCGAGTTGGCGAAGTGGCTCGTTGACCCGGCCAACCCGCTCACGCCGCGCGTGATCGTCAATCGGTACTGGCAACGATTCTTTGGAACGGGAATCGTGGCGACAGAGAATGATTTCGGCAGCCAGGGGGAACCGCCGACGCATCCGTTTTTGCTGGATTGGCTGGCCGCGGAATTCGTCGCGCGGGACTGGAGTCCCAAAGCGATTCACCGGCTGATCGTGACGTCGGCAACGTATCGTCAGGCCTCGCATGCTCGACCCGAGTTGCAAGACCCGGCGAACCGGTTGCTGGCTCGCCAGTCTCGATTGCGGTTGGAGGCAGAGACGGTCCGCGATGTGGCACTGGCGGCCAGCGGGTTGTTGTCACGACGGATCGGCGGCCCCAGTGTCCACCCACCGCAGCCGGAGGGTGTATTTGCTTTCACGCAGGACCCGAAGCCATGGGAGCCGGAACCGGGGGACGGACCGTATCGTCGCGGCATGTACACCTTTTTCTGGCGATCCAGCCCCTATCCGGCACTGATGGTATTTGATGCACCCAATGGCAACGTGACTTGCACGCGGCGGGTCCGATCCAACACGCCCATGCAAGCCCTGACGCTCGCCAATGACGAGCAGTTTGTTACGGCCGCACGGGCTTTGGCCGACAAGCTCATGACGACCGGGTCGGCCGATGTGAACAAGACAATCGAACTTGCCTTTCAGACGTGTTTGGCGCGCCACCCCAGCGCTTTCGAACGCGATCGCGTGCGGGAGTTGTTCGAATCGCAGCAGCGCTCGTTTGCGGAGGACTTGGAGGCGGCCCAGGAGTTTTCCGGGCTTCCCCGACACGATCCCGCGACGGCGACCGCGGCCGCCTGGACGTCGGTTGCCCGCGTGTTGATGAATCTGGATGAGTTTATTACCAGGGAGTAGGGCCGCGGCCGCCGGCCTGTGAAAATCATGCAAGACGTACACGCTCCGCGGATCGAAACGACGCGCCGCCACTTCTTTCGCGACTGCCGGGTCGGCCTGGGCGCGATCGCCCTGGGGTCGTTATTGAATCGCGATGGCGGTTTGCTGGCTGCGACAAGCAACGAGCAGCCGACGCGGTCCGTCGTCCAGGCGGCCCACGTACCGGCGCGGGCCAGGAACGTCATCTTCCTGTTCATGGCCGGAGGTCCCAGCCAGTTGGAGCTGTTTGACCCCAAGCCCGAATTGCAACGGCTGGACGGACAGGTGATTCCCGAATCGTATGTGAAGAACAAGCGGTTCGCGTTTCTCAAGAAAGACGCCAAGTTGCTGGGAACGCGCCGCAGATTCTCGCGACACGGCGAGAGCGGACAGCAAGTGTCCGAGTGCCTGCCCCACCTGGCCGGGATCAGCGATGAGATCGCCATTGTCCGCTCGATGGCCACCGACGTCTTCAACCACGGTCCGGCCAAGTTCTTCATGAACACCGGATTCGAGCGGCTTGGCCGGCCGAGCATGGGAGCCTGGATCACCTACGGCATCGGCAGCGAAGCAGAAGACCTGCCCGGCTTCGTCGTGCTTCAGTCCGGTCCGCGCGGACCTCGCGGCGGATCTCCCAACTGGGGCAGCGGCTTCCTGCCGACCACATTTCAGGGCGTTCCATTCAATGGCAAAGGTCCGCCGATTCTCAACCTGCGTAGCCCGGAGGGGATCAATTCGAACCGGCAAGCGGAGTTCATCCGCGCCGTGAATGATCTGAACCGGCGGCATCTGGTCGATACGGGCGACCCCGAGGTGGCCACGCGGATTGCTTCTTACGAGATGGCCTTCCGGATGCAAAGCAGTGCGCCGGAACTGATGGATATCTCGCAGGAATCGCAGCAAACGCTGGACGACTACGGAGCGGATCGATCTCAGCCGTCGTTTGCGAACAACTGCCTGCTGGCCCGGCGCCTGGTCGAGCGGGGCGTGCGTTTTGTGCAGCTCTATCACACCGATTGGGACCATCACGGAAACCAGGGAACCGAGTTGGAGGGTTCACTGGACAAAATCTGTGGCGAAGTGGATCAACCGGCCGCGGCACTCATCAAGGATCTGAAACAACGGGGAATGTTGGATGAGACCTTGGTGATCTGGGGTGGCGAATTCGGACGTACCCCGCAGGGCGAACCCCGCGATTACCTGGGCCGCGACCACCACATCGAGGCGTTTTCGATGTGGATGGCCGGTGGTGGAATCCAACCCGGTCTGACGCTCGGCAAAACCGACGACCTGGGCTACTACCCCGTCGAGGATCGGGTGCACGTACACGACTTGCAAGCAACCGTACTTCATCTGCTGGGCCTGGACCATCTGAAACTGACGTATCGCTTCCAGGGGCGGGACTTTCGACTGACCGATGTCGGCGGCCACGTCGTTGAAAAGCTGATGAGTTAGAAGGCATGTATCAGATTTTGCTTTACGAATGTGTCAAGTTTGAGCGACCAACGGGAACGGACGAACATGCCGCGAGCGTCAGCTCGCTACTGGTCCGAGGCCCTGCCTCGTTCGACGTACACTCCGCCGGCGGTGTCCTGGCCGCCTGGGGCGGTGCGGCCGGATCAATCTGCCCTGCGAAGTCGCGGCCGATTTCGAATCGAGTATTCACAAATCTAGGAGCTACCTCTATGCGTTGCATCATGACGTTACTTGCCTTCGGACTCTGTTGTGTCGACCTCTGCGCAGACGAAGTTCCTCACCCGACCGGGGAACGGATCGTTGCCGCCGACGCGAAGCTGGAACTCCTGTTTACGAGGTCGGCGCCGATCCGCGGCGGGCTGACGGAAGGACCCGCCGTCGCACCGGACGGATCGATCTATTTCACCGATATTCCGTTCGGTGACGACAAGGGAATGATCCTGCGATTCGATCCACAGACCAACAAGACGACGGTCTTTACGGACGACAGCGGCAAGGCCAACGGGTTGATCTTTGACAGGCGAGGTCGGCTGGTCGCATGTGAGGGAGCCGGTGGGGGTGGCCGTCGCATTTCGAGATGGAACGTGAAGACCAAAAAACGAGAGACGGTGGTCGACGCCATCAATGGTAAGCGTTTCAACTCGCCGAATGACCTCTGCCTTGATGCGAGAGGCAATATCTACTTTACCGATCCACGTTACGTGGGACACGAACCGCGTGAGCTGGAACATCGGGCCGTTTATCGCATCAGCCGCCAGGGTGAAGTGACGGAGTTTACCCACAATATTTCGAAGCCGAATGGGATCGCGATCAGTCCGGACGGCGACGCACTTTATGTGGCGGATCACGACAACGGAACGGACAATATCGACCCCGACGCGCCGGCGCCGACACCGGGGGACATGAAGATTTACGCCTATCGGATCAACAAGAAGGATGGTTCCGTTCGGGGCCGCCGCCGGACCGTGATCGACTTTGGAGACAAGAAGGGATGCGACGGAATGACCGTCGATGCAGAGGGACACATCTACCTCACCGTCCGCGACCCCAGTCGTCCCGGCGTGCTGGTGGTGGACCCGACCGGCCAGGAAGTGGGATTCATCCCCACCGGGCCGGCCAACCAGACGGCCGATGCGCCGCAGGGCTTGCCCAGCAACGTCGAGTTTGGGATCGGCGACGAAATCAGTACCCTCTACATCACGGTCGACACCAGCTTGTACCGGATTGCTCTGAAGACGAAGGGGTACCATCGGCAGTATGCGACGCGGGGCAAGAAGCAGGAATAGGCGTCTGCAGACTGAGGAGTCGTCGGTGATGTTGGACACGATGTTTGAGACCGTCGGCAAGGCCGTCGCGACGGGCCGCCCTGGAACGCCGGTCGCTGCGAGGCTCCTGCTGGAGATCCCATCCTCGCCAACGGACCTGGCAGCTGAGCTGGCCGCCGCCGCCGATCGCTTGTCAACGCTCTTTGGCAGCCCCGTCGAATCGATTGACGTATTCGGGTCGCTCGACAAGCACCAGTTGAGCGGCCTGGTGCGGTTTGCGGAGGGCCAATCGGCCTTGTTGTCCGTGGCCGCTGCGCAACCGGCGGGACGTGGCGAGTGTGTGGTGTTTGCCGATCGTGGAACGTTACACTGGGAGGCAGCCGGCGATGACGTCCGTTTGGCGGAGACGAAACCGTCGGCGGACGACCCAGCCAAGATTGACTGGCAGTCCAGAATTGTAACGGCTGTGGCGGAGTTGCCGGTGACGCGGCCGGCGCGGCCGTTTCCTGAGCCGCCGGTTCCGCAAGGAGCCGCACCGCCCTACGGTGTCCTGCTGGTTTCAGGTGACCACACGCATCAACCGGGCTACGCCGCCGCGCTCGCCGCGGATCCGCGTTGCCGCCTGGTGGCGGTGAGCGATGAGGCAGAGATCCCAGAATATCGCCTCTCGAAGAACCACCAGTTGGCAACACGGTTGGGACTGCCCTACCTTGCCGACCTGGATGAGGCACTTGCCCGCGACGATGTGGCCGTGGTGAGCGTTTGCGCCGAACCGTACCGCCGTGGCCGCATCATCGCGCGGGCTGCGCGGGCTGGCAAGCATCTGTACCTCGACAAGCCGCTTTGCGCCACCATGGCCGAAGCGGACGCCATGGTCGCCGCTGTCCGTGATGCCGGGGTGGTCGCCCACATGTTCAGCCAGGTCTGGTTCGATCCGGCGCAAGCAGCTCGACGGCACCTGGCTTCGGGCGGCTTGGGAGAACTGCTCGCGATCCACTCGGACCTCTGTTTTGCCAAGGGGCATGCGGGGACGGCCAGCTTGGGGCGGCGGAGGGTCGAGTCCCCGCAGCCGTCGCGGTTCGAGCTGCCGGAAGCGAAACGCGAGATGACCAACGTCGGCATCTACAATCTGGTCTTGCTTCTATGGTTGGTCCGCCGTTCGGTTTGCCGAGTGTCGGCATCGACCGGCAACTATTTCTTTGCCGAACACCAGGCCCATGACATGGAGGATTTTGGCCAGCTTCTGCTGGAGTTCGAGGGCGGGCTGACGGCAACCATCTCGGCCGGCCGGTTAGGTTGGCAGTCGCACCCGTCGAGCGGACTCAACAAGACGTACCTGGTAGGCAGCCGGCGGTCCGTGGTTGTCGATGCCCACCGGGAGCGGGTCGAGATGTGGACCGCTGCGCCTGCGTGGCAACCGCCTTCGCGGAACCCCGAGGATCCAATGGGGATGTGGCAGGCACCGCCCGGGGACCCCTATCAGGCCGAACCCAAGCAGGATTGGATTGTGCCTGGCAGCACGTCCTGGCAGATCGACAGCGGATACTTCCTGGATTGCCTTGAGCAGGGCCGCGCCAGTGAGGTATCGATCGAACTGGCGGCCGCGGCCACCGAGGTCCTCCTGGCCGCATACCGCTCGGCGGCAACCGGCAAACCGGTTGATTTATCATCATAACGCTGTCGCGATCATTCCTGCGCGTCACAGTTCTCCGACTTCCTGCTCTTATTGCCCGGCGCGCGTGTCCGACTTCCAGCTCGTCACGCGTCTCCGACGTCCTGCTGGTCACGCGTCTCCGATATCCTGCTCGGCGCGGGTCTCCGACGTCCTGCTCGGCGCGGGTCTCCGACATCCTGCTCGGCGCGGGTCTCCGACCCCGCCGAAACCGCCGACCGAAGGTCTCCACCTCCACCAAAACCAGCAACCACAACCAGCAACCAGCAACCGCCACCCCCGCCGCCCCACCCGCACTTCACGCCCCCCGCCCCACCCGCTCGGCATCGATTGGACATTCCGCAGTATTGTGCAAAACGGCCCCCGTGCGATACGCTGACGTTCGGCAAAAATCCGGGCTCGCAAGATCCGTACACATGGAGCGGTTCGTCATGACGACAAAGAAGAGCAAGGCGTTGACTCTCGGGGATCGGCTTTCGCGGCTGACTTACACTCAGGCATGCAAGCTGTTGGGGGCTCAAGGAAAGCAGTTGTTGCAGCGGGGTGCGGCCTACGAGGTCCAGGATTTCGAGCAGGATGTTTACCTGCGTGGCGACCTGTTTCGGCTCAGCTTTCCCGGCGAACGCATTGGCGGCGACCCGGTCGTGGTGACGATCACACTGATGGCGTCTGCCGAGGATCGCTTGCATTACAACTGCACCGCGTGTGAGGCCGTCTGCGAGCATGTGGGTGCGGCGTTTTCCCTGATCCTGGAAGAGAAGCTGGCGCTTGGCTTGTCGGCTCCGCCGCGTGAACGTGAGCCGATTGAAAGCCTGTCCGAGGAGGAACTGGTCGAGCGAGCACTGGCGGAACGGCAAGAGCGGGCCACTAAGGAAAAGTTTCGGCTGCGGTCCCGCGACGCGGGGCGTCCCTGGGGCGACTACACGATTACGAGTGCTGCTTCCGGGAAATCGTACCGCTTGGCCTTGCGTGGCGAGGCACGGGGGCAGTCGTATTGCAGTTGCCCGGATTTTCGCACCAACACACTTGGCACGTGCAAGCACATCCTGTATGCCCTCGACCGCATCCGCAGCAAGTTTCCCGCGCGCCTTCGCAGTCGCTCATTTCGAGGCACCGAGATTGAAGTCCATTTGCTTTACGGCGCAGATCTGTCGCTGCGCCTGCGGCTGCCCGGCCAACCTCCAGCCGAGGTTGCCAAGCTGGCGCGGCCGTTCGTCGACAAGCCAATCGACGATGTCGTCAAGTTTGTTGGCTGCCTGAATCGTTTGCAGAAGTCCGGGCATGAAGTTGTTGTCTTTCCGGATGCCGAGGAGTACATCAACCGTCGTTTGATCCAGGCAAAGCTGCTGCGGCGCGTCGACGAGATTCGTAAGGCCCCGGCGGATCATCCGCTTCGCCGAGAACTGCTGAAAACGGAACTGCTGCCCTATCAGTTGGACGGAATCGCGTTCGCCGTCGGTGCGGGGCGAGCCATTCTGGCGGACGACATGGGGTTGGGAAAGACGATCCAAGGGATCGGGGTGGCGGAATTACTGGCGCGCGAGGCGCGGATCAAGCGGGTGTTGGTGGTCTGCCCCGCGTCGGTCAAGTCACAGTGGCGAAACGAAGTTCACCGTTTTTCAGGCCGCGACGCGCAGCTCGTCGCCGGCGGAGCGGCGGAACGCGCCGAGCAATACGACAACGAAGAGTTCTTCACGATTTGCAACTACGAGCAGGTGTTGCGCGATGTCATGTCAATTGAGCAGGTTCCTTGGGACTTGATCATTTTGGACGAAGGCCAGCGGATCAAGAACTGGGAATCGAAAACGGCAGCCGTTATCAAGCGGTTGAAGTCGACGTTTGCGCTCGTCTTGTCAGGGACGCCGTTGGAGAATCGCCTCGACGACCTCTATTCGGTGGCCCAGTTTGTCGACGACCGTCGCTTGGGCCCGGCATTCCGGTTCTTCAATCGGCACCGCATCGTCGACGAAAAGGGCAAGGTGCTTGGCTACCAGAAGCTGGATACGTTGCGAGCGCAGCTTCGGCCGATCCTGTTGCGCCGCACACGTGCGGATGTTCTCACGGAACTCCCCGAGCGGACGACCGAGATCGTGCGGATTCCACCAACCGCCGAGCAGCACGAATTGCATCAGTCGCACATGCGCATCGTCTCTTCGATCACGCGCAAGCCCTACCTCACGGAGATGGATCTGTTGCGACTGCAAAAGGCGCTTCTCATGTGTCGGATGGCGGCCAACGGTACGTACCTGGTTGACAAGCAAGAGCCGTCCTATTCGTCCAAACTTGAGCACCTGGAAGTGCTGTTCGAACAATTGTTCGCCGAAGATGATCGTAAGGCAGTCTTGTTTTCCGAATGGACGACGATGCTCGATCTGATCCAACCCCAGCTCGATAAGCGGGGCATTGACTGGGTCCGTTTGGATGGTTCGGTCCCGCAAAAGCAGCGCCAGGAACTGGTCAACCGTTTCCAGCGTCCCGATGGCAGCCAACTGTTCCTGACGACGAACGCCGGCGCCACCGGCCTGAATCTGCAGGCGGCGAATACCGTGATCAACGTCGATTTGCCGTGGAACCCGGCAGTGCTGGAACAGCGAATCGGCCGAGCGCACCGCATGGGCCAGCAGCGGCCGGTGCAGGTGTTTTTGCTGGTCACCGAGGGAACCATCGAAGAGAAACTGCTGACAACCTTGTCCGCCAAGCTCGAACTGTCACTCGCTGTGCTCGACGCCGACTCGGATGTCTCGCAAGTCGATTTCGTCAGCGGGATCGAAGAGCTGCGGCGGCGGCTGGAGGTCTTGTTGGGCGCCAAGCCCGAGGCGCCGGTCGACGAGTCACAGCGGCGCGCCTCGGATACTGTCTCGGCTCGCGAAACCGAACATCGCGAACGGTTGGCGGCTGCCGGGGGAGAGCTACTGGGGGCAACGTTCAAGTTTCTGGGTGAACTGGTGGCCCAGCAACCCACGGCGGCCCCGCCCGAGCCCATGGTGACGGAGTTACGCGAGCAGCTATTCGGTTGCGTTCAGGAAGATGCCTCAGGCCGACAGCAATTGACCATCTCGCTACCTGACCGGACGGCGCTTGACGAGCTGGCACAGACGATGGCCAAACTACTGGCGGCCGGGCGCGACGATGGCCAGTGATCCACCCGCTGACCGCCGTTCCACGCTCAATGCGAGCCGCTGATCCGCTTCGAACGCTCGGTGTGATTCTCTGACCGATGCTCGGCGCGGCTCGCCTACTAATGCTTGGCGCAGGCCGCCTACCGATGCTCCGCGCGGCTCGCCTACCAATCCTCCGCGCGGGTCTCCGACTTCCTGCTCGGTGCGGGTCTCCGACCCCGCCGAAACCGCCGACCGAAGGTCTCCATCACCGCGCCGATCGCCCCGTTTCAAAAAGGAGTCTCAAAAAGGGGACACCGAAAGCGCCGGGCTAAACCGGTTTGGAGTAGGGAATGAAAGAGTCCTACGATGAAGAATTAGCCATTCGCATCGGCCCAGAGCCGTACGCTGACGTCGGTAACGTCGTGGGTGTAGCA
>JAUIGN010000044.1 GCA_030430075.1 bacterium
CCATACCGGGGACGCGCTACTGCGGCCACCCCGAGGCCTGGGAAGGGCCTCGGGGGCCGCTGTTCCCGCCCCTCGGGCCCAACGGAAATAAGCAGTCGGACTGTCCTAAAAACCCGACGCACCTCAATCTTCTGCACGGCAAGCCAAGCTTGTTTCTTTAGGTGCAAACCTCGTCCGCCAAGGTCATCAGATTTTAGCCGTCCAGCGCACTGAACGATTGTCATTCTCATTAGCTTTGGAAAAACATTAAGAGATTCTGCTCGACCGTCCCACGGTACCAATGTCAGTGCCTCCGTATACTGCCGGGCGTGGCGCAGCGCAAACAATTGACTCGAAAGCTCTGCCGATTTCGATATCTCAGCCAATTTCCCCTTCGTCTCTTTTTCGAATTTCGCTATCCGCTCATCCAGATCACGTTCCCAACGATCCTTCGCTTGATCTACTCCACGCTCCAACATCAAATCCGTGCGTTCGGTAATTAGATTACGAATCCACCGCCATGCGCCGATGCCGCCAAGCAACCCGAGGACCGTCAACAGAAGTGTGGCAACCACGCCAACCGTCTCAACTCGATTGAGCCGATTTGTCAAGCTGTCTAAACGATCGTCCAAATGCCGTTCGAGACCTGAGGTAGACTTGCCATCGGCGTCGAGACGTTTATCTATTGACTTGAGTAACGGTTCTAATTCGATTGCACGGTCGCCTTTGGAAGCTGCTTCCGTTGTGGTCGGCGGTTGCTGTGCTTTAGGTGTCCACTCAGGTGAGACGGTCGCTGAACTCGGCGACTCACTTGGCGGTAACGAATTCGTCTCAAGCTGCGAAACTGCAACTGCGAGATATACGATTAAGACGGAGGCTGATCCTCCACAGCAAATCATGCCCAGATGCATTACAGCAGTCTCTCCTTTAGTGATAACCCATTTGATGCAACTAAGATTGCTGGTCACCCCACCCAGGACATCGGGTGCTCTGGGATTATCGCCACCTAGGCATTGGCTGTAAACTAACTTCACGAAATTTGGGGGGGACAGCGGGGTCAGGTCTTGACATTTAACCTTTCTTCGAGCGGCGAGGTTTGCTCTGGCACTGGAGTTCTAATTCTTCGAGGAGACGGTTCCAGTGCGGATCGTCTCCACGTCGTGATTCTGCACGACTTAACAATTTGGAGATCGCCGCTACGCTGACGCCCCCGAACTGTTGGGGAGACATTGGGGTCAGGTCGTGACATTTAACCTTTCTTCGAGCGGCGAGGTTTGTTCTGGTACTGGAGCTCTAATTCCTTGAGGAGACTGTTCCAGTGAGAATCGTCTTCACGTCGTGATTCTGCACGACTTAACAATTTGGAGATCGCCGCTACGCTGACGCCCCCGAACTGTTGCGCCAAGGTGGTTACCTTTTTGTCCGTCAACCGACGAAGCAAGTAGACGGCAGCAACACGGGCGTCGTTGCCGTGACGACGGATCTGCTTCAGATCCCCGGGACCAGCACCGAAATGATCCTGCACCACGCGAAGAATGTCCGCTTCGGCAGGACGCCACGCCAGGCGTCTTCGCTGTGGAACGTTGGCATCTTCCGGTTCCCCAGCGAGTCTCTTGCGCATCTGTTCGACCCACGAACTCCGGCCGAGAAACAGACCTCCGACAGCCGACTTCACGGGCGAGATTGGCGGCTCGGCGATGCCCGCCTCGACAAACCGCTGGTAGGCGCGTCGCGCGTTGCGAAGGTCTTTGGAATGTTCCCGCAGTACTGTTTCCCAGTCGAGCCAGGCCGCCGCTCCCGCTGCGTCGCGCGCGAAACGATAAGCCGAATAGCTGCTCCAGCGGTACTGTTCGGGAAGCGGAGCCATCTTGGCTCGCACCGGATTGAGGTGGATGTACCGGCTCAACTCCCACGCGTGGCTCTGATCCTCGACAAGGATCGCTTTGAACCGACCTTGGAACAGTGAGCCCGAGCGGCGATAGCGACGATTGAACAGACTGGCGTAACCGGAATTCAAATCGCGCATTCCCGCTGACAAGTTCGGCTCGGGGGTACGCAAAAACAGATGAAAATGATTGCTCATCAACACCCACGAGAAAACGCGCCAACTGGACCGGGCGGCCACTCGATCAAGGAGCCGCAACCAATCTTCACGATCCCGTTCACTATCGACGACCACCCGCTCCCAACCGCGGGCCGTCACATGATACAGACCGTTCGCCATCTCGATACGTAAGTGCCGCGCAATACGACCAAGCCCAAAGTGACAAAGTTAAATGTCAAGACCTGACCCCATAGAGACCAAAGCAAAGGTGGGGAGATCGACCCCCTTTTGAGACCCTGAACAATTTCTTCGGTAGATAAGACTTGCACTTCCAATCTGGATTACGCAAAATGCGTTACGCAAGTTGCGTAATTTGGAGGTGCTCGGTGAATCCGTTTTCGTATGGCGGCATCGTTGGAAACGGTGCGTTCTGTAATCGCACAAAAGAACTGGCCGATCTTGCGGAAACGATGAGGTCGGCCGGAAGGTGTATTGTTTACGCAGAACGCCGGATGGGCAAGACGTCGTTGATCCTGCGCGCGCTCGGCAAACTTCCCAAGAAGCAATTCGTCACGGTCTATGTTGACCTCTGGCCAACCGACGGTTCGGCTGCCTTTTCGGAGGCTACGGCGAAAGCGATCTCCACAGCAGCGGAATCGACGTCGAAACGTTTGCTGGAGATTGGCAAATCACTCTTTGGCCGACTGCGGCCCAGTGTTTCTCTCGACAATCCAGGTCAACCAAAGATTGATTTTGGAATCGATGGACGAGCAGTTTCAAAGACAGAACTGGTCGAGGTCCTGGCGGCGCCGCAAGAACTTGCCGAAAAGACGGGCAAGACGGTTGTGATGGTCTTCGACGAGTTTCAACAGATTCTGGACTACGAAGACGATTTAACCGAGCGGCAAATTCGCAGCAGCATTCAGCACCAAAAGAATGTTGCCTACGTCTTCCTCGGCAGTCGCAAGCATTTATTGCAATCGATGTTTCTGGATGAATCTCGTCCGCTTTACCGATCGGCGATGCATTATCCAATCGGGCCGATCGAAACCAAGCACTGGCGGTCGTTCATTTCCAAGCGATTTCAAGATGCGGATAAGCAAATAGATCGGCAGGTCATCGACCTCCTATGCGACCAAACGGGTGGCCATCCGTTCTATACCCAACATCTTTGTCATGTGCTTTGGTCGATGACCGATGTTGGTGGCGAGGTTGATGAATCGGTTCTCCAGCTTGCCATAGAAGAGTTGCTTCGAAGGGAGAGCCATGCGTACGTGAATTTGTGGGAGTCGCTGACAAAAAACGAGCAACGTTTTCTTCGCGGACTTGCGCAGAGCGAGGAATCTCCCAAGCCGTTTTCGTCCGACTTCACCCGTCAATTTGGGCTTCGTAGTGCGTCCAACGTCCAACGGGCTGCGGAGTCACTGGAATCGAGCGATATCATCGAGCGTGAGGAATCGTCCTTCGTTATCGTTGATCGTTTCCTTCGACTTTGGATCCGGCAGTTGTTCTCATCGTAGCGATCGGATCTTTCTCCAGCCGCAGCGGGACAACACTGATGATCGACTATCAGTCTGTAAGAAGTTACCGAGATTTATGTCAGGGCGATTTCTCGATCAAACCGAGAGAAGAGAGGACCATCTTGGCTTGGCCGGGGGCGAGTCTTCTGGGGCCGCCAACTTATACTGTTCAGTGGTGACTCAAGAACTGGGCAGAGAGAGCTTGGCCGATCGTCAGTAGCCCGGTGCGGAACGGGTGTTGGCCCAGAATGAACGACGCCCGACCGGCAGTACAGCTCTGCTGTGCAGAGGCGTCGCTAAAGAAGGTTCCCTCGCAGGCCAAGCGATCGATATGGGGCGTCCTGTAGCCCATGATGCCATGGTTGTGGGCGCTGATGTTCGAGATTCGCGAGCTTCGCCATCTGTTAAGTATTGACGAATTTCGTCATTTGGGCCGGGCCTCGAAGGCGGTCGGTCTAAGTCAGCCGGCCTTGTACGACCGAATACCGTCGGCGATTGCCAGCGAGTTGATCGCGGAGATCACGAATCGGGCTGCGGAGAAGTCGGGGTGACACGACTGGGGCAACCGGGCTGGAATTGGCCGGCAACCGTCGCAGCCGGACGGTGCCGGTAGGTTCGCACATTCCGGGGTCCACGGCACCTCGCGCCTCGTTTTTTTCGCCACGAGGAAATAAATCGCGGCGTGAGCGCATCAGTAACAAGTCGCCTCGAGCGAATCGAATTCGTGTGAACCTTTCCGGAACCTCGCCCCTCTTACGAGTCGGTTGTCCATCCGGCCGGGCCGATGGACAGCGACACTGGAAGAAGCAAAGGTGCCGATGATGACGAGCTTCACATCAAGTTTTGATTTCGCACGAACAGGCCGCGGGTGCGCCGCCGATGAACGTACGAACGCGCAGTCCGCACCACGTGGGCGCACGTGACACTTGAGCAATTCCTCAGGGGATCTGCAATACCCGGTGTCATTGGCGACAGCGGTTTTTTTCGTGCCTGCATCGAACCGACATGGGCTGGTAGCTGAGACGCGGGCACCGACGCCGGCGTTGGTCGGCGGCGGCCTGAAGAACCGCAGACGAGGGTTCGAGCACCTCCGGGCCCCGTCCACAGGACGGGGATCGGCGTATCAATCAATTTGCTGATACGTGCCGGACGGCCTGAGATGTGACGGAACGTGCACACGGCGAACGTGGACGCTGTTGTCATGGCTGCCGGATTCTCGGGAGCGTGCGATTGAAAATTGAAAAGCTGATTGAGAACAACGTCCGTGATGTCGCCCGGACGCGAAACCGATTTGCCCCGGTATGGGCGGTTGGCTCTCGCAAGAGAGATAGACGAGAGGCTGGTTGGGGAGCGGCGTTCATCCGCCGTCGACCTCGACGATGAAGCCGGTGGATAACCGTGTGGGAACGGGAAGCCACGAAGTAACTGAGGGCGTGAGCCGCTTGCCCACAAGCGGAATGCTGCCTGAAAGATCATGGATTCAGTGCGGCTATCGTGGAACGTACCAACAAGCTCCGCGCTTGTAACGCGGTCGGCTTCAAACCGAAGTGGCCGGGAAGTTGCTAATCCTACGGGAGCGGCAACAAGCCGTGCGTGTAACAGAGTCGAAGTGCCTACAACAAACGGCGAAAGCTGTTTGAGCTGCCCGAAAGGGGATCGGTGGACGACTTCCCGGAGTAGAAAGCTGGTCGAGCTCGGTGCGCGTATCCGACGGGATGCTCAAACCAAACCCAGAAGACTCGTTGCACTACTGCCTGCTGTTGGGCGATGGAGACATCAACGACAGGGGTGAAGGTGATGAAGCGTCTAACACGCGCGTGTGCAGACTTCGTGGAGCTGAAGAAGCGTCGATGCGAAGGCCATCACCGAGTCAGGATAGAGCTTGCGCTAAAACTGACTTTTTATAAGGCCGGTTCGTCGATCGGTGCAGGATGTCGTCCGCTTAAGGCGGCGGGATGGGTTCGTTGCCCGCGGGCGTCTCGCCCGTCATCTGCGGCCCCAGTTCACGGAAGAGATCCACCCAGGAGAGCCAGATCGCGTTGTGGATCGTGGCCTTACCTGCCGCCTTCAGCTCCGCCAGTTCCGCCGGCGATTCGTCCGGCCAGTGGCCGATCCAGCCGTGGGCGAACGGGCGGCTCTTGAGGAGAAACTCTCGCTCGTCGTCCGCACCACACCGCAACGGAAAAGTCTCTCCAATCACAATCGGCTTGCCCCAGTCGAATTGCTTGAGTCGCTTGATTTCGTCGTCGACCTTGCCTGCTTTGGGATAGAGATGCGGTGAGACAAAATCGAGCTGTTCAGCGGCCGTCTTGTACGCGCCTGGGAAGGGAAGCATTCCCATGGTGATCAGGTGCGTCTGGTCATGTTTGCGAATCGCGGAGACCATCTGCTTCGTCCATGCGCGGAAGATCTCATCGCCGCGGCGATCCCCCGCATCGAGGCTCAATCGCTGGCAGAATTCGACGTCGCCCATCCTCCCCAGATACCACCCTTCGTCCGGCTTCCCGATCGCGCCGGGCTCATTGACCAGGTCATAGGCGAAGATTGCCGGGCTGTCGGCACAGGTGCGGGCAATCGTCTCCCAGAAGAACGCTTGGGTCTGCCACCGCTCTTTTTCGGCCAGCGCATCATACCAGGCCATCCGATCCTTGATCTGGTAACAGGCCAGGCCGGTAACCTTGAGCCGGATCCCGGCTGCCTCGGCCACCTGGAGGAGACGCTCGAGCTGCTCGAGCGCTTGCGGTGCGACCTGGTCCGGCCCCAGCAGAATACTGGGCATTTCGGGATGAATCCTGGCAACCGTGGTACCGGCCGCCTTCATCTCGGCAAACTCCCGCTCGACGCGCCCCGGGTCCTTCCGCAGTCGCTCCATCAAATCGACCGAAGCATAGTTGTGCCCCCAGGGCACGAATCGCTCTCCGGAAGGATCGAGGACAAAACCCTTTCCGTCGGGGGCAACCCGCACCGTCTCCATGTCGCCCGCCGAGGCACTGCCGGCGACCCCCAGCAGCAGCAGCGTCAGCAATCCGTGGATTGCTGGCCGAACCGTTTGACGTGTCATGGCAGGCCCTTTCCTATGCGGAGGTACGAACAACCCAGCGAGCCAACCCAGCGAGCAACAGGTTCCGGTCGCGACAAATGCCGGAGATGACACCGCCGTCGCGCAGATCGAGCATGGCGGTCAGCTGAGTGGACCGATTCCGTGATTGTAGTCCGGCGTGCCTCGCAGCGGCAAATCAACTCGGCCAGTAGCGAAGCAGGTCGGTGCGTGAATCAAGCCGACCATGCGACGTCTCGTTCGCCGCGGCCGTGAACAGACGGCGGGCGTGGAGGGCCTCGAGCGGATTCAGCCGCTTATCGAGCGTTATTGCAATGAATGGCACTCGGGTACCCTCAATGCAAAGTACCTGGGCAAATTGTGGCGCACGCTGTCCACAACACCTGCCACGCCTGACAGCGAGTCGCCGTTGCTGGACCAGCCTCGCCGACAGTGGCAGTCTGCAACACCGGGCGACGTCGAGAAGTTGGTCGCCTGGGTCGGTCACCGGCAGCAGGCGCTCTTTCAGTACAACCCGATCGGGCATATCGGCAAAGACGGCACATCGAAAGTCTGGCTGGACTCTGCTACACCGCTAACTGACCATCGAGAGTTTTCGGTCGCCCTGCCTGACCGGATGAACGGCGACGCATCAATCTTTTTGCCGTGGAGCAGATCGTGCTGCGCGACCAGTTTCGCAAGATTCGCGGGGTTTCGAGCCGACCACAAGCGCGGTAAGTCGGCTACAATGTTGCAGGGGAGCGTGCGGTACAAGAGAACGTGGCAAAGGCACCTTCCACGTCGACTGGTCCGCGGTCCGTGTGGTCTGCGGTCCGTGCAACCGGGCACCACTCGCACAGTGAGTGGCGACCGTCGACGGCCGCGTGGTGCGAGCTTTGTCCCAAACAGGAGCAGAACATGAAGACTGCAGCAGTTTCACGGCGCACCATGCTTCGCGGCCTCGGCGTCAGCATGGCCCTTCCCTGGCTGGAATCGGCGGCCTGGAGTCGCGAGACTTCGGCACACGCGCCCACGCTTGAACCTCCAACTCGCATGGCCATCCTGTTCGCCGGCTGCGGGTTCCACCGCCACGAATGGTGGGCCAACGGCCATGGCCCCAGCATGCAACTCGGCAAGGTGCTTTCCCCGCTGCGCGAGTTCCGCGATCGCCTGGTATTTATCAAGGGTCTCTATAATGCAGAGGCGCTGAAGGGCAACATCCATAGCTCGCAGACCGGCAATCTCCTGTCCGGCGCCCCTCTTTCGGCAGGCGGAACGATCCGGTCGGGCACCAGCGTCGATCAGATCGTCGCCCAGCACATCGGTCAGCGGACGAAGTTGCCGAGCCTTGTGCTTGGTTGCGAAAAGGCGAACCCGTCCGTGCATAAGAATTACTCGATGCTCTACAGCTCGCACATCTCCTGGAGCAGCCCGACCACACCAACGCCGCTGGAGGTCTATCCGGCCCTGGCCTTTGATCAGCTATTCAAGGACAAGGCGCAACAAGGTGACCAAAGCGTGCTCGATGCGGTTCTGGCCGATGCGCGCGACTTTCGTCGTGGCATCAGCCGCCTCGACCAGCAGAAGCTGGACGAGTATTTGAATTCGGTACGCGAGGTTGAACAGCGGATCGATCGGGCCGGCCGCCGCGGTGAACTGCAAGGTTGGCGTCCTACGCTCAGCGGTCCCAATATTCGGCGGCCGCAGGATGGGTATCCGCAGGACATTGTCGAGCACATGAGGCTGATGTGCGACATTCTGGTGCTCGCCTTTCAAACGGACACCACGCGTGTCTGTACGCTGAAGCTCAACAACGATCACGGAACACTTCGATTCCCGCACCTTGGTGTGGACTACATGATCCACCACCTGCTTTCACATAACGACACTGACGATTGGCTAAAAGTCAACCAGTTCTTTCTCGAGCAAATGGCGTACATCGCCCGCCGGTTGGACGCGATCGAGGAGGGCGAACGTTCGCTGCTGGACAATTCGATGCTGATGCTCTGCTCGAGCATGCTTAACGGCCACCACGACGCCACCCAACTGCCGGTCGTGATGTTGGGCCGTGCCGGCGGTCAAATCCAAGGGGGGCAGAACCTGGACTACAGCGGCACCGCCGACCGGCAGATGTGCCGGCTATATATCAGCATGATGCACAAGATGGGCGTGCAACTCGACCGGTTCGGTGATGCAGAGCGACCGTTGGAGGAAGTTTGACGGTGGGCGGCGATGGTGGCGTGCGGGTTTCTCGGTGGTTGGTTGGGGGAGACCTTACGGTCGCGTGACGTGCGGGGGCAGGAGACCCGCGCACAGCGATGGAAACGCGCACTGCGGTGGAAACGCGCCCAGCGATCGAAACGCGCACGGCAATGGCAACGCGTTCGGCAGTGGATTCATGCATGGTACACGCAGCAAGCAGAAGGGTGTCGCTGCACGACGACTTCCGGTCGCTCGCCATCAACGGTAAGCTGCCCGGTAGTTCTTCTTTGTGACTCGGGACCCACGAGCTTGGCGTTAATGATGCTTCCTTCGTATCGCTCCGTGATCGCGTGCGTCCTCGGCATGGCCGTCGGTGCCGCCTTTGGTTGCCGCCGGCAGCCGTCCGATGACGGGGCATCGGCGGCACACACGTTTGTCGATGTCGAGGCGATGCGACCCGAGGTCGAAGCATTTTGCGGAGGATGCCATGCACCGCCGCAGCCGGACGCGTTCCCCAAAGAAGCCTGGTACGGGTTGGTGCAGGATGGATTCAGCTTTTACCACAATTCGAATCGGAGCGACCTTGCCCCGCCGCCAATGCAACAGGTCGCCAGCTACTATCGTATGCTGGCGCCAGCCACGCTGCCCGTACCACCCGTGGGCAGTCGCGCCGCAACCGCCAGGTTCACCAGCGAAGGACTTGCCGCAGCCGGAGAGCCGCTTGACGCTGAATCATCGCCGGCCACGTCATTCCTGATGTGGACCCACAAGCTGGATGCGGAACAGCCCTGTTTGCTTATCTGCGACATGCAGTCCGGGCAGGTTCGCCAGCTATTATTGGACGGGCGATTGCTGGCGGAGAGCCGTTTGATCGCGCAAATGGCACACCCAGCGCATGCCGAACCGTGCGATCTGGATGCCGACGGGCGGTGCGACCTGGTCGTGGCGGAACTGGGATCGTTCCTGCCCGGGGATCATGATCGAGGAGAGGTGGTGTGGCTGCGTGCAACGAGCGGCGGAGACTTTACGCGCAACGTGCTGGCCGACGGGCTTGGCCGCGTTGCCGACGTGCAGCCGGGCGACTTTGATGGCGATGGTGACCTCGACCTGATCGTTGCCGAGTTCGGCTGGCGGAAGACGGGACGGATCCTGCTGCTGGAACGCCAGGGCGAGCAAGCGGGGCAGCCGGAGTTTGTTCGCCGCGTACTTGATGATCGTGCCGGCGCGATTCACGTTCCCGTGGTCGACCTCAATCAGGATGGCCGTCTCGACTTCGTCGCACTAATCAGCCAGCAGCACGAGGTGGTGGTCGCCTTTATCAACCGAGGGAATGGAACATTCGAGCAACAACTCTTGTTCGCTGCCGGCGATCCAGCCTTCGGGTCAAGCGGCATCCAACTTGTCGATATGGACAGCGACGGCGACATGGATGTTCTGTACACCAACGGAGACATGCTGGACAGCTTCTACCTCAAGCCCTACCACGGAATCCACTGGTTGGAAAACCGCGGCGACTTTCCCTTTGAACATCATCATCTTGCCGCCATGCCCGGCGTCATGCGGGCGATCGCGACCGATGTCGACCGTGACGGCGACCTGGATGTGCTCGCCTGTTCTCACGTTGCCAAGGCGAATCTACGAGGCAAGGACACCGTGCCGAGCCGCTGTTTGTGGCTCGAGCGGCAACCGGATGGGCAGTTCGCGCCATGGTTGCTGGACGAGTCAGCCGCGGGGCACCTGGCACTGACTGCCGGCGACTTTGACGGCGACGGCGCCTTGGATGTTGCCGTCGGCAACTTTGCCCGCCAACCTCAAGCAGGACTGCGCCCGCTGACCATCTACTGGCAACAGCCCGCGACGCCATGATCTCGCGGTTCACGAGCCGCGGCCGTCGCGCGCCTCCGTGATGGTAAGCACCTGATTGGCCCTCACGTTGAGGACCGTCTGCACCGTTCCGGAAGGCCAGCGCACTTCGATGCCGTCCACCTGCCGGCAGCCGTCCAGCCCGACGAACATCGTGCGGTCACTGGTCGACGCATAACTTCCTCCACCTTTTACCAGCCGAAGCTGCTCCGTGCCGGCAGCCTTGACCCGCACCACGGCGCCAATTGCGTCCCGGTTGCTGAAGACGCCCACAAGCCGAATCGCCAACCAGCAACGCTGGTTCTGCGAATCATTTCGCAATACGGCGAGCGGTGCATTGATGTGCGAGACCACCAGGTCAAGGTCGCCATCCCGGTCGAGGTCTCCCATCGCGACGCCGCGGGCCAAATGGCTTGCGCCGGCATAGGCACCGGAGTTCGCGGCGACATTGCGGAACCTCTTTCCACGTTGGTTTTCGAACACCAGCGGCGGCTGTTTGCGGGGCGCATTGCGTGGATAGAGAACGACATGTCCGTTCGCCGTAAAGATATCCTCGTCGCCATCCCGGTCGAAGTCGCCGAAGACCGAGCCCCAGCCGACGTAGGCGCCTCCGACTGCAGTAATGCCTGCGAACGCACTCACGTGGCGAAAAGCAAACTGGCCGTCATTGTGATACAGGGCGAACGCCTCGGACTCGAAATTCGCCACCCACAGGTCCGGCAGCCCGTCCAGATCATAATCGGCCGCATCAACGCCCATACTTCCGTCACGGTGCCCCGTATCGCTCAACGCGGTTCCGCTGATCGCGCCGATCTCGGTCAGTTTTCCCGCGCCGTCATTCTCGTAAAGAAAGTTGGCGAACCCATCGTTGGTGACGTAGAGATCGGTGTCACCATCGAGATCCAGGTCGCCGGCAAGTACGCCCAGCCCCTTGCCATCCTGCCGCAATCCGCTTGGGCCAGATACGTCTTGAAACGTGCCGTCCCCCCGGCTGGTGAACAGGGAATCCGCCAGCGACGCGAACTTTGCCGGCGGGCAGACTTCGCGTTGACCGTCAAACGGCCCGGAACAATACGGATGATTCTCAAACGACCAATCGACGTAGTGTGCAAGGTACACATCAAGCGCCCCGTCGCCATTCAGGTCGGCCCACGCGGCGCTCGAACTCCACTGCAGATCGATTAGCCGTGCCGAGCTAGTCACCTCAGTAAAACGGCCATCTCCCTGGTTCTTCAAGAGCGTCGCGCCGGAGTAGCCGGTCAGCAACACGTCAGGAAAGCCGTCATTGTCGTAATCCGCCACCGCAACGCCATGCGTATAACGGTCGGGAAGAACCGGCAAGGCCTGGCGGCTCACGTCGTGAAATTTCCAGGGAGATTTGTGGCGCAGCAGGGCCGAGGGTCTTCCGGCGACTTGTTTGTCCGCCGTGAACTTGCCCCCGCCTGGACAGAATAGATCGAGGTCCCCGTCCCGGTCATAGTCGAACAAGGCCAGACCACCGCCCAGCGATTCCAGCATCGTCGCCTCGCCTGCCTCTTCCCCGTTGCGGTATTCGAACGGTGGCACGTCCGCCTCGAGCCGTGTCAATTCGAACGCCGGCGCCGGCGCCTGTGCCTGTGCCGGTGCTTGCGCATCGCGCTGCGGATCGGGCGACGGAGGGACGGCCGCATCGGGGCGGCAGCCAAGGCCGATCACCAGCGGGAGAAGCAACAGCACGCCGGGCAAGGCCGTTTGCCGTGGCGGTCTGGCAACGTCGTCGTTGGTTGCCGCTCGCGTGTGATCGTCAGACGCGGGACTTCCGTTACGAACACCGTTCATGGCCCACCTGAAACAGGAGCGGCCAGTTGTTGGTGATGGCGCGCACGTTCCTCGTCACCCTGGCGGGCGAAGTGCCGAGCAAGCGTCTGGTGGGTCGCCGCGTGCTGAGGCGCCAGCTCCAACACGCTGTACAGCCAGGCGAGCCCTTCCTTCTCCGAAGCGAATTCGAGCAGGCGGACGCCGATCTCGTAGCGGGCTTCAATGACCTCCGGGGAAGCGTGAACCTGCCGCGAAAACTCTTGAACCTCCGACATTGCCTGGTTGGCATCCTCGATGAAATCCAGGTGCTGCTGCGCTTCTTCGCTGCGACCGGTCGCTCGCAACACGGAAGCCAGATGGTTGCGAACCACCACGCTGCGAGGTTCCATGGCGTGTGCCTTTTCAAGCCAGTCCAGCGCCGTCTCGAATTCACCCTCGCCCAAGGCGAGCTCGCCCAGTCCGAGCGCTGCGTAGAAGGCACCGCCGTCCATGTCGAGCAATTGCGTGAAGAGGCGGCGAGCATCCTCGATTTGGCCCAATGGCAGTTGACTGTGGGCCAGGCCGGCCAGCGTTTCGACGTCGGTCGGGTTGAGCCGCTGTGCCTGTTGGTAGGCCCGCACGGCATCCTCATACTGGTTCAACTGCCGATAGCACCTCGCCAGTTGCCCGTATGCCTCGAAACTCTGCGGCGACAACGCAATTGCCTTGCCAAAGGCTTCCGCCGCTTCATTCCACAACGACATGTGCTGTGACAACCTGCCTCGGGCCAGGTGGGGACGGGGATCGTCGGGAAAGTCCGCCTCCCAGGCATCGAGCCACTTTGCGGCGTCCTCGAATCGGTAATTGAGCAGGTAGCCGTTGACTAACGCTTCGCAGATGTCCTGTGTATTCTCGTCGCTTCGAGCCAGCTCAGCGCGCAACGCCTCTTCGACAACTCGCACCTTGCCGGTTTGGGCCTGGATCAGCAAGTGCTCGACATGCACCAGATTCGGCGAGTAGCCGCTGTCTTCCGCCTGTTGCAGCTCAGCTTCGGCCCGGCTGATGCCCCCCAGTTTCCGATGGGCCCGGGCACGCAGAAACGCGAGCCGCCCTTGCTGCCCCCGGCGGGCACTTACCTTGGCGAGAACTTCGAGTGCTGCTTCAGGGTGACCCGACCGGAGAAGCGACTCCGCTCTCCCCAGCCGCCATCGGCTGACCGGGTCGACGATCAAGAGCAAGGCAATTGCGCCCAACAGACTGACTGCCAGCACAACGCGGGACGATTTTCTGCGGTTGCCACCTGGTTGCAACATGCTGCGAAAGACTCCGCAACGAGATGCGGAATGAACGGTCGTCGTACGGACAGGACTTGACTCAGGATCGGTTACACACCAGTTCGGCACGGGCCGGCGGCCCAATGCTCAGCGCGGATCTCAATTAGTTGCTCAGCGCGGGTCTCAATTAGGTGCTCAGCGCGGGTCTCAACGAGGTGCTCGGCGCGGGTCTCAATTAGGTGCTCGGCGCGGGTCTCCGACCCCGCCGAAACGGCCGACCGCAGGTCTCCCATTCCTCTCGTCTCCCATTCCTCTCGTCTCCCATTCCTCTCGTCTCCCATTCCTCTCGTCTCCCAATCCTCTCGTCTCCCAATCCTCTCGTCTCCATCCCTCACCTTGTGACAATCAAGACCCCTTACACCAGGACAACAGGCAAAATCGGTGTATTCAGGTTGCAGGTGCGACCAGCAGGAGCGAACCAAATCCTCGCACACTCCATCCTCGCACACTCCACCTTAGCACCGCCACGGACACATTCGGCGCGACCAGGGCCGCGTTTGCCAGACCGCGCATTCCCCACACGTCAGTGCGTCCAATTACCAAAAACTGCATCACAACCACCTAAACCGGATTGGTTGACTTTGGAACCCTCCGGGGTCACAATGCAAGTTCGTATTTTTCTTATTTTGTCCGATTCTGGAGGTTTTGGCTATGTCGAAGCGTCGATTTAGACAAGGATTCACGCTGGTGGAACTGCTAGTCGTGATTGCCATCATTGGGATTCTGGTGGCATTGCTGCTGCCGGCCGTTCAAGCGGCCCGTGAAGCGGCCCGTCGTATGAGCTGTTCTAATAACGTCAAGCAATTGGCACTTGCCTGCCACAACTAACACGACACGTACAAGAAATTCCCGCTCAATTACGCAACCTGGAGTAGCCGGCATCCGATCGACGGACGGACGCAGAGTTGGATGGTCGCGGTTCTACCGTTCATCGAGCAGCAGCCGCTCTACGACGTGATCGATTTCAACTATGGATGTCGCAACGATCCTCGTAACGGCAGTCAAGGCGCGGGAACCGGGGGGCCAAGTAACGAATGGGTCGCCTGGCAGTCCATTCCGGCCTTTCAATGCCCCAGCGACGGCGGCCATGAAGGCAAGTTAGATCTGGGTCGGGCCAATTACCGCAACCCGCGTGCCGACAGGACCTGGGGAGTCAATAACTACAAGGGTTGTGCCGGGTCAAACTGGCAATGGGGCAACTTCCGGGTTCAGCCCACGAATGCGGCGACCGCACCGTGGTACTCGACGCCGTACGGCAATACCGGGAACGGCCTGGATCGCGGCAACGGAATTCTTTTCCGCAACAACAATCCAACGGCACCCGTGAGCGTCAAGATGGCAAGCGTCACCGATGGGACCGCCAATACGTTCTTGATCGGTGAAGCGCTGCCCCGTTATTGCACGCACACCTGGTGGTGGCATGCCAACGGCGTGACGGCCACGACCGCGGTTCCGCTCAACACGCCCGCCCAATGCACGAATACCGGCAATCGAAATGCCGACCTCCTCTCCTGTCGGGGAGACTGGCCAAACAACTATTCGTTTATGAGCCAGCACCCGGGAGGCGGGCAATTCGGTTTGGCTGACGGCAGCGTGAGGTTCGTGTCGGAGACGGTTGATCTCATCACCTACCGCTCGTATGGCTCGATGGTGGATGGCCAGCCGGCGACACTCGACTGATACTTGTTAAGAAACACGTTGTCTCTAATTCGGAGAAGGAATGTCCATGATTGAGCGAATGCTCCGGCAGTGCGCCTGGGGGCTGTCACTCTCGTTTGTCACGTTTTCCCTGCTTGGTTGCGGGGGCGGCGGTGCAGAGTCGCTGCACAAGGTCAGTGGAACGGTCACCTATCAAGGGAACCCGGTCCCCAACGTCACCGTTACCTTTACGCCAACCGGCGAGGCGGGTAGCGGTCGTCCTGGAACTGCCATCACTGACGCCAACGGAAGTTTTGACTCGGTGACAACCTATAATCCGAGCGACGGGGTGATCCCCGGGTCGCACAAGATCACGTTAGCGGTCGCGTCCTCCGGCGGTGACTCGACGGAACTCGACGAAGCCGCCTACGAGGAAGAGGACACGAGCACGCTACCGTTCCCGATGAAATACTTGAACACGGCCGAGAGTGACGTCACGGTCGATGTTTCTTCCTCGGGACAGACCCTTACGATCGAGCTTAAGGACTAGGATCGCTCGTCCTGAGCGCGACCTGAAACGCGGAGAGGCTGCTCACGTCACACATGAGCAGCCTTTTTCGCGTATTGGCCACGGCAAATGCGAACGAAAATTGGTGCGTGCGCGATTTTAGGGCTCGCCGCTTTGGCCGTCGGTGTACTCTACCTCCGCAGACACGAGCCGCCGTCACCGGCCCGACCCAAAGTCGACCAGCGCCCGGTCGTGCTCGCCGATCTGGAGGCTGTCCGGCCTGCCGAGAAGTCACGACTGGGCTACGTATCTTCGAGTGTCTGCGCCGAGTGCCACCCGCAGCAACATGCGAGTTGGCATGCGTCCTATCACCGCACGATGACGCAGCTCGCCTCTCCCACGGCCGTCCTGGGAGACTTCGACGATGTCCGTGTGACGGCGAACGAACGGCGGTTCGAAATGCGCCGCAAGGGTGACGTCTGCTGGGTGGAGATGGACAATCCCGAGGTCCCGGTGGGCCAGATGCCCAGGGCGGAAGTTCCCATCGTGATGACCACGGGCTCGCATCACATGCAAGTCTACTGGTACGTGACCGGGCACGGACGGACCGTGGGACAATTGCCGCTGGTCTTCCTGCGGGAAACCGAGGAGTGGATCCCTCGCGATGCCGCGTTCCTCGTTCCCCCGTCAACGGCGTTCTCCGCGGAGACCGGGCGCTGGAACGAGACGTGTGTCGCCTGCCACGCCACGGCGGGTGCTTCTCGACCACAACCGGGGGGTTGGGACACGGAGGTCGCCGAGTTCGGCATCTCTTGCGAGGCGTGCCACGGTCCGGGCGAGGCCCACGTGCAGTTTCGCCGCCAGGCCGGCCCCGCTTCAACCGCCGCCGTCGATCCGATCGTCAACCCGGCGCGGTTAACCCATCAGCGGACGTCAGAGGTTTGTGGCCAGTGCCATGGTGTCACGACGGCCAGGAACCCTGTCGAGTTTCAAGAATCGCTGCAGCGAGGGGCAGCCTATCGGCCTGGTGACGCGCTGCCTGATTCACGGAAGCTGATCCGCGCAGATGCCGCCAGTCGCCAGTTCCTGGCACAGTACGTCGAAACGGATGTCGACGAGTATTTCCGGGACCGCTTTTGGCCGGACGGGATGATCCGCATCTCGGGCCGCGAGTTGAACGGGCTCAGCGAAAGTCGTTGCCATCAACAGGGTGAACTCTCGTGCATCTCGTGTCACGCCATGCATCAACGGCCGGATGACCCGCGATCGGCAGCGGAATGGGCCAACGACCAGCTCGGTGCTGGGATGGGTACCGATCAGGCTTGTCTGCAATGCCATGCCGCGGCCAGTTACGGCCCGGCCCACACGCATCACAAATCCACGTCGCCAGGTGCACGCTGCTACAACTGCCACATGCCCCATACGACGTACGGTTTGCTGAAGGCGATTCGCAGTCACCAGATCAGTGTGCCCCATATTACTGAAGACCGTCAGGCAGGCAGGCCGAACGCCTGCAACCTTTGCCACTTGGACAGGACACTGGCCTGGTCGGATCAGCACTTGCATGACTGGTTCGGCTCGGCACGCGCGACGCTGGACTCGGACGAAAAAACCCTGGCGGCTTCGATCGTGTGGTTGCTCAGGGGAGACGCAGGGGTCCGTGCGCTGGCCGCCTGGAACATGGGTTGGAGCGCTGCGCAGGAGACGTCGGGAACTGCCTGGCAAGCCCCGTTTCTGATCCATGCGCTTGGCGATCCGTACGACGCCGTCCGGCTGATCGCTCGCAGGTCGTTAAAAACGCTGCCCGGGTTCTCTCAATTCGAATTCGATGTCTTTGGCACGCCGGATGAATTGGCGACCGGACAGCAAGAGGCATACCTGGTGTGGGCGAACCGACCACGGAACGAACCGGCAGCCACCCCGCACTTGATGCAGGACGAGCAAGGCCGGTTGGACCGCTCCACCCTCCACCGAATCTTACAGCAGCGCGACCATCGCCCCGTGAATCTGGTCGAATAACGCACCCAGGCTGCCAGGCTGCCGCATCCGCTGCAAGCTGCGAGCACAGGTCATTCATCGGCCGGCGGACGCTCGCCCGCATAACTCATCTGCCGCTGGGCGTTACCCTGGATCATTCATCAGCCGTCGGGCGTTAGCCCCGGTTCCGTTGAAAACCGCCCAACGACTTGCCCTGCATGGTTGTTCGTTCATGAATCGCCCCGGCCATTCGCCTGCGCTGAAATCGCCTGCTCCTGTCGCGCTCACCTGTCGATAACTCTTTGCAGGAACTCACGGGTGCGGTCTTCCTTGGGGGCAGAGAAAATCTGCTCCGGCGCGCCCTGCTCGACGATGGTTCCAGCGTCGAAGAACATCACATGATCGGCGATTTCTCGAGCGAACTGCATCTCGTGCGTGACGATCAACATGGTCATCGCTGCCTGGTGCGCCAGTTGGCGGAGGACGTCTTGGACCTCGCCGACTAATTCCGGATCCAGTGCGGACGTCACCTCGTCAAACAACATCACGCTCGGGTCCATCGCCAAGGCCCTGGCGATGGCAACCCGTTGTTTCTGGCCGCCGGACAACTGTGCCGGATAGGCATTCGCCTTGTCCGCCAGCCCAACCATCTCGAGGAGTTCACCCGCCCTCCGCTCCGCTGCGTCCCGCGCGATGCCTTTTACGATTTGCGGCGCGGCGGTGATGTTGCGCAGCACGGTCAAGTGGGGAAACAGATGGAAATGTTGAAACACCATCCCCAACTTGGCGCGGATGCGACGCAGTACGTCTTCACCGGCAGCCACCGTTCGCCCAGCGGGGGTCGTCGACCACATTGCTTGCCCATCCACTTCGATTTCGCCGCTGTCCGGCGATTCCAACGTCATCAGCAATCGCAACAGGGTCGATTTCCCCGATCCGCTGGGACCGATAATCGCAACTTTCTCGCCCGCGCGGAGATCGCACGAGAGACCTCTGAGGATGTGCAGGTCGTCGTACCACTTGTGGAGATCGCGGATCCGGAGGATGGGTGGACGGGACTCATTCATGCGCTCACCAGTTTCAAACGGCGCTCCAACCGAGTGAGGAGAAGCCCGGACAAGAGGCTGAGGATCAGGAAGATGACACCGACCACGGTAAACGGCTCGAGATAGCGAAACGTCTCATTCCCGATGATCTTAGCGCGTTGCAGAATCTCCAACACGGTAATTGCCGACAACAGGGGCGCGTCCTTGAACATGGCGATCACATAATTCCCCAAGGCGGGAATGATGGGCGGGATCGCTTGCGGCAAGATGACGTACCGGTACGATTCCCAGCGGGAGAAACTAAGAGCCCTGGCGGCTTCCCACTGGCCGCGAGGAACCGCATTGATTCCGGCCCGGTAAACTTCCGAGGTGTAGCAACTGTAGTGGATACCCAGGGCCACGACGCCTGCCAGCAGAGGAGAGAGCGTCAATCCCAACGACGGCAACACGTAGAACAGAAAGAAGATCTGCACCAACAGCGGGGTGCTACGCACAAACTCGACGAAACACGCGACCGGCCAGGCGACCAAGCGGTTCGTCGAACGACGAGCGGTCGCCCAAACCAGCCCCAGGCTTAAGGCGATTGTCATGCCCCAGAAGACGGCGAGCAACGTGACACCCAGCCCGCGCAAGATCTCCGGCAGGATGGAAATGGCAAACTCCCAGTCCCAGATCATTGCCTTCCTCCGTAATCCTGCCCGTGCGACAGCCAGCGTTCCAAGCCTCGCATGACGGCCGTGATCATCAGTGACAGGCTGAAGTAGATCAGCAACAGCATTCCGAACACCTCGGCCGTCCGCAGCGTATCGTCTCGCAAGAACAGCCCGGCTCGCGTAAGGTCGGTGACGGTGATCATCGAGACCAAGGCTGTGCTCTTGAGCAACTCGATCAGCAGGTTGCCGAAGGGTGGCAACATCAGCAAGATCGCTTGCGGCAGGACGATATACCGCATCGTCTGCCAGCGGTTCATACTCAACGCGGCGGCGGCTTGGACCTGTCCTGCAGGCACCGATTCGATCGCAGACCGCACCACCTCGGCACCGTAGGCACCAATGTTCAGTCCCAGTACGAGGACGCCAACCAGCATCGCATCGAGCCGCAGGCCGAGCAAAATCGGCAGCGCGAAGTAGAACCAGAATAGTTGCACCAACGCGGACGTGCCCCGAAACACCTCGATGTAGACCCGCGCTACAGTCCGGACGATCGGGTCACGGGAGAGACAACCCAGCCCCGCCAACAAGGCAAACGCAATCGCCAGCACCGAGCCACCGGCAGCGATCACGAGCGTGCGCCGGAGCCCGTCCATGAGCGAGGGCAACAAATCGATGGGTGGCGGCATCAGTTTCCTGGCCCCCGACGCGGACCCACCAGCTCTGCGGCCGTCACACCGCCGGGCAGCGTTGCCGCGGAAAAACCAAATGGCCTGACCAGTGCGAGGTGCTCGTGCGTCCCCACAAAATCGGCCAGATGCTCGTTGAACGCTTCACGAAAGGCATCGTCATCGGCCCGAAAGCCGAATGCACCATAACCGCGTACCGGCCTGCCGCCGATCACCGGATCGTGAAAGGGCTGGGCAAGCTCGATCTCGTCGCTCCCCAGTTTGTCGAGCAGGTCGTTTGCCGTCAAAATCGTCGCCGCGACCGCGGCAACTCGCCCCGTACGCAAGCCGGCAATCGCGCTAGGATAATCCGGAAAGACGACTATCCGCTGCTCCGGAACATTGAGGCGTTTGGCGTAACCGTGCTCGACGCTCCCACCCATCACGCCGAGACTGGCCGATTCATGGCGGGCCACATCCTCGAAGCTATGCAGATCAAGCGGGTTGGCCCTGGGGACCAGAAAGGCCTCGCCCACGACATAGCTGGGGTCCGAGAAATCGATCTCGCGCGCTCGTGCCGGCGTAATGTACATTCCGGCGGCAATGACGTCGAACCGGTTCGCCTTTAGTCCCGGTATGAGCGAACCAAACTCGGTCACGACCGGTTCAATCGTTCGCACCCCCATGCGTCGCAAGACGACCCTGGCGACCTCTGGCGCTTCGCCCGTGATCCTGCCAGTTGCACTGTCGAGGTATCCGAACGGCGCTTCATTTGCGTAACCGATTCGGACGACACCTGAACTTTGCAGACGCAACAACGTGTCTCCACCGGCAAACGATTGGGTCGATCGCCAATAGACCCAGCCCATCGTCCCGATGATCAGGCCGAGCAGGAAAATTCCCAGCGGTGTCACGGAGTCGGTGCGTCTCATTCACTCAACGGTACGTATCGGTCCGTTCTCCCGGATTCCGGACATGTCGTAAACCGCTGAAACGTTAACGGGCTCACAGCCCGCGAATCGCAGGACGCGCCCGACAATCAAGCGGGAACCAAGAGATGCTGTTTGAAGAATCAGGGCGGTGATCCGGGTCGCGGTTGAACGGGCGACCAACATCTGTTACGGTGGATGCTTCGGCAATCGTTGCACATGCAAATATTGTTACTGCAATCGGTTGTAACGGGTCGTTCCCTCCACATCAAGGCGGTAGCCACAAGTAGTTGGGGAAATTGTTGTTGCGGTAAAGCTTCTGCCGTAGCTGCGACGGAACCGGCTGTTTGCATCGGACTTGTGCCAGCAGACACCTCTTCCAAAGCAACGCGCATGCCGGACGCAACTGTGATCGACTTCCGGACCGTCAGGTTGGCGGATGCCGGCAGCATTTCGAAGCTTGCCGCGGAATCGCGCGTCCTGGACGAAAATTCCCACTACTGCTATCTGCTGCTCTGCCGTGACTTCGCGGAAACGTGCGTGGTGGGTTGCCGAGGTTCCGAAGTGGTTGGCTTTGTGACCGCCTACCGCCCGCCGAATCGTCCGGATGTCATTTTCGTCTGGCAGATTGGAGTTGCGGAGGCCTCCCGTGGCCAGGGCCTGGCGACAGGTCTACTTAGCGCCCTGATAGCGCAGCCTGCCTGCCGAAGCACCCGCTTTCTTGAAGCAACGGTCACGCCATCCAATACGGCATCGCGGCGGTTATTCGAATCGTTTGCCAAGACCCTGCAGGTTCCCTGCTCGATCGAGGAAGGCTTCACCGCTGCACAATTCAACCATGGAACTCATGAAGAGGAAGAGCTATACCGAATCGGTCCTCTCCCCGCTTCGCTTTAAGGAGAATTCGTCGACATGATGGACGTCTTTGATCAACTCGAGTCAGAAGTCCGCAGCTACTGCCGCACCTTTCCCAACGTGTTTTCGTCCGCCCGGGGGCATCGGTTGCGGAGCGTCGACGGTCGCGAGTACATCGATTTCTTCGCGGGAGCGGGCGCCCTCAACTACGGGCATAACGACCCTCACCTGAAGGCTCGCTTACTGGAGTACATCGCCGACGACGGCGTCACGCACAGCCTGGACATGGCGACCGAAGCCAAACGTAAGTTCCTGGAAGTTTTCCATCGAATTGTGCTCGCTCCGCGAAACATGGACTACAAAGTGATGTTTCCGGGGCCGACGGGCACGAACTCCGTCGAGGCGGCACTCAAGATCGCCAGAACGGTAACGGGCCGCAACAACGTCGTCGCCTTCACGAATGCGTTCCACGGCATGACTCTGGGTTCGCTGGCGTTGACGGGCAACGGAGGCAAGCGAGACGGTGCCGGCGTAGCGTTGACCGACGTCACCCGGATGCCGTACCACGGCTACATGGGCTCCGATCTTGATACGATCGACCTGTTGGAGCAACATCTGGAGGACACCAGCAGCGGCGTTGACATGCCGGCCGCGTTGATTCTGGAGACGGTCCAGGCCGAAGGAGGCGTCAACGTAGCCAGCAATCCATGGTTGCGACGCCTGCAGGCCTTGCTGAAGCGGTTCGAGATCCTCTTGATCGTTGATGACATTCAAGTCGGATGCGGACGGACCGGACCGTTCTTCAGCTTTGAACCTGCCGAACTGCAACCGGACATCGTCTGCTTGTCCAAGTCACTGTCCGGCTATGGCGTTCCATTCGCAGTTACCTTGCTGCGACCGGAACTCGACCAGTGGGAGCCGGGCAAACACAACGGTACTTTTCGCGGGCACAACCTGGCCTTCGTGACGGCCACCGCCGCGCTGGAACGTTACTGGTCGGACGATAAGCTGTCGTCAGACGTGCAGCGTCGCGGTCGGATCGTGCGGGAAGCGTTGCAACAGTTGGCAGCATCGCACGACGGTAGGGTGCGAGGGCGCGGCCTGATCCAGGGCCTGGAATTCCACGATAAGGATGCCGCCGCCGAGGTTTCTCGTGAGGCCTTCGAACAAGGCGTGATTGTCGAGACCTCTGGCCCCCAGGATCAAGTGCTCAAGATCCTGCCCCCGCTGACGATCACGGATGATGCATTGCAGCAGGGATTGGAGATTATTAAGGAGAGCGTCGCAGCGGTCACGGACGGCCTGACCGCCAGTTAGAACGAGAAACCGGAACGAGCTCGCACCGGCGAATTCTCGACGCCAGCAGTGATGTTGACCATGCGGTTGGCGAATCGTTCCTTCACGAGGGAAAGTCCATGATCGTACGATCGTTGAAAGACATTGAGGGGACCGACCGAGTGGTCTCCGCCGACAATTGGATGAGCCGCAGGCTGCTCCTGCGTGGCGACAATATGGGGTTTTCCCTGCATGACACGATCATTCATGCAGGGACTTCGACGGAAATGCACTACCAGAACCACCTGGAAGCGGTGTACTGCATCCAGGGCAAGGGATCGGTCACAGCGGTTGGCACCGGCGAGGTCTTCGACATCGAAGCCGGCACCGTCTACGCGCTCGACCGTCACGACAAACATGTCCTGACCGCAGAGTCGACGATGCGAATGGTCTGCGTCTTCAATCCACCCCTGGCCGGTCCCGAATCACACGACAAGAGTGGCGCCTACCCGCTGATCGAAGAGCATGACGTCACACCGACCGGTACTCGGCGCTGAATAAGACAAGGAACAGAAATGGCACAACCAACGACAATCGCTGACCCCTATTGGTCGCGGACGGAACACGACTGGCAGGCTGTCGACCGGGAAGACCCGGTGGTGTGGGGAGACGGGTCTGGAAGCGGATTCGAGTACGCCCTGCCACGCGAACAGCTCAAGTCATTCGAGAATGAAGGCTTCCATCACGTGGATGCCCTGCTATCGGAGGCTGAGGCCGCCGAGTTGCTTGCAGAGGCCGACCGGCTGGCGGCATCCGTCAAGGGGCCAAGCCCTGGAGTGGTTACGGAACCCCAAAGTGACGTCGTGCGGTCGCTGTTTCGAGTGCATCGCAGCAACCAGAAGTTTCGCGCGGTGGCCCATGACCGTCGGCTCGTCGACGTCGCCCGGCAATTGCTCGGGGGCGAGGTCTATGTCCACCAGTCTCGGATCAACTTCAAGCCGGCCTTTGATGGAAGGGAATTTTTCTGGCACTCAGACTTCGAGACCTGGCACATCGAAGACGGCATGCCCCGGATGCGGGCCGTCAGCCTGTCCATCAGCCTTACCGACAACAACGAATTCAACGGCCCGCTGATGGTCATCCCCAGATCGCACCAGACCTACGTCCGCTGCGTGGGGGCCACACCCGAGAATCACTTCGAGCAATCACTCAGGAGACAGGAGTACGGCGTTCCATCGCGCGAGGCGATGACGCAACTGGTCGCCCGTGGCGGCATCCTTGCCCCCAAAGGCCGACCTGGCTCGTCGTTGTTCTTCGAATGCAACCTCATGCACGGTTCCGCAGGGAACCTCAGCCCCTTTCCGAGAACGAATTTGTTTATCGTCTATAACAGTCTGGAGAACGCGTGTGTCGACCCGTTCGGTGACCGGCCCCCAAGGCCGGATTACCTGGCCGAACGGGAGATTGAGCCAATCGTGACTTGAGCTCCGCTTACCCCATGACCGCTTGCCCTGCAGGGAAGTAAGTGCGCCCTTCCAGCGCCGGGTGCCGGTTGGGCTGACAGCATCTGGTTAACGACTTACGCGTCATCCGGTCGAACTTCTCCCGCGGTGCAAATGACTGAATGATGGAACGCATGATTCGCAGGACGCACGTTGATGTTCGATTCCCCCCGATGGAGATCAGTTGAATGAACACGCATTTTCGCCCTTCGCACCTCGACGAACATACCCTCAGCCCTTACACGGTCCGACAAATGACGACTGAGGGCCAGGTCGTTTCCGAAAGGCAGGTCGCGGCCCAAAGCTATTCGGCCGCGCTCCGAGAGATGGGTAAAGTCTCCGAGGAGGCTCAACGGATCGAAGTCTTCAACAGTGAAGGAGAGAAGGCGGGAGAGATCGGCGCCGATCACTGGCGTCTAAAGCGACGCAGCAAGAACTAGCGAGGCAGGGCCTCGGAAAGAACTAGCGAGGCAGGGCCTCGGACCGACGGCGAGCTAACGCTCGAGGCGTGTTCGTCCGCTCCCGTCGGTCGCTGCATCTGACACAACGAGGCGCCTATCAACGGCGGGCCATCAATGATGCGAGGCACCGGCGTGCCCGTCCGCAATTTTTGAACCCTCAACGTGCAAACGTGGCAATGAACTCGGACTGCAACACCGCGTCACTTGCCCACGCTGCATTCTCGCGACTGGAATGTGAGGGATTGCTGCAAACAGAGCGGTATTTCGATGAATTCCGGATCCGGTACGCGACAACGGAGTTCACGGACCGTCCTGGCAATGTGACACAGGTAAGGCTCGCCTGGCGTAGCACGCTTGAGGAACTTTGGATCGGTTATTTGCACGTTGCCAGTCAGTTTCGCGGTCGTGGCCTGGGCAAGCGACTCGTGTTGGCAAGTGAACAGCTTGCCTATCGGTTGAACGCGCGGAGCATTCAAGTGTATCCGTTGCAGAGTGCGCGTGAGTTTTGGTTAGACCGGGGCTTTGCACCACACCCCCGGACAGCGCGGGTCGTCATCAAGCGGGTGCACATCGACCGGCCTCCGTGATTTGCTGACATTGCTGACAGCTCGAGTCATCCATCAGACCGACTGCCTATGGCACACGGTCAACCGACAGACAGACCAATCGTGACAGGAGTGAGCGATGAAGGCCAGGCTCGTTAGCCCCGCTTCTTCCCCGCCGGAATGGGAAATCGAACTGGAGGAATTCCCGGCGGTGATTGGTCGCAGCCCCGAGGCCGCGATCCAAACCCTGGATGTGTCTGTCAGCCAGCGGCATTGCGAACTTGAAGAGATCGATGGCAGATTGATGGTTCGCGACCTAGGGTCGAAGAATGGCACCTTCGTGAATGGCGTCCAGATCGAAATCGCGCCCTTGTTGCCGGGTGATAAACTGACCGTGGGCCAGGCCAGCTTTGTCGCTGCTTACGAGCCTCCAACAGCGACGGCGCGCCCTCGGATACCTGGCGAGAGCGGTTTTCCGGTCTTGGAACGCAAATCGCCGGAGGACGTGACGTTCGTGCACCTCGTCGACTTGCTGGAGCGCCAGCGCCGAGTATTTCGCGAACAATACCGCCGGGACGCGCGGCAAGGAGGACCGGCATTTCCCAATCCGCCGCACCCCGAGCATATCGAGCATCTATTGGTCGAGGAGATGAAGCAAGATGGCGTCGCCCCGCAGTTCATCTACGCGTTTGAAAAGACCGGTATTCTGGTCACAGAATTCAACTACGACACCGCCTCCAGCGAGCAACTCGCTGAATGGCAGGCCGCCGTCGAAGAATACGAACTGCGGCACGGCAATTGGGATTCCGACCAGCGTTTTCCGATCGGCGCGATCACCATGTACGGGCCCGACAAGAATTACACCACGATGATCGTGGCAGCCGTCATCCCGCAGACGGGCGGCGCACCGCTCTACCGACGCTGGGTCGGCAATCAGGTGGCGATCGACGAGCGAGTGAAGCGGGCCATGACCGAGTTCTTTCGTGACCACGGCGTTCGTTCCGTCATCCATGTTCGCGAGAACGTCGGTTGTCCTCACTACGAAGGGCTCGACTACCCCGTTGGCGACGAATGTCCCTTTTGCCCCTACTGGCAAGGGAAGCAAGGTCCGAAGTGACCGGTTGCAGCAACAGGCACCTCAATCCCGAAGCGGAGGTTTGACTTCGGTGCCGGGCGTCAACAAGGGTGCGGCGTCGAGCTCTGCAGCGCCCATCATTTCGACAATCTGTTCGAGCGAAGTAAGGAGCGCCCGTTGCTCGCTCTGAGGCAACTTCGTCAAGCGGCCGAGGAACTCCTCATGGAGCGGGGTGGGCAAACGCTTGATGCGTCTTCTTCCCTTGGCAGTCAGCCGCAGCAACACCTTGCGACGATCGACCGAACTCCTCTCTCTGACGAGCAGCTCTGCAGCTTCCAACCGATCCAGGATACGAGAAACAGTGGCGGTTGCAAGCTGGACCGCTTGAGCGACAGCAGCAACCGTCACCGGCTCCGCCCTTGTCGACTCGGCAACCTTCCGTAAACAAAGCAATTGCGGAACCGAGAGATTCCCGTCACGCGCCAACTGCCGCGAATGTTCGGCTGTCTTATAGAGAATTCTGCGAATTGCGCGGAGGACGTCATCCGCAATCGATGCGGTGTCGGTGTCGCCGGATGGGCGACGCTGCTCGTTAGCACTGGCGGCCACGTGAGTGCTCGCAACAAGGGTGAAGACAGAAAAAGGGATCCGCGCAACGGCTGCGATCCCTGATCGACGACGGACCTAATCGCCTTTTCGAAGATCGGTTGCTTGGACCAGCTCCGACCAGTGTCGATCGACACGCTGGTGGGAAATGAACATCAATGGCGTCATCACGAAGACCAGGTGTGACAAGCGCACGTTGACAAACGCCACACCGATGGCGGCTAGACTAAGGAGCGCACTGGCGAGAATTCTCAGCATCATGCTCTGTGCGATCGCGGGGTCGATCCTCGGCCAGACAACCAGCGCCCCGTAGTTCGCGTACCACCAGATCAATGCCAGTGACAGACTGCACGCAATGTTGATGGCACCATAGACAACCATGACCAGCGGTTCCAGCCGGTAAGCACCAATCAGCTGCGTCGTGAACGGAAGCAACGTCAAGAAGAACAGAAACAGCAGATTCAGCCAGGTTAATGCTCGCGTCCCATGACGAAAAAAGTGAAACATCACGTTCTGGGCGACCCAGTACGTCCCGATCAACACGAAGCTGACCGCGTAAACCGTTACCTGGTATTCGACGGTCAACAAATATGCCAGTAATCCATCGGTGGCAAAATCGTGATCCTTCGGAACATCAATCCCCAGCACCAACAGCGTGAGGACGATTGCGATCACACCGTCGCTGAGCGCGTTCAAGCGGTCGAGCATCAAGGACGCGGACCCGGGCTTGCCGGACAGAAACCAACGCACAGCATCTACTCCAACGCAAGGTTCGTAATGCCAGCCAGTGCCCCCTGCCCAGATCGTGGCCAGCGTGCCGAGAGCAGAGCATCGCGGCAGCAGCCAAAAGGGAGTGGGTTGACGGCAGTATGCAAACCATAATCGATCGTCCCGCTCCTGTCACCAACCAGCGGCAGCGCGGACCAAGACACCCACGCGACGCATGAATCGTGCCGAGCCGCCCAGTAAGACCTGGGATCCGTTTTACAACATCCAGTGTTGCTCGCGGGTCGAATCTTCGCCGGGCGGGAAGTCCGGTCCGACTCCCGAGCCTTCATACCAGAGTTGATCGATGATCGGCTTGTCGCGTAGATACCAACTGGCCCAGCTCAACGGCGTATCCTTGTTGGCGTCACGAATGGTAGGATCGGCGCCTGCATCCAGCAACGACTGGATAACTTCCGCGCTTCCCCAGGCCGCGGCTCGATGCAAGGGAGTTTCCCCGCGAACGCGTGCGTCCCGCCATAGACCGTAAGTCTTCATGCCGGGTTTCGTGCGGGCGTTGGGATCCGCACCGTGATCGAGCAGCAATCGAACGGATCTGAGGTCGCTGCCGCCGGCCACGCCGTGCAGCGCCGTTTCGCCGTTGTGGTCGCTGGCGCGATTGACGTTTGCTCCGGCTTCGACGAGCAATTGCAGGCAGGCAAAGTGACCGCAAACCCCGACAATCACCGGTGCGATATTCTCATTGCGTTGGCGGTCCGGGTCCGCGCCATGGTCGAGCAAATAGCGGGTTACTTCCGGATGGAACGTCAACAGCGGGCCCATGCCATGTTGGTCTGCGCTGTTCGGATCGGCGCCGCCTTCGATCAGGCGTTCAACGGTCTCCAGGTCACCGCGGTTGGCCGCTTGTACCAGCGCGTCATTGCGTTTCGGTTCAGCCATGCATACACCTTGGTGGCCGCCACCATGTCGACAGCGGATTCCTCAGGGAAATGCCAAGAGCAATTCAATCAATTCAGTCGAACAGACGAGCGGAAAATTCGTTGATGACACATTCCGGCCCCATCCAGACCGGATGACGTCATCCACAGCATGACCTACGGAACTCGTCTCCTGTCAGCGTCGTCTACGTGGTGGCAGGCAGGTTGTTCGTCGGCATGGCCGCTTGCAACGGGATCCTGATAATCGCAGTGGTGCCGACGCCGGGTTCCGATACGAGGCCGAAACTGCCTCCCAACCGGGCAAATACATTATGGGCCAGGAAGAGGCCGAGCCCCATCCCCTGCCCTGGCTGCTTCGTGGTGAAGAAGGGCTCACTGGCCCGCGCGAGCACATCCGGTGGCATGCCCGTGCCCCTGTCGGCGATCTCGACGCGCAGCTCGTCGCCGATCTGGGAAACGGTCATGGCCACCCGGCTCGACGGGTCGCTGGCATCCAGGGCGTTACGGAGGATCCCGCGGATCGCCTGCGCGACACCGACCAGCGGGAGCACCACGTTGACCGCCTCGGTTCCCGCATCGTAGTTCACGTGCACTCGTTCTCTGCGCCGTACCACGTGCAGTACCTCTTCGATCAACTGGCCGGTCGTCGCGGCCTGTACAACTTCCCCGACGGCTTCCCCTGCGCTGCTGCTCATTTCATTGAGGATCCTCCGGCAGTGATCGAGCTCGCTGCGAATCAGCCCGACGTCTTCAATCACGGTCTCGGGAACTTCGGTCCCTTCGAGATGGCGTGCCAGATCCTTGGCGATGACGGCGATCGTGGAGAGAGGCGACGCCAATTCATGGCCGGCACCGGCGGCGAGCGTGGCGAGCGCTTCCAGACGTTCGCTCTGCGACCGCCGCAACTCGGCGATCCGCAACTGATTTTCCCGGTCCCGCAATTCGCGGGTTACGCGCGTGATGAAATAGACGGCCACCCCTCCGCACGTGGCCAGGGCAACGATCAAGCCGATTTCCTGAAGCGAGGCCGCTCGAATGATTGGCATTTCGGACTGAACGGTACGATCAAGTTCCGGCAGGGGAACATGCACGAACAGGAGCCCCACCAGGCAGGAGATGGCGAGCAGCGTCATGCTCCACCCCCAGCGACTGGGCAAGACGACCGCCGCCAGGGCCAGGTTGACAAAATAGAAGATGACAAACGGGTTCGCCGGGCCGCCTGAAAAGTAGAGCAACCCGGTCAGTGACACCAGGTCGAGCGTCATCACGGTCGCCAGCACCCCCCGTTCACGGCTCGACCCCTCCGTCAGCAACGGCGCACCTGCGTCCGTCCGCCGCCGCAGCCAGACGGCGAACGCACCGTTGGTCAGGGCCGTAAAGGCGACGATGCTTAACAGGGGGAGCGTCGGCAGCCGCACATCGAGCACTCCGACGGTCACGCCGATCGTCACAAGCTGTCCGATCACCGCGACCCAGCGGAGCCGCAGCAGCCAGATCGCGTTCACCGCCGAGCGGTCAAGGCCGCGGGGCGATGTTGGTGAGTCCGTCATGTCATCCCTGGGTGTGAATCACAACCGTCTTCGACTCGGTCATCTCCTGAATCGCGTACTTGGGCCCCTCCTTGCCCATGCCGCTCTCCTTGAGTCCGCCGTAAGGCATCAGGTCGGCTCGCCACATCGGCCCCCAGTTGATTTGGATATTCCCGCTTTCGACATGCCGGGCGAACCTCATCGCCGCATCGATATCCTGAGTGAAGATCCCGGCGCTCAGGCCGTACTCCGTGTCGTTCGCCAGGGCGATCGCTTCCTCCACATTGCGGACGCGGCTCACGCCGACCGCGGGACCGAACAGCTCTTCACGACTGATCTCCATCTCGGCAGTTACGTCGGCGAGCAGGGCCGGGGTGACCGTCGCGCCATCACGCTCGCCCCCGCACAACAATCGTGCTCCCTTGGCGACCGCATCTTCGAGGCTCGCCGCGACCCGTTCGGCGTCACTCACGCGAACCAGCGGACCCATGCCCGTTTCTGCCTTTAACTGATCGCCGGCCACAATCGACGCAACGGCCGGTTGCAACCGATCGACGAACTCGTCGTAGATCGTATCGAAGGCGATCACGCGCTGGGTCGAGATACAGACCTGGCCGGCATTCGCGAAGCCGGTCTTCACCGTGGCATCGACGACCTTCGCCAGGTCGGCGTTGGGCATCACGATCAAGGGGCAATTCGAGCCCAGCTCCATGGTCACTTTCTTGAGACCCGCGACCTGGCAGATCTGACGGCCCACTTCGGCACTCCCGGTGAAGCTGATCTTCCGCACGCGTGGATCCGCGCAAAGCGTGTTGCCCACCGTTCGGCCGCTGCCGGTGACGCATTGGATTGCTAACGGCGGCAAGCCGGCCTCAAGGAGGATTTCGACCAGCTTCAGCGCGGAGAGCGGTGTGTCGCTGGCCGGTTTGACAATGATCGAATTGCCAGCGGCGAGGGCCGGCCCGACCTTGTGGCAGACCAGGTTCAGCGGAAAGTTGAATGGAGTCACCGCGACCACGACGCCGCAAGGAACGCGGAGTGTAAAGCCCAGTTTCCCGGCAGCCCCCGGTGCACCGTCGAGCGGCAGGACTTCGCCGGTCAGGCGCTTCGCCTCTTCACCGGAGAGTTCCATCGTGATCGCCGATCGGCCCACTTCGAAGATCCCCTCGCCGAGGACTTTTCCCTCTTCCTGGCTGATGACTCGGCCAAGTTCGTCCTGCCGCTCGACCATCAGCTTCGCCGCCCGTTGCAGGATCTGAAAACGCTCGTAGCCGGGCAGCTCGCGCATCAGGCGTGCGCCTTCCACTGCTCCCGCCAGCGCCGCTTCCAACTGATCCGGCGTCGCCTTGGGGACAACGTCGATCACGTCGCCACTGAACGGATTACGGACCTCGATCTGCTCGTCACTGTCGACCCACTGGCCTTGTATGAACATCTTCATCGCATGAATTCCCGGGTAAGTTCGTAACGGGCAACGCGGCGAAACGGCGTTGCGTCGGTTGCAAAGGTCGGATTAATCGAGTTTCGCCAGGAGCGTCTGCAGATCATTCTCCAAGGCAACCGTGTTGGCCTTCAATCCCGCATCCGGCAGGTATTCGACATGCAGCGAAATTGGACCATCGAATGAGGATCGCCGAAGTTGGCGGAAGAACTCCGGATCCACCTGTCCCTTGCCCAGCGGCACGTTTCGGGGGCGGCGACCTTCCCACACGAAGTCCTTGATGTAAACCGCCCCCAAGTGAGGCTCGACAACCCGAAAATCGACCGGCCAAGCCAGTCCGCCTTCGACGGTCGCGTGACGGATGTCGAAGGCGACCCCAATGTCACGCGTTTCGATGTCCTGCAAGAGATATCGCAAGTCCCAAACTGACGCTCCCACCACCCGGTTGCCCGAGTGATTCTGGTAAACGGCGGTCATGCCCAACTCACGATTCAGGGCCGCCAACTCGGCCAGGGCCGGCCTGAGTTCGTCGAGCTGCGCCAGGATGGGCCGATCAGGCTGGTACCGGTAGTAGGCCATCCGGTACATCTTCACACCCTGTTCCGCGGCCGTTCGCAAGACCTTCTCGGTGTGCGGCTGGTCCACGCGATGGACGCCGGACGCCATCACGATGATCTCCAAGTCATGTCTGGCGAGCGCTTCGACGAGTGGCGGCAGGTCGTCCGCAACACGCTCAGGCAGCACCTGGCCCTTGTCACGAACGGTCGCCTCGATGCCGTCGAAACCGAGTTGCGAAATCGTGGCGGCCAGGCGATCGTTGTCCATTGCCTGCAGAAACTTGACGAACGCACACAGCTTGTTCTTCCTGCGCACGTCGCCGCCCTTACGGAGCGCCGTCTCCGTTTGCGCAAACGAACGACCCGCAGCCGCCAAGGAGGCTGCCGCGCCGCTCGCCAGCCAAGCGCGCCGATTGAGCATTGTCGAAGGAGTCACGGCGGTTGGCTCCTGGGTGATATGGTGGAACGATTCCGGCGACCGCAAAGCTTGTCACAGCGATTGTTGCCAAGGCGGAGCGAACAACGGTTGACTTTTCCGGCAGATTGCCAGGGTTCTTGATTTTGCTACGATAGCACCTTATCCCGGGGCTGTCGCCCGCCGCCCCACCGATTCGAGAAAGGAAGTCCCCCGATGAGCCAGGAACGTACGGTCGATTTCACCGAGCGCAAACGGGCGCTCCGCGAGCAGGCCCACGCCAACCGCCGAAACCAAGAAGACAAGGACGCGCTCAGCCGCCAGATTGTGGCCCGCTTTCTCGAACTGCCCGAGTACGCGGCCGCCAAGACGGTGATGTTTTACGTGGACGTACGGACGGAAGTTCGCACCCGGCACGACCTGCAAACGGCACTCGACAGCGGCAAGAAGATTGTCGTTCCCTGGTGCCTGGACGGCGAGTTGGAACTATTCCATTTGGAACGGTTGGATGAGTTAGAGACGGGGATGTACAAGATCCTCGAACCGCGATCCGAACTGCGCGAAGTCGAGTCGAAGTCGGTTGACGTTGACGAGCTCGATCTGGTCATGGTGCCGGGCGTGGCATTTGATCGACGGGGTGCACGGATGGGGCACGGCAAAGGTTACTACGACAAGCTGCTCCAACACGCCCGGCCGGATGCGCCGCTGGTCGCCCTGGCATTCGAATGCCAGCTATTTCCGGAAATCCCGACCGAAGATCACGACATTTTCATGGACCGCATCCTGACCGAGAAAGCAACCTATCAAGGGCGAGGCCGATCGTGAATGCCAGCCACTCCGTGGTCGTCGAGGACACCTATGCCGAGGCGTTTCGCAGCCTGTTTGCAGAGGTCGTCATTACCGCGCGGGATCGCAAATGGCTCGATCACGCCGCTCATGCCGCGACCGGGCACGCATCCAGCACAATCATGTGTGACTGCGAGGCGGGCGTGGACCGCTACGTCGGTCCCGGGGGAGACGAATCGTATGCCACTCCGGATGGCCGCCCGGGAGTGATCGTTCAGTTTCACGTGCCCCGGTTTCGCAAGGATCGGGTCGCTGCCCTGGAGAAAGCGCTGCTGGCCCGGCTCAGCCAGAACGTCTTGACCTGCCCGACCGCCCGCTGCTTCGGCGCCACCGAGACCAAACCGTACTTCAGGTTGGGAAGAAAGATTGCCTTCTTCGGCGACGGGTTCGAACATCGGGAAACACGGCACGGACGCAGCATGTGGGTCATCCCGACGATGGGCGGTGAGTTTCTCATCGATCGGCGGTTCGGTTACCAGGATGGCGTGATGGGCGGAAACCTGTGGTTCATGGCCGAGACCGAGGATGCCGCCATCACAGCCGCGGAAGAGGCCGTTGCGGCAACCGCTGCGACACCCGGCGTGATTACCACGTTTCCAGGCGGCATCGCCGCCAGTGCCTCCAAAGCAGGGAGCCGTTACCCGTTCCTGTTCGCCAGCACCTACGAAGCGTTCTGCCCGACGCTCAGGAACAAGCTGGGAAGCGAGTCGCGGGTCCCGGACGGCGTCAACTCGATTATGGAAATCATCATCAACGGTCGCGACCTGGAGTCCGTGCGGCAGGCGACGATGGCCTCCATTGATGCAGCCACGCAGGTGCCCGGCATGCGGCGGATCTCTGCCGGCAACTACGGCGGCCGGCTGGGCAAGAGCTTCATCTACCTTCGCCCCGAATCCGCCGCCGCGCACGCTGCCGCCGCACCGTAAGAACGGGTCGTCCCGGTCACAGCCGGGTTCGAAACAGGCGAAGGCGCTGGTCAGCGCGCCGGCGGCCTGACCAAAAAAACAGCCGGACTACCAATCAGGCAGTCCGGCTGATGCTCGTCAGAAGTTACGAATCTGCTGTCAGCGACTACTCAGCCGCCGGCAGATCACCTGCTTCCATCCGTTCTGCAAACGTCTTACCGCTCGCGGACTTCAGCTTGCCGGCTTCCTCGAAAGCCTTCTCGATCTTGGCTTCCAGCTTGTCCGGATCGCCCTTCAACTCCTTGTAATCGTCCTTGGTGACGAACTTGGAGAGCGCCTGACCGTACTCGTTCCGCTCAGACTTCTTCTTCTTTTCGACGTGGCAGAGGTTGCACTTGGCGGCCTTGGCGGCGGCAGCAACCTTCGAGTCCTTATAGGTCTTGGCGAACTGCTTGTTAAAAGCAGGCAATGCCGTTGCATTCTCAACACTGGCCGCGGTAATGGTGACGGCGACGACCGCTACCAATAGAAAGAGTCCCAATCTCTTCATTCTGAACCTCCTGAAGTAAAGCAACTAATCGACGGGGTTAACACACGCGGTGGGAAAAACTCAAACGCGGGGGCGCGTTGGGGCAGGTGCTACAATGGTAATTGCTGTCGGCCGAGTGTCAAGGTACGGGTTCCACGGGTCGTGGGACAGATTGTCGCAGCGTTACATGGGGAAAGTGCAGCCATTGGCAAAGCCAGCCCCGCGAAGATCCAATGTCGTTTGCCGAGCAATCGTTGGCCATGTTTCGGCAACCGCCACACCGTGATCGGCCGCCTCCGCCTGCCGAGAGACCGTAAATCGCTTTTACAAGGACACTTAGAGCGGCGAGCGCGGAATATTCGTGAGCGAATAACGATTGAGGGCAGGTCGTTATCTTGCAATCGCTTGCAACGGACTTGCCCAAAGCGCCGCGCAAAGCCGCCAAGAAATCCGGCTCGGCGCCATGCGCGCCGTCGTGGATGCCCGCAACCTCCAAGCGGACAGTACGCCGGGCGGCCTCCTTGAATCCGGGGATCGCAGGTGTCCATTTTCCTCGCTTGATTCGTTTGACTCGCTTCTCCCGCATCCTATGTTTGAATGCACTTGTCGCCCCTGGGGAGAGGCGCAAGGGCATGTGCGCGGCGGGGAAGCGAAGAGCTTGAGGGGACCCCGCCGCGTTTTTCTATTTCTTGCCGGCGCCGCTTGTCCATCGGACGGAATCGTCACCGGCAGCGCAGCCGCGGCGGCAACGCCGGTCAGCGATGAGACCGTTGCCGGGCGAATCGTTGGATCCGCTCGGCGATCTGCTGCACGGCGAGCGTTTCGTCGACGACGTTTGCCCGGACGGCGGCCCCCGGCATGCCGAAGATCACCGACGTCGCCCGATCCTGGGCAATCACCGTCCCCTGGCATTCTCTGACGCGCCGCAACCCAGCCACGCCGTCTTCCCCCATTCCGGTCATGATCACGGCCAGCGTATCTCGGCCGAAGGCATTTGCGGCGGACTCAAAGAGGTAGCTCGCCGATGGCCGAAAACCGCCGAGCGGCGGGGACTCGGAAATCTCGATCCGCCCTGATCGGGAGACTCCCAAGTGACCGTCTTCCGGCGCGACATAGACGCTGCCGGCCGCCAGCAATTCGCCCCGTTGTGCCGTTGTCACTCGCGGTGGAACGGTAACGTTGAGCCACTCCGCAAAGCCCTCGGTAAACCCCTTGGCGATATGCTGCACACAAAGAATGGGGAGCGGAAAGTCGTTCGGCAAACCAGCCAGGACCTGTTGAATGGCAGGCGGGCCGCCAGTTGAAGCGGCGATAGCGACCACCGCTGGCGGCGGTGGCGTTTCGTCCGGCGGCGCGGTCCACGACAGGTCGGAACTTCCGCCGGACGCGGGCTGCTCAATCGCCGGCGCCGGCACCTGGCTGAGGTGCCGTACGACCTTGACGTCGGCCATCAATTTCACGGTCGCCACCAGATCGGCGCATTCCGCGTCGTAGTTGCCGGAGCCGGGGCCGGCCGGTTTTCGCACCAGGGTCAGCGCTCCCGCGCGCAGGGCACGCATGCTGGTCGCCACCTGATCGACCGTCGTGCTGGAGGAGACGATCACGATCGGAGTGGGGTGCGAGATCATGATCTGCTTGGTCGCATCAAAGCCGCTGATGCCCGGCATGTGGATGTCCATCGTGATCACATCGGGCGCCAGCCGAGCGGTCATCTGGACGGCTTCCGCACCGTTGCCCGCCTCCCCGATCACGGTCAGCTCATCATCGCGGCGGATCATGTCGACCAACAATGCGCGCGCGGTGGGCGAGTCGTCAACAACCAGAACGCGAAGCATAGGGGAGTTCTCGGAAGGGGAGTTCCGCGTCAACGAGCGTCAGAGCAATTGGTGGATTGTCTCAACGAGCCCGTGACTCTCAAATTCTTTCTTGACGATATAGCCGTCGGCACCGGCCTGCAGTCCGCGCGCCTTGTCTTCGTCCGTGGCACGAGACGTTACCAGGATCACGGGCGTCTTCGCCAATCGCTTGGACTTTCTAATCGCCTCGGTCAATCCGAATCCATTCATCCTGGGCATGTCGACGTCGCTGACAACGAGGTCGAATTGGCCCTGGTCCAGTTTCTCCAAAGCGAACCGTCCGTCGGCCGCAGTCTGCACGTTGAAACCGGCCGATTCGAGAATCGCCTGCATCAAAGCGCGGGTGGTCACCGAGTCATCCACGACCAGCAGGCGCGGCGGTGTCTCTTGCGATTGGGTCACCTGCACGGTCACGAGCGGCGTGTACGATTCGGTATTGAGCTGGGTGCGCATGAAGTTGGCGGCGTTGAGCACGAGTGCAGTTTCTCCAGACGGCAGCAGCGTGCCGCCAGAGATGTGGCGGACATGGCGAATTCTGCGCCCCAGATGCTTGATCGTGATTTCCTGCTCCGCCAGCAGTTCGTCGACGATCGTGGCGGTCGCGATTTGGCCCGACCCCATGATGATGACCAGCAGCTTCGCGGCCTCGGAGTCGGTCTCGTCGCCCTCCATCCCCAGTGTCTCTGTCAGGCGTGAGATCGGAATTGGGGTCCCCCCCAGCGTCAACATATGCCGCCGGCCAACGGAAGAGACATCACTGGGGTCGATGCGCACGATCTGCTGCACGCTCACCGTGGGAATTGCATAGGTTTGGTTGCCGGCGCGGACCATGATGGCCCGTGTGGTCGTCAGGGTCAGCGGCAGATTCAAGGTAAAACGGGATCCCCGGCCGGCCGCAAACGAAAGGTCGACGGACCCCTGCAGGGCCTCGATCTGCGCCTGCACCACATCCAGGCCGACGCCCCGCCCGGAGATATTGGTGACGGTTGACGCGGTCGAGAAGCCCGCCATGAAAACAAGTTGCGCGACGGCATGATCGTCCTGGGGCTCCGGCAATCCCTTGGAGCGGGCCTTCTCGCGAATCCGCTGAATGTCAAAGCCCCGGCCATCGTCTTCCACGACAATTTCGACCTGGGCACCTCGCAACGACGCAGAGACCGTCAGTTGGGCCTCGGCCGGCTTGCCGGCTGCCAATCGCTGCTCGGGCGGTTCGATGCCATGGTCCACACCGTTGCGGACGAGGTGCATCAAGGGGTCCTTCAGCCCCTCGAGGATCGCTCGATCCAATTCCACATCCTTGCCGCCGATCTTCAGCGCCACCTGCTTGCCCGTGCTGCGAGCGACATCGCGAACGGCCCGATCCAGACCGCCACAGGCTTCGGCAAACGGCAACATGCGGACCCGGTGGACCTCGTCCTCCAACGCGGTGCAGGCTTGATTCAACAGTCCCCCGTCGCGCGACAACTGCATTCCCAGGCGGTCGAGCCCCCGTTCCAGGCGAGCAAGCGCCTGGCGGTTCAGGTTGATCGTCTCCAGAATGTGTTGAACTTCTGCCAGGCCGGCCTGCGCTTCTCGATTCGTGAGCACTTCGATCGGCTTCGCGGCCGCCCGCCATTCTCGCCGGCAATCGGCCGCGATCTGGCGCAGGTCCTCGATGTCGCCGACCCGCGATTGGATCCTCCGCCGGGCAACCAGCAGTTCGCCGCTCTGAGCCAACAACGTATCCAGCTTTTCTGCCGCGACGCGTACCGAGCCGGTGGCGGTGCGGGAAGTCGCCGACGGCGCGGCGGACGCTGGACGGCCAGCCGGCAGCGGGGTCTCAGCGGCGTCGGGCGGAGCGGCAGCGGCCGACTGGGGTGCCGGCGGCGTCACGGCCTCCTTGGAACTCGACCGCTTCTTGGCCGCTTTCTTGGCCGCTTTCTTGACCACCTTTTTGGTCACCTTGCGGCTGGCCTTCTTTCGCGATTTTCGTGGCCCTTTCCTGGCCGATTTCCTGGTCGCCTTCTTTGTGGCCGCGGGAACATTTCGCTCTGCTGCCGGCGCTTCGCCGCGCGGTGTAACAGACGACTCGGCGTCCGCCCTGGAACGCGTTGCATCGGTCTCGGCTTCCGCTGCGCCGTCCTGCTCCGCAGCGCCCGCACTTGCCGGCGCCTGCTCAGATGCTGCTTCTGATCCGGATGTTGATTCCGATTTGGATTCCGGGCCTGATTCAGTTGCTGCCGGCGGCTCGAGTTCGACTTCCGGCTCAACCTCCCCAGCCGCGGGTGAGGGCCGGCTGTCCTCCGGCGTCGCGGCGGCGGCCGCCCCGGGCGAAAAATCGCCGGCGGCTGCGGCGGTCAGGTCAGGCAACAACTCGTGGAGCGGCGAATCTGCCAGATCGCTCGACTCACGCAAGCGGTTGCCGGCGTCTTCGATACCGTCAATCCCCTTGAACAGAACCACGTAGTGTGCGGGCGTCAGCTCCAGCGTCCCGTCGCGGGCGGCGCCCAGCACCTCTTCCATCTGGTGGCAGACCTTCTCAATCAACTCGACGTTGACAGCTCGCGAGGCGCCTTTCAAACTGTGCGCGGCGCGGAACAGTAGATTGAACAACTCGGGCCGCTCGTCGGCCGCAGGCCCATCCTCCATGGCAAGCAGGTTTCGATTCAGCGCGTCGACGTGATCCTGGAGTTCTTCCAGGTAGGTCGCCATCAAGCGCCGCGCCAGTTTCTCTCGATCTACCATCATCTCGCCAGTTTCGCCTGTAGGTCGTTTCCGCCGGCCGCCCCGTCGCTCAGGACGTTAGTGCCGCCAACTCGTCGCTGAGCGCATTCAGGCTATGTGCCGACGCTTCAATTTGACGGATCGCCTCGACGTTTTGTTGCGTCACGCGATCAATATTCTTGATCGCTTCGTTCAACTGGATCACGCCTGTGGCTTGTTGCCCCGAGGAAGCAGAGATCTGCGTCGCCGTGCGTGCGGATTGGCTGAGCATCTCTTCCAGGGTGCGGATCGTGTCGCCCGTTTGCGTGACTACATCGCCGGCCTGGTTGACGGAGTCGGTCCCCTTTTCAATGGAGAGCACGGCGGTATTCATGGCATGTTGGATCTCGCCGAGGATCTGGCGCACCTGGGTTGTCGCTTTCTTGGACTGTTCGGCCAGCGCCTTGACTTCGCTGGCAACCACGGCAAAGCCTTTGCCGTGCTCGCCGGCACGCGACGCTTCGACCGCAGCGTTCAAGGCCAGCACATTCGTCTGTTCGGCGATGTCGCTGACCGTCGCGATGATCTCGCCGATTGCCTGGGCGCGTTCGGCGAGCGAAAGGATATTTTGCGCGATCGACTGCACCTGTTCGCGAACGGTATTCATCGACGCGACGGATTCCTCGACGGCCTTACGCCCGGCCTTACCAACGGTGTCTGCCTGCTTGGCCGCCTCCGCCACGATACCGGCCCGGTGCACGGCTTGATCGGCGGTCTGCGATACTTCATCGACGGTGGCCACGGTTTGTGATACGGCAGCCGCCTGTTGCTGGGCCCCGGTCGCCTGTTGCGTCGTGGTTGCCAGAATATCCCGCGTGCCTGCGGCCAGGCGGCTAACGGCGTCGCGAATCGCGGCGAACAGATCCTCGCGCTGCTGTTCGGCCCGCTTCCGCTCCGTGATGTCCTGCATGGTCGCGATATACAGGCGTTCCCCCATGTGATCCATTTCCGTGACCCGCAGGGAGAGAGGAAGCTGCTGGCCATCCTGGCGAAATCCGTCCACTTCCGATTCGCCGCCGATCTGGCGGGTTTCACCGCGTGCCAGATCGCTTGGCTCGTAACGGATGTTTTCGTTATAGAGTGCCGGCACCAGCACGGACGCCTTCTTGCCGACGATGTCGCGCCGCTGCGTGCCGAAGAGCCGTTCCGTTGCTTCGTTGCAGGAAAGGATGTTGCCGCGCTCGTCAATCGTAATCAAGGCGTCGGCGGTGGAGTTGAAGATCGCCTGCGTGCGCGCCTCTTGCGCCGACGTATGGTCGATCATCTGGCGGAGACTCGTGGTCATGTCTCCCAGTGATCCGTACAGCGCTTTGACTTCGCCCAGCGGCGTCACCTTGGGCAATTCGGTTTCCAGGTCACCGGCGGCGATTTGGTTGGCCGCCCGGGTCAACATTTCCAGGGGCGCGGTGATGCCGCCGGAGACCAGGAAGGCCATGAACCCGGCTGCTCCCAGGACGATCAGCCCGACCCACAGAAACGACCACGCCAGCGAGCGTGCCTGGCGCAAGGCGTGGCTGGCCTCGACGCTGGAAGCGACCAGCCAGAAGCGTGATTGATCGGTGCTGTCGTAATAGACCTTCTGGTATGTCGCCAGCACGCCGGCGCCGCCCTGCTCGCTGTCGGAAATGTACTGCTTGAAACTTTCGCTGGTCGACCGCATGGCTTCCGCCCGGACCGGATGATCTTCCTGGAAGTGGTCCATTTCCTTCTTGAATCGCTTGCTGTTGTCGCTGCAATACAGGTACATGCCGGTTTCGTCGACGATATCGACCAGCCCGAAACTGACTTCACGGGCGGCTCGGTTGAGAATCGTGTCGCCGTCAAGCGTGATCACGAACACGCCGCGGACTTTGCCCGTGGAATCAAAAACCGGCGTGCAAAAGCGAACGATGGGGTCCCCGCGTTCCAGGTGCATCGGCTCGACGTAACAGGTTCCTCCGGCCAAGGTCAACGCGCGGCGAAAGAACTCGCTGTTCGCCACATTCGCCAGGCCGGTGGTAACGCGTTGGATGTCTTCCCCAGAACGGCTCAACCGGATCACCGTTTCTCCGTCGATGTCAAAAAACTCGCAGGCACGCTGTTCGGCATGGACCTTCATCTCAGCGGTCAAGATCTCTCCCAATCGTTCCATCCACTCGTCCAGCGTCGACGATCCGACCGGGTCCACTTTGCCATCGTTGTCCCAGATACGAATGATCCCCGGAATCGGGGGAACCTGGGGCGTGTTGATCACGTCGCGCCGCGTGTCCTCGACCATTTTGCCGAGCAGGCTGGCTGCTCCGTTCGTCTCCGACATCACTTTGTCCAACGTGAGGTCGGTGATGATCGTACTACTCTTGGAAAACGCGACCGTCGTCGTGATCGCCAAACACGCAATCAGGGCGATGCCGATCAGCAGACAGATCTGCCAGCGCAGTGAAATCGCACTCAGTCGTTCGCGAAGCGTCATCTCATTACCTCAAAGATTGCAACTCATGGTTCGTCGATCATCAGGCGTTCGTCAGCCAACAGGGCGGCTCCATTGAGCACCAGCGTGGCGTCTTCCGTGACTCCCCGCAGCAGATCACGCTGCAGGCCGGCCAGCGTTACGGAGAGGGGGAAGATGTCGTGCGTGTTGATCGACGTGACCTCGTCCGCCTGATCAATCACAATCCCGAATTCGGCCCGGTCATCACCCAACACGAGAATCCAGGGTTCGTCCTCGGGCGTTCCCTCAATCTGAAACAGGTGGCACAAATCCATGATCGCCAGCACGTCACCGCGGAGGTTCGTGATGCCGCGGACGAAGGCCGGGCACCCGGGTACCTTGGTGATGGTGGTGACCCGCATCAGTTCCAGGATCATCGAAGTCTCCAACGCGTAACGCTCGCCCCCCATGCGAAACGTCAGGATCTCGATCAGATCTGCCTCGTCATCCTCGGTTGCCAACGGCACGGCAAGTTCCCGCGCCCGCTGGTCAAGGATCCGTCGCTGTTGCTCGGCCGAGTCGAGCCGTTTCGGATCGAGTGCCTCGCCGAGCTTTCGCAAGCGTCGCTTCGCATCCTCCCAATCGAAGGGCGTCTCCTGGCGCGGTGGGTTGGCGTTCATGGAGTTTCCTCCCTGGAATCGCCCAGCGATGCGATCTGGTGATTGGCCGCGATAAGAATCGAACCGAAGGTCTCGTCATCGGTCAGGGGAACCGCCCCCGTTTCGTCTTCATGCTGGCAGAGATCACGGGCATTGCGGAAGGCCCGCTGCGCGCCGGGCAAATTGCCCCCACGCCGCAACAGCGTCCCCAGCGCCATATGGGCGATCACCAGCGAGCGATCCAGGCATAACACGCGTTTGATCATGCCCAGCGCTTCGCGGTCCCGGTGCAACTCCATCAACAATATCGCGTTCAGATAGTGCAGGGCCGTCGAGAGCGGATGGACATTGAGCAGCTCATCGCAGGCAGCCAGAGCCGATTCGGTGTCCGAGTTGGCAAGTGCTTTCACATGGAGGCAGGCCAGGTCAATGTCCGCCGCCGCATCCGCGGTCAACTCGGCAGCCCGCCGGTAATGACCTGCCGCCAGTGCGTCTCTTGCCAGTTCGACGATCGCCGGTTGAGCATCGTGCCGAATGTCCTGGTGGCCGTCTTCCGGCTCGATGCGGCTCGCAGGCTGCGCAGTCGCTGCCCCTGCGGGCGCCGGTCGCTCGGGCTCCGTCGCGTCGTTCAAGGGGCGCCGATAATACACGCCCCGTGGACCTTGCACCATTTCGAAGGGAACGTGTGCATCGAGTTGCGGGTCGCTGGCGGCGGTCACGAGCCAACCGCCCGGGGACAGCGATTGGTATAACTTCGCAGCGACCTGACCGATGGTCGACGGCTTCAAGTAGATCAAGACGTTGCGGCAGAAGATCACGTCCTGATGCCCCGTCCCGCCGGCGACCGGCGGATACGCATCGCGTGCCAGGTTGAGACACCGGAAGTGGACCGCCTGTCGCAGCTCAGAGTGCAAGACGTACGAACCGTCGCGCCGGGTTGCATGCGGCATCACGCGAGACTGGCCTTCACCCCGCAATGCCCAGTCGTGAAAAACACCCCTCCCGGCTTGCTCAATGGCCGCCTTGGAGATGTCGGTCCCCAGGATCCTGGCCCGCGACAGCAGGCCGGCCTCTTCCAAGACAATGGCCAGCGAATAGGCCTCTTCTCCCGTCGCACACCCGGCGCTCCAGAATCGCATGATCGCCGTTTCGCGCAAGCGGCCAACCAGTTCGGGAAGAATTGTCTGAGCCAGAAAACGAAACTGGTCCGGGAAGCGAAAAAAATAGGTTTCTCCCACCACCAGTTCGATGATCAGCTCGTCCAGGGCGGCCATATCCCGCTCCAGTCGGGAAACGTAGGCCCGCGGGTCACTGGAACCGGCCTTCCGCATCGCGCGGCCGATCGCCGAGGCCGCGTGCTGATGCTGGGCGCTGCGAATGTACAATCCCGTGCGCTGCTGGACGAAATCGAGGATCCGCTGCTCGCGGTCTCCGAGTTGGGCCGGCTCGTTCATTCAACGCCCTCGACTTTCGCAGCCGGCGGGAGGAGCCGGTCCGCATGCACATTCGCCCAGAGTTTCCGGGTGTCGAGCAAGTGAACGAGGCCCAGGCGGGGATGGGACACGGACTGCAATCCGGTTTGTGGCGACCGGGCGGTCGCTGGCAGTTCCGCGTTCGCGTGATCGCTGTCCCACGTCATGATATCGATCGCTTTGTCCACACGGAGCGCAAACAGGCCGTCCTCCACCTGCAGGATAATGAAATGGTCGAGTGGGCTGAGTTGGTGCTCGGCGTGAGCGCGTAAATAGTCCAATTCGAATACGCCCAGGATCTGCCCACGAAAATCTAGCATGCCAATCATGCGGGGCGAATCGCGGGCGGGGGCCCCCAGACTGACCGCTCGCACGACTTCCCGCACGTCCGATGTGGGGATGCCGAACCTGGTTTCGTCGATTTCCAATATCAGGAATTCCATCGAAGCGCCTGGAGAAGAGATTGCTTGAGACAAGAAAAGAATAGCCGCGCCGGCAAATGCCGGCGGTGAATCTCCCTGCTTCAATAATAATCAAATTGTTGGAGGCCGGTGCGTTCCCGCGCGTCGATTCCGGTCGGTCCCCTGGCGCGGAATGTAACGGTTGCGAAGCGCCGGAGGAAACGCCGCGAATCCTCGCAGCTCCGTGGGGCATGCTGTGCATGCCGGAATCCGCGCTGGCCGTGCGGAAACGGAAGACGAGGAAACGTCACGCAGAGCATGACTTACCGAAGAAGAATAAGACCGCCGGCGTAGAGCGGCAATTGGCGACCGCTACGACGCGGTGTTGAAGGCACCCACGCACGCATCCGCCGACTCGTGGATTGAGAAGATCGTGGTATCGAGATTGAGCGAGCGGAAGGCGATCCGCAACGATTCCGTCAGCGAACAGAGCTTGAATTCGCCACCCTGCGAGTTGACCAGCTTGCGGATGGCAAGAAACGTATTGATGACGCCGGTCGCACAGTACTGGACTTCGCTCAAGTCCAAGACCAGCTTGGCGGGCCGATAGGTGGTCACGAAATGCGTCAACGCCTCCTGCAGCTTATCCTGGAGCACCAGATCGGACAGTTCGGGTTCGAGGATCTGCAGCACGGTGACGTCGCCGCGATCACGGCGCACGAAGAGTTGCTTTCGCATCATCGGCCTCTTTCATTATTCGTCGTCGTCATCCTCGTCCGACGGCGGGCGCTTGATCATGGTGATTTGGCTTCCGTTGTGACTATGGCTGACTTCGTCCATGAAGGCCTGAATCAACATGAGCCCCCGTCCGCTGACCTTATCGAAGTTCTCCGGGTCGTTCGGGTCTGGAATCAGCGACGGGTCGAAGCCCGGCCCTTCGTCGCGAATCACAAAGACCGCTTCCTCGCGGGTCGTCTTCAAGCTGATATGGACGCGGCGTTCCTGATAGGGCGACTCGCCGCGATGCTTGCGAATCAGGTCGGCGTACGGTTTGCCGCCGTCGATTTCCCGCAGGTCCGACGAGACTTCGAGGTTGCCGTGGATCATTGCGTTTCGCAGCGCTTCGTCCAGGGCGGTTGCAATGGTAAACGACGTCGCCTCGCTGCAGATCTTGAGTTCCTCGACCGGACGCTGCAGTCGGGCAATGATTTGCGGGAGCAGGGAGTCGTCGTTCGGCAACTCCATCTTGATATCCACCTGCGTCAGATGTTCGGCCAACTGGGCCTCTTTCTGCGATGCCTCGGCCAACGCCAATAGTTGCTCGACCGTCGAGAGCAACATCTCTTCCAGATTACGCTTGGGGACGTAGCTGGCCGCGCCTTTCTTGAGCGCCTCGATGGCAATCTCTTCGCTCCCTTCGGCCGTCGTCAACAGCACCGGCAGCGAAGGATATTCCATCTTCAGCATCTCGACGAGTTCCAGGCCATTCATCTCCGGCATGTGCAGATCGGTGACCACCATCGCCGGCATTTCACTGCGGACTTGCTCCAGGCCAAGCTGACCGTTGACGGCGCACTTCGTCTCATAGTCGGCTTCTTCCAGCAGGAATTGCATCTGTGCCGACTGCGTCCGACTGTCCTCAACGATCAGTATGTAATCCCGTTTGTTCATCAGTGATCAGCCCAAACTTCCGCGAATGCAAGTGAGACATGAGTGGATGTAACTCACTAGTCTACCGGATAAATCGGCCCGCGGAAACGAAGCCGGCGGAAAGTGGAACGAATGCAGGCCGGCGATTTGTGAAGAATTGTGATTACCGGTGCGGCCTTCCCAATCACACCTCAGAGCCGAAATACTCTTCGCTCCGCGCCACACGCCAACCAAAGCTCGAGCGATCCCAACCGGCCTTCCGCCTGCCTGGACGACCCGTGTCGGGGGGGGAGACCGGCAGCATCGTTGCCACCATGTCATTCGTTACGAAACGCGCACCTGGTTGGTTCGTCCTCGACCGGCCAACAGCCATGGCTCAACGGTTCGACGAGGCAGCATCGCGCGACAACCTGCCAATGAACTCCTTGAGCTTGCTGCAATAGCCGTCGGAATAGGCATCGTTGTGTCCCACACCAACCTCGTCATAAAACTCTTTCTGCGTCGAGGTGGCAGCGTCAAACAGGCGCCGCCCCAGTTCGTGCGGGACCAGCGAATCGCGGGTCCCGTGGCTTTGCAGGAGCGGCCCCTGAAATTCACCAATCTTGGCCATCGAATTAAACTGCGTCCTCATTAGCAGACGGATCGGAAGCAACGGGTACAAGCGGGCCGCCACGTCCGGCATGCTGGTGAAGGTGCGCTCCAGGACAAGCGCTTTGGCACCGTTCTCGACCGCCAGTTCGACCGCCACGGCTCCCCCCAGCGAACGGCCGATCAAGATGATCTGATCAGGTTGGATCCCCGCCCGCTCGGCGAACCAATGCTGGGCGGCATGGCCGTCCTTGAGCACACCCGCCTCGTGCGGCCGGCCTTCGCTGCGACCGTAGCCCCGATAATCGAACGCAAATACGGTGGCGTTCATTTCCTGGTGATAATGCCTGACCAGGTCACTGTTATAGGCCACGTGCTCGCCATTGCCGTGGCAGAACATAATAAAGACCTTCGGGTCGGGGTGTTCGATCAAGACGCCATGGAGCTGCGTTCCGTCGGTGGAGGTGAAGTAGACGTCTTCGAGACCATGGTCCCAGTTGCCTTCCGGGTACCTGGGAGCAGGAAAGATCAATGCGTTTTCGAGAAACATCATCAGCAGGACAACCAACACAAACGAGGCGCTAAAGATCTTGGCCAGGCGCCACAACAAGTTCGTGGCGCGATGAAAACGAGACTCGCTGCCGGAACCGCGGGCGGCGCTGGGATCGATCTGCGACATGGACGCGTGCGCTCCTTCATTCCGACGGCATCACTTGCCTGGCCTCAACACCATTCAAATGAATTCCGCACTTCAGCAGGTTATACGTTTCATTACATTCCGTACTTCCCTGAGTCCTTAGCCGCCATACCGTTCAATCGGAATTCGCAGGTCGTTGTTTTCCAATGGCGGCAGCGGGAAAGCCGCGGATGCCTGGTGGAATCGTTGCCGCTGGTCCGCCGACACGCTGAGGATGCGATCGGCGAATACGAATTGAACAGGATGGTGTCTCGCCGATTGACGGCTGCGCGGCAAATGAGCCTTCGGCAAGCAACGCGCGGCCGTATATCTGCGGACTCCCGTTGGTCGTCCTGGTCCATTCGCTGCGCAAGTATCAATAAACCATTCATCGGCCGATCCCGTCCGGTTTGTACAGCTTTCGACGGAACCCAGGCTAACGCCCAACGGCTGATGAGTTACCCGGGTTCGCCTGCTCGGAAAACAACAACCGCATCGGCTCGGTCGTGCCAAGCGGCCGCGTGCATACAAACACTTCACCGGCCTGGAATCCGGCGGCCGCCCCGGAGTTGATCGCCGCTCCACGGACCCGGTCAAACACGGCTTGCTTGGCTGGTGGGAACTGCGTCGCGTAGCAGCGAATGGACTCCAGCTTCGTCTCCAGCGTCTCCGAAATATCGACGGTAAAATGACTGGCAAAGCCATCCAACATGGGCGGCTCGAAAGCCAACCGAAAATAGAGCTGCTTGGAAATCGTGTGGACGGGAAGATGATCGAACTGATCGTCCCACTTTGTCAGCCGCGAGTAGAACACGGCGGCATCGGTAATCTGCATCGCTTGCCAGTGGTCGGGCGAAGCCATGGGCGTCTTGTCGCCAAACCCGATCACCACGCGCGGCCGGTACTTGCGGAACTCTTTGGCCAGCGCCAGACGGGCAGCATGAGAATCGAACAGGCACCGGTTGGGGAGATCGAGCGTCACACGGTGGCAACCGAGCACCTCGGCGGCCCGCGCCGCCTCCGCCAAGCGGACTTCCGGACCGGGCGACAGGGGCGTCGGCTCGCCGTCGGTCAAGTCAATGATCCCCACTCGGTAGCCTTGCTGGACGAGCTTCGCCAGCGTCCCGCCACAGGCAATCTCTACGTCGTCAGGGTGTGCGCCGACGGCCACCACGTCCAGTTGCGGGTAGTCAAGGTTTGTCATGGCTTCCAACGTTTCGAGAGGGCGTCAGGAGAAATGTCAGGCATGGATGGCGAACGGTTGGTGCGAAGGTCCTGCCAAAAATCGTCTGATCGCAGCCGCAAGCTTCGACGTTCTTACCGCGCATGTGTCCGCGTCGTGCTGCGATTGTCGAGCAACAGGTGATCGGCGGTCCCGACGTACCTAGGTTGCCTTCACGGCGGAGATCAAGAACGAGGGGTTCATCGCTTCGAACCGCAAACGCTCTAGCTGCTGGACGCCGCGCGACAGATTCACCATGCAGACGTTGGCGTCGCCGCAGAGGTTTCGTAGCAACTCGAAGACGGACGTCACGTTTTCCAAACTGGAGACGTTGGCGACGACCCGCCCGCCCGGACGCAAGCGTTCGACGGCCGCTTCCACGATGCTACTGACCACGCGACCGGTGCCCCCGACAAAGACCGCATCCGGGTCCGGCAGGTCGGTCCACACTTCGGGCGCCTGGCCGAGGATCGGCGTCAGATTCGTCACGGCAAACCGGTCGGCGTTGGCAGCGATCAATTGGTAATCGTCCTGGTCCATCTCGATGGCAAAGACCGCTCCGCTGGTGGCCAGTTGAGCCGCTTCGATGGCGACCGAACCGCTGCCCGCGCCGACGTCCCACACGATACTGGCAGGACCGATGTCCATCTCTGCGATCGCCATCACCCGCACTTCACTGGGCGTCAGCAGGCCCCGTTTCGGCTTGGACTGCAGGAAGGCGTCGTCCGGGTTGCCAAACAAGCGGCGGCCGATCATGGCTGACGGACGGTCCGGCGCATTCGGATTGCGGACGAGAACCATCACGTTCAACGCCGAAAAATCCTGCTGCGCGACGTCCGCCAATTCCGCATGCGTAACCCGCTCGTCGGGCGACCCCAGGTTCTCGCAGATAAACGCCTGGAAGTAGTCGATCTGCCGCTCCAACAAGGCCTCGGCAACTTTCCGGGGAGGCACCTCTTCGGTCGTGAACAGCCCGACCTTCTCAGCCGTCCGCGTCCGCTCAACGACCCGCTCGAGCTGCTGGTTGGCCAGGTTGGTGAGGTACGCTTCGTCCCAACTTTCCTTGACCCGCGCAAATGCCAGTTGCATGCTGCTGACATGCGGAACCACTTCGAATCGGTCTTTGCCGAGCCGATCGCAGAGGTAGCGGGCGGTGCCGTAGAAGAGCGGGTCGCCGTTCGCCAAGATCAGCATCCGCCGGTCGGGGTGGTCAGCGATCACTTGCACCAGACGCTCGAAGTCCGACACCTCGATCCGCTCGGCCGAAGCGTTCTCGACCGTGGCCAGCAATGCCTCGCTCCCCAGCAGTACCTCCGCGTCAGTGATGAGCTGTCGGGAGGCGGCCGTCAGGCCATCCAGACCATCATCGCCAATGCCGACAATGTGAACTTTTTGCGCAACTGGCAACGGGTTTCCTTTCGCTGATGAAGTCGCCGCCTGCCGAACTTCCGCTGATCGGCCAGCCGTGCGGTACGACCAGGGATCCTGCTGCCGATCTTACGCCGCGCCGACGTGACCGTGAATGCCCCCCGGGGCAGAATCCCAGCACCAGCACCGCCGGAATCCCACCACCAGCCGCAGGCGACCCGAACCACCGAAGTGCGCCCGGGCCGCAGCCAGTTCACCATGCCGCAGCGAGTGTTAGACCTGAAAGGAGCTCCCGCAACCGCAGCTCTTCGTCACATTCGGGTTGTCGAACTTGAACCCGCGGGCATCCAGACCTTCGTACCAATCGATGGTGGTCCCTTCCAGCAACAGCGAACTCTTCTTGTCGACCACCAGCTTGATGCCGTGAAAATCGAACTGCTCGTCCTGCGCGTCGTCGAACTCCTGGTCGAATTCGAGCTTATAACTGTAGCCGCTGCAGCCGCCGGCAACCGCCCCGACGCGCAAAAACAGATCGCCTTCGATTTTGTTCTCTTCCTGGTACCGCTTGACTTCGTTGGCCGCTTTTTCCGTCAAAACTACGGACATGGGGACTCCCCTCAGGTATGTGTCGAAATTGATGTTGGTATTTTTCACATCCCAATATGCTAAAAATATACAAACTGCCGCTCGCAGGGAACCTCTGCTAGGCGAAAAAAACGCAGGGAAAATTCTCCGCGTTGCCGCGGGCTCTGCCAGCTTGGCGTCGGTGGCCTTCAGAAGCCTGCCGTAAATCGCCATAAATCGATGGGTTGATCCTGGTGGGCGCCGGTGTCGAGCCCCCCCCTCCGCGGGGGCGTGGGCGACTCGGCAGGCGCGGTCAAGCACACGTGGCTCGGCAAGGCGCTGCGGTCAGGGAGCCAGGCTGCTCATTTTTCGCAGTCGCAACACCGCTTCGGCGACCGTCTCGACGGCGAATTGCACCTCGGCGTCCGTGGTAAACCGCCCCAGCCCGAAACGCAGGCTGGCCCGCGTCCGGTCATCATCCAGGCCAATCGCCCGCAACACATGGCTCGGCTCCGGATTGGCAGACGTGCAGGCGCTGCCGCTGGAAACGGCCAGATCCCGCATGCTCATCATGAGTGCTTCGCCGTCCACAAGGGCGAAGCTGCAATTGAGGTTCCCCGGAAGCCTCAGCCCGGGCGACCGCAACCCGGGCCCGTTGAGCACGACATCCGGGATCGCCGCCGTGAGGCCGTCGAAAAGTGCATTCCGCAGCTTGGCCAGTCGAGCGGCCTCGGATGGCATGTCATCCAGGCAGAGCTCCAGGGCGTGGGCCATGCCGACAATCCCCGGCACATTCAGCGTACCACTGCGGCGTCCCCCTTCCTGGCCTCCCCCCTCGATCTGCGGATCGATCTTGATGCGGGGTGACCGGCGGCCGACGTACAATCCGCCGACGCCTTTGGGGCCGTAAATCTTGTGCCCGGAGAAACTGAGCAGATCGACTTCCAACGGGCCGACCTCGACCGGAATGCGGCCGACCGCCTGGGTGGCGTCCGTATGCAGCAGCACACCCCGCGATCGGCACTCCCGCCCCAGTGCCGCCAGGTCTTGGATCACGCCGATTTCATTGTTGGCCAGCATCACAGAGACCAGCAGGGTGTCGTCCCGGAATGCATCGACGACCTGTTGCACATCCAGTCGCCCCGCGTCATCTTCGCCCGCCTGGCGGACGCCCAGCAGGGTGACGTCGCACCCGCGGCGTGCGAGTCGTTGCAGCGGGTCGAGGATCGCCTTGTGTTCGGTCGTCACGCTGATCAGATGGCCGCCCGGCCGACGACCCCGCTGGGCCACGCCGCGGAGCACGAGGTTGTTGCTTTCCGTGGCACCGCTGGTGAAGACGATTTCCCGCGGCGTGCATCCGAGCGACCGGGCGATGGACGTGCGGGCCGCATCCACGGCGGCGGCCGCATCCCATCCGAAGCAATGGCTGGTACTGCCCGCATTCCCGTACTGTTCGGTAAAAAACGGCAGCATCGCCTCGACGACGCGCGGGTCAACGCGTGTCGTGGCGTGGTTGTCCATGTAGACCGGAGTCGCGACCATGAACCTATTTTCGACCGAACAGGGCTTCCAGGCAAATCGAGGACCAGGTTTCGAAGCCGGCCAGGTCAGCCAGCAGGTCTTCGACCGGCTCGAATCCGGAGTCGACGATGTCCGCTTCGCGCGGGCTCACCGCCCGGTCGTCGACGTCGAACACGTGCACGATGCCCAGGTGGACCTTGCCGACCGGCGATTCGTCGTCATTCAGAATCCCCACCAACTGGTCCGAGTACGACGTTGCGATCGCCACTTCCTCGTCCAGTTCCCGCTGCATCCCTTCCCGGTAGGGGTCGAGATCGTTGGCGCTGGTCGCATCGTCCGAGGAAATATGCCCACCGATCCCGATGCTCCGCTTGAGGTGCAGCCGCTGTTCACCCTGCCCCTTCCCGCGCGTGTATTGAAAGATGGAAACCGTGCCATCCGGCGAGGTGTGGCGGAAGATCACGTAGGGGATCAACTGTTTGAAACTGGGATCCTCTTCCATTTCCGGGCGAGGCCGGTAGCTGGTATGCTCCGGGCTGAGCAGTTCGTCCAAGTAAGCAGCGACATCCGTATTGAGGCCTTGAAAATGGCCCAGCCGATGAAAGACCTCGGTGGGTACAACCAACACGTGTTCCGTCTCGACAGAGGCCATCGTTGCTTCCTTTCACTTCAAGTAACTTGTCATTAACAACTGCCCGCAGGTAGCTACCGCTGAATGGTGGCAAGCGACGTTTGGCCACCCGGCAGGTCACGCTGTGCATGTCGCAACGGAGTTTGTCATCGCAGTTTGTTGATTGGCAGGGCCGATTCATCGACAACTTGACCGGGCTCCCTGCCACGCAAACGTCGAGCTTGTTCTGGACTCGCTCCTCAGGCACTTCGCGACTGCCCACCACGCTGGTCCCGGCGAACGTTACCGACCGCCGGCCAAACAGGTCGCGGCCCTCGATCTGCGGCCCCGCCGCGGCGGACGCCTCGCCCGCCGCCGTCCCGCCGTCCCGCCGTCCGGTGCCACACAATGTAGCAAACGGGCACTGCTTGTACATTGGTCCGGCCCTCGCAGCGGCTGGTTCCTGCAGTGACGCACAATTCCGGACAATCGGCACAATTGGACTGCCAGATGACGGTTCTCGAATCGATCGCCGGGTGTGATTTATGCGGTTGTACGTTTCGTGCCGAATCCCCTTGCAGGGCCGATGATGCCCATTGGGGCGGTCAGGTGGCAGGAACCAAATCACCCCGCCGCGGTGGTCCCCGCGCGGCGGGGACGGTCGTCTTCGGAAGGGTCTCAGGGAGAGGAAACATGGCGAGAAACTGGTTCTCGACGGCGTTCATCACGAGCGTCCTGGTGGCGGCGGGGATTCCCGGTGCCGCGGCACGCGGCGACGAGCCCGCGACGGCGGACTGGTTGGCCGAGCCAATCCAGGTCCACACGTCGCTTGCTTCCTCGATCAGCGAATCCAGTGACTGGGCCGCGGACGAGCGCTGCTCGCCGGCCTGCGACTTGTGGACGCGAGCCAGCCTGACCAACGGGTTCTTCGGCGCGCAACCGGCCCTCGCTTCGCATGGCATCGTGTACGATGGCCAACTCACCCAGTTCTACCAGGGTGTCGCCCACGGAGGGCGGGAAGAAGCATTCGAATATGGCGGCAAGCTCGACCAGTTCGTGATCTTCAAAGGCAAGGAGCTGGGGCTCAATGAAGGCTTCGAGATGGTCTTGCATGCCGAGTCCCGCTTTGGGCAGGACGTGATTTTCGAGGCGGCCGGGTTGGCGCCGGTCAACGTCAACCTGGTCTACCCGTCGTTTGAAAATCAGACCGCCATCACCGGCCTCCAGATCACTCAGGCATTCAGTGAAGAGTGGGCAGTCACCGTCGGTCGCATCAATGTGCTCGACTTCTTCAACCTGCTCTACCCGCAAACGGGCCGGGGTGTCGATGGGTTCATGAATACGTCCGTCTTTCTGCCGTTAACCGTGGCCAAAACCGTTCCGCTGGTGTTCAACGGGGCGGGCGTCTTAAAACTGAAGGATCGCAAGATTCAAGGCGCGTTCGTCGTCGCGGACCCGCAGAATATTCCCACCACCAGTGGATTGGACAACCTGCTCGACAACAGCGCGTCGCTGATCGGTCTCTGGAGAATCTTCACGAATTTCGGCGGCCAACCCGGATCGCATGCCTTCGTGGGAACGTGGGCGAGTGGCGACTTCACATCGCTCGACGGCAACAGCTGGGTCATCTTACCGCCCAACGGCGTGGTCGCCGGCCAGGAGACGGGCACATGGAGCGTGCAATATATCTTCGAGCAACAACTCTGGTCGGATTCCTGCAACCCGCAGCGAAACCTCGGCCTGATGACCCAATGGGGCGCGGCGGACTCGCAGACGAACCCATGGGCCTGGGTGGCCAATGCTTCCTTGCAGGGAACGGGCCTGATCCGCGGCCGGGCGAACGACAAGATGGGGATCGGCTGGTTCTACTCGGGGTTGAGCAGCGACTTCCAGAACCTGCTTTCACCGCCCCTGGATGTGCAGGATCTGACCGGTGTGGAGGCGTACTACAACGCCCAGATCACTCCCTGGTTCCATCTCACGGCCGACCTTCAAGTGGTCGAACCGGCCGAACGCAATCGCAGCAACACCGCCGTCGTGGTCGGCTTGCGAGCGAAGTTGCACCTGTAGCGCGTTTCACCACGACGATCGCGGCATGCTCGGCGCGGGTCCCTGATGCTCGGCGCGGGTCCCTGATGCTCGGCGCGGGTCCCTGATGCTCGGCGCGGGTCCCTGATGCTCGGCGCGGGTCCCTGATGCTCGGCGCGGGTCTCCGACCCCGCCGAAACCGCCGACCGCAGGTCTCCAATCGCCATCCAGTACAACGCCCCCGGTCCGACCCAGCTCATGCCGCGCGCGACAACCGACAACGGGCACCAACCGTCGTCAACATGCCCAATCACGCCAAGCCGTCCGCATACCGGCCCGCGGAAGCCGAGGAAGCGTCATGCAAAGCATGACCTACGAAAGGGACTGAAACGCGAAGGTCGAATTCGGCTGCGTCAAAGCAAGTAGGGCGGCCACAGCCGGCCTCGAAAACAGGAGTGTCCGCGCAGGCACCTCGCAATTCAGTGAGCGTTTTCTCTCCCCCCCTTTCCCCCTTCTCAGCGATTCCATCTTTGATTTCTGCCCAATCATTGGGCCCCCCGCATTCCTGCTACCGGCGGCCACGCAGTCCGCAAGTCGCACGGCGCGGCGCCGCGTAAATACGACGATTGACTTGCAACGGTGCGGACCAACAATAACAATATTCGTTGGCAGTGTTACCGTCGGGCGCAGGCAGTTGCTATTCGAGCAACCGGCGATGGCTGAGCACTGCGATGATCCCAATTTCGACAGCACCATGTTGAGGATCCGGTAGCCCGAACGGCGACGAGTGGTTTACAGCGTTTCCTGACGCGCGTCCTGAGATGACCGGTTCAGGTCGTCGGAATGGCTCGCACCGGTTGACCAGTTCGTGTCGGCATTCGTTCTGCGGACGGATCGCAGCAGCGAATCTCTTGCGGAGCGAACGGCAACCACGGTGACAGTCGCTCACCGGACGGCCCTCGACAGCGGAACGAGGCGGCGTTTTGTTCCGCTGCCCTGCGACGCGGTGCTCGCCAACTAAAAGTCAATCACCCACTGCCCTGCTCATCTCTGATGGCCGTTGGCCTGACACCCATCACGTCTGGCGCAAGGCCGCCGTTGTGTCGTCGGCTGGTCGTGCCGGTGCGTCTTGCCAATCGCAATCCGTCGCCTATAACCCTCCCGTAGATTCCGGGCTTGACCCCAAAGATTCCCAGCTTGTGATCTTCCAGCTTGTGATCTTGGAGCTCGCTTCTCCATCACCCGGTTCCCAGTATCTCTTCCCAGCTTGCTCGCTCTCCCCCCAGGTGCAGATTTATGAAGTCGATCCGCAACTCACGCCAATGCCGAAATCGCTCACGGTTCGCCGCACGCCGTCGCCGCGCGGTGTTTCTCGAACGGCTGGAAGACCGCCATCTGCTGGCCGGCGTGCCCGACGTGGCCCTGGCGTTGCCTGGCGAGCAGTTCATCGGCGAAGACTTCTCGTTCACGGCGACGTTTGACAATGTGGCGGCCGGTCCCACCGATGTCGGCTATGGGCCGTTTATTGACCTGACGTTTCCTGTCAACGGGAACGACGGCGCGGCAGGCACGGATGTGCCGGACGGGATTTCTTTCTTGAATGCGAACTACCTGGGCGCGCCGTTGACAACGACCGTGCTTACTTTCCCCGACGATGGTGGCGGCGTCGGCACGGTAGAACACCCTTACGCGGTCGATAGCTTGGGAGATCCGTTGACCGTCAGCGGCACCGCCGGCGACCAGTTGGTGGTTCTGCAGTTGCCCTTTGGTTCGTTTACGCCGGACCAGCCGGCGGCCGCCGTGACCGTTAACGCCAGGCTCTCGAATCTGGCGGATGTCGCGGTCCCGCTGACCGTTACCGGGCGAGGTGGATTTCAATTCGGTTGCGATCCATTGGACAATCCGATGACCGACCCTTCGATCCTGACGCCCGGCAGTACGTCGCCGGACAGCAGCATGTGGGCGGAAAGTGGTCAGACAACGCCCACGCTGTTGACGTTGACCAAGACCTACCTGGGGCCCGAGGACGAAACGGCCACCGGACCGAATTTCCCCCGCCAGTACCAGATCACAGTCGACATTGCCGACGGCCAGACCATCACGGACTTTGATATCGTCGACGATCTGGACAATACCATGGCGTTTCTGTCGGTCGACTCGACAACCTCCGTAACCCCCGGAACCGTGTTCACGTTCCCCAGCGGTCTGCCGCCGGTCGGGGTTCCCCTGAACGGCAACCAATTGCTCATCAACGCCGATACGGTGACCGGCGGACCCGGGTCAGCCGACCTGGACGTTATCTTCCGCTTTTACATTCCCGAGTTTGACGCCGATGGAGTTCGGGTGATACCGCTTAACGGCGACGACCCCACCTTGACCACCGACACAGCGTCCGGCGTGGGCGACTGGGTCCCCCTCGATCCGCGCGACCCGGCGGCCCCGGACAACGCGGTCGGCGGCCCGTCGACCCATGACTTGCAGAACAAGTCGATCGCCATTCAGAAGAGCTTTCAAGTCGTGAGCGGTGGCGACCCGACGCCCGGCACGATCGTCGAATTCACATTGGATTTTCAAATCTCGGACTACTACACCTTCGGTGACCTGATTCTCGATGACACTTTCAGTGACGGCCTCGACTGGCTCGCGACCTTCGCCCCCACGTTTCAAGTGACCGACCAGGACGGGAATGTCAGCGGGACGTTTACGTTGGGAAGTGACCTGACGCACACCGTCAATCCGGACGGCACGGAAACGCTGGACTTTGATTTGTCGGCCGCCATGATTGCCGCCGCCGCACCCGATGGGATTGTCCGGGGCGGGCTGGCGACCGCGCCGGACGGAGATGACAGCAGTCCGGCCGCGGCGGCCGTGGGGACGATCGTGTTTCGCACGATCATCAGCCAGGACTACGACCAACTGCCGCCTTCCGGCCTGCCCCCGATCAGCCAGGGTGACGCCCTGACCAACGACGTCGATATCAGCGGCACGGTCCGCGACAACGACATGCCAGGGGTGATCATCGGCCCGGCCCCTGACGGGCGGGAAGGCGATGACAGCTCGGCCGGCGGCACGATTCCCGTGGGGACCCTGAGCAAGTCGATCTATGCCGTCAACGGCAACACGGGCGTTGGCAGCACCCCGTTGATCGCTCCGGGGGATTCGGTCACGTACAGCCTGGAGTACACCCATCCCATTTCGACGTTCGTCAATTTCGAGCTGTTCGATTTCCTCCCGCTGCCGGTCTTCAAGGTGGACGACCCCGATGCGGACGGAACGGTCGGGCCGGTCTGGAGCTTCGTGGTTGATGCGAACCCGAATAACGCACCGGCGCCGGGCGTCGTCGAATTCGGACCGAATGATACCTTCTTTGCCTTGTCGGGTGCATCGGCTGGTCCCGATTTCTTTTCCCCGCCACAGCTCAGCATCGATGTCCCCAGCAACGAACTTCGGCTGTTCTACGGCGACTACGATGATCCGGCCAACCAGACGTCGACCGTCCATCTGCTCTTCACGGTCACCACGGCGGATGACCCGTTTGCCGATGGCCTGTTCTTGACCAACCAGGTGCGATCCCTCGAAGCAAACTCGCACTTGGAGGCGTCAACCGAGGACAGCATCGTCCAGATTCAATTGGGCCAGCCCGAACTGAACATCACGAAAGGCGTGGTCGCGACCGACGGGCCGGCGGCCGCATTTGCTCCGTCGCCACCGGTCGCGGCACCGCTCACGATCTCGCCACCCGGATCGGCCGGGGCGCGGTTGGCCGGGGGCACACTGAGTTCGAACTACCTGGCTGCGACACCCCTGGATAGCAACCTGGCGGACATCGATGCCGGCGACCTGGTGACGTTCTCGATCGTGCTCGAGAATACCGGATCGAGCCGCCGCGGGGCGTTCGACGTGCAGCTTCGCGACACGCTGCCCGCCGGCTTCCGGATTCCCACCGCCGCGGAAAGTCCGGCCCAGTTGAATCTCCATGTTGCCGACGGTACCGGCGCCGCCATCCCGTTTACCAACCTCGGCAGCGGCCTGTTCGATCCGGCTGGTGGTATCGAATTGACAGACCCCGGACCGACGCCGGAACAACCTGACGGATCCGACGGCGGGGCCCTTGATGCGTTCAACCCGACCAACGGCCGCAACGTCGCCGTCGTCACCTACGACCTGGTGACCGACGTCTCCGTCAACCCACTGGAAGTGCTGGAGAACACGGCCACGCTGTTCAATTATGCGGGCGCTCCGGGAGGCGGCGACCACACGGCCGAGGACCTCGTCGACGAAGCACAGGTTTCGATCATTGCACCGGCGGTCGACAAGACCATCACCGCCACGAACCAGCCGCATACGGCCGGCAATGACGTCGCCATCGGAGAGATCGTCACCTACGAGGTGGAGATTACCATTCCGGAAGGGACCAGCAACAATGTGACGCTGGAGGACCGTCTCGATCGCGGCCTGGCGGTGGTGGGAATCAACAGCATCACGGCGTCCGCCGGTGTCACGACCGATGTTCCGGGTGGATTTCCCGCGGTTGCCGCGGGTGTCATCGTCACCAATGTGGGTGCCGGGGATGTCAACCAGGGACGCCAGCTGACGTTGGATTTTGGCAACGTCGTGAACGCCGACACGGACAACGGCGTCACCGAGACGATCGTCGTCTCGTACGACGTCGTCGTGATCAATAGCGACAACAACAACCGCGGCGGCCGGCGAAACAACCGGGCCGACTGGCGCTGGGAAGACGATTTCGGACCGCAGCAGGTGCGGGACAATGCGCCAAACGTCACGATCGTCGAGCCCACGTTGCAGGTCAACAAGACGGCCATGCCCTTGTTGGCCGTCGAAGCGGGGGACACGGTCACCTACACGATCAATGTGTCCCATACCGGCCCCAGCGACGCGGACGCCTTCGACGTCGATCTGGAGGACATCCTCCCGCCACACACTGCCTACGTACCCGCTTCGCTCCAACACACCGGGGGTCTGGCACCGGACCTGCTGTTGGAAAGCGGCGGAACGGTTACCGCCAACTGGAGTTCATTTCCGGACGGCAGCACGTCACAAATTCAGTTCGATGTCACGATTCTTACGTCCGCCGTCGCAGGCACGTTTATCACCAACGAAGCCGACGTGGATTGGACCAGTCTGCCGGGCGACGTGACCGTCCCTCAATCCGTCTACAACACGCTATCCACGGAACGCACGGGTGATGACACCGACCCGGGCGGTACGGCCAATGATTACCTGACCAGCGATCCGGCCAGCGTCTTCGTGAGGCTGCCCGTGGTCCTCGCAAAGAAGCCGGTAAGCACCTCGGAACCGTCGACACCGACAAACCAAGTGACCATTGGCGAAATTGTCCGCTATGAACTGCAAACAACGATTGCCGCGGGAACCAACACCGAGTTTCGGATTGTCGATCGACTGCCCGATGGCCTGGAGTTGATCGACGTGAGTGAAGCGAAACTCTCCTTCACTTCGGACAACCCTATCCTTGCCGCGCCGGACTTGCTGGGTGCGAATAACAGCGCGGTGCCTCCCACGTTTGTGATCCCCCCGGGAAGGATCAGCGGGACCCAGACAATTACGTTCGACCTGGGCACGTTAATCAACGTTGACACCGATGCTGACTTCGAGCTGGTAACCATCGAATTCAATGCGCTCGTGCTCAACACGGCCGACACCAACAACGGTGACACGAAGACGAATGTCTTCGACCTGTATGTCGGTGGTGAACTGGTCGAAACGTCCGGTCCGGCCAATGTCATCATCCTAGAGCCTTCCATTACCGATGTGGACAAGCAGATCATCGGCACGCCGCCAGCGGACGCCCAGGATCCAGTGACGTACCAGGTCACCTATTCGAATACGGGCACGACGACCGCCTTTGACGTGCGGCTACTCGATCCGTTGAATCCGGCGTTGCTCAACCTGGCCCTCCCCCCGACTGTCGTGCTGGGATCCGGAGCCAGTGGTGTCAATGACAACTCGGCGGGCAGCACGATCGATATCACGATCGACGAAGTCCCGGTCGGGGGCACGGTCTCCGTGACCTACATGGCGACACTGACGGGCGCCGTCGAGCCGAGCCAGATCATTCCCAACACGGCCGACGTCACCTACACCAGCCTGCCGGGTACGGGAACGGTCGGGAATCCCACGGGGTCGCAAACTCCCGGCGCCTCGGGCGCCCCCAACGGCGAACGTGACGGCTCGGGCGGCCCGGTGAACGATTATGCCGACAACGACTCGGAAGCCGTGCAGATCATCGACCCCACGTTCACCAAGACCCTGATCGCCACCAACCAGCCGCACACGACCGGGCTCGATGTGGCGATCGGCGAAATCGTTACGTACGAAACCGTGATCACCGTGCCCGAAGGGACCATGCCCGGCACACAAGTCATCGACACACCGGACACCGGGCTGGCGATCGTGGCCGTCGATTCGATCGTGCCCAGCAACGCCAACGTGACCACCAGCATTCCGGGCGGATTTGCCCAGGTGGTGGCCAATGCGAATGCCTCGATCCCGGTTAGCGGCGACAGCCTGACAATCGATCTGGCCACGGTCACCAATGCCGACAACGATGCGGATGCCGAGACAATCACCATCACCTACCGTGCGGTGGTGCTCAACACCTTCGCCAACGGCCGCGGCTTCCAGCTCAACAACGCCACCGAGCTGACTTGGAGCCAGGGGACGCTCGCCGCCCAAGCACAGGATGTGACGATTGTCGAGCCGACATTGCAGGTCAACAAGCTGAACGGAGACCCGATCCTGGGCGACGCCGGCGACACGATCACTTTCGAGCTGGAGATCGCTCACAGCCCGGTTAGCGATGCCGACGCCTTCGACGTCGATTTCAGCGACCTGATCGACTCCTTGGCCAACAAGATGACCTACGTGCCCGGTTCGGTCAGCGTAAGCAACTTCGGCGGCGCGGTACTGTCCGGGCCGGTCGACGAAACCGGCGGCGACCTCAGCATCCAGTGGAGCGACTTCCCGCTGGCCGCCACCAGCACGATCACGTTCGACGTGACGCTCGACATCACCGTCGGACTGAACGAAATCCTGGTCAACACGGCCGACCTGGCCTGGACCGGCTTGCCGGGCGACGTCACCACCCCTCAGTCGTCCAATCCGTATTCCGTCGAGCGGACCGGCGACGCCGGCGGACCTGGTGAACCGGGTGCGAACGATTACCGTGACATGGATGATGGCCTGGTCGGCACGCCCTCACTGGACTTCTCGAAAGAGGTGGTGGATACGTCCGAGCCGTCCACCGGGACGGCCCAGCATGCCCCGCTGCTGACGGATGCGACGATCGGGGAATACGTGACCTACGGCTTAATTGTCACGCTTCCTGACGGCACGTTTCCCAATGTGGTCGTGGCCGACAACCTTCCCACGCTGGACAGCTCCGAGGGAGTGTTGGAGTTCGTTACCGCCAGCCTGGGATTCGTCGGCAGCGACATCACCGACGGCGTGGGAAGTCCGCTGGTGCTGCCGCCGCCGGTGCTGTCCGACACCAACGCGGACGGCGTCAATGACCGAATCGTATTCAATATGGGGACGATTCGTAACGCGATTGACGCCAATGGAATCACCGACGACGACACCTTTGTGATTGCCCTGGAAACGCGCGTGCTGAACACGCTGCCGGACACAACCGTCGTCAACTTCGACGGCGACACGCTGACCAACCTGGCGGAGATCACCGCGACCGGCCTCCCGGTTCCACTGACTGATTCGGTGGACATCGAGGTGGTCGAACCCGACCTGGAAATCACCAAGGAGACCAACACGGTCTCCGTTGACGGCGGCGACACGGTCACCTTTACGTTGACCGTCGACCATACGGCGGCCTCGACCTCGGACGCCTTCGACGTGTCGATCACCGACGTCCTCCCCTCCGGACTGACCTACGCCGGAAATATCAACGTGTTGTCGGGCGCGGGACCGGCGGTAACCCAGGCCGGGCAAACCCTGACCTTCGCCTGGACGGAGATTCTTCTGGGAGATCCCACATACCAGTTCACGTTCGACGTGACCGTCGACGCCAGCGTCACCCCCGGACAGACCTTCTTGAATGTTGCCGACCTGGAATGGAGCACCCTGCCCGGTCCCGACGCCGGCGAACGGACCTACACCGACTCGGATCCGGCGGATCTGATTTCGTCGACCACCACCGCACTCAATCCGGTCAAGTCGCTGGTGTCAACCTCCGAGCCGAGTACCAGCGGAAACGACACGGCCGTCGGGGAAGTGGTCCGCTATCGGCTGCAATTCGAAGTCACGGAAGGAACGCTGCCGAACCTGAGGATGATCGATACGCTCGACCCCGGCCTGCAACTGGTCGACACGACGCAGGTCTTTGTCTCGTTCACGTCGGATGTCCCGATGGGCGCCGGTGCCGACCTGCTGGGCGCCAACAACGGCGACATCCCTCCAACGCACCTCTTGAGTGCCGGGCGGATCACGACGGTCGGCCAACAGGTATTCTTCGACCTGGGTGAAATCACCAACTTCGATGACGATGCCAACTCGGAGTTCATTACGTTGGAGTACAACGTCCTGGTCAACAACACCGTGGACACCAACGACGGCGACGTGCTCAACAACAGCTTCCTTGTCGACCTTGACGGCACGCCGATCGGCCCGCAGAACCCGGGCGACAACACGGTCGCCGTGAATGTGGTCGAACCGTCAATCGATGACGTCCAAAAGTCGGTCGTTTCCTTCACCGGCGACCGCGTCACCTACCAGGTGACATTCTCCAGCAGCGGGTCGACCACCGCTTACGATGCGAGGTTGCTCGACAGTCTGCCTGCCCAGTTGACGCTTGACACAGGCAGCGTCGCGGTCAGCCTGTTGGGCGGCGCGACCGGCGCCGACACCAGCAATTCGACCGCGACCACGGTCGACGTCCGCATTGACGAGATGCCGGTCGGCAGCAGCGTCGTCGTGACCTACACGGCGGTCCTGAATGTGAACGGACAAACCGTCTCGAACACGGCGGATGTAACCTACACGAGCTTGCCCGGCGCCAACGGGACACCGAACAACCCCACGGGATCGCAGCCCCCCGGCGCGCCTGGTGCGACCGACGGCGAACGGAACGGCAGCGGTGGCGTCAATGACTATGTGGATGCGGACTCGGAACTGCTCGGTTCGCTGGGTGACTTCGTCTGGCACGACCTGGATGGGGACGGTGTGCAGGACGTCGGCGAACCCGGGCTGGACGGCATCACCGTGAACCTGGTCTGGCCGGGTGGCAACGGAATCTTCGGCGACGGTGATGACGTGTCACTGACGACGGTCACGAGCGGCGGCGGTGCCTATTCTTTTAGCGGCCTCCCGGCCGGAACGTTTCGTGTCGCTGTCGATCTCGGCACGGTCCCCGCTGGCTTCGTGAACACGTATGACCTGGACGGCAACCTGAACTCGGCAACGGAAGTCGGGCTGACCGCCGGCCAGAATCGCACGGACGTCGATTTCGGCTATGCGGAATCGGCCACCGCCGGCGGGATCAAATGGAACGATGCAAACGCCAATGGAGTTCAGGATGGCGGCGAAGGGCCGCTGAGCGGTGTGACGATTTTCGCGGACCTGAACAACGACGGCGTCTTCGGACCGGGCGAGCCGAGCGACGTAACGAATGCCGCGGGGGCCTATCAGTTGGCCGGCCTGCGGCCCGGGACCGTCACCATTCGTGAAGTCCCGCCGGTCGGCTTTTACCAGACGTTCCCAGCCAATTTTGCACCGCATACGGTGAACCTCGTGCCCGGCCAGACTGCGGCCGATTTGAACTTCGGCAATACGCCCAGCACACCGATCGTGATCAACGACTTTGATCCCGAATTCATTTTGGATAGTGGCGAGTGGATCCGGTATCCCGATTGTGACGGACACTGGAACGGCGACGCGACGGTGGCGCCCCCCGGCATCGGTGAAGCGACGGCCCGCTGGGTGTTCACCGGCTTGGAGCCCGGACAGTACCGCGTTTCGGCCACCTGGGTCGCCAACCCGGACGGCGCCACCAACACCCCCTTCACGGTACTCGGCGGCCCCACTGCCGAGACGGTTCGCGTCGATCAAATGGTCTCCCCGTCAACCTATCCCAATTCATTTTCTGAGGGTGGCGTACCCTGGATGGATCTGGACCCCAGCTACCAGATCCTGGGCAATACGCTGACGGTCGAGATTTCGAACGACGCGAATGGGTTCGTCGTTGCGGATGCGATCCGGATTGAACGCATCATTAACCCGGAGATCGTCGTATCCCAGGGGGCCATGGACATCACCGACGGTGTCACCAGCATCGCTTACAACCCAACCACGGTGGGCGCGCCGGTGACGCTTACCTACACCGTCGAGAACCAGGGCGGAACAGATCTGCATTTGGCTGAACCGATCGAGGTTCCTGCCGGGTTCACCGTGGTGAATTCCTTTGGTCAGACCACGCTCGCACCGCAGCAGACGACCACGTTCGAAGTGCGGCTCGATGCAAACCGGCCCGGTCTCTACGGCGGCGACGTCGTCTTCTACAACTCGGACAACGACGAGAATCCATTTTCCTTTGCGGTGACCGGTAATGTGGCCACAGGGGTCATCGACGACGGGGATCCGGGCTTTGTCCCCTCCGGCGGCTGGACCAGTGTTGTCGGTGAAGGCTACCAGAACGACGTCACCTACAGCGCGGCCGGCAGCGGCAGCGACACCGCCACCTGGAGATTCACCGGCCTGACTCCGGGAACGGTGTACCAGGTCGCCACGACTTGGACGACGAATGCCAATCGAGCGACCAATGCACCGTTCACCATGACCGGCGGCGCCACGCCGTTGACGACGACGGTCAACCAGCAACTGGCCCCCGGCGACTTGATGGAGGCCGGCACCGCTTGGGAAATCCTGGGCGACGTGACCGTAACCGGCAGCACGCTGGACGTACAGCTGAGCGATGCCGCCAACGGGTTCGTGATTGCGGATGCCGTCCGGCTGATCCCCTTGATGGAACCGGATGTCGGCGTGGCCGTCGACGGCTCGCCTGTCACGGCGGGAGTCACCACGGTCGACTTTGGACCGACGTTGGTCGGCCTGCCGGTTCAGAAGACATTCACGGTCAGCAACGACGGGAATCAGGTGTTGACGCTGGTCGAGCCGATTGCGGTGCCGAGCGGGTTCCTGGTTTCGCCGTTTGGCCAAACGGTCTTGAATCCCGGCCAGACCACGACGTTCACGGTGACCCTGCCGGCGACGACGGCCGGCAGCTATAGCGGCCTGGTCTCGTTTGCCTCGGACGATCCTGACGAAAATCCGTTCAACTTCACGGTCGCCGGAGAGGTGTATATCACGCCTCCCCCGCTGATCCTCGACGATGGCGACAGTGACTTTAGCACGACCGGCAGTTGGGTTCCGTTCACCAGCGCCGGATATCAGGGGGACGCACGGTATGCTTTCGCGGGGACCGGATCCGCGGTGTCGACGTGGAGTTTCACCATCCCGGCGCCTGGCATCTATCGCGTGTCGGCAACCTGGGTCGGCCATCCCAATCGCGCGACCAACGCGCCTTACTCGGTTGACGGCAATGCGCCGGTCCTGATTGACCAGCGGGCGGCGCCCAATGACTTCATTGAAGCCGGCACGGCCTGGGAGGATCTGGGCAACTTCACCATCGCCGGAACGACATTCGACGTGACACTCTCCAACAACGCCAACGGATTCGTGATTGCCGACGCAATCCGGATCGAACGGATCGGCAGTCCGGAGATCCGCGTCACCGTTGACAGGCACATTATTGCGGACGAGAGCGGCGTGTTGGACCTGGGCAGCTTCCGGCAAGGCGAAACGGTCAGCCGCGAGTTTGTGGTCACCAATATCGGCACGGAACCACTCGTGCTGGACCTGGCCAACGCGACCGGCAACTTCACCGTTTCGCAGTTTGGCCAATACACACTGGCGCCGGAGGCCTCGACGACATTCACGATCGGCATGGATACGTCGACCCCCGGCACTTATTCGGGCCAAGTTTCCTTCCTGAACAATGATCCCGATGAAGCGGACTTCGAATTCTCGCTGCTGGCGGAAGTGACGATGGCCCCGCAGGTGGTCATCGTGGACAACGGAGATCCCGGATTTTCGCTTTCGGGAAGCTGGACGAGTTACGGTTCCGGCTTTCAACAGGACCTGCTCTACTCTGCGGCAGGCAGCGGCAACGACGCGACAACCTGGGATTTCACCGAGTTAACGCCGGGCGGGTACCGCGTCGCCGCCACCTGGGTCCCCCACTCGAATCGCGGCACGACGGTTCCGTTTGCGGTCAACGGCTTGGACCCGGTCCTCGTCAATCAACGGCTGGCCCCGGCCGGCATCAACGACGAAGGGGTTGCCTGGCAGGTGCTGGGCGACTTTTTCACCGACGGTGACCGGATCACCGTGGCCATGTCCGACAAGACGAATGGCTATGTGATTGCCGACGCGATCCGCATCGAGCGTATCTTGGATACCGAAATCGTCGTTTACGATGAAAACACCGCGGTCGTGGATGGGCAAACGACGACCGAATTCGGCTCGACCATTCAAGGCGCGCCGGTCAGCAAGACATTCACGGTCGCCAACGCAGGGGCGTTGCCGTTATCGCTGTCGGGACCGATCCAGGTGCCGAGCGGGTTCACCGCTTCCAGCTTTGGACAGACGTTGTTGGCGGCGGGCGCATCAACCACCTTCACCGTGACGCTCGACGCCGCGACGCTCGGCAATTTCTCCGGTCAGCTCAGCTTCACGACCAGCGACGCGGACGAGGGCATCTTCAACTTCGACTTGACCGGGACCGTCGCCTCCGCCGCACAGCCCCAAATCATTGATGACGGGAGCGTAGGCTTCCAGCGATCGTATGGCTGGACACGCTACGCGGGGGTCGGACGCGAGGGCGACGTGCACTATGCCGGCCCCGGCTCGGGCAGCTACGTGGCGTCCTGGACGTTCGAGGTCCCGGTGGCCGGCGATTACGTGGTCTCTGCCAGTTGGGTACCTCATCCCAATCGGGCGACGAACGCTCCCTATCGGCTGTACAACGGAACGGCCGCTCCGGCAAATTTGCTCTCAACAACGCGCGTCAACCAGGAACTTTCGCCAACGGCCGACTTCCAGGACGCCGGCACCGCGTTCCAGAACCTCTCTGTGGTCAGCGTCACCGGAACCACCTTAACGGTTACGCTGGCCAACGACGCCAATCAGTATGTGATCGCGGATGCCGTCCGGATTGAGTTCGTGGAGCCATTGCGGGCGGCAAGCGCCGGGCAGCCGACCGAGGCCACCGGCAACTCCAGCCTGACGGTCGACCAGGTGGCTTCTCTGTTGCCGGCCGCCATCGAGCTGTGGGAGACGGCCGGACTCTCGGCAGCCGAAACCCGCTTGCTGCAAAATGTGAATGTCAGCGTGGTGGATCTGCCAGGAACGATGTTGGGAGGGGCAACATCGGCCGGCCTGCTGCTGGACGCCGACGCCGCCGGATGGGGATGGCAGATCGGGGCGTCGCCACGGTTGGCACGCCGCGGGCTGGGGCTTGAGGAGCCCGGCAAGCCGCGGGCCGGCATCGACCTCCTCCACGTGATCGGCCACGAACTGGGTCACGTGCTCGGCTATACCCACGACGACCATGACAACCACGACGAACTCGAGATGGCGGCGGGCGGGTTTCATCCAACCTCGCTGATGGCCGGCCTGCTGGTTCCCGGCCGGTCGACGCCACGCCACGCGCCTCCGTTGTGGAGCCCGGCGGACCGCACTGACGACCTGCCGGCTGACGCCTGGCCTTTCCTTCGCGACAACCTCGCCGACGGTGACGGCCTCGCGGACGGCGGCGACGACCCTCTGCCGGCAAGGCACGACGAGTCGGACGACATGACGCTTCGCGAACGGATCTTTGCCGAACTCGAAGCGGGAGATCAGACCCTTATGTCTCTCCCGGAGTTTAGCCCGGATGATTCATGAACCTGCGACGATTTAGTGCAAGTTGACGATTCAGTGCAAGTTGACGATTCAGTGCAAGTTACTGTGCCGCAATCTCTTGTGGTGAACTTACCCAAAACGCCTCGCATCTCAGCCGGAACGCGCTAGCGTCCGGTTTGCTCTGTTTTCAAAGGAACCGGGGCTAACGCCCAACGGCTAATGAACAATCCGCGTTAGACGGCATTTCCATCCCGTATTCGACGGTAAATCGTTTCCACGGCCTTCGCTTCTTCGCCTTCCGGCGAGATGTTGAAGGCGGTGATCTGCAGTTGGTCTGGGGTGACAAGCCGATACTCGGTCCGCCAGAACCAGGCGGGTATCTGCGGCCCGACGTCGTAGGAGCCGGTCACGGCAAAACCGTCGTCGGTCTTGGGTCCCTGGGAGAACATAATCGCCGAGCTCATGTGAAAACTATCGATCCAGCTCGATTGGAAACGTGCCATCGTCCCGTCGTAGACGAGCGTCTCTTCGCCGAACCGCGGTCGGCCACGCATTGCACTCCGATAGGAATGGCGGACGAAGGGACCGTCGAGCAGCAGCGCGAACTGGCCCGTAACCTCGGACTCATCGGCCAACTTGTCCGGTTCGAACCAGGTCTTGCAGTTGCCCCGCCAGTCTCCCAACAGTTGTTCGAGCTGATTCAAGTCCACCATCGTACTCACCTTTCTTTCAAACGGCATTTGGCGACCGCCGCCGACGGGGATCCGCCGGCTCACTGCCCGCAGCCTTCCGCTAGCTGGATGGATCCCGGTATTCGGGCTGATTGGCAGCGCGACGGAGACGATCCATGATGGCGATGCCCAGGCCGGTTTCCGGCACGGGGCGGGCGATGATCAGGTCGAGTTGCTGGGTATCGAGCCGGCGGAGGGAGGCAAAGAGTTTCGAGGCCGCTTCCCGCAGGCAGCCGCGATTTGAAAGTACCTCGATCGACGAAAACCGGGACTCTTCGGCCGGCCGTCGCAGTGTCAGCAGCCCGACGCGCGCGGGCCCGGCCGGCGGATCGCCGGAAGTCAGCGTGAGCGGCGTGGATGGCGAGTAATGGCGGGGGAGCTGACCGGGGGCGGCGGCCGGCCCAGCCGGTTGCTCGGTCTTCTCCAGCGGTCCAATCACCGCCTCGATTTCTTCGAACGTCACACCGCCTGGACGCAAGAGGACCGGCGTTCGTCCGACGAACGACACCACCGTCGACTCGACACCGACGCGGCACGGCCCGCCATCGAGGATATATCGGAGCCGATCGCCAAACTGCTCCGCGACATGTTCCGCCGTCGTCGGACTGACCGCGCAAAACATATTTGCACTCGGTGCGGCAATGGGGACGCCGGCAGCACCGATCAATTGCCGGGCGACCGGATGCGCAGGACAACGCACGGCAACGCTGGAAAGACCGGCCGTGACGATGTCGGGAACCCGGTCCTGCTTGGTCAGCACCACGGACAGGGGCCCGGGCCAGAAGCGTTCGACCAAGGCGGACGCGGCGGCGGGCACACGAGTCACCAGGGACGGCAGCTGTGTGGGCTCGGCAATATGCACAATCAGGGGGTCGAACCGGGGGCGTCCTTTGAGCTCAAAGATCTTCGCGACCGCCTCGGCATCGAGCGCGTTCGCGCCCAGCCCGTAGACGGTTTCCGTCGGCAGGCCGACCAGTTCGCCTCGCCGTACGGCCTGCGCCGCCGCCATGATGTCTTGATCGAAAACCATGAGGGTTGATTGTAACGTCGGGCAGACGACTGCAAGAGACGTGCTAACCACTTGAGCGGCGGCCGAAACAGGGCGGCGGACCGCGGCAACCGCGGGCCCAAAGGGGACAGGCCGAGCTGGTTTGCCGGGGACTCGGATTTGTGCGAAAAATGAGAGATTGAGGAGAGTCGCGTTTCGCTCGGCGGACGTGGGAATGGGGAGTTGCAAACGTCGACTGAAAACCGATTCGGGTCAGTCTGGCGGTCACCCACAAAGACGGAGAATTCGCAATGCTCAGTTCGACGCGATCCGCGGCATCATGGCTGCTGCCGGCCCTTGTCGTAACCGGCAGCCTGATGACCGGCAGCTTGATGACCGGTAGCTTGATGGTGTCCTTCCGGCAAGCGTGTATGACACATTTTGACGGCGTTGCTATCGTGGCAGGTTTCACCATTCGGGGAGACTGCCATGAGTCGACGAAAGCAACACGATATTCCAGCTTCTCTGGCACGTGGC
>JAUIGN010000045.1 GCA_030430075.1 bacterium
TGGGAAGGATGGAAGGAACTACTCCCCATGGTCATCGGATACGACGTTGCAAAAACAAAGTACAAGAAATGTGGCCAAACCTAAGCGTTAGCCCCGGTTCACTCATCAGCCGTCAGGCGTTCGCCCCGGTTCACTCATCAGCCGTCGGGCGTTAGCCCCGGTTTCGTTATTCACAGAGGAAACCGCACGTCAACGCGTCCGGCAGGCAAGCGTGACGCTCCCGGAAAGTTCACCCCAATCGACGACGACGCAGCGACATGCCCTGAAATGGCGTTCGTTGAAGAATAATCGGCGTCATTAATTCTCCGGGCTGGAGCTACGCAGCGGACGGGTTGGTTTAGAATGAGGGCATGGCCCGCGTGGTCGCGCCTCGCGCCCCGGCCAGATTGCTCGGTCCAATCTTCAGCCCCGCCGTTCTTGACTCAAGAAACGAGCCAAGAACAACTGCCGGAAACTCAGCGGTACGGACGTGCGGGAAGTTATTGATAACTCGTTGCCCAGGGGGGCAGGTTCTCCGCATGCCAATCCGCTTCGCCTGCGAACAGTGTGGCCAGAAGCTCACCGCGCGATCGCGCCAGGTCGGGCATGTGGCCAAGTGCCCGAAATGCAAACAGGAGGTAACCGTTCCTGCAGCGTCCACTCGGGGTACGACATCACCGGGTCCCGCCGCAGCGGAACCGCCCGAATCCGAGCCGGACGCAGCCGATTTCTATTCGCAGTTTGCCGTCTACGACGACGACGCCGAATGGGTGTACGAAGACGACGCGGATCCAATCACCACCGTCCCCACCAACGTCAACATCGATCGGGTGTCGTTGCCGCGCACCGTGCTCTACGCGCAAGGAATCCTGCTGGCCGTGGTCGCCGTGATCGCCTTCGTATTTGGCGTTCTCGTTGGCGGCGGGCAGGCAGAACCGGAACCGGCACAGGTCGTCGCCCAACCATGCACCGTAAGCGGCCAGGTCAAATACCTGACCCAGAATGGTACCGAGATCCCGGACGAGGGATCGGTCGTGATCGTCCTGCCGCAGGACCACCGGCCCAGCGCCGAGCAGCGGGCGTCAGTGGAAGGTTTGCGTCCTTCAGACCCCCAGCCCCAGGAAAACCACTCGGCGCTGCGAGCGATCCGGATGTTCGGCGGCGCCTACACGCGAACCGATGTCGACGGGGCCTATGACCTTCGCCTACCTTCCGCGGGCGACTATTTCCTGCTGATCCTTTCACGCAACCGCAATCGGGATGCGAACGAAGACCCCGTCAGGGCCGATCTGGCGCAGATCGGCGGATACTTCCTGCCGGCCACGGAACTTCTGCGGGGCCATCGTTACGAATGGAAATCGGTCACCGTCCGCAGAGACCAAACGCTCGACGATGTCGTCTTTTAATCGCTGACCAGGCAAGAACACCCCCCGTAGCCTGCGTCCACCCACGCCACCAGCCATTCCGCGGCGCGATCGCGCCAGCAAGAACGTGCACCGCCGCCGTCGGCTGGAGACGGGACCTCACCATCGTACGTGGATCCTGAGCATTGGCCGGCCGTCGATCGGGCCGGTAACTTGCCGACCGGGGCGACTGGCCGCCTCCCCACCTTGGGGATCGCGTTGCAGGAGACTGCGGCTCTCAGGCAGGGGCAGCGGCCGATCGTGCGGTCCGCCTAATCGCCGACCGGCGCGGTCTCAATTGGACTTCCTCCTGAGCCGGGCCTGAGTTCGTAACATCTTGTATCCTTGGACGATAGAGGAATCGACTGGCGCCTCAACGGGCGGACGGCCTTTGCAGGAAAGGCGGACGGCGCGTTAGATTGGAATGGTCGGGAAACTTTGCCGCCCCCACGTTCGTCAAACCTGTCGCGGGCCAGGCCGATTCCTGAGTCAACCTCACACCTCGGACGCATCGAGCACCACCAATGTCGATTTCCTTCCCAGACTTTTGGAAGCTCATCATCGAGAGTCGTCTGCTGACCGCGGACCAGTGCCAGCAGCTCTCGGCCCAATACGGCAGCGTGACGGGAAGTGCAGGGCAGGGGAATCCCAAATCGCTGGCCCAATGGCTGGTTTCCCAGAATATCCTCAGTCGCTATCAGGCGACCATCATTCTAGGCGGACGTTCCGGCCCTTTTTTCTACGGCGAATACAAGATCCACGACCGGATCGAGAAGGGCCGATTGGCGGGCGCGTTTCGAGCCGCCCATGCGGGCTCGAATCACCCGGTCCTGTTGATGTTCATCACGGGCCAGGCGGCACAGGACGCGAATCGCTGGCAACAACTCAAATCCACCCTCCCGACCATCGTCCACCCCAACGTCGTGCGGTGCTACGACGCGGTCGATCTGAAGTCCTACAAATTCCTCGTGCTCGAGAATCTGCAGGGCTGCACGATCGCCGAACACCTGGCGGCCAGCGGACCGCTTCCCGTTGCCCAGGCCTGCCTGATGATGCGCCACGCAGCGGCCGGCCTGGCAATCACGCATCAACACGGGCGTCCCCACGGTGACGTGCGGCCGAGCAACCTTTGGCTGGATCGATCGGGCCTGACCAAAGTGTTGATCGATCCGAACGTTCCACTCCAACCCCTCAGTGAGGCCCGTGGTGACGAGCAGAAGCGAATCCAGGCCAGCGCCGATTACATGGCCCCCGAGCTCGCTCAGCCAGGTGCGACTCCATCGGTCGTCACCGACATCTATTCACTGGGCTGCTCGCTTTACGAACTTCTCTCGGGAAGCGTCCCGTTCCCAGGCGGAACGGTCGCCGAGAAGCTACAGCGGCACGCCACCGAAGCGATCAAGCCACTGGATCCTCAACGCGTCCCCGGCGCGGTCGCGCAGATGGTCGCTTACATGATGGCTAAGAACCCGGGAGTGCGCTTCCAGCAGGCAGCCATCGTTTCGGACCAAATGACGCCTTACCTGGATGCCGCTGGGCTGGCTCTCCAACCTCCAACGCCGACCGCAACGCAACTTGTTTACGAACAGTGGCTGGCGCGACAGCAGGTCGCCGCGACAACACCGGCGGCGGTCGGTGCGGCGCCGGCAGTTGCTGTAGCGACCCCGGTCGGCCCGACGCCTCCCCAAGCGGCAGCACCAGCGGCGGTTGCGGCACCCGTTGCAACCCCGGTTGCAACGCCAGCCGCTCCCTCGGCGGCCCCGCAGGTCACCCCCAGCGGGCCCGCCGTGAACCTGAAAGCCGCTCCTCGCCGGAAAGGCAAGTCGGTCGCCCCGACGACGGCAGTCGGTCGGGCTGCCCGTGAACGGGCCAAGCGGAAGAAGCAGTTGCTCTTCGCCGGATCGGCCGTCGGCACGGCCGTGGTCGTTTCCATCGTGGGCATCATTGTGCTCCTGAACCTTGACCAAGCCCCGACGCCCGCGCCGGCAGCGGGCACCGCCGGCGGCACCCCGCCGGGCACGACGAGCGGCGCGGCGGCAATCCCCGTGAGCACACCGGCCGCAAACCCCGGCACCCGGACTGCAGCCAACGGCACCGCCACACCTCGCAGCACTCCGCGCGGCGACAACGATTCCCGGCCGGCCGCGCAATCAGCGGCGGCAGACGTCGAGCAGATCGCCGACAACGGTGACGTCCTGTGGGCCTCGCCGACGAACGGATCGGCGGTCAACCTGGATTTCCTACCCGGCGGCGCGCAGGTCTTTCTCATCGCCCGCCCCAGCGAGATGTTGGCGAACGCCGAAGGAGAACGAGTCCTCCGCGCTTTGGGCCCCGACTTCGCCGCGGCCCGAACCGCGTGGGAAACTGCTTCCGGATTCGAGTTGGCAGAGATCGAGCAGTTGGTGCTGGGAATGTACGGCAACGGCGGCCAGTTCCCGCGGGTTTCGCTGGTGGTCCACCCGGCGTCGCCGATCAGCGCCGATGCCCTGCAGGAGAAATGGGGGAACCCCACCGAGAATGAGAACGGCGGCAAACCGTTCCTGGAGTCGCCCAACGGCTGGGCCTATTACGTTCCTGCGGACGGAGATGGCGCATTCGTGATGGGACATCCGACGGAGATCGCGGACCTGGCAAGCACCGATGCGGCGCCCCCGTTGCTGCGCCGCGAAATCGGCCAATTGGTGCGTGCGTCCGATGGCGAGCGACATGTTAATGCGTTCTTCGCGCCGAACTTCTTCTTTGCAGACGGCCGCTCGATCTTCACCGGCAACAACGAAAAAGCCCTCGGGCCGGTCAGTTGGTTTCTCGGCGATGGACTTAAGGCGGCAATGGTAAGTTTGCATTTCACCGATCAGTTGTACTTTGAAATGCGGATGGAGAGCGACATTGTTGTCGACCGCTACACGCTGGCTACCCAGTTCCGCGATCGTCTCCAGGAGATGCCGCAAGCCATCGAATCGTACATTGTCAATCTGAATCCGGGTCCCTACTGGCGGGCCGTCGCCTTCCGCTATCCGGGGATGGTCAGCTTCCTGCACGAGCACACCCGCATCGGCGTCGAAGGAAACCACGCGGTCATCAACACGATCCTCCCGGTTGTTGCTGCCCACAATCTCGTGTTCGGCGGAGAGATGATGCTCGCATCGACGCCGGGCGCCGTGGTCGCCAGCACGGCCGCCCCCCAGGAAACTGGGCCCCAGACGATCGAAGAGGTCCTGAACTCGAAGATTTCGATCAGCTTTGATCAAGACTCGCTCGAGTTCTCGATGCAGAACGTCGTCAAGGAGGTCACCTCGACCTATCAACTCCCGTTCGAATTCGCCATCAAGATCATCGGCGACGACTTGAAGTTGGACGGCATCACGCGGAACGGGCAGATCCGCGACTTCCAGCAAGAGGACAAGACGGTCGCGGAGGTGCTGACCGCAATGGTCATGAAGGCCAACCCCGTGACCACCGTGACCGCGCCGAATCAGAAGGACCAAAAGCTGCTCTGGGTGGTCGCGCCCGCGCCGGACAATCCTTCAAATCGCATTATCCTTATCACCACGCGGCAGGTTGCCGATCAGAAATACACGCTGCCGGAGGTGTTTCGCCTGCCGTAGCTCGATCTGACGCGTACAATTGCCGAACAGGCGTCGCCGCATGGGAGCGGCAGCCCTGACGTCGTGAGCGACCGACCAGAGGCAGGGAACTTCGTGGCCCCATTCACCATCGAATGCACGACATGCCGAGCTCGGCTGAAGGTCCGTGACGAGTCGGCCATCGGCCAGATTCTCACTTGCCCCAAGTGCAGCAGCATGGTGTTGGTCGAGCGTCCTGCAGATCCAGAAGCTGCGGCCGCCGACCAGGCCAACACCCCGTCTGCGGCGGCGGCCTCCCAGGCGACCTCGGCTCACGCCGCAGCCCCTCAGACAACGACGCCCCGCGCTCCGGGCAAAAACGCCGCCGAACCACATCCGCCGGGGCACGATCTCGCATCTTCCGCGACCGACCGCGACGCTCCTCAGGTCGAGCACTCGATGCGCGCATCCATGCCTGGCGACGCCGGCCCTGAGCCGCCGGTCGCGCCCTCGACATCGCCGAGCCGCCGCGACGAGCCGGAAACGAATGATCGCGGTACGGACGAACCTCTCTCGGATACCGTCGAAGATCTCTCGGTCTACGGGACGCGAGATCGTCCCGACGGCATCCCCGAACTGCCACCGCCCCCAACAGACATCTCGCCGCCCACGGAGATCCCGCTGCCAGAGATACCCGCGTCGGTGATGTCGGACCAACCTCTCCTGCCGACCGATGCCTGGACCTCCGAAAGCTCGCACCGGATTCGCAGTTGGTTGATGCTCGCCGGAGCCGCCACGTTGGGGATTTTCGTCGCCGTCGGCGTGTTTGCTCTGGTTGCGATGCAGTGGTCCCGCAACAAGCAAGTGGCGGTTGCCGAGTCGCCGGGGGCTCAGACGGTCGCCAGCGAAGGTAGCGAGACGCCCGCCGACCAGGCCACGTCAGGGCAGGGGGGGCCCGGCGCGCCCGATGCAACCGCGGCCAAACCTCGCCAACCGGCCGACTCGCCGCCCGCCGACGATCCGGCGCATGGGGAGTCGTCGGCTGAGCCGCCGACCCGTCCGTCGACACCATCCAAGCCCGTCTCTCCCGAATCCGCGAACGGGGGTCCGATCGCACCGGGCGCAACCGCAGTGGAGGCAAACAGTCCGGCTTCGCCTGATCCAGCTGCCCCTGAGATCGCAACCGGCGGTACGGCGTTGCCTGAGTCGGCGCCTCCCGCGGACGAGCATCCGCCCGGCCTCGTGGCAACGTCGCCGCTCGACGAAGCGCCGCCGGACCTGAATCCCGCTGATGAGATCACCGGTGCGGTCGACACGTCGATGGAGAAGACGCTCAAATCCTTCGAGGAATTACTGGACGGCACGCCGCCGGGGGATGGATCAGCTTCCGCCGAGGTCGCCCGTCGGACTCCCGCAGAACTCGGGGGCGAGCCCATCGGTCCCCCGCGTCCGGAGCCGCGCGCAATCGATCTAGCGGCTCGGCTGGAAGACACGATCCCGGAGATTCAGTTCGAGAACATGCCCTTGAACGATTTTCTCCGCTTCGTCGCCAATCTCAGCACCATCCCGATTACCCTGATCCCGGATGCATTGCGGTGGTCGGACGTTGCAGCCGACACGCCGGTCTCTGCGCATCAGAAAGAAACAACCACACGTCGACTGCTCGAAGACGTCGTGGAATCGCAAGGCCTCGCGCTGCGACTTGCCGGAGACCAGCTCCTGATCACATTGCCGGAAGCAGGAGTCCATCGCCAGCGCGTGGCAGTCGCCGACCTGGCCGCGTCCCCGCCAGAGATGACGGCCTTGCAGAACGATATCACGCGGCTGGTGGCTCCCGAATCATGGCAAACAGCGGGCGGCTTGGGGCGAATCGCCGTCGACGCAGACGAACTGGTCGTGCAGCAGTCCTCTGCCGCACACCGGCAGGTGATCGAGTTTCTGGAGAAGCTGCGGCTCGCGAGGGGCCTGAGCCCGTCGACCGACGTTGGGGGGCCGAAGTCCAACCTCGCATCACGAACGGCCCGCTGCCGCGATGCCCTGCAGGCCAGGATCACCCTGAATTTCTTTCAACCAACACCGCTCGACGTCGTCATCGACCGGCTGGCCAAGTCCGCCAAGTGTCACCTGCTGATCGACTGGCAGGCGCTCACTGGGGCTGGCTGGAACGCCGATACGCAAGTCACGTTGACCATCACCAACACACCCCTGGTCGACGCCCTCAATGAGTTGCTCACACCACGCGGACTCGCCCATCGCTGTGTGGACAGCGGCCTGCTCCAGGTGACAACGGCCGACAAGCTTCATCGCAACAGCGAATTCGAGATCTACCCTGTCCCGGACCTGATCGGGCGCGGATCGGCCGCCGACGTCCTGGCCGGTGTCCGTGAGAAAATGGGGACCGCCTGGCTGGCCGACGAAAGGGCAGCCATTCAACTGGACGTCGATAAAGCGAGCCGCTCGATTCTTGCCTGCCTACCACAACCTGGGCAAGTCGCCTTGGAAAACGCGATCGCGGAACTGCGCTCCGAGTAACGCGGGAGAAGATCCACCCGGCAAATGGGTCCACGCGCAGATCGGACGCGCATCGGTGGATGCAGCAACCAGGTTACCGTGGAACACTCATTAACCGCTGGGCGTTACCGCAGATCATTCATCAGCCGTTGGGCGTTAGCCCCGGTTCAGTCGAAACCTGCACAAACCGGACGCGAACGCCCTCCGGCTGATCTGCACGGCGTTCTTGGTAAGTTAACCACAACCGCTTGCTATACACTGACGCGCCCTGAATGGTTGTTCATTCCCAAACAATCCAGGTTACCGCGACGATGACTCCGGCGGGGAGATCCCATAGCGGTCCAGTTTGCGGTCGAGCGTCGAGCGGTTGATCTCGAGAATCCTGGCGGCTTCACGCTTGTTCCACTCGGTCCATTGCAACGTTGCCTCGATATGCTCACGCTCGAGCGATTCCAGTGACCTGGGACGAAAATTCTGCTCGTGCGTGGCATCCAGCCAGGCTGCCAGATCGAGGCGGCTGGTGAAGTGCAGGTCACCGGCGTCGATTTCATTCCCTTCGCAATAGACCAGGGCCCGATCCATCACATTTCGTAATTCACGCACGTTCCCGGGCCACTCGTTGCGCACCAGCAGTTCCATGGCGGCATCCGAAATCCGGGGCACTTCCCGGCCGACTCGGCGGCAGGTCCGTTCGAGAAAATGCGCCGCCAACTCCGGAATATCCTCGTCGTGCTCTCTCAGCGAAGGGACACGGACTTCCAGGATCTGCAATCGATAGTAAAGGTCTTTGCGAAACTCGCCCGCTTCCACCGCCCGTTCCAGGTCGCGGTTGGTGGCAGAGACGACGCGCGTATCAACCTGCACGGGCTCGTGCCCTCCAACCCGCTCGAAACTATGTCCTTCCAGCACGCGGAGAAACTTTGCCTGCATGGCCATCGGCATTTCGCCCACTTCATCCAGGAACAAGGTTCCCGTATCCGCTTGCTCGAACTTCCCGATCTTCCGCCCTGTCGCCCCGGTAAAGGAACCCGGTTCGTGCCCGAAGAGCTCGCTTTCCAGGAGCGTTTCGGTCAGTGCGGCGCAATTCAAACAGACGAAGGGACAGTCGCGGCGATTGCTGTTGAAATGGATGGCGCGGGCCACCAGTTCTTTGCCGACGCCGCTTTCACCGCGGACCAGCGCGGTCGTGTCGTAACGGGCGACACGGGCAATCGAGTCACGCAAACGGCGCATCGGGACGCTGCTGCCGATCAGGTCACTCTCGACTTCGAGTAGTTGACGTAGCGAGCGGTTCTGGCGAAACGCCTTGTCCAGCTCATCGCTCAACGAGTCGCGCACCGCCAGTTCGTCCAACCTGATCGCCAACTGATCCGCAACCGCCAGCGCAAACTCGAGCGCGTTCGCGCCCAGCATCATGTTCGCCTGCAGCGAGTACAAATGAACCAGGCCCGTGATTTGGCCATTGTGCCGCAACGGGGCGCAGATCACACTCTGTGCCTGCATATCGTTGAGTGTTTCAAAGCCCTTGCCTTCCTGTTGCATGTCGATTCCCAAGACGGCCTGTTTCTCTTGCAGTGCGGCGCGGGAAAGGCGGGTCGATACTTTGTGGTATGGCGTCTGCTCCGGGGCGCGATAGGCGATGATTCTGAGCGAATTCGGGTCGGACCGGTCTTCGACATCGGCGGGAAACAAGAGCACGGCTCCCAGGTCCACGCCAATCGCCTCCAGCAACCCGTCCAGCGCCAACTCGCTGATCTCACTGATGTCCGACGCCGCAACCATGCTCACCACCAGCCGAAACAGCCGAGCGATCGCTTCCCGCGCGCCGGACTCTTCGTCGTCGATGAGAATACTGCTCTCGGTGAAGTAGCGTGTCTGGTTTCGTCGCTCGAGGATCTCCGGTTCGGGCGACGAACGTTCTCCGTCCAGGGCGGTCAACGATTCCGCGCCCGCCGTCAGGCTGCTCGTGCTCGCCCCACCCGCGCCCGTTCCGCCACCATCCAACGGCTGGGCAATATCAAACGTGAACAAGAGTTCAACGTTGCCAATCGAAATCAGGTCTCCCGTCCGCAACGGTTCTCGGCCGGAAATCTTGGTACCGTTCAGCTTCGTCCCGTTGCGGCTCTGCAAGTCCTCAAGGAACCAGCACGACTCATCAAACTCAATCTCCGCATGGCGGCGACTACACTCTTCGTCGGCCACCACGATCCCGTTTGCCGGATCGCGACCCAAGGTCATTGTGCGACGCGGTAGAAGTTTGTAGATGTCACACCAGCTACCCTCCTTCCGCGCGACGAGAAAGGCGGATTCAAGTTTGCTGGAAAGAGAGGTCGTGACCATCGAGCTGCTTCGCTTCACCTGAACCACCGTCTGCCAGTGCGTCCACGTAACCTACGTGATTGGGCGGGACGGAGCAAGCGATCGGCCGCCGCAGAATACCGCCCCTGTCTACGCTCTTGCGCGACTCGCGGTAACCCGGATGGTGGTAATCAACGAGGCCGCTTCGCTGCCGTTAAGTCACGGATCGGACACCGTGTGGGAACGCCCCATGCCTCGCTGGTCTGACACGCCACCTCGCCGGCCATCCGCCTTGAGCCCCCAGCGCCGTTGATGGCGGAGCGAACCGAACACCAACGCGTTTCGGCTGATCGGCGCGGCGTTTTGGACCGGTTCATCGCCAGTGACAGGTCCACAGCGGCGTGCACTGAATCGTCGGCCACCGATGCATGATCCGCGATAGCCCAGGCCTTCGTGAAGTCAAGGTCGGCAGCCCTATCGGAACGGATCGCAGGCAAGAATGAAGAAGACGCCCGGCGGCGGCACGCCGGGCGTCTTCGATACCCTCCGACTCGGTCAATTATGACACTCTCTCGCGTAGCGAATGAAACGTCTGCCGACAGATGAGATTATGGAATCGGACCAAGCGAAGTGACCGTCCGACAAACCTGCTGGCTGGAGCAGGACAGTTGACCATCGGCCGGTCCTCTCGAAACCCACCGCTGACGCAAGCAGCGCGCCAATCCGGCAGTCCGCAGCAACGGCAACCAGCCAGGCGGCGGGGGTGTCGCCAGCTGGGCGCGGCTGCACGACAAGGCAATCGAGCTGCCTTGCGTGCGTTTCGGGGCTGATTTGCGAGCGATTCCGCCCGTTCCAGGCAACTTGGCTGGTCGCCGTCCACCGGTGCCCGATCACCCACGCATTTAAGGAAAAGGCCGGCCAGTCGGCCCCGTTCGATCGGCAATGCAAGACGACAGCAGCTGCAGAATTCAACCATCCACCGCAGCCTGTGCCGCGTTTTGCGACCCTGCACCAGTGACCGTGTCCGCACGACGCATCGCAGCCGCCCCCCCATTTCAAGCGAGCGGTTTCCGGTCGAGAGGTTTCCGGTCAGGCGCTCTTGATCTCAAATATCGCCTCGACTTCGACCGCCGCCCCGGTCGGCAACGCGGCAAATCCCAGGGCGCTACGCGCATGGTAGCCATCGCCCTCCTTGCCGAAGATCTCATGGAGCAGGTCAGACGCGCCGTTGATGACCAGGTGCTGGTCCGTGAAATCGGGCGCCGAGTAAACACAGCCCAGCAGTTTGATCACCTTGAGTCCGTTCAGCGTCCCGTGCACGTGGTGGACCGACTGCAAAATCTTGATTGCGCAGTCTTTGGCCCCTTCGTACCCCTGTTCGACCGACAGCCCGCCCCCCAGTACGCCCTTCAGATCGCTGGTATGGCCTGACGTGATCAGATGATTCCCGGAACGGATGCAGAGATTCAAGTAGCCCGGCTTCTGTTCCGGGAATGTCACACCAAGCTCTAACGCGCGCTGTTCAGCGTCCATGTCGGGTCCTTTATCTGGAAGATCTCAAGTCACGAAGGCCGGCATTCTATCACTCGGCGGGCAGGCTGCGAACAGGCGTGACGGGCGATGCCGTCGTGAAATCGTCACCGTTCGCGTCGCGACCGTGGCGAACAGGAATCCGTTGACGACAGTTCCTGCGCGATGCCAGGCGGCATTCCGTCATGCACAGCATGACCTACAACGAGGCGAAGGCACACCGGCTGGACTTCGCCTGATGCTCGACGGCTACCACCAGGTAGTAATCGGTGGTTCGTTCTTGACCGGGCGAGCGGCCGGCACTCACCGCCCGGCCGCAACCGCTTCCGCCGCATGGATCTGCAGCCCAACCGCCTCGGCGACCTTGCGGCACTTCTCCATCGTCGCCGCGAACTGCTCGAAGTTCAGTGATTGGTAGCCGTCGCTGAGCGCGGTTTCCGGATCGGGATGAACTTCCAGGATCAGGCCGTCCGCGCCGGCGGCGACCGCGGCGGCCGCCATGTCCGGAACGAGGTAGGTGTGGCCCGTCCCGTGGCTCGGATCGATGACCACGGGCAAGTGGGTCTTCTGGTGCAGGTAGGGGACACTGGCCAGCGGAAGCGTGAACCGCGTGTGTCCTTCGAACGTACGAATCCCCCGTTCGCAGAGCATCACATTGGGATTCCCCTCGTTCAGGATGTACTCGGCGGCCAGCAGCAGCTCGTCCATCGTCGCGCTCGCGCCCCGCTTCAAGAGCACTGCGCGGTGGCTCTTACCGACCGCCTCGAGTAACCGGTAGTTTTGCATGTTTCGTGCCCCCACCTGCAAGACGTCGGCGTAGTCGCTGACCAGGTCGACGTCATCGGTCGACATCACCTCGGTCACCAGGGCCAACCCCGTTTCTTCGCGAGCCAACGCCATCAGTTTCAGCCCCTCCTCCTTCATCCCCTGGAAACTGTAGGGGCTGGTCCGCGGCTTGAAAGCGCCGCCCCGGAGTGCCGTCGCGCCCGCTGCTTTGACCGCGTGGGCCGTACGGACAATCTGTTCCTCGCTCTCCACGGAACAGGGACCGGCGATCACCCCCAGCATGCCGGCACCAACCTGCAGGCTGCCGGCGGTCACCATCGTCGGCTCCGGCTTCACCTCGCGACTGGCCACCTTGTAAGGAGCGAGGATGGGAACAACTTCCGAAACGCCGGCACCGCTCTCCAATGCCTCTTTCATTTCTTCACGCTTGTCACCGATCGCAGCGATCACGGTCCGCTCCGTCCCCTCAATGACGTGCGACTTGAGGCCCAATGCCTCAACCCGTTCGACCGCGTGGCTGATCTGGTCCGGCGTGGCATCTTTCTTCATGACGACGATCATCGAGAAAATCTCCTGCGTAACGAATTGTGATGGTAGTTTGGCAATCATTTGCGTGTCCTGGAGAAACAGGCCCCGCCGGTACATTCCCCAGGAGCAAAAAAAAAGCCCCGAGGAGTGGGTCCTCAGGGCTTTGGAAAGATCCTAGATTGGATCGAGGCTAAATACCTCCTCCGGCCCTTCGTCCCCGAAGGCTAAAAAAGAACCAGAAATAGGTATAAAAGTAATTTCGCATCGGTCCGTCTCTGAGTGCAACTTGGCCTTATTATGAGCCCACCCCAACAATTTGCAAGGCCCAATCAAGGCCGCGTGTGGGGCCGTTCTCTGGCGGCCGACCTGCCACATCGGGTATCTCCCACACCAGAACACATGCCGGGCATGACGAAACGCGGCCCTCAGCTTCGCCCCACACGGTCGCCGGCAGGACACTTTTCACTCAACCCGCCTGTCCGTCAGAATAGCCGGTCGTGTACCCGCGAACCGATCCCGCCAACCCACCACCACTGTCCGTGCACCAGGAGCCCACCGGATGCCCGCCTATATCATTGACCGCCAAGAGTGCTCGCACCACGAGATCTTCCCGGGGGTGACGATCGACACCTTGGCCGGCGAGGGACTAATGCTGTCGTATGTTACCTTCGAGCCGCACGCGGTCGTTGAAGACCACAATCACCCTCACGAACAGATGGGGTTACTCCTGGAAGGTGAATTGACGTTCACGATCGGCGGCGAAACCCAAGTGGTTCGACCGGGCCAGATGTGGCGGATTCCCGGAAACGTGATGCACGGTTGCCAGGCCGGTGATCAGGGCGCCAAAGCGCTCGACGTCTTCCACCCAATTCGCAAAGACTACCTCTAACGCGGATTACACATCAGCCGCTGCGTGCTAGGCCAGGTTCCGTTGATCGCAGAGCCAGTTGATTGCGATGCAAATGATCGCAGAGCCCGTTGGTTGCAACGCAAATCGAACGCCAAGGGGTCCCGGCCTCCACCTACAGCTCGGGCGCGGGTCTCCACCCCCACTGCTCGGCGCGGGTCTCCGACCCCACTGCTCGGCGCGGGTCTCCGACCCCGCCGAAACCGCCGACCGAAGGTCTCCAATCCCGACCTTGCCCAACACTTCCGAGGTCGCAGCACCACCACGTCGATCGGAATTCTCGCCGAGTACCACAAGGTGGAAGCGTGGAAGCACCGTCCGGCGACGGTTCCTTCGGATGAAGTTCGGCAGTGCCTCGCCGGCCGCCCCAAACGTCATGCCGTGCCTGACGCAACACTTCCTGTCTCTCGCACGAACGATGCATCAACAACCCGGGCCCCTATCCTGCGGACCGGCCCATTCTGCGATCTGCCGGCGACCTCATTTCGGCGAGAGGGTTCATCCTTCGCCTCCAACCACCACCCTCCAACCACCACCCCACAACCACCGTCCTCCAACCACCACCCCACAACCACCCCACTTGGCGATTCCTCGATTGTCCTCGTCCGCCTTGATTGCTAGAGTTACGGCATGGCAACGACTCTGCCATGTTCGTGTTGACGATGTTTATTTTTGGTGAGCCGATAAAAAGTCCCCATGGGATCCAGAATTCGGTCGGGTTCGCGCGTACAGCTATCGCTCTGTGGCGATCAGCCACGGCCTCCGGTAGATCACGCTCCTCTCGACCCAGGTTCCCCCGTATTGACTGCGGGCTTTCTCAAAATTCATCGCCACGGCATTGCGGTGGAGGAGTTGTCATTTTTTTGCCTCCGTTGATTCGCCTGCTGCGGTCAAGCGCGGTGGACACCGAATTTCGACAAGAAGTGTCGGAACCGTTCCGTCCCCCGTTCGCTCCGCGAGAGTCGCTCAGTTTCTGGCGGGGAAGCGGTAACCAGCACCGAACGTTCCGTCCCGCGGTTTTGAGGGTGTCCAAGGGCCGGTCGCCAGTCCTGCACCTGCAACCATCCCATGTCCGATGTGGTCAGCAAATCCGCTCGACTGCTGCAATCGATCCGAGACCTCGGCAGCTGTGCCGTGGCGTTCTCCGCTGGGGTCGATAGCACGGTCGTCGCCAAAGCGGCAGCCCTCGCGCTGGGCCAACAAGCGGTCGCTGTGACTGCGGTGAGCCCCAGCCTGGCCACCGGCGAGCTGGAACAGGCGCGTGCGCTGGCCCGGCAGATCGGGATTCGCCACGAGACCATTGCGACCCAGGAATTTGACAACGACGAGTATCTGCGCAACCGGGCGGACCGCTGTTACCACTGTAAGACCGAACTCTACAGCCAGATCGACAACATCATCGACCGACTCGGCGTGCAGGTGGTGCTCAACGGCGCGAATGTCGATGATACAGCCGACTATCGCCCGGGCCTGCAAGCAGCCGCCGAACATCACGTGCGGAGCCCGCTGGCCGACTGCGGCTTCGGCAAAGCAGACGTCCGCGAGTTAGCCGCGTATTGGGAACTGCCCGTCTGGAATAAGCCTGCGTCGCCCTGTCTGGCCAGCCGAATCGCGTATGGCGAAGAGGTCACCGTCGATCGGCTGGAGATGGTCGATCGGGCCGAACAGTTCCTGCGTGGTGCCGGCTTCTCCGTTGTTCGCGTTCGCTATCACAAGGGCGATCTGGCCCGGATTGAATTGCCACCGGCTGAACTCGAGCAGCTCGCCGACGACCGCTTGCGTAACGAGTTGGTCGCCCACTTGCAGGAACTGGGGTTTCGTTTTATCGCCCTGGACCTGGAAGGATTTCGCAGCGGCAGCCTGAACTCCGTCCTGCCGTTGGACACACTCCAGCGTCGTCCGTAAGCGGGACATCATTCCAGCCAACCCGGCTCCCAGTGGCGGCAACCGTTGTCAGGGACTGCGAATCGTCACATACTTGAGACGTACGGTTTCATTCGCGCGGCCCACCCGTGCCGCAGACCAGTTTTCTTGCCGGGCAGGGCGTCGCCGGCTGCCGGGATTCCAGAACGATGTCCAGTCCTGACCCGCAACCTGCCCGCTCGCAACCGCCAGCCAATCTGACGGGCCGCCGCCTGGGAGACTACCACCTGATTCGTCGCCTGGGGCGCGGCGGGATGGCGGAGGTCTACCTGGCCGAGCAAGGTTCGCTGCGCCGCCAGGTGGCGTTCAAGGTGCTGCGGTCCACGCTGGCCAAGGAAGAAGCCTACGTACGCCGCTTCCACAATGAAGCCCAGGCAGCCGCGGCACTGGTCCATGCCAACATCGTGCAGATCTATGAAGTCGGTTGCCTGGAAGGCATCCACTTCATCGCACAAGAATACGTGGCCGGCAAGAATCTGATGCAGTTACTGGCCCGCAAAGGGCCGCTGGATGTGACGCTGGCGGTCAACATTCTGCGGCAGATCGCAGCCGCTCTGCACCGGGCCGGCCAACGAGGGGTCACGCACCGCGACATCAAGCCGGAAAATGTGCTGCTGGCGACCACCGGCGAAGTCAAGGTGGCCGACTTCGGACTGGCCCGCGTCACCAGCAGCGACGGCAAGGTCGACCTGACGCAAGTCGGCATCACGATGGGGACGCCCCTGTTCATGAGCCCCGAACAGATCGAAGGTGGCAACATCGACCCCCGCAGTGATCTCTACTCGCTCGGCGTGACCGCCTACCAGATGCTGGCGGGCCGGCCGCCGTTCGAAGGTGACACACCGCTGAGCGTTGCAGTCCAACACCTGAACAACGAACCGAAATCGTTGGCCAGGTGGCGACCGGACCTCGACCCGTCTCTGATCGCCATCATCCATCAACTGTTGCAGAAAAAGCCCGAGGAACGGTACCAATCTGCGGCCCAACTGCTAGGCGACCTGCGAGGACTGCAGATCGCCGGGCTGGACGAGCAGTGGCCGGTCGAGGTGGACGAGTGGACCACGCCGGAGGTGCTCATTACGAGCAACCAGAAGGCGGCCGCCACGCAGCGATTGCAGACCGTCATGATGGCTGAAACCAATGTCCTCCCCAAGACCAAGGAGGGGCCGAAGCGCCTGGTCTGGCCCGTAATGGCGTGGTCGGCCTTGGCTCTGCCGATCGCCGCGGCCGGGGGCGGCCTGGTCGCCTGGCTGACGCAACCCACCCCGCTGCTCGACACGGCAACCGCTGCTGCGGATGTCATCGAGCGGCAGGAATCGGTCGGCGCGCAGTTTGATTACGCACGGCAGTTGTGGACGGTCGCCGCCTTTGAAAGCGTACTTGAACATTTCCCACCCGCGGAGAGCCGCGAAAACGAGCTGTACGGATTTCGAGCGAAACTGCAGTTGGCCTATCTGCTGGAACCCGACAATCCTGACGCCGCGATGAACTACTACGCCGAGCTTGCGGCACAGGACCTGGACTGGCAACTGCGGGCCTTCGGGATGATCGGTGTGGCCAACCTGCATTCCCGCTCGGGAGATCGCGCCGCGGCCGCCCGGAGCGTCGACGGAGTGGCCGATGTGTTGGCCCAGGAAGAGCAAATCTACACGGGCAACCGGCAGGAGTGGCATGCCCGCTGGACACAACGGCTGGACCCCGCCTTGCGCGAAGACCTGTCCAGCGCGCTCCGCAGCCGCCTCCCGGACAACAGCGCCACACGCCCCGCCCGCCCGCTGGGAAGTCGCCCGGCCGGGAGTTGACAACATTCGGCCCCCCCTTCAAAATGGCGGTTTGGAAGTCGCCACCCGGCACTTCCCGGTGTGCATCGCGTCTACACGCACCCGCCACGCCCCCTTCGTCTAGTGGCCTAGGACTCCGGATTCTCAGTCCGGCAACAGGGGTTCGACTCCCCTAGGGGGTACTGACAACAAGCCGAAAACGTCGGGAAATAAGACGTTTTCCGCTTTTTTAGTAGGGTGTTGGTGCAATTGCCCGGATGATTCATCTGCCGTTGGGCGTTCGCCCACCTTTCCGTTGATTGCCGATCGAACCGGACGCCGTCCCATATTTTGTTTGGCAAGCGTTGTGCGCGGGTGGGGCGGTGAATGCTGTGCGCAGGTCGGGCGGTGGGCGTTGTGCGCGGGGCGGGCGGTGAGCGTTGTGCGCGGGTCTCCTTCCCCGCACTTGGCTCGACCGCAGGTCTCCCCCGTGTATCGACCGCGTTGCTGCCGTGGCCGAGTGGAAGGGAGACCTGCGGTCGGCGGTTTCGGCGGGGTCAGAGACCCGCGCCGAGCAGGGTCGTACCGAGCAGGGTCGTACCGAGCAGGGTCGCGCCGAGCAGTGGCGCTCGCGGCTCCGCTTACTCCTGGTTCTGGTCTTTCTTGGCTGCTCCGCCGAGCGGAATGGTGGCCACGCAGAAACCCACGACAGCCCCCCCTTGTGTTTGATGCCGGGTTCGCCTCAGCAAATTACTGCCCTGTCTCAAATCAATCTATAATGAGCAAGCGCTCACCCATTTCATTGACCTCGCCAAAGAAGTCGAACCGCCTGCAGATGGCATCCTGACCCGCACGCTCTTCAATGACGACAACCTGAAGGTGGTGATCTTCGGATTTGGTCGGGGCGAGGAGCTTTCCGAACACACGGCGTCGATGCCTGCCATTCTGCACTTCCTCCAAGGTGAAGCAGCACTGACACTTGGTGATGATGCCGTCGAGACCCGGCCAGGTACATGGATTCACATGAATGCGAATATGGAACACAGCGTCAAGACAAAGACGCCGGCCATCATATTGCTGCTGTTGCTGAAGAAATAACGATGTCGACGAATCAGCCCCTAAACTCGGACGAGCCACCTCAAGGCATCAACCGCCGCCGCGTGGTGATGGGGCTCATCGGCCTACCTCTATTCCTCGCCCTGTTCATGTTTCTGCCGGCCGGCACCTGGGCGTGGCCAAAAGGTTGGCTGTTCATCTTCATTCTGCTGGGCGTCATTTCAGCGGTATTTGCTATTCTTCAGCAAGTGAATCCCGAAGTCATCGTCGCCAGAAGTCGCTTCCACAAAGGAACAAGACACTGGGACAAGATTCTGCTCTCTCTCTACTTTCCAGCGATGTCGTTCGTCCTCATCGTGGCGGCATTGGATGACGGCCGATTCCACTGGTTCCCGGTCCCGTGGTGGGTTTGCGGTGTCGGCTACGCCTTGCTGCTTGCCGGGATTGGAATCGTCACTTGGGCCGAAGGCGTGAACAAGTTCTTCGAGGTCACCGTGCGGATTCAAACGGAGCGGGACCATGCGGTGATCGACTCCGGCCCCTATGCGATCGCTCGACATCCCGGTTATGTCGGCGGGATTGTCCATGCATTTGGCATCGCCCTGGCGTTGGGGTCATTGTGGGCGTTGGTTCCCGCGGGTCTTGCCTCCATCGTGTTGGTCGTGCGGACCCGATGGGAGGACCAAATGTTGCAAGAAGAATTAAACGGGTACCGGGAATACGCAACCAGGGTTCGGTACAAGCTGCTGCCGGGCGTCTGGTAGGACCGATTGGTTGATGGCTTTCCGTGTCGGCTAAGCCGTGGTCAGAATTGGCCCATCATCGGCCCGGGAATCGTGATCGTTGAAGCAACTCGGAAAAGGACGCAACGGAGAAAGAGAAATGGATCAGAAGGTTGTGAGGAGGCTTGAACGCGAAATTGAAGGAGCCATTGCCGAGGTGATAATGAGGATGGGATTGAAACGATTGCCGCTGCTCCCGAGTCGCCAGACGATGCACCTCATGTCGAAGGCTGCCGTTGCGGCCTATGAAGCGGCCGTCGCAAATCAACAGACGCAGGAATGAGCCTGGCTCCGCTGGCGAGCAAATTCACTCAAAGGACAAGCGTCGCTCGGGGCGCCCGCCGACCATCTTGTCGCCTTCCGAAGCCGTCGCAATGATGCCGATCGTTGTGTCCCGACACCTGGCGGAAAATGAAGATGCAGCGACGCTGGCCGATTAGATCCGGGCCAGCCCGAAGCCGAATGTATTGAAGTGGCCCAGGTCGTGGCAGCGGGCCTTCACCGCAGCATACAACTCCAACCCGCCAAGTCCGGTCTGCTCAGCGACCAGGGCGGCAATTCCGGAAACGTGGGGAGTTGCCATGCTGGTGCCCGACATGTAGCCGGTGTTTCCTTGATGCCGGGGAACGCTGGAGAACACGTTAACGCCCGGACCAGTAAAGTTCACCTCGGCACCATTGTGCACGAATTGACGACCGTTCGATCGCCGGTAGACGCGGAAACACGAGTCGATACCGGCCACGCCCGCAATGGATGGGCAGTTGGCAGGCCGCCCCACCGGAGCAATGAAGCCGGGGCGAAAACTGTCATTTCCGGTTGCCGCGATGATCAATGAGCCGACCGATAGTGCGCTGGCACCGGCCGCTTCGTACCGCGGTGGATAATTGGGCTCCGATACCGGTGCGCCTAAAGACATCGAGATGATATGGCAGCGATTCTCGATGGCCCAATCGATGCCGCGCAAAATGCCGAAGTCGCCGCCACCGGCCCTCCCGGTGATAAAGTTGTGCGCTAAGACCTTGCCGACGAAAATCTCTGCGGCATGGGCGATGCCGTAGCGAGGCCCGAAGAACGACTCCACCGGTCCGCATGCGGTACCGATGCAGTGGGTTCCGTGCCCGTTGATATCGTGGATCCCGTTGTCGGGTTGGTTCGGTGGAACAAATACCTTGTGCGTGATCGATCGTCCGCTGAAGTCGCTGTGGCCGAGGTCCATGCCGGAATCCAGCACGGCGACTCGGATGCCGTTACCCGCCAGGCTGGAGTTGACGGCATTGGTCATCTTCAGCCCATAGGTCGATTCGGGCGTATCCTGAAAGCACTGGTCGGCGGTCGCGCCGAGTTCAGACCCGAGACTGGCCGGGTTCAACCCTTCCACCTGAAGCTGCGCCAGCCGCTGCGTGGCCAGGTCGGCCGGCATGCCACCATTGGCCGCGAAGTCCTGGTCGGGGGCGACACCACGAGATTGCAGCGACGGGGTGACCCGCATGCCCAACGTTTCGTTCATACATTCCGGCTCGACAATCAAGCCGCTGTCGGAACCTTCCGACTGCATCCCGGCCGCCGCCCGATTCTGGTCCGCATCACCATTCAAGAGGGCGATCCCCAGGTTTTCCAACAACACGACTTCCGAGCTTTCCGCCTCGTCCCCAATTCCATCGCATCCGTAGTCCGAGGTCGCACAGACCGTCGCCGACGACGAACCGAGCCCGGTGGCTTTGGCGATCTGTCGCAGCATCGACTTACATTCAGACCGTTTTCGGGATCGTGCATTCAAGTCAACGACCATCACTCGCCCGGTGGCACCCATGCGGTGAAGCGAGGAAGTACCTCCTTCCAGGCCCACGCCGGGCTGGACCGGCGCGCCGGCCGGCGCCGCCGTGTGGACATGCATCGGGCGGTGCGTCGATGGTGGCTCCAAACGCCCGGATTCCGGGGCACTCGCTGGTTGCGATCTTCGGGTCGAGCGTTTCCTGGCGGCTGACTTTTTCTTTCCCATGTTTCAATCCCGCGGACGTGACCTGCGATGTGGTACAATTCGAACGCTCTCAGCGACTCTCCCCCGCCAAGGCAGCAACGCTGGAGGCAGAGACGACTCGCAAGGAGGAACGTGGCAGCGACCATTACGGCGGATTGTGCTGTTTGTCGCCGGGTCGCTCGGTCAAAGGTCGCAACGACTGTGGAGCAAACCGCGACGCAACCGGTCCCACATTCCCATGGATTGGGCCATGAACGGCTTCCGGAAGAGACGAGAGTAACTGCCGGTAAACTGCGGAAGTTATTCTGGCACCATCCTTCAAGTATGGTTCACAATGTGCGTGCCGCAAATCAGGTTTTCAAAACGGGCACCGGAATCTCGGTCATGACGCATAGCAAACCACAGAAGACTCGGCTGGTTATTACGTTACGCGATGACGCGGACGTCAGCCAGGAAGAAATCGTCCGGCAACTGTGCGACAAGGGGATGGTTCTGTTGCATCCGCCACTCAAGAACATCCCCGTTCTCTACGGCGAAATGGAAGCCGATTATCAATCGCTGAGCGAAGTTGAGGGGGTTGTGGCGGTCGAGCCGGAAGGGGAGATGTACGCCTGAGCATCGCTGACTGGCCTCGTGTTAGCTTTCCCCTATTGGCACGGTGTGTGCGCGGAACGATTGCCGGCGATGGGACGCGGCTGCCGGCGATTCACCGCATCATTGCTCAGCCGCCTGGCCGCAGACGGATCGTAAACATCGCTCAGCAAACAGCTTCCGTATCCATCCCCGGTGCTCCATGTGGCGTGGTTTCACCCCGCGCTCCCACGCCTCCCACCTCCCCAATACGGTCACCATTGCTTTGAAATGCGCCATTCCCCGCATAATTCTCAAAACCCTTCCTCATGCCATTTAGCGGCACCGCCGATACCACTCTTTAAGGCGGCATTCTTGTGATTCTTCGCGTACGGCGTAAGTCTCCTATCACCGCGAGACTCGCAGATTGGCGCTCCCACCTGCATCACCCCGCCAACAAAATTACGCACAAGTGAGGGTTTCCATGAGAAGTTCTCTCCTTCTCGCCGGCTGCGCGAAGACGACCTGGCTTGCCACGTTCCTGGTGGCCCAAACGGCGACTGCCCAGTTCCCTACCAGCACTGGCATGGAGCGTCCTGTTCTGCAAGTTTCACAACTGCAAGGGGGAGGCCTGGAGCCGCCGCCACCTCCTGTGGTGGACGTGGAAGCACCTCCTCAACCGGGCGGTGGCCTGGAGCCCGGTCTACCCGGCGGCAGCCTGGAGCCTGGCCTGCCGGGCGGCGATCTCAACCCGGCTCCGGACGGACTTGAGCCTGGCCGGTTGCCCGGCGTGGACGGCAAGAAGGGAGCCGCCATGACGTTCGCCACGTCGGACAGCACCTTCTATCCCCAAGCCGTGTTTGAACAATCGGGTGGAAAGAAATCCGGCAGCTCGGCGTATGCATATGGCCCAACAGCCCAGGCGCTCCAGGGACAAGTATTGAATTCGACGTACAGCGCCAGGGTCCGCGGCATTCCTGATTTGCTACCCGCTCCGAACGACGGAAACGACCTGTTTTACACGCAGCTCGAGCCTTGGGATCAACGACTCCACTTGGGAACACAGCCCCTCGGCTACTCGCATTTCTTCGGTGCATCGGACGCGATCAAGAACATTTGGACCCGCTTCAAAGCGTCACCACATTTCGGCTTCTTCTACGACACGGGCTTTGTCGACGGCGACATCTTCTCGGTTGGATCGATTGCTCTGGGCGACGACCCGCGCGCGGGACAGACGACCTTCACCGGGAGCAGCGACGAACTGGTGCCGTTGACGCTGCTGTCGGATGCCCAGTTGCTGAACTTCGCCGGTTTGGGTAACCAACAAGTTCAAGTCCTGGTACAAGCCAACAACCATCGCAAGATCGACGAGCTGCAAGTTGACCAATTGTATGTTCGTGCCTGGAACTATGACCGGCTGGCGGTGTCGGGAGGCAAGGGGTTCAGTCTGTTCGGCGTCGGCGGAAGCATGCCGGCCAACCTGACCCAAGCGGGCATCCTGGTCGGTTCTGCGGAAATCATCGACAACGACAAACCGGTCCAGTTGCGCATGCAGGTCGCGCCCGAATCGGGTGGCTGGGGATGGGGCGTTGCGGTCGAGGATCCCCGCACTCCAGACTTCTCTGCGCCCAGCGGCAACGAACTTCAACGGTGGCCGACATTTGCCGCGCAGACCGCCTATAAGGGCGAGGATGGCGTAGACCGCGTTCAATTCTCTGCGCTCGCGCGAAACCTGGGTTTTGAATCAGCAGCCCGCACCGAGCACTTCACCGCGGGATACGGCTTCGCCGCGTATGCTTTGCTTGGCAGTAAGTCGGACGCGGGTGACCGGCAAGGTGTTTATGCCGGGGTTGCCGGCGGTGAAGGAATTGGCCACTACATTCACGGCATCACGCGTGCCGCCGAGTTTGACGGTACTGACTTGCGACCGCTCTCGGCATTTGGAGCCTACGTTGGCGTGAAGCGGGAATGGGAGAATTGCAACGGGACTGGCTTCGGTGTCAACGCGGCATACGGCTACGCCCACATGGAGTCGCATCCGGCATTCGGAACGGACGTTGACCAGGAACTCCAGCAGGCCTGGGCCAACTTCATCGTGTTTCCCAGCAGCAACGTCGGCCTGGGCGTCGAATACCAGTTCGGTCGGCGAGAAACACACGACGGTTTGGCAGGAGAGAACCACCGCTTCCTGATCATCGCCGCTTTCACCACGTCCGGAGCTGCAACGCGGGGAGTGGCCGCAGCCAGCGGCGCGTCGGCAGCCGCCTTCGACACCAGCCAAACCGCGGGTAACGCCGCGATGCAACGCTTCTAACGAGGCACGGCGTGGGAGGATTTGCCGGCTGAAGGACCGAATCCAGAAAGAACTCCGTCGAGTTCGCGGGATGGACATGCGGGAGATGGCGGCACGTGCCGGCGTGCTGCCTGACCGCATGACAACATGCACAGCGTGACCTGCCGCTGTCAGCCGGAACGCGCTGGCGTCCGGTTCGCTTGGCGATCGACGGGACCGGGGTCGAACGCCCAACGGTGGATGATCAATCCGGACGATGGCCTTCGGCCGGCTCGGCCTCAGTGCAGTTTTCGCCCGTCGTTTCTGATAGCGGGCGGGCCGTCGTCCTGACGAATTCCTCGACGGCTCCTCGCGATGATTCGGGAATTTGAATCCACAGCGTCCAACCTCGGTACGCCCCAACGGCCAGCATGTCGGTGCCGCCTTGGTTGACCACGTCCACCTTTTCTGCGGCCTCCCAGGTAACAAAACCGTACGGGCCGCCAACGCCCGACTGATAGACGGGAGTTCCCCCGCCCCCCAGCAGCGCCCCGATGGTGGTCGGAATTCCGCCACAAAGCACGAACAGGGCAAAGACAAACCACTTGGTCGCCGTCAACGGGGCATCTTCGCCGCCGCCCCGAAGGGTCTCAAAGCTGGCCCACATGAACAGGCCGCCCGCGACGAGAAAGCCGAGCCCAAAAAAGAGCAACCCCGGCCTGCGGAGGCGAGGGCTCGCAATCACCAGGAATGATCCCGCGATGGCAAGGCAGATCGATGTCATCCCGAGCCTCGCCGTCGGTGTCGCTTCCGCCGGACCGAATGCCATCACCACGCCCAGGAGGACGAAGGCAGCGACACCCAGCATGTACCATCCACGCATCCGCTCGGGTGCCGAAGCGGTCATCGGCCCCAGCTTAAAAACAGGCTCGGCCAACGTCGCCACGGAACGCCGCTTTTGCACAATCATGAAGACAATCCCAACCAACCCTACCGCGCCGCCCGCGACGGCAATCGGAACCGAATCCGCGTTCATGAAGATCATGAACGAGCCGACCATCCATAACGTCGCAAGCTGCTGCTTCCAGAAGCTCCAACTCCCGCGTGTCTCTTGTTGCGTCATGCGTGACTCCGGTATTTGCTGCGCGCGGCTGCCCATCGTGGCCAAAAGAGGACAGCCACCTTTTTCGATCTGGACGAGACGCTAGGTTATCATGGTGGTGCGTGCCGGAGCTAGTCGGCGGGTCCCGAATCGACCGCACGGCACTCGGCGATGCCGAGCCATTCGGCGGATCCGCGGAGGTCAAACGGTGGCGGCTGCCGCTTGCCGCCCCGGATCCCAACGCCGATCAACAAAGGAGACAATCTCGTGCGAATTCTCAACCGGACGATCCTGCTGCTGACGTGTTTGTGGCTCATGTTCACTTCGGCACAGGCCGACGAAGTACGAGAACATATCACCATCCGGGGCATCTATGGCGGTGTACCAACCGAGTTGTTGGCGCGGGGGCCGCTGCGGGATGTTGGTGTGAACGCCGTATTCATGGGTTCAGGCGGGCTGACCGAAGAACGCATCGCCACGCTGAAGAAGGAGAACGCGCGGGTCTATGCCGAATTCAATACGATGCATGTCGCCGGCTACCTGAAGGACCACCCGGATGCCAGGCCGATCGGCACCGATGGCGAGGTTTGTCCGGCGCCCCACAACTGGCAAGGCGTCTGCCCCACCCACCCCGGCTATCGCCGGTCCCGGATGGACGCGTTTCGCGATGTCCTGGCACGTTTCGAGATCGACGGAATCTGGCTCGACTATCACCACAGTCATGCCAGTTGGGAACGGGACGTGCCGGCAATGCCCGACACTTGCTTCTGCCCGCGGTGCATTCGACAGTTTCAGCAAGCAGCCAAAGTGGAACTGCCGAAGTTGCCGACCGCTCAGCTCGCCCGTCAACTTCTCGGTCCACATCAGGACGCCTGGGTCCAATGGCGTTGTGACGTATTCACCGATTGGGTTCGCGAGTTCCGCGACATCATCGACACCACGCGCCCCGGCGCCTTGCTGGGGACATTTCATTGCCCCTGGAGCGAGGACGAATATGACGGAGCGCTCCGCAACAAGTTGGCCATCGACCTGCGGGCCCAGGCCAAGTACGTCGACGTCTTCAGCATCATGCCCTACCACGCCCGCTTCGGACATGCGACGGATCCCGCGTGGATTTCGCGCCAAACGACCTGGCTGGGTGAACACCTGGGGATTCGCGGCGAGCCGAATGAACGGCTGCGGATCTGGCCGATTGTGCAGCTCTCGGATTGGGGAGAGCAGGTACCGGTCGACCAGGTTCGCGCCGTCCTCGATCATGGCACGCGCCGTCCGGCCACGGGCGTGATGGTTTTCAATTGGGGGTCACTCAAGAAGCAAACGGACAAGGTCGCTGCGATGGGCGACTACTATCGAACGATCCGCCCATGATCGGCCTGGCGCGGATTCCTCATCAACCGTTGGGCGTGAGCCCCGGTTCCGTGGATCGCCACGCAAACCGTACGCAAACACGTTCCGGCGGATCGGCGCGGCGTCGCCTCAGACGTCGGTTAGCCAATACTGCTGCCGAGCGAACGGGTAGGTCGGGAGCTTGAGCTTGGAGCGTTGCCATGGTTGGTGGAATGCCCGGAAGTCGACGCGCGTCCCGCGGCAGTGGATTTCCGCCAGGGCGTTAAGGACGGTCTGGACCTCCTGGAGATGTGGCGTCAGACCGGACAGCAGTCTCGCAGAGGACCGGGACAACGGTTCGGCGAGGTCCTCCGGCAGACTGCCCGCGGGCCCCATTTCCACTAGCAGGTCACTGCCGGCGTCGGCCAGCGACTGGGCGGCAACCTCGACGGGCAGCGCGCTCTGCAGTTGCCGGCGCCAGTAGTTGCCGCCCAGCACCTGGTGCACGGGGACCACCTTGCCGGTCAGGCTGCAAATCAGCGGTCGGTCGGCGGGGAAGTAATCGAGGCTGTCGGCCGTCGTTTCAAAGGCATCCAATGCGCCGTCGTCAACGTCACGCAAACCGGACGGAGATTGATGGGCCAGCGTGCCGCGCTGGAGGGCCAACTTGAACCCATCTTCCCACGTCATGACGCCGGCTGCACATGCCGCGGCGTACTGCCCCACGCCACAACCGAACACCACATCGGGCTCGATCCCCCAGTTCGTCCACAGTTGGGCCAGTCCCATCTGCACGGCAAACAGGGCCGGCTCGGCCCACAGGGGATCGGCAAGCGCCCCACCGTCGCCGTCGGCGAACGCCTCCAGCAAGGAGGTCGAGCGTACGGATTGCGACGCCTCGACACATTGATCGACGGCGGCCCGAAACACAGGTTCGGTGGCGTAAAGCTGCCGGCCGATCCCGGAGTATTCCCGGCCGCTGGCCCCGAACAACCAGGACAGCCTGGTCGAACTTTGCGATCTGGCTTGGACGACGCCGGAGTCGGCTTCACCAGCCGCCAGCCGCGCCAAGGCCGAGCTTGCTTCAGCAACGGAACTCACAACCAGAGCGGCCCGCTGTTCGAGGTGCCGACGGCCGATCGCCGCCGTGTAACACATGTCGGCCAGGTCGACCTCGGGTGATGCCTCCAACCACCCCAGGTAACGTTGGGCCAATCGCTGCAAGGCGACGGGGGTCTTCGCGGAGAGCGGCAGGAGGTGGACGGGACGCTCTGCCAGGTCGCCGGCGGCCGACCGAGATCGCGCCGGGCCGCTTTCCAGAACCAGGTGGGCATTTGTCCCGGTCATCCCCAAGGCGGTCACGCCGGCAATCTTGCGTTCCGGATTGGGCCAGGACGTCTCCTCCGTAACGATCCGGGCACGCAACTGCTTCCAGGGGATATGCGGGCTGGGCTGATCGAAATGGATCTGGCGGGGAATGACATCGTGCTGCATCGCGAGCACGACCTTGATCAAGCCGGAGACACCGCCGGCCGCTTCGAGGTGGCCGATGTTGGCCTTGGCGGAACCGACGAGCAGCGGGTGAGCGGCGGAGCGGCCTTTTCCGAGGACGGTTGCGGCCGCCCGCAGTTCGATGGGATCACCAAGCTCGGTACCCGTGCCATGGGCCTCCAGGTACTGCACGTCGCTGGGACTGAGCCCGGCAGCGGCGACTGCCTGTCGCAAGAGCCGTTCCTGAGAACGGCCGCTGGGAGCCGTCAGCGCGCCGTTGTTGCCGTTATGAGTCATCGAGGTTCCGCGAATGACTGCCAACACGCGGTCGCCGTCGCGCTGGGCCTCGGAAAGCCGCTTCAAAAGCACGACGCCGCAGCCTTCGCCGCGGCCGAACCCGTCCGCCGCGGCGGAGAACGACTTGCATCGCCCGTCAGGGGAAAGCATCCCCGCCTGGCTCAGCAAGAGACTGTTGGTGGGCGTCAGGATGGCGTTCACGCCACCCGCCACGGCCAGATTGCACTCGTGCTCCATCAGGCTGTTGACCGCCTGACAAACGGCAACCAGGGAACTGCTGCTGGCCGAATCGACCGCCATGCTCGGCCCTTCAAAGCCAAACAAGTAGCTGATCCTTCCCACGCCGGCACTATGTGAGAAGCCGGCCCCCTGAAAGCCGTCGATGCTCCGGCCCGTCCGCTCATGCAACTGCGCGTAGTCGGTCGACATCAGCCCCATGAAGACGCCGACGAACGGATCCTCCATCTGGTGCGGCGCGATCCCTGCATCTTCGAGCGCCTCCCAGGTGGTCTCCAAGAGGAGACGGTGTTGCGGATCCGTCCATCTCGCCTCTTCGTCGGAGATCCCGAAGAAGGGCGCATCAAATTCGTCGATCCCGTCGAGGAAGCCGCCGCGGCGAGTGTACATCTTCCCCGGCTGCGGCTCCGGGTCGTAGTACTCGTCCAGGTTCCAGCGGTCGGCCGGGATCTCGCTGGTCGCATCGATCCCTTCTCGCAAGAGTCGCCAGTACTCATCAATGCCGCGAGCGCCCGGGAAGCGGCAGCCCACTCCGATGATGGCAACGAACTCGTCGGACGACTCCTTCTGCACCACGGCAACTTCGACCTCGTCCGAGGTGTCCTTCAGCAACTCCAAGAGATGGTCCGAAAGACTGCCGACGGAAGGGTAGTCGAAGGCAATCGTCGGCGGGATTGCGTAATCGCTGCCCACTTGCTGCTGGAGGTGGGTGCTGAGCTCGACTGCCATCAACGAATCCAGTCCCAGGTCCGCCAGGTTCGCGTCCGGCTCCGGCGGTTGCGGCGTGGAAAGGATCTGTTGCAGTTCTGCCTGCACATGCGCGACGACCACTTCCCGGCGGGCCGATCCCTGCACCTCCCGGAGCTTGTCAAGCAACACCGTTTCGCCGTTTGCCAGGCCCGAGCCATCCGGCCAGACGGTGTCGAGCATCGGCGGGGCCTGCACGGGCAATCGCTGTCGCATGCGGCCCCAATCGACGTCCAACACGGTCGCTTGCGTTGTCCCATTCGCCAGTAGCCGTTCCATCGCCTCGTGCGCTTCTTCCGCGCTAAGGGGCGTCATGCCTTGCCGCGCCAACCCCTTGGCCACGTTCTCCGTGGCGGCCATTCCTTCATTCCACGGTCCCCAGTTGATGCTGAGCGCAGGCAGCCCGGCACTGTGGCGGGCATGGGCCAGTCCGTCCAGAAACGAATTCGCCATGGCGTAGTTTGCCTGGCCGGGTGAACCCAGGATCGACGCGACCGACGAGTAGAGGATGAAGAAGTCGAGCGGCTCGTCCAGCGTCAGCTCATGCAGCATCCAGGCACCTGCCTCCTTCGGCGTCAACACCTGCCGGAAACTGTCCCAGGATTGCTCGGCAAGCAACCCGTCACTCAGCACGCCGGCCGCGTGGATGACTCCCTTGATCGGCGGCAACTCGGCCTTGATCTCGGCAATCAGCCGTCCCATGCTCGCCTGGTCCCCAATGTCCGCTTGCTTGACGTACACCCGGGACCCGCGTTCCTCGATCGCCTCAATCATTGCTTGCGTCGACTCGCTAGGCGGGCGGCGGGATACCAGCACAATGTGGCCCGCATCACGGTTCGCCAGCCATTCGGCGGCCCGCCGTCCGAGCATGCCGAGCCCACCCGTGATCAGATACGTTCCCTCCTTGTCCGCCGGAACCGGCGTGGGTTCCGGCTTGGCCCGCAGCGGCGTCAGGCGGGGAACCAACGTATTCTCGCCCCGCAAAGCAACCTGGCTTTCGCGCGAATCGGTCAGGAGGACGTCGACCAACCGAGCGGCCTGGGCGACCGGATCGTCGAGATCGACCACACGGCAACGCAGGGCAGGGTGCTCCGTCCCGATCACCCGGCCGAAGCCCCAAAACTGGCTGGCTTGCGACGAAACCGACTCGTGCCCCGTCACGTCGACGCCGCATTCGGTCACCAACTGCAGTCCGCGCTCTAACCATTCAATCTTGAGGTCGCGCAATCCATGCAGGAGGCTGAGTACGGCCGTGCAATGGGTTTCGACCTGATCGAAACGCTGGTCAATTGTCGCCTCGCGGGACTGCCCGCTGACCAGCCAGACGACGCCGCTGAGGCCGCCGTCCGGCCCGGCGCTGAGACCCTCCAGATGATGGTTCCAGGCCGCTTCGTCGGCCGCAACCAACGGCGTCCGCGCATCCCCTTCGGCCAACGCACCATCGCCCGCCATCAGGGCGACCCGGCTGCACAACTGCCCGCGGGCTTCGAGCTGCCCGGCCAGGTCGGCATCGTCGGCCTGCGGTTCGCTGACAATCAACCAGCGACCAGGACGTGTTGTCGCCTCCGGCAGCCGATCCTGCCGCCACTCAACGGAGTAAAGCAGACGCTCGGGTCCCGAGCCCGACATCTGGCGCAATGCGGCTCGGCTCACCGCGCGAAGCTTCAGCTTTTCGATTCGTGCCAGCACCGTACCCCGGTCGTCGAACAGCGTGACATCCGCGGTGCGGAGGTCGCCGTCAGCATCCCGCCAAGCGGCGTGGCTCCAGACCTCGTCGCCGACCGGCCCCAGGCACTCAACGCGTTCCATCCCCACCGGGAGAAACAGGGACGATTCGGGATCGCGGAACAGGCCGACCGCCAGGGACTGGAATGCTCCGTCCAACAACATGGGAGGAATCACGTAGCCCCGCTGATCGCCGGCCAGTTTCAGCCTGGCCAATACATCGGCATCGCCGTACTGCAGGGATTCGATCACTTGAAACTGAGGGCCGTATCGCAGGCCCAGTGAATAGAACAGCTCGTAGAATTCCGCGACGTCGATCGACTGGTCACAGCGGGCTTCCACCGCCGCACGATCCTCGCCGGCGATGACCGTTTGCGGGACCGCGCCGACGGTCGTCGAACAGTTTCGCGTCCACTGCGTCGCGCCCTCGGCCAGCGAGTGGATCTCGATCGTCGTTCGCTCATCGCCGGTTCGCAGGATCGACTGCAGACAGGTGCGTTGCTGAAGCTGCAACGGCACTTCGAATGCCAGGTTCTCCAAGGTACCGCGGCCACCGAGGGACGCGACTGCCATCTCGACGTACGCGGCCCCTGGAAACACGACATCACCAAAGACGGCATGATCCTGGAGCCACGCAGGCTGATCCGCAGCCACCCATTTCTCGAAGCGCTGCTCGTTGCTGACACCGGCCAAGAGACGCTTCTCGCCGAGCAACGGGTGGGTCGTATCGCGGGCCACATTGGCAGCGCCAGGTCGGGCCGGCCCCCAGAATCGTTTGCGTTGAAAAGGGTACGTGGGCAACAGAACCGGTCGCGGGCGACGGGCACCCTGTAATGCGCGAAAACTGAAACTGACGCCTTGGGTGTACAGGCGGGCCAACGTGTTAGCGATGGCCCGACCATCGTCCTGGTCCTTTTGCAGCGAGGGAATCAAGGCGGACGCGGATCCCGGCCAGCAGGCGGCTGCCATCCCCGTCAGGAACGGTTGCGGACCCAACTCCACCATCACGTCACAACCCATTGCAGCAGCCGCTTGCACGCTCGCCGCATACTGAACCGGTTCGCGCAGTTGACGACGCCAGTACGCTCCGTCAAGAACCTGGTCGACGGGAACAACTTCCCCCGTGACGTTGCAAATCAGAGGGCAGTTGCCGGAACCGAAACGGAGCGCATCGGCGACGGCTTGAAAGTCGTCGAGGACCGGATCGAGAAGGGCCGAGTGAAACGCGTGCGACGTCTTCAATCCCTGGCAGCGGATGCCCTGTTCGCTCAACGCCTGCGAAGCGGCCGCGACCGCCGCCGCCGGACCGCTGATGACGGTATGCGATCCATTGTAGGCAGCGACCGACAATCCGGCATGCGCGTCGACGGTCGACTGGACTCGATCGCCGCCGGCAAATACGGCCGCCATGGCGCCACCCGCCGGCAGGCCGCCGGTCAGCCGGCTGCGTTCATGAATCAACGCCAGCCCATCCTCCCAGTCCAACATCCCGGCCACGCAGGCCGCCGAGTACTGTCCCAGACTATGTCCCAGCACAACGTCGGGATGCATGTCCCAACTCTTCATCAGTTCTGCCAGGGCGACCTGAAAACAGAAGATCGCCGGTTGCGTCCAGGTCGTCTCGTTCAACCTCTCTTCATCCTGGAACATCACGTCCAGCAGCGAGCCTTCGCGCAACCGGCCCAACAGGGTGTCGCAGCGATCGAGGATCTCTCGAAAGATAGGCTGGGTGTCGTACAGTTGCCGGCCCATGCCGACGTACTGGGAACCCTGTCCCGTAAACTGCCAGGCAACCACTGGTTTCGCGCGTGCTTGTCCGCGGACGATGTCCGCCGATGCGGCCCCGGTCGCCAGGCTGGCCAACAGCGTCTGGGCATGATCGAGCGACTGCGGGGTGATTGCGGCCCGCCACTCAAAATGCCGGCGTCCATTCCCGGACGTCCAGCAGGCGTCGGCGAGCACCGCGGCGGGGTGCCCAGCGGCCCACTCGGCATACCGCCCGGCAAGTTGCTCAACCGCTGCCTCGGACTTTCCGCTGACCACGAACAGGTTGACCGGTGCGGCGGCTGCTTCCCCGCCGGCGGCTTCTGCAGCGTCCTGCCCGCGGGCGGCGCCGGGCGTGCCATTGGTCCCTTCCACCGGACGGCGGGCGGCCGGTTCGTCGTTCTGCGCGCCATTGCCGGACGGTGACGGTTGCGACGGCGCTTCGACCACCACGTGGGCATTCGTGCCGCTCATCCCGAACGCGCTGACGCCCGCAATGCGCCGCTCGGCATCCGGCCAATCGGTGGTGTCCGTGACAATTTTGACCGGCAGCTCGTCCCAATTGATGTGCGGGTTCGGCGTTTCGAAGTTCAAGTGGGGCGGTATCCGCCCGTGCTGTATCGCCAGGATGACTTTGATCAGACCCGCCATCCCGGCAGCCGCTTCGAGGTGCCCAATATTGGTCTTCACCGACCCGACCAGCAATGGCTGGCGCGGGTCGCGGCCGTCTCCCAGGACTGCGGCCGCGGCCTGCATCTCCAACGGATCCCCCAGTTCCGTGCCGGTGCCGTGGGCCTCCAGGTAGTCGACGTCTGTGGGGGCGATCCCGGCAGCCTTCAGCGCGGCCTCGATGGCCCGCTTCTGCGACTCGGGATTGGGGGCCGTCAGACCACTGCTGAAACCGTTGTGGGTCAATGCCGAGCCGCGGATCACGGCCAGGATCGGATCGCCGTCCCGCCTGGCATCGGACAGACGCTTCAACGTTACCACGCCGCACCCTTCACCGCGCAGATACCCGTCCGCACTGGCATCGAAGGCCCGCGAATGTCCTTGGGGCGACAAGGCGTGCAACTTGCAGGTCATCACCGTCGTCTTGGGCGACGTCATCACGTTGACGCCGCCGACAATCGCCCGTTCACACTCTTCGTGACGCAAACTCTGGCAGGCCAGGTGGAGCGCGACCAGTGATGAAGAACAAGCCGTATCAACGGCCAGGCTGGGACCTTGGACTCCCAGGTAATAAGACAGCCTGCCGCAGAGAAAACTGCCGGCGGAACCGGTTGCGATGTAGGGGTTGAGGGCGAGGAGCGAATCGCTGCATTCGTTCTGGTAATCGTTATGCATCCAGCCAACAAACACGCCGGTGTCGACGTCCAGCGCATCGGACGTCCAGCCAGCCCGCTCGAGCGCTTCCCAACTGACTTCCAGGAAGAGACGCTGCTGGGGATCGATCCAGGTCGCTTCCCTGGGCGAAATGCCGAAGAAGTCCGCGTCCATCCCGTCGATGTTGTCGAGAAACGCGCCCCGCCTGGCATACATCTTGCCCGGCGCATCCGGATCTGCGTCGAAGTAGGCATCGAGGTCCCAGCGATCCGGCGGCAGTTCGGTAACTTCGTCCCGCCCTTCCAATAGACTTTGCCAGAACGACTCGGGGCTGTCCGAATGCCGGGGGAAACGACACGCCATCGAGACGATCGCGATCGGTTCATCTCTTGCTCGCTCAGCCTCCGCCAACTGCTGTTTAAGCTCGCGAATTCTCAACAACGCCTGCTTCGTGGCGGATAAGGACGGACTCTCGCGGGTGCTCGACATACGTTACTCGTCAATCTCTCGAAGAAGGGCTTCCAGCGCCTGCTGTTCGGACATCTTATCAATGGCGTCAGACGTCGTTTCTTTGGTTGCATCCGTCTTCGGCTGGCCGAGCGGGGCCGGCTTTCCGGGGCCGGCGTCCATGGCGGCCAGCACGAATTTGGCCAGGTCACGGATCCTGGGGTGATCGAAGACCATCGTCGGCGAGAACTCCGCCGCGGGGCCGGCAGCCGCTTCGATGCGATCGGCCAACTGGACCATCATCAGCGAATCCAGGCCGGTATCCAACAGCAACGAATCCGGGTCGAGCGGCCTGTCGTCGCCCAGCAGCGATCGGATCTCATCCTGCAGGAACGCAGCAATCAGCCGTTCACGCCCGGCAGGATGCGTCTTGGTGTATTGTTGACGCAACGGGGGGGCCACCACACTCACCGCCTCCGCCGCGGGCTGCTGCGGTGGTCGCCCGGACGTCGCCGCTTTGCGCGGCGAGTCGGCGTCTTCGACCGCGGCGATTGCCGTGTTCTCCTGCCGCAACACGGTCTTCAGCACCTTGCCCGCCGGGTTGCGCGGCAGTGCTTCGACGACGTGGATCGTCGCGGGGCTCTTGTAGGACGCGAGATGCTCGTGACAGTAATTGCGAACGGCATCCGTATCCGGCGAGACGCCGGAAGGAGGCACGACGAACGCCGCCACTTGTTCACCCCACACCGGATCGGGCAACCCCACAACGGCGACATCCTCGACCTCGGGATGATCGCGAAGCACCCGTTCCACCTCCGCCGGAAACACCTTCATCCCGCCCACGGAAATCATGTCCTTGAGGCGGTCGACAAGATAGTAATAGCCGGCCTCGTCGGTCTTGCCGATGTCACCCGAATGGAACCACCCATCGCGGATCGCGGCCGCCGTATCTTCCGGACGATTCCAGTAGCCGAGCATTACGTTGGGACCGCGAATCGCGATCTCGCCGGGTTCGCCCGGCGGGCAGGAATTCCCGGTCTCCGGATCGACTACCTTCATTTCGACGAGATCGACAGGCACACCGATCGAACCGGGAACCCGCTTGAGCCGATGGTTGTAGCTGGCGAACGGTGCGGTCTCGGTGAGCCCATACCCTTCATAGATCGGCAGCCCGAACTTCTCCCGCCATCGCTCGGCAACCTGCGCCGGCATCGTGGCGGCCGCGGTAAAACAGTATTCGACCGACGCCAGATCGTCGGGCGTGCAGGCATCCAGCATCAGTTGGAACATCGTGGGCACGCCGAACAGCCGATTGACTCGGTGCCGGCCGATCAACTGCTTTGATTCATTGAGATCGAAACGGCGTTGCATCACGATCGTGGCGCCGACATTCAGTCCGGAATTGAGCAGCGCGTTCTGCCCAAAGCAATGAAAGAGGGGGACCGCCAACAGGAGCCGGTCTCCGACCCGCATTTCGCAGAGGTGGTTGAACGCGTGGACGGTCGCCCGCACATTCTGATGCGACAACGTCGCCCCTTTGGGAAAACCGGTCGTCCCCGACGTGTACAGAATCGTCGCCGGTTCGTTCGGCTCGGTGTCCTCATACGCGAACGCCTCCAGCGCACGACTCTCGGTCAACAGCCGCCCATCGGCACCGGCCCCGTCTTCCGCAGCCGCCAGCTGGTGCGCGACACTTGGCGCTGCCGGCCTCGCCAGCCCGGACAGGGTTGCATCGGTTCCGATCAAGACACGTGCATCGCAGTCGGTCAAAATGAACGCCACCTCTTCGGCGGCCAGGCGCGTGTTCACCGAGACCGCAACAGCACCGATCCGCAGGGCGGCATAGTACCAGACTGCGAACGCCGGTACGTTACCGATCAGGATGCCGACGCGATCGCCGCGCTGGACACCTCGTTCCACCAGTTGCTGTGCGGCATGACCCGACAGCACTTCGAGATCGGCATACGTGACTTCGTGATCCTCGAAGGTGATGGCGACGTCCGTGGCGAACAATCGCGCTCCAACGATCATGTTTTCACAAATGTTCATGCGCGTTTCCGTAGAAATCTGCTCACGACCTGGAGAGCTTAACAGCCGAGCGTGAAATTCCGGATGTCGCTGCTGATCGGCGCCACGGCCTGCGGAATCGCGGCGGACGTCTCGATCGACGCGGCAAGCCGGCTCAGATCGAGCTCCAGCGAATGGTCCTGGTCATTGTAGATGAGGGGCGTCCGCGGGCCGGGGTCACAACCAATCGTTTGATGAATCGCTTCGTACAGCGGCACCAGCGGCGGACTCAGGATGGCTCGCCCGTCGTAATGTCCGCACAGGAGGTTCGCTCGAAGGTCGGCTGCCTGGGCGGCGAAAATCAGCGTCACCGAGGCGTAGTAGCGGTAGAGTTCAACCGAGCGACAGGCCAGATTGGCGGCTCCCCAACTTAGCCCATTCACATTCTGATTAAACTGCTCGGCATGCGTGGGGAAATGCTCGACCAGCGGATTCCCCAGGTATGTCAGTTGGGGCATGATCGAATTGCCGGTGATTTGAAGTCCCTTGAGCCCCATATTGAATGACCGGTCCTGATTGCCCGTCAACGACGCCGGGAGCCCGCGGCTGAATTCCGGCGTCACCAGCTGGGCGATTTGCACGTCGAGGTGCTTGGCCATCAGCCCCAGGCAACGTCGCAAGTCGTCCATGGCAATTCCCAGGTACTGTCCCAGGAAATTACCGCTTTGGTAAAATTCTTGACGTTCCGCGTCGATCAACGGATTATCCGTCACGGCGTTCATCTCTGTCGCGACGACGTCGGCGATGCGGGCAATGTTCTCGACAATCGGTCCCAGATACTGCGGCAGGCAACGCAGCGAATAGCGATCCTGCAGATGGTCCCGAGACGCGTCGTCGCCCTGGCTCTGGCCGCCGGCCGTTTCCTCCCCGGCCAGGAGCTGCCGCATCATGGCCGCCGTCCAGACTTGTCCGGGGTGCGGTTTACATTGATGGACAAAAGGGCGGAACGGCTCCTCATGCCCCAGCAAGGCCTGGATCATCATGGCGTGAGTCGCCAGACTCAAGGCCAGATACACCCGCGCCGCATGCACGCAGTTGGCGGCAATGCCGGCCGAGAACGATGTCCCGTTGACGATCGCTAACCCTTCCTTGGGTAACAGTTCGAGAGGCGGCAACTGCAATTGGGCAAGTGCGGCGTCGCTGCCAACCGTCTTTCCCTGCAAGGTGACCCGGCAAGCGTTCCCCTGTCCGGTAATGGCCCGCGCGATCGTCGCCAGCGGAACGAGGTCGCCGCTGGCGCCGATCGAACCGAGCTCACCGACGACGGGCACGGCGTTGGCATTCAGAAACGTCACCAGGCGGCGAACAAGCTCCACGCGGACGCCCGACGCGCCGCGCAGCAACATATTGGCCCGCAGCAGCATGGTGGCCCGAACGTGCTCGGCATCGATCGGCCGACCGGCTCCAGACGAGAGGAAGGTGAGCAGGTTGGCCTGCGAGGCGGCCGCCTCGCTCGGCGGGACCGGAATCTCTGCCATGCTCCCGAACCCGGTCGTCACGCCGTAGACGCGCCACCCCGCGTCGACCGCTTTCCCCACCAACGCCTGGGCGGACTCCATGCGGCGGAGGATCGATTCGTCATCCGTGACGGCAAGACGGCCCGCGCCGATCGCCACGCGATGAACATCGTCAATGCTCAGTTCCTGACCACGCAAACAGAAATCGGCGAGCTGCCCACCGGCGACCCGCTCACGATTCTCATTCTCTGACATCAACTACGCCCAACATCTCTCGCTGCTTCGATCCGTCGTGAAAATATGGAACTTGACGAGCAATCGACACACCCCGATACCGCACTCCGCGCGGTCGAACTTCACGCTGCGGGGGAGGGGGGTGGCGCGCCGCGCATGAGAAACAAGTACAACGACGGGACAAAATACAGGGCCAGAATCGTCGCCCCGCCGACTCCGCCAGCGATCGTGATGGCCAGCGGCGGCCAGAAGCCGCCGCCACTGAGTACCAGGGGCGTGAAACCAGCCATCGTGGTCAGCGAGGTGGCGATCACATGCCGCGTGCAGCGGACGACCACCTGGCTGATCGCCTGCACGTCCCCGCGCCGCGCACGAGGTTCCTCGCGGATCCCCGCCATCACCACGATCGCATCATTGATCGCCACTCCAACCAACCCCATCGTACCAACGATTGCCATGAAACCGAAAGGAAATCCAAACACCCACAAAGCCCCCAGCCCCAAGCCGATCGAGAGTCCGCCGACCGCGGCAATCACGGCGGAGACTCGAAATGAGCGAAACGAGACAACCAGCGTGGCAACCATCAAGGCGACCAACAGGGCCACGTCCGCGATCAGGTTGCCAACCGCCTCCTCGCGTTTGGCGGCCTCGCCTCCGTACTCCATCGAGTAGCCCGCTGGCAGCTCGAACTCCGCTGCGGCCAGCCGCTTTTCGAACTCCCCGACGACCTCGGCCGGCAGCGTCCCCGCCTTGATGTAGGCCTTGACTTCGTTCGTCCGCCGCCCGTCAATGCGCGGGATCGCACTCGCCTCGGAACCGAGTTGCAGAGTTCCCAGGGCGCTCAGCGCGGGCCCTTGCGGCGCGCGGCCGCGGGGCGTCAGCGGCTTGAGTTCCAACGAGGCGATGTCCGTCAGGCTGGCCCGCGTACTGACCGGCATCCGCACGCGGACCGGCAACTCTTCGGTCGCTTCCATCAAGGAACCGCCCACCATTCCTTCGAGCGACGTGTAGAGTTGCCGCGTCATCTCTCCATGCGTCATCCCGGTCAACCGCGTCTCGTCTTCATCCACCTGCAAGGCGATCTTCGGTAACGTTTCTTCCAGGTCGGACCGTGTATGAACGACGTCCTTGGTCTGGCTGAGCAATAGCCGGATCTCGCTACCCAACCGCTCGAGTACCGCCAGGTCGGGTCCGTACAGCCGAACTTCGATCGGCGCGTCAAAGGGCGGCCCTTGCTCCAACTGGCGAACCAGAACGCGACACTGGGCAAACGTCGTGTCCAATTCGTCCTGCAACTGGTGGATGACGTCCTGAGGCGGCACGCCGGCGCGCAGTTCGACAATGGCTTGGGCGTAAAACGAAGCGTTCTGCCGCCGCGGCATCACGTTGTAGTAGAACGTCGGGGCACTTCGGCCGACGAACAGGTGCACGCGCCCGACATCCGCGTGTTGAGCGATCGTCCGCCTGGCAGCATGCACCAGCTCCTCCGTGGCCTCCAAGGAAGTCGGCGCCGGCATTTCGAATTCCACATGAATCTGATTCCTGTCCGCGGGAGGAAAGAACTGTTCGGGCAGTGTGCGCGCCTGAAGGAAGCCGAGCAGCGGCAAGCAGGCACCCAATGAAATGCCCACGAGGGGAAAACGAAACAGCTTGACAAGCGTCCATCGGTATACGCCGGTCAGCCGGCGGCTACGGAATCCGCTGCTGAGAATGCTCCCGGGCCCCGCCGTGGCCGGTTGCAGTAGGGCGGTCAAGGCCGGCACAACCGTCATCGCCAGGATGAACGACGCGTTGATCGCCAAGATCACGCTGACTGCGATCGACCCGACGAACTCTCCGGGCCCGCCGGGCAGCAAGGCAATCGGAGTGAACGCCAGCGTCGTCGTGAGCGTCGAACCGAAGAGGGGAAGGGCCAGGTGACGAATCGCATCGCCGATCGCCCCGCCGGGGTCCATCCCCGACTCGCGGCGCGTCCGGACTTCGTCAACGATCACAATCGCATTATCGATCAGCAACCCCAATGCAATGATCAACCCGGTCACCGACATCTGGTGGATGGGAATCCCCAGCCAGCGCATTCCGCTCAAGACCATCAGGGCCGACAAGGGCAGGGCGGCACCCACCACAATCATGCTCCGCCAACCCATCAAAAAGTAGATGACCAAGACCACGGCGCCGGTCCCGATCAGAAGGTTCCACTGCAGGCTGTTCAAACGCGATTCCACGTAGTCATTCTGCAACGCCACGACATCCAGCTCGACGCCGGGCGGCAAGGTCGCCTGGTAGGCCTCCAGGGCCGAATTCAGACGCTCGGTCCAATGATCGATTCGCTGCTCGTCGCGCACGAATGCACCAACAACAACCGCCGGCCGTTCGTCGATGAAAGCCAGGTCGGTCGGCGGTTCGACCTGCGTCTTGCTGATCGTGGCGATGTCCGACAGACTGACCAGCCGACCTTCCCGGCCATACTGAATCGGCGTCCGCCGGAGGCGGTCCAGCGAATCGAACGCTTCGTCCACCTCCAGGAGTAGCGTGCTGTGACGGGATCGCAACATGCCGGCCGACTGCTTGGCGTCACTTTCCTGGATCTGCCGCGAGACATCGGCGACGGTGAGCCCCAGCGGCGACAGCACCTCCGGTGCCAGTTCGACCAGCACCTCTTCGGCGGGGTCGCCAAACATGGCGACGTTCTCGGTTCCAGAGACCCCGCGCACCGCCTGCTCCAGATCTTCCGCCAACCGCCGCAAGATGGTAAAATTGACGTTACCGTCCCGAGTCCACTTGAGGGCCAGAATGGCCGCGTATGCCTTGAGTTCCAATTGGCGAAACTGCGGGTCCTCGGCCCGCTCCGGCAGCTGGGGAATCACATCGGCCAGCCTCGCCCGCACCTTCGACCAGACCGCCTCCACATCCCGAATCTCCTCCTTGAGCTCGATGCTGATCACGGAGAATCCGGCCATGCTCCCGGCCCGAACTTCCCGGATGCCCTTCACGTTCGCCAGCTGCTGCTCGATCTTGCGGGCCACCAACGACTCCACCCGTTCGGCGTCGGCGCCGGGAAAAACGGTCGTCACGAGGGCCACGCGGCGAGTCAAAATGGGATCTTCCATGCGAGCCAACGTCGTGTAGGCGGCCGAGCCCGCCACGACAATCACGCAAATCGCCAGCAAGAGGATCCGCGGATTCTGATAGAGGAACCGCGCGATCATGGAGTTCGCTCCTCCAACTGCGTGACATCGACCGGATCGCCGCCTGCCGGCAACAGCGCCTTGACCGTTTGGCCCTCGACCAGTCGATGCGTGCCGTCGGCCACGACCCGCTCACCATAGCCCAACATCCCACGGACCCAGGCCCGCTCGCCGTCCAGGTGCATGACCTCGACATAGCGCCGCGACACGCGATCGACGCCCATTTCGTCCTCCGTTACGACGAGCACCGACCACAGTCCGCGTGTCTGGCGGGTCAAGGCGGTCAACGGCAGCCAAAATCCCGTGCCCGGAACCTCACGCGGGAGCGACAGTTGGAACACCATCCCGGGCGAAAGTTTGGCGGAGCTGGTTTCGTCAAATTTGAGGATCATCGTGCGCGAGCGCGTGCTCAAATCAACCTCGGGAAGCACCGTCGAGACCTCTGCCGGATAGGTCCGGCCATCCACGGTCAGAGCGAAGCGCCGGCCCGCAACAACATCCGGGGCCGCGGCGGCGGGGATCGCGACCCAGCCGACAAGCTCCGATTGGTCGACGATCCGCAAGACCGGGCGGCTGGGCGCGACCAGCGACGCCGGCTCGACATGCAGTAGCGCAATCACACCGTCAAACGGCGCACGCAAGGTGCTCTCCTCCAACTGAGCATCCACCTCGGCCAATTGGCCCTGCAGATCTGCGACGACTTGCTGCTGTTCTTCAATCTGCGTGCGCGTGGCCGCGTCAATCGTCTCCAGATTCCGCTGCAGGGATTGCATCCGTTCCGATACCGGCGACTCCGCCGTGTTGGACTCCGCCATCCGCGCCTTCAACTGCTCAAACTCGGACCGCAATTGCTGCAGGCTTTGCCGCAGCGCGATTGGATCTTGCAGGCGAGGATCGGCGGTCAACTTGGCCACCACGGCACGCGCCTCAGCCAACGCACTGGTCAGCTTCGCCTTCTGGAGCTCGAGATGCTGCGTATCAAGCTCGGCCAGCGGATCGCCCTTCGCAACCACGTCTCCGTGGTCCACGAGCAACCGTTCAAGCCGTGCAGACCGGGTGAAGCTGAGGTCGACGGATCGCCGCGCTTTAACCAGACCGGTGTAGCGACGCTGCTCGATATGCGATTCACTCTCGACCGCCAACACGACATTGGCGGGCAAGCGCCGCCCCGCCGCCACACCTGGGTCATCGGCTTCGACCGTTTCCTGCCCATCCCCAAGACTGACAGCCAGGGCCACCAGGCATGCGGCCACCGCACACATGACAAACAAGGGAATGGCAAACCGAACCATGCCGCGCGAGGATTCGATTCGCGCACCTGCATTCTCTAAATTCTTCTGAGTGACATCCACGAGAGAAGCGCAGCATCAATGCGAGGAGGAGATGAAACGATCACAACCTGCTGCGGACCGCGGCCGGATCGCCGCCGCCTGACATTGACGTCAACGGGGCGTCCAAACGCATCAACGCGCGCCAGGCCGCAGCATGACGGCCCGGTCAAACGATCGCCACCCGCCGTCGAGCCTGCGCGGTCCCTAGCTCGCGCCCACAGCACGCCCCTCATTCTAGAGCACCAGTCAAGTTTTACCTACCGCCGGTCACATGCCAAGCGCATGAAAAACGCCTTCCAGTTGTACCGAATCGGTGGTCTGGCCGGGAGGATCGTCATGCAGCACATCGGGCGCAAACGACTCCACGCGGGAAACAATCTCCTGGAAAAGATCGCCCAGAATACGCACGTTCCGCAGGAAGCGGGCTTCCAGTGCAGTGTCATCCAGCCGATCCCGCAGTTCCGCATTCAACTGCATTAAGATCGCGATTTCATTCTGGTTGACGAACACCGGCTCGACATCCTCCCCGGTGTCACTCGCATCCCACCTTCTCAAGATCTCCTGCATCCGCTGGTTCATGCCACGGATCGTCTCCACGCTGTCGTTCACGGTGGCAAAGAACCGCGGATCGGTCAGCTTCCCGTTGAAGTAGAGCAGGGCGGGGAATCCCCAGTAGAGCGAGTAATCCCAGACGTACTTCACCGACATCACGCGTGGGTTGCCGAATAGCGGATACTGATCTTGGTAAGTCAGCAGGTTGTCGCGGAACAGGTTCATGAAGATGCCCTGGTAGCGGGCCGCCATCAGACTGATCGACTCGCCGGCAATATCGTGCTCGATCAAACTGCAAATCTGGGTATTCGCCATGGCGATGTAGTCGATCCCTGGTGAATACAGCGGATCGAGAAACACGCCCGCTTCGCCCGTGAGTGCCCATCGTGAGGCGGAATAGACCTGCTTGGAACTGTACGCGATTCGCTTGACCGCATTGAAGTCCTGCAACTGGTCGCGGTGCCCGTCGATCGCTTCGTAGCAACGTGGCTCGTGCTCGGCCAGCCATCCCATGGCTTGCTCGAAGCGATTAAATTCGGCAAGCGGATGCAATCGAGGATCGGCCACAATGCCGATGCTGGTGCCGCCGGAAGCGAGGGGAATGATCCACAGCCAGTAACCTCGCCCCAGCAGGTGGTTGGTGCTCAGCCAGCGACGGGGCAGCTTGCCCACGCGAATCCGCCAGTCCGGGTCATCGCACCACGCATCTACATGAATCTCTGCGCCGATCCGGAACCAGGCCGCATTGATGTTGTGCTCCACATCTTCGCGGAGCTGCAGCTTCCGCTTGAGAAGGGCGGCCCGCCCGCTGGCATCGACGACCCATCTCGAATCGACCTGGCGGCGTTGCCCGTTGTGCTCGAATTCGACTTGATGCGGTTGCCCATCGTCGTGCAACGCCACGTCCCGTACCAGCGCGTCTTGGAGGAATTCCGCACCTAGCTCGTTGACCGTTTCGGCGAGATGGTTCTCGAGCCGCCCCCGATCGACCTGGTAGCCGGGCGCCGGAAAAAATTCGCTCGGCCCGACTTCGATCGACTGCTGAAAGGAGGGACGACTCCCGTTGAAAAAGAACCGCAAGCCGAACTTGGGCAGGTGATCGTCGACCAGGTGCTTCTTCAGGCCGACTTCCTCGGCCAGATAGTAGGCACCGATCTCGATGGTCGACTCGCCAACCTTGTGCGCCCCCTCGGAGACCGGATAGCGGGCCTTCTCCAGTATCAAAAGCCGCAGCTCGGGCTGCCCGGCGAGCAACTGCCGGGCCAGCGTGAGGCCGGCCAAGCCGCCGCCCAGGATCGTGACATCAAATTGAGTCGTGGTCGCCGTCATCACGTGTGCTCCCTGATTGAACCCCACGATTTTAGACGGTCACACCGCGTTGACAACTCGCCGGAGAAACGGCCTGAATCGGTGGCTGTCGCGCGTTTCGACCTCCTCGAACCTCTTGGCAGCGTCTACAATGGGAACGCGTGGTGCCGGTCGGCCCGATATTCTGGTGCGAGAACTGCGAAGGAACGTCATGCCCAACTCATCTCCATCCGTGGACGTGGCCATTCTCGGCGGCGGGCTGGCAGGTCTAAGCTGCGCCTTGCATTGCCGCAAGGAGTCGCCGCAAGCACGCATCGTCGTGCTGGAAAAGGCAACGCATCCTGTCCCCGAAGCGGCCCATAAAGTGGGCGAATCGACCGTCGAGGTGGCGACTTACTACTTCACGAAGGTCTTGGGCCTGGAAGAACATATTCTCGAGGAACAACTGCCCAAGATGGGGCTGCGGTTCTTCTTTGGGGCCGGTGACAATTCGGCGATCGAGGATCGCCTGGAAGTGGGAGGATCTGAATTCCCGCCGACCCCCAGTTACCAGCTCGATCGCGGCCGCTTGGAGAATTTTCTGGCACAACGGTGCCGGTCGGAAGGCATCGAGTTCCTCGACGGCGCGACCGTCAACGAGGTCGAACTGGCCCGCGGGAGAGCCCGGCACCAGGTGACATTCCAGCGAGGCGACCACGTCGACACGCTCAGTACCCGCTGGGTGGTCGACGCAAGCGGCCGGGCAGCGATGCTCAAGCGCAAGCTGGGGCTGGCAACGGAATCACCGCACAAGGCCAACGCGGCCTGGTTTCGGATCAAGTCCCGGATTAGCGTCGACGACTGGTCGGAGGACGCCGATTGGCGCGGCAACTACCGGGGCGAAAACTCGCGCTGGTTCAGCACGAACCACTTGATGGGCGAAGGCTATTGGGTCTGGCTCATCCCGCTGGCTTCCGGTGCCACCAGCATCGGGATCGTCGCGGACGACGCGCTCCATCCGCTCAGCTCATTCAACTCGGCCGAAAAGGCGTTTGCCTGGCTGGACAAGCACGAGCCGCAATGTGCGGAGAAGGTTCGGGCCCGGGAGGGCGAACTTCAGGACTTCCGCGCGATTCGGCAGTACCCCGTCGAATGCAAACAGGTCTTCTCAGCCCGCCGCTGGGGCATCATCGGGGACGCCGGCTACTTCCTCGATCCATTCTATTCGCCGGGCAGCGACTTTATCGCCATGAGCAACACCTTCCTCTGCGAACTGATCCGCAGAGACCTGGCGGGCAAGTCCAACCTGCTCCGGGCCCCGTTTTACGACCGCTTGTACCGAATCTTCTACCATGGAACGGGCTCCGTCTTTCACCAGCAATACCCGTTGTTCGGAAACCACCAGGTCATGCCGGTGAAAATCCTCTGGGATTGGATGGTCTATTGGACCCTGACCGGTCACAACTTCATGCACGACCGAACCTGCAATCCGGCCATTTACGCCCGGCATCTGTTTAAACTGAAGCGACTGAATGAACTCAACAAGGCCATGCAGGCCTACTTCCGGCAATGGCATCGGGAGGTAGACTCCTTCGAGGCGTACGGCAAGATCGACACCTCACGGATTGATCTCATCACCGAGACGAATCGGGCCCTTCAGGACGACCTGGACCCCCGAGCCTACTCGGCCCGCTTTGCCCAGCACGTGGCTCAGATGGAAACCCTGTTCTGGGAAATTGTCGATCACGCCGGCGTCCAACCGGTCCCGCGTTTCAAGCGCCGCCGCCACCGACCCGCCGCGGTACGCGATGCGTTCGCCAAGGTCTTCGAGGTGTCCCGTCAGCGGAGAGGGCAATCGGCAACCGATGATGCGGAGACGACCGCCGAATCACCGGCGCTGAACGGCGCCGCAGCGAATGGCTGATTCGCGTGGCACGCACCAACGTCGCCTGCTGGGCGGCGAGCGTTGGCCGACTTGTTGGCCGCCGTTCTGGTCGCTGTACGTTCGATGCGCATGAGCGTGGCGCAGCGAGTCGTGATCGAAGCGAGATCCGGTTCGGTTGATCGATCCGTCGCCGGGCGCTAGCTCGCGGCCCCGTTGTTCGCCGAGCGAAAGGGATGTTTCCTCTAAGCGAAATTGGCAGGGGAGACCTGCGGTCGGCGGTTTCGGCGGGGTCGGAGACCCGCGCCGAGCAATTGTTGGAGACCCGCGCCGGGCAGTTGTTGGAGACCCGCGTCGGGCAGTTGTTGGAGACCCGTGCCGAGCAGTTGATGGCGACCCGCGCCGAGCAGTTGTCGGAGACCCGTGCCGTGCGGCTGCCATGCGCCGTGCTGCGTGGGCGCCAGGACCTGCCTCGCTAGAAGAATCGCACCAGGAGCAAGACAACAAAAGCGGAACCGAAGAAGGTGGCAAACGTTAGCGTTTGAAATCCCTTCAGCCCCTGCGTACGAAACACGTAGATCGGAAACATGATCACAAACAGAAATACCAACGACAACTTCATCAGGATGCCGATTCTGCCGCTGCGCTCCTTTGCGTCCAGATGGCACCACGCAATTGCCGGGATGAGGATCGGCAGCCCGTTGACATAATCCACCACACGGTTATCCTCCGGCAAGAAGCTGCTGGCCACGGCGAGCACCACGTCATAGGCGAGCAGAAACAAGAGAATGTTCCGCTTGGCGATAGAATGATCGGGCGGCGAATCGTCGGGCAGCGATTCAGGGCTCCCTTCCGCTTGGGGAGCAACACGGGATGCCGGATTCATGACCAAGGCCTCGCAAAATGACGTTGTCGAGGCAGATTACCATAGTCGGGCTCGACCGTGGTGCACGATTCCGCCAATCACCACGACAGGCTTCGCTTCCACGGCAGCGGTCCGCTATTCGACCCACTGCAGAACGTTGCGAATGACACACCAGCGGCGGCCGGTCGCCGCCGGCGACTTGCCCAGGATCCAATATTGATACAGTTGGTCGATCGTGCCGTCGCGGCGTTTGAGCTTGAGCCAGCTGTTGACGAAATCCACGAACCGCGAAGGCTCGGCCGCCAGAAAGTAAAGGGGCGAACGAACGTCCAATCCACTCGGTTTGACAACCGCGAATTCCGGATAGCGGAGCGTCCAGGCTGAACCCGCTTCGGCGCTGGTCGCCAGCACATCCGCCACTCGGGGATACTCGGCAAAGAACCGACTGGCATCCTCGACGCCAACCAGTTCCAAACGCTGATCCAATCCAGACGACGTGACGGCCCCCCAGCCCGTCCCGAGAGCCGTCTCAGCCGATGGCAATCCTGCCGCGCCAAGGTCCGTGATCACGGCAACGCGCAGCGGTTCCTGGTCCTCAAGCGCATTCTTCAAATGGCTTAGCGAGCGAAATTCACGGCGACGGTGATCCGGCACGACCAGCGCCCGCGTCACCTCCAGGTAGGGCTCCATCTCCGGCAGATCGATGGCCCGCTGGATGGTCCCTTCGAGACCCGACATGGCCAGGTCGAAGTGGTCGGCACGCAGCGCGTCGGTGATGTTGCCCGAGTAGTGTACAAATTGAATCCGCACGTCGCCCAGGTCGCGGGCCATCTGATGCGCCATGTCGATGTCGAGCCCCACCAGGTTGCCATCCGAGTTGTAATAGGTGAACGGCAGCTTCGCCGGATGGATGCCGATCCGCAGTACGCCGTCGCGCAGGATCCGATCCATTCGGTCCTCCTCCGCAGCGAGCGGGGCAGGGTGGGGGGCGGCTTGGCGTATGATCTCCGAACGAACGGGCACCCCTAGCAGTTGGCGGGCCGAAATCAGCCGGCCACGCTCGTAGGCCGGTGTGAACGAGTGCTTGAGACCGGCGCGGATCGCGACGACCAGTGCCGTCAGCAAGAGCAGCGAGATCAGGCCGCGCGAAGCCAGGCGGCGGAGATTGAATCGAGCCGCACCGCTGACGATGCTGGCCGTCAGGATCGAGAAAGCGAACAGGTGCATGCACTTCATCGAGTCACCGAAGCGACTGGCAATCACGCCGACGGCCAAGAACAGATTGAAGATGTCGCCCGGAACCTCCGCCAATTCCAGCAACAGTGGCACCGTCACCACCGGTTTGGCGAACGCCCCGATGAAGCCGACACCGACCAGTTGCGGGTAATCCGCCGAATCAATCTCGCCGCCGTAGAACCAGGCGGCGAAAGGGATGAACACCATCACCATGATCCGGCCGACGTCGGGAAATGGGTAGGCCAGCTGCACGGCGTATTCTGGCGTGTTCTGTTCATCCGCTGACTCGGACGCATGCCTGGCCAACAACCCCTTCACGGCATCGACAATCAACGGCAAGACAACAAAGGTGTTCCCGATGATAAACGACGTGATCAACATGTCGCGGACGCTGGCCAGGATCTCTCGCTCGGTAAACGGAGTACAACACGCCAGCGTGGCAGGCAGCACCCAAACACAGAGCACCACGGCGGCCAGTCCGTAGACAATCAGATAGCCCTGCAGCAATTCGAACTCTTCGAACGACAGCGTACCGGCCGTGTGCCCCACAATTCCAAAAATCCCCAGCGGCGCCAATCGAACGACCAGCCGATTCAGTTCGCCCAGGCCCCGCAACAGAATATCGAGTTTCTCCAACAGAGGTTCGGCATTTGGAACGCGCATCAGCGCCACACCTAGCCCGATCGAGAACAACACCACCGCCGGGACCAGATTATTCGCCAGCGAAAAGAACGGGTTCGACGGGATAAACAGCTCGAGCCAATCGGGCGTAACGGGCTCCTGGACCAGGCTTGTACTGAAGAATGAGCCGCCCTTCCAGGGTGGAAAAGACAGCGACATCACCATCAGCGTGAGCAGGCCGATCCCCCACAGCAGCAGCAGAACACCAAATGCAATCCGGGCCAGTCTCCGGCCCTGAACGGCGGACAGACGTCCCACGCTACAAACCAGCGATATCGCCACGTATGGCAGGACCGTCGTCTGCATCAGCCCGACAAAGGCGTCGCCAATCCACCCAACCCAGCTCCCGTACTCACCCCAAAACAACCCCCAAACCACCCCGAGGACAAGGCCTGCCAGGATCCATGTCGTGGAGGAACGTTGCCGTGTCGACTTGCGATTCGAATCACCCATGGGAGCCGAAAATAACGAAGTCGCCAATCGATTACTAGCGAGGCAGGGCCTCGGACCGACGGCGAGCTGACGCTCGCGGCATGTTAGTCCGCTCCCGTTGGTCGCTCAAACTTGACTCATTTGTAAACCTAAACCTGATACAAGCCATCTAGCGAGGCAGCCCCGCGCATCCTTACAGGCAGGCTTTGGCGTCCGGTTCGCATGGTGATTCACGGCATCGTGGGCAACGCCCTTGCGGTACGCGAAAAACGGGTTGCGCGGCTGGAGTAGAATCACGCGAACTGGGATTGCGTGCACGAAGCATGGGGCCGGCGCACGGCCGGCAGCTCGTCCCTGCAAGGGGCTCGGCGTATGGCTGCGTGCGTGAGAATCTGTCACAATGATGGCGGACAAGACGATGGTTCGCAGATACGAGGCGGCGCTGCGGCCCCGACCATGGCCCGGCACCTGTCCAATTGCCCCGCGAGGCACCCCTTCTCGTCGGCACCGCCGCCAAGGACGCATACGTTTCCGGCATGGGTAGCTTGAGAATTTCCTGAGAGGTCTGCCATGGCGACAGTACTTGTTGTTGACGACTCCGCATTCGACCGAAAACTGGTTTCCGAAGTGCTTGCCCAGGACGAATCGCTCTCTGTCGAGGTCGCGGACGGGGGCATGGCAGCCCTTCAGCGTCTCAAGTCAGGTGGCATCGATTTGGTGCTGACGGACCTCCAGATGCCGGAAGTCAACGGGCTCCAGGTCGTCACGACCGTCCGCATCGACCATCCGGACATCCCCGTCATCCTGATGACCGGCGGCGGGACCGAGGTGATTGCCATGAATGCGTTGGCCGAAGGGGCGGCGAGCTACGTGCCGAAGCGGATGCTCAATGAATGGCTCCTGCCGACGGTCCACGAGGCGCTGGAAGCCCGCGCCGTCGAACTGACACATCAGGCACTCCTCGATTGCTTCAACGTCGTGCAATTTGAACTCGAACTGCACAACGATCACAGCATGATTCGTCCCTTGGTGGACTACATTCAGCAGATGGCGGCCGGCATTCGCCTGGGTGACGCTTCCGACACATTTCGCATGGGGGTCGCATTGCGAGGTGCCTTGGAAAACGCCATGTATTGCGACCGGGTAATCGAATTCAAGTTGAGAATGGACCACCACGACGGACGGTTCACCCTTCGTGCCAAGGAAGGGGACGGGCCCATTTTCGACCCCCAGGCATTACCGGACGTCACCGACCCGGACGCGACGGAGACGACGGAGACGAGGGATTTTCTCCTCCTTCGTTCCCATATGGATCAAGCCGCCTTCAATGAGACGGGCAGCGAGGTGACCCTCGTGATGCGCCGCGATGAACGAGTCGAGAATGGGTGACGCCACGAGGTGGTCCCGACCTACGCACTGCTCGGACAGGATTGATCGACGTTCCCGGCAAGGAGGCCCGCTGGTGCATCCGGGACATCGCCGCTAGAGTCTTAGGTTGTGACATGCACGCGCGGTTCGCGTCTGTTTCGGGAGCGACCGGCGGGAGCGAACTAGATGGCTTGTATCAGGCTTAGCTTTACAAATGAGTCAAGTTTGAGCGACCAACGGGAGCGGACTGACATGCCGCGAGCGTCAGCTTGCTATTGGTCCGAGGCCCTGCCTCGCTAGAATTTGGCACGCTCACCTATTGCCCGTGACCCTGCCACGATAGGAGCAGATTGAGCGAGACATGGAACAGCCAGTGCAAATTCTGTTGATCGAAGACAGTCCGCTCTTCGTTCAGTTGACGCGGAAGATGCTGGACGCGGCGAAGTCGTTTCAATTTGATGTCGACTGCGTTGACAACCTGGCCGACGGGATCGCGCGGCTCGCGAAGGGCGGCATTGACGCCGTCCTGTTGGATCTCACGCTACCGGATAGCTCCGGGCTGGAGACGTTTCTCACGCTGCACCAGGCCGCTCGAGATGTCCCCATCGTCATCTACACCAGCGTTGACGACGAATCCCTCTCATTGACCGCGCTCAACCATGGGGCGTCGGACTACCTGGTCAAGAGCGAAGTCAATGCCAATTGGCTGGGCAAGTCGCTGGTCTACGCCATCCAACGCAATCAACCCGCCTCACCATCCGTCTCGTCCACATCCAGCGACGAAACCACGGTCCTGGAGTCGGTGAAGATTGAACGTTTTCCGTCATCGGACACCGACTGGATTGCACGCGTCTCGGAACGCCGGCTGGTCACCGCCAACGTCCTCGAAGAGCTCAAGATCAAACTGTTGGGCCTTCTCCGGCATACCGATTGTGACGAAATCAGCGTCGACATGTCACAGGTCGAGTATCTCTCCAACGCTGCCATTTCAATGCTGCTGATTGTCCACAAGCGGACCGTTGCCGCCGGCAAGCAGCTGGTGCTCCGCGAACTGAAGCCGCAGGTCTACGAACAGTTCTCCAGCCGGCGATTCGACCGGCTGTTTGACCTGCGGTCCGCCTGACAGGCTGGCCGGACCGGTGCAGACGGCGCGCGCGTCGTCGCTTCCGCCAAGTCACTCGGCCCCTTCCCGGAAACCGTTCAGCCAGTCGCGAATTGCACTGCAGGCCTCCGTCGCCGCGGTTTCCAGCCCGGGAAAACACTCGTCGACATCGGTCAGCGCGCTGTCGGCGGCTAGCTGTTCGATGCGTGCCGTCGCATCGGCAAGCGTGGTCGCGACAATGATCCGGGAAGAGCTCTTCAACGTATGGGCGGCGCGGCGGACCGAGGACGGATCTCGCTCGGCCAGGCCTTGGCGGAGGTCTGCGAGGATCTTGGGACATTCGTCCAGAAAGATCTCGACCAGTTCCCTCAGCACGTCCAGACCGCCGGGCACATTGCCGAGTGCAGCGTCACAATCAAACGTCAATGCATCGGGTGTCGCGACGTCCTCCGCCTGGTCCCGGGAAAGAGCGACCGCTTCCCCGAACCCGGTCTGCTCGGCGATCGTCGCAAACAACTCTTCGACATTGATCGGCTTGGAAACATAAGCATCCATGCCAGCTTCCAGGCACTCTTCGCGGTCTCCTTTCATGGCCGCCGCCGTCATCGCAATAATCTTGAGATGCTTGCCCGACTCCTGCTCGCGTTCCCGAATGATCCGAGTTGCCTTGTGCCCGTCCATCACGGGCATCTGGATGTCCATCAAGACCAGATCAAAGTCTTGGTGCTCGGTGGCATCGATCGCTTCCCGCCCGTTGTTGGCCAGCGAGACCTTGTGCCCGGCCCGTTCCAGGAAACCCGTCGCGACTCGCTGATTGATCAATCCGTCTTCCACCAGCAAGATGTGGAGCGGCGGACCGGCGCGGCGAGGTACTTCCGTGGCGTCATCCGTTGCTTCGTTGCCGTTGGCCCCTAAGGCATCGAGAATTCCGTCGAACAACTCAGATTTGATCACCGGCTTGGTCATGTGCAGGTTAATGCCCAGCTTGCGACACCGTTCGGCATCCCCGGGCCGTGTCGCGGACGAGACCATGATCATCGTGGGATGATCCAATGCCGCGTTCCCGCTGACTAGTTCGGCCAGCGAAAACCCATCCATGCCGGGCATCATGCAATCCAGGACGACCAGCCGATAGGGGCGCCCCTCGTTGGCAGCTCGTTGCATCGCGGTCAATGCGGCGACCCCACTGTCCACGACGGTGGGCCGCAACGTCCAGCTCTTGAGCATCTCCTCCAGAATCCGGCGATTGGTGGCGTTGTCGTCGACAACAATGGTCGGCAGGTCCTTCAGCGAGGCCAATTGAAAACGGCTGGCCGACGGCTGGTCGGCAGCAACACCGAACTCGGCAGTAAAGTGAAACGTCGTGCCGCGTCCCAGTTTGCTGTCCACCCAGATACTGCCGCCCATCATCCGGACAAGCTGCGAAGAAATTGCCAGCCCCAATCCGGTACCGCCAAAACGGCGCGTGGTCGAGGCATCTGCCTGGCTGAAGGCGCTGAAAATCAGCCGCTGCTGCTTCTCGGCGATCCCGATGCCGGTGTCGCGGACAGAGAAGTGCAAGACCACATCATGATCGACACGGGTCTCCAATTCGACCTCGACAACGACTTCGCCGCGCTCCGTAAACTTGATCGCGTTCCCAACCAGGTTAACCAGAATCTGCCGCAGGCGGCCGGGATCCCCAATCAGCCGCTCCGGCAAATCGGGCGAGATGCGGCAGGCGAGCTCAAGTCCTTTCTCTGCGGCCCGGGCCGCCAACGTGCGCGTCGTCTTGCCAACCGAATCAGAAAGGTTAAACGGGATCGCTTCCAGCTCCAGCTTGCCGGCTTCAATCTTGGAAAAGTCAAGGATGTCATTCAACAATCCCAGCAACGCCTCGGCGGACTGCTGGATCATGCCCAGGTACTCGCGCTGCTCGCGGCCCAGTTCGGTGTCGGCCAGCAGTTCGGCCATTCCGATGATCCCGTTCATCGGGGTACGAATCTCGTGGCTCATATTCGCCACAAACTCGCTCTTGGCCCGGTTGGCCGCATCGGCCGCTTCTTTGGCCGTGTCCGCCGCGATCTTGGCTTCGCGGAGTTGCTCTTCGGCCTTTTTGTGCTTGGTAATGTTGCGGCAGATCCCCACGATCCCGCTCACCTTTCCCTGGGCATCGCAGATGGGGATCTTGCTGGTCAGGAGGCAGAATTCGCGTCCATCCGGATCGATGCCGATTTCCTCGCGATCCACCAGCGGCTCGCCGGTTGCAACAACGTGATGATCGTCCTCGGCGTATTGTCGAGCGAGATTCTCATCCATGAAATCAAAGTCGGTACGACCGATGACTTCTTCCAACGAATCCGCCCCCAGGACCCGCAGCAGGGCGGTGTTGACGGTCACAAAGCGACCCTCGGTATCTTTGACGAAAATCCAGTCGGGAATATGATCGGTCAGCGTCCGCATCAAATCCCGTTCGCGAGCAAGGGCCTCCTCCATGGCGTGCCGTTGTGTAACATCCCAGAACATGACCTGCGTGCCGGTGATGTTGCCGTGAGAATCCCGGACGGGCCCCTTAAAGACTTCGACATACAAGGTCTGGCCGTCAGGCGTCTGATGCTTCTCGATGGCGTTGAGCACTTCGCCGGATTCGAACACCGCCCGATCATCCTCGGTGTACTTTTCGGCCAGTTCCGCCGGGAATAGATCGAAGTCCGTCTTGCCGATCAAGTCTTCCAACGCCGCACCGATCGTCTCGCAACACTGCTGGTTCGCGAACACGATCTCCCCGCGGAGGTCCTTACGGAGGACGTTGAGCGGCAAGCTCTCGACCAGCGAATGATAGAGGGCGTCCGATTCGCGGACGGCACTGATGTCCGTTCCAATCCCGCCGACACAAATCGGGTTTCCATCCTGGTCCGGGACGACACTGATGTGATCCTGCAACCAGATCACCCGCCCATCGGGACGGACGATCCGGTACTCTTGCTCGATCCTGCCGCGTTCAACCAGGCCGGCCAGATTCGTTAGCACGTCAGCCCGATCATCCGGATGAATCGCTTCCAACCAGGCGTTGGGATTCGCTTTCAATTCGGCCAGCGGTCGGCCATACAACCGCTCGGCGGCCGGGTTGATGTACAGCAGTTCGCGGCCGTCCACCGACGTGCACCAGACAAGGTCGTTCGCCGAATTCAGCAGGCCTTCGAGCAAGGCTTCCCTGGGTAATTGCCCGGCATTGAGGTGGCCGCCCCCACCAGTATCGCTTCCCATCGAGCACCTGTGAAATCGATAGATCGGAGTAGAACTGTGACTGCAATTTAAGACGTGGCAAATCGCCATTCAAGCCGGGAACGGAACGGCCCGAATCAGGACGACGTTCCCAACCGGCGTCGAGCAAGCACGTCCGAATGGAACGGCCACACACGGTCCGGGGACGCTTCGCAAACGACCTATCCGCTATAGTAACCCATCGTGCGGACCGGACACCGATTCCCGGTTGCGATCCCCCGCCGGCCTCGTAGGCGCGAGAACGAAATCAACTCAACCAGGACATCGAGCGACCGCCATGAATCGCCCCACGCAAACGCCCGAGTCGACGACCCTGTTTGTCTACGGCACGCTCAAGCGCGGACACTGCCGGGCCCCCATGTTGACCGGTCAACGGTTCCTGGGCGCAGCTCGCACCATGCCGATCTACCGGCTCGTCAACTGCGGCACCTACCCGGGGCTCATTCGGGCCACCGCCCCGCATGGCCTCGCCGTCAAAGGAGAGCTCTGGACGGTGGACCCGACATGTCTGGCCCGGCTCGACGAGGAAGAAGGCGTCGACCAGGCGCTTTACGAGCGTGTTGCGGTCGACATTGCGAGCCAGCCCGCGCTGCACGTCGAAGCATACCTCTACTTGCGCGATACGGCTTCGCTGGCCGATTGCGGTGACTGCTGGTCGCTCGATTTCGAGCGTCGCATCCTGGGCGAATGACAGGCCGTCACCTCATCCCATAGGCCAGGCCGGGCTTGACGCAATGCGGTCTGGCACGAGGCAGGAACGTGGCCTCAATGACTTTCCGCGCGTCCGGACCGCCGAATTGATGGACGTTGGTCTTGGCTCGTCCCCTAGATTGCTTGTATCTGTGTTTTCTTTAGAAATGAGTCAAGTTTCCAGCGACCAACGGGAGCGGGTGGCCTTCAACCGAGCGATAGCTCGTATTGGTCTGAGGCACTACCTCGCTAGACTCTTTCTACATCGTCTCGTGCGGCCGACGTGTTTCAAAATCCGCTGATCATCTCGCCACCGGCGCGCGTTGCCAGTGCACGCGCCTGATTGGGATCCATCTGAAACGAAAGAAAGCGAACCGCCCCATCTGCCATCACGACATTGATCCCGCCGACGTGACCGCTGGCATTCTTGTTGGCGCCGTTCGGCCCAAACAGGCCGACAAACGTCTCAATGTCCATGTCGGCCGGCTCCGACCAGCGAATGCCGGTCCCGCGCCGCTCGACCGCCAACACGGTGTTCGACAGGCCGTCGGTCACCTCCCGAAACCTAGGCTCGACCTCTCCGTCGAAAATCGTCCCCGGGCCGGTCACTAGCAGGTAGTTGGTCTGCGCCGGCATATTGACAACATCGGGATCCGACGGACAGTGAAACAACGGAATCGACAGGTCGACGGCAAACTGATTCTCCGTTGCGTCCCACGGCACGTTGAAGTCATACCTGTTGTGCACTGCCTGCTGTTCGACGAAAGGCAAGACCAGGACACGCCAACTGCGAATCGGCGTCCCATCTTCGTCCTTGATCGCCGCCGGCGGCATCGTCTTGTAGGTGTCATGGTAATTGTGCATCGCCAAAGCGATCTGCTTGAGGTTGTTGCTGCACTGCATTCGTCTGGCCGACTCGCGAGCGGCCTGCACCGCGGGCAACAAGAGGGCAACCATAATCCCGCCGCAAACCACGACAACGCCCAGGACGATGGCGATCACGACGCCGATCGTTACCCCTGCCGTTCCGCCCGCCGAGGGCTTTCGCGGCGCCGGCCCACCGGCAGTCGGCTTCGCCTCTGCCAGGGGAATCGTAACTTGTGCTCCGCACGACGCGCACGGTCCCGTCTGGCCTGCGTACTGGTCGGCGGCTTCGGTCGAATGACCACAGTGGGGGCAGGTGAATGAAATCGGCATGGGTGGGCGTCTCCCTGGGTCGCCGTTGGTACGGCGAACGCCGCGCCGAAGCACCACATTCGCCGAGCAACAGGCGACTCGAATTGATCGAGCGGTAGGTGGATACGTACGTGGAGTCTCTGGTGATGCCCCGTGCGAGGTTCGTCAATAGGGCGTCTGGACGCGTTCCATCCCGGCCCGTGTGGCCAGCGCCCGTGCTTCGTTCTGCGGAATATCGAAGCTCAAGAAGCGGACCGAACCATCCGCGAACAGGGCGTTCACCCCGCCCGGATGCGGGCTCCGGGTCCGGCCGGCCCCGCTGCCGCCGAACATCGCGACGAATGCTTCAATATCCAGGTCTTCCGGTTTCGGCCAGGCAATTCCGGAGCTCGCAATTTCAACCGCCATCACGGTGTTGGCAGTACCATCCAGAATGCTCGAGATGCCCGCCGGGTTGCCCGCCTCGAAGATCGTCCCGGTCCCGGTGATCAAGACGTAGCTCGTGTCAAACGGCGTCTGCCCGGGATCCGACGGACACCGATACGCGGGAATGGAAACGGTTGTCGCGAACTGGTTTTCGGGATCGTCCCACCGCTTGTGGAAGTCATACCGATCGTACAACGGAGCCTGCTCGATAAACGGGAGCACCGAGGCCCGCCAGCTGCGCATCGGCTCGCCGTCTTCGTCAGGGATGTAGGCGGGTGGGAACGTATTGTAAACATCGTGGTAGTTGTGCAATGCCAGGCCGATCTGCTTGAGGTTGTTCTGGCACGATGTCCGTCGTGCCGCCTCGCGTGCAGCTTGCACGGCGGGTAACAGAAGTGCAGCCAGGATACCGCCGCAAACCACGGTGATCCCCAGAATGGCGACCACCACGATGGCGATGACGGCCCCCGTCGAACCGCCCCCGATGTTCTTCTTGGGGGGTGAGACCCCGCTCTGGGGCTTCGCCATCGGAATCGTCACCTGACCGCCACATGACGCGCAGGGTCCCGTTTGCCCCGCGTATTGGTCCGCCGCCTGGGTCGCGTGTCCGCAATGTGGGCATGTAAAGGAGATTGGCATGTTGGGGCAGCTCCGGTGCAATGACGACGAGGGTCCTTTGACTCCCTCATCGTACTGCTCAATCACCGAAATTGGAATTGCCCATCGCCACGCGACGACTCACGCACAGCGGCCCCCACAACGCCAACGGCCGCCCGCTTGCGGCGACGACACCTGCCCGCAATCAAGGACCGACGCGGTTACGTACCTACGGCGAGTCCTGCAGACTGGCCGCCATGTCGATCGCCAATAGGAACTTGTCAACCTGCGCGTGCACGTTCTCGGTATGTGTGACAACGACAACATTCAGACTCTCCACGAAGCTGATCGACCCCGGACCGCCGACCTGGTCCCAACTGTCCGGTTCGACATGCGTCATGACCAATTCAACCAGCTTCGCTCCATCCGCACCGGCCGGCAGCAGGGAGGCAACCCGGTAGATCCGCGACCGGAGCCTGCCTTCCGCCGCCTCTGTGGTGGTGATCTCCAGCACGTCGTCGGTAATGACATAGGTCAAATCCACCTCGCGCAACATCAATCTCAAAGCGGAACGCAAGCTGACTCCGCGGAGCATGATCGTTACCGGCAAGTCGGTTCCGATGCCAAAGTCGTCCAGCGCTCGAGTATTGATAATCATGGGAATGTTATGCCTGGCGGCAATCGTTTCGACGACATCGCGCAACGGCGTATCCAGGTATTCAAAGGCCGTTTCTCGGCCGAGCTCCTGTTCGATCCGGCGAACCGTTTCACAGGGTGACTCCAGGGCCAGCGTACGACGCTCGACTGCTTTGACTGGGGCCGCCGATTCTCGCGCCGGGGGGGCAGCCGCAGGAGCAACTGAGGCAGCACGCTTCTTCTTTGCAGCCGGCCGGCCGCTGCCGAACGGATCGCCGCCGAACGGATCGTCACCAGCGCCTCGCCGACCCGGGGCCTCGTCAAACGGATTGCCTGGGCCCCCAAACGGATCGGCCGGCGCCGTTGCGGGACTGGGATCAAACGGGCTCGCGTCCGCCGCGGTTTTACGCTTCACCTGTTTGCCGCTCGATTTCCCTGAAGCTCGCACTGTTGGAGGCCGCTTGCCTCCGAACGGATCGGCGGCAGCGGCGCCGTTGGTGGACGAAGCGGCCGGACCGGCAGGCGGCACTTGACGCGTCTCTTGCGACGGCTTCGATTGTGCAGGCTTCTCGGTGCCCGCGAGGGGCCCGGCGACCAACCCGACCGCGACGACCAGCATGCTCACCAGCAGGGGGACTAGGCGTTTCATGGATGATTCCTCAAAGATGGAGGGGAGGGGACCCGTGGCCCAATCATGGGCCATGCGCCGCTGACATTCAAGCTTCGCCGTTGGTCGGGCGCCACTTTCGCCGGGTAAGACTCTGGAAAATGAGACCTTTTTGTCCGGCCTGGCGACGCCACCTGCCGGCGCGCCGCGATCGGCCCTTTGGCAAACGCCATGATGCGGGAAAGGCTCCGATGCTCCGCGGGCAAACAAGTACTGCTGGCAATCCGGTCCACGCCTGGAGTACGATAACGGTCCTCACGTCGTTCCCACAACGTGGCAGGGCCGCAGCCCCGAAAAGGTCGCACTAAGATCTGGTTTGCTTTCGCGGGTCGCGTCTGAATCACGCCCACGCCGTGCGTGCGTGTCACGGCGTCGAATTCTCATTGAGACTTCACCCCACAGAGGATGGTCATGGCCGGTTTACGAATTCGCCGACGTCAGTTCCTGAGCGCCGGTTCCGCAGCAGCCGCTGCGACGTGGCTCGGTGCGCCCCGTCACGCCCGCTCGGCCGACGCCGACGGACGCCCCCGCGCTGTCGCTCCCCGCGCGACCGACGGCGATGATCGGTACGAACCGGATTGGGACGAGCGGCTGACGATCACGGTCGGTCACCAGGATGCCGACCTGGTCGGCCGCGACGACAAAGTGTTGCAGGCGGCGGTCGACTACGTGGCCCGTTTGGGAGGCGGAACCGTCAAGGTCTTGCCGGGCACCTACACGTTGCGAAACGCCGTCCACTTGCCGTCAAACCTCCGCCTGGTTGGGAGCGGCCCCGAGTCGGTGATCACGAAGATCGCTTCGCAGTCCGTCGCGCTGGCCGCCGACTCTGACTGGTACGACCAAGAGATTACGCTGGCCAAGGCGCGAGGGTTTCGCGTCGGCGACGGTGTGGTCCTCCGGGCCAAGAACCCAAGCCATGGTGGCCAGGAAGTGATCAAGCGGACGCTCGTGGCGCGGGCCGGCAACCGCTTCAAATTGAACGACGGGCTGCGGAGCAACCTCTGGCTGAGCGGTGCACCCACCTGCGATTCGCTGTTCCCTTTGCTGACCAGCGAACGCACCGCCAACGTCTGGATCGAGGATCTCGCACTGGACGGCAACAAGGAGAACAACACCAACTTCAATGGCAACTACGGCGGCTGCATCTTCCTCCAGGATTGTAACCGCTACACGATCCGCAACGTCGAGGCCCGCAACTATAACGGCGACGGCATCAGCTTTCAGATTTGCCACGACGTCAGGGTGGAGAACTGCCACAGTCATGACAACGCCGACCTGGGCGTTCATCCTGGCTCCGGCTCGCAGCGCCCATTGATCCGGAACAACCGCCTCGAACGCAACAACCTCGGCCTCTTCTGGTGCTGGGGCGTCAAGTACGGACTGGCCGTCGGCAACAAGATCGATGCCAACCGCAGCTACGGCATCTCGATCGGCCATAACGACACGGACAACGTGATGCGCGAGAATGAGATCACCAATAGCGGCAAAGTCGGAATCCTATTTCGCGACGATCCGCGCGGGCAGGACTTCTGGGCGAATCGCAATACAATCGAAGAGAACTCGATCGTCGATAGCGGCGCCGCCGACGGAGTGGCGATCGATATCCGTGGCAAGACCCGGGACTTGACGATTCGCAACAACAGGATCCGGGAAACGCGCGCGCCGATGCAGCGCGTCGGAATCCGAATCGGCGAACAGGTTGGCCGCGTGGCGCTGGCGGAAAACACGCTGCGCGGTTTCGCTCGCGACATCGTCGACCAGAGATAACCTGGCGACGGTCGCGTCGGTATGCAGCGTAACGTACGCGGCAGAATAGTCGGGATCCGGATTCACGGCGTCCGAGCCATCCAACTGGCGGAACGTTGGAAAGCGGATGTCTCGAGTCGTCAGACGAGTAATCGTGGTCGGCACAGGGCGACTCCTTACCGAATCAAGTGGGCGAATGGCAATCCGGGCTCCACAACAAGGCCCGGGAGAGCGACCCATCCTACGTTGGCAGGCGGGTGGGCCGCGACGCGTCGATCACGGCTGCCACCGCTTCAACCGCTCGACCGATGCCGAGATCTTCGCCCGATTTTTCTCGAAGTAACCAAAGAAGGCCAGGATACAAACACCCAAGCCAATCCCGAAGGCCCACCACGGCCAGACGTGGTCGATCGAGCGGGCCGCGTGCCAGACCATGCTGATCATCGCCAACACCATGAACGTCACGCCCAAGAACAGGAACGCACGGACCTTCATCACGATGCCCAACATGGCGCCAGCCAGTGACAGGCCCAGTAAGACCATCGGGGGCCACAACGCTTCTCCAATCCCTCGCAGAAAAATTTCGCCCACCGAACTCAGGTAGATCACTGTTGTGCTTGCGTACCGCAACCCGGTCAACGTGCCGGGCGGGATCCGCCGGCGATTGCATTCTGACGCCAGCAAGACCGAGAACGCCGGTGGAATCAACCACAGTTGGGGCTGGCCCAGCAAGTCGAATCCACGATCGTACCAAAGTGACCAGAGAGCCCCGTTGGCGGCCACGCCCGCAGCGAATCCGGCCGCCATCGATCGGCGACCGATGGCCAACCCGCCGTACAGCAGCCCCGCGCCGAAGAGCAAGAGCGAGTAGTCGCTGCGGGACCCGACGAACCACATCCCCAGTGCCGGCAAGAGGGGAAGGAACGTACCCGTTCGCTGCAACGGCTCGGCCAACACAACATGGCCCGTCCGCTGGAAGACCTCGCCCACGCCCGCCCCGGCGAAAGCAATCGCAAGAACAATGTACGGCCAGAACTCGCCCCAGCGCCCGAACCACTCGGGACGCGTCAAGGCAATGTGTGCGAACAGCAGGACACCGCCAAGCTGCGCCGCATAGACGTAGGCTCGCCGCCCCGCTTCCGACAACCCCAACGGGTCCCTGCCCGGCAGGACCGCCATGCCGATCAACGCCGCCACCAGCCCCACCATGACCACGGACACCGCCGCCAGTTGCGTGTCGCTGATCGGGGCACCTCGTGCCGGGTTCTCGAAGTACAGCAAGGCCTCGATGCTCAAAACGCCAGCCAGAACGGCCAACGCACCGAGGCCGGCGCCGAGCCCGACGCGCTTCAGCGCCATCTGCCAGTCCGGCGGCAGATCGCGGCGGCGAGCGACGATGCCGGTGTACACCGCAGACACCAGGCAGCAGACCATCAGTAGACGGATCACGCGGCTCAACCATCCCAGCCCGCCCCAACCCGGCTGGATGTCCGCCCAACTGAGAAACGTGCAACTCACCCCCACCATCGTCAGCGCGAGGCATTGGAACGTCGCCTTTCGAGCGGACTGGGCCAGGCACCCCATGCCGATCGCCAGTAGAGCCGGCACGGCTGCCGCCAGGACGCGCGGCGGCCGCTCGGGGTGGGCAAGCACCAGCGCCAGCCCGAGGAAGAGGGCCCAACCGCCAACCAGCAGATTCAGCGCGGGCAACCAACCGGCCGTGTGCCGCAACTTTGCGACCGGATCAGGAATGCCTATGTGCCGAGCCAACACGGCAAGGTTGGCGCCGCGACGCCACATCAGACCAGTCACGCAGACATGCGCCGCCAACGAAATTGCCACCGCGACGACGACGCGATCGGGGCGAAGCTGACAGACATCAATGATCAGCAACTGCGCGGCAATACTCCACACGTAGATCCCCAATAGCGACGAACGGGCGCGCCGATCCCACAAGAACCCGCAGAACACCAGCCCCACCGCGGCCGCCGCGGCCCAGCCCCACCAGGAACTGGGGTCCATGGCCGCAAGACCGCCAAAGGCAGGTTGCAAGGTGCCGATCGCCATCGGCGGGACCGTCGTAGCCAGCAGACCGGTCAGGGCCGCCGCGGCAAAACAGCGGTGCGGGGGAAGCACGGATATCGGCACAAACAGCGGCCCGTGCCGGAGCACCACCGCAAACTCGACCGCCAACCAGAATCCGGCAACCAGTCCCAACGCCAGCACCCACCACTGCGCGAGCTTGAGAACTTCTGCAGCGGTGGTGAAGGGAACCGTGCCAAACCAGATATAGGTGACCGCCGCGCCCAAGAGCACCATCGATGCATAGGCCAACGACGGGCGGCGCAAACGCGCGGCAGCCGCTCCGGCGGCAACAGCCACCAGCGCTGTCGTACCGCAAGCCCACCACGGCCCTCCGGGGTCGCGCAGCGAAGCTCCGGCCGCCAGCAGCGAGACGACGGCTCCGACGACGCATGACCAGCGCTCGAGAATCCCGGTTTGGGTGGCCTGCGAGCCGGTTGGCGCGAGCGGAAGCCGCGACCAGGCACCGCTCGGCCGCCACCATAACTCGCTGACCGCGGCAGCGACCACAACCGACCATCCGGTTAACAGGACATGGAATGCGACCCAGTCGGTTGGTGCGTTTTCGACCGTGGCAACCGCCGCCATGAAGGCGGTTAGGCAGACGCCCGCTCCCGCCACAACATGAGAGACCGACGGTCCCAATCTTCCTCGACCCAACCCAACCGTGCCCGCGACCACCAAGGAGAGCGCAACGAAACTGCTCCAGTGCCCAAACCTCTGCACCACCGGTTCAACCTGGCCGGGGTAACTGACAACGCCGATCGCGGCCGCCGTTGCCAGGCCCGCCACCATGGTCACTGCGGCGACAAGCTGCCCACGGATTCCAAACCATGGTTGCAACCGGCTCCAGGGATCAGGCGACGTCGCGGGTGGGCGGCCGTCGTTGTCTGCGGGTTCGATCCAGTCTCGCAAGGCAATCCAAACCAGGCCGTACCCGCCCAATGCCAAGGCATTCCACTGCCCCAGCCGAACCAGGTCCATCTCCGTCAACGGGAGACCGGCGGTCAGGGGCGGCAACAGACAAGCCAGGCTCGCCAGGTACTGGAGGACCAACGAACCGCCGATCGCAAACGCCGGCCGGGAGTCACGCACGGCAACAACCAGCATCGACAACGCCGTGAACGCCAGGGGAACGCCGTACGACCAGGCCGGTCCAATGCGAGCGTAGAATGACTCGACGTGCGGGCCACCCAGCAGACTGCCCCGCACGACTTGGAGGACAGTCGCCGTCGTCGCGAGGACCACGGCCATGACCGCGATCGTCACGATCAACAGCGGAACGCGGGGAGCCGGCCGACCGCTGTCGACGGGACCTTCCCACCGATCGCCCCCGCCCAGCCACGGCACAACCGTGGTGATCTTATCGCGGAAGAACCAACCGTGGGCAATCGTCAGCCCCCACGTCGCCAGCGACCAACGGAGTGCTGATAAGGTCGCGGCATCCGCCTCGTGCGGTCCCGCATAGAGCCAGGGGACAGCCGCAGAGACCAGTACCAACCGTTCCACGCACCGGGGCGTCGGGCGTTCGTGCAGTGCCACGATAACGGCTCCCGTGATCGCCGCCCAGGCACCCCACATCCCGTACCCAAACGCCTGCTGATGGTCCGGCAGCCATGCGCCGCCAGGTCGTTGCCACCCCAACTCGCCAACCACGCCGGAAACACAAGCGAGGATCAGGATGGCGTGCAACGTTCCGAGCATCAATCCGATCGTCATCCGGTCGACCGTCGGCAGGAGACGATCGTCGAGCAGTTCGGCAACCGCAGGGCGGCGGCGGGCCCCCCAGCGGACGCCGACGGCCAAGACACACCAGGCGGAGAACGCCGCCAGGACGGATGCGATGAACTGAGGTTGCAGAAGGCCGCTCCAGGTATCCACGCCGTACCACGCGGCGACCGCAAAGCCGATTGCAATCGTGGCCTGCGCTTGCCCAACCATCCACGCTCGCGGCCAGCGCCGAACCACGGCAACGCCGCACCAGACAAGGGCGATTGCGGCGCAGCAACCGGCCTGCCGCGCAAATCTGAAATCCGCAATCCAGAGGGCCAGCGGAGATGCCGCGAGGGTAGCAACCAGCGCTGATTCGCTTAATGGACAAACGAGCGACGACCACCCCCTGCAGGCCGCCAGGCCCCCGGATCGCCAGGCAGCAAGCCGACCAACTCCAGCAGCGATTGCCAGGCCAACCGCGCCGTGAAAAAGGAGGGCGAACAAGAACGGCTGGTCCGTAGGAATGCCGCAGGACGCCAGGAGGCGCTGCGACGGGTCCACAAATCCCAGGGCCTGCAAGCTGGCGACAAGCAGGGCCGCCGAGCCGCACCAGGCAACTCGCCCATCCGACTTGAACCAGGCACCAGCCACCAAGAGAACCGCAATTCCCAAGAGCGTGAGAGGGGCAAATTCGCTGGTCGGCAAACCGGCGAAACCAACGACGGTCGCCACCAGCCCGCTGACGCCAATCGTTCCCGCCGCACCGGCCAGGTAAGCGCGCGCATCGCCGCTGCGACCCATACGACCCAGCCCCGCCCCAACTCCAGACACGACCAGCGACCAGGCACCCAGGATCGCCGCCGCTCGCCCGGTCAGAAACGCCCGCAGAAGCTCGCCGCCCCGGGAATCGGGCGCGATATCTCCCACCCACAATTGCCAGGCGATCACCCAGGAAAACCCGCCGCAGAGGACAGCGAATCCGTGGAGCAAGGAGAGCCGGACGAAGAACCCTAACACCGCAAGCAAGATCGCGTTCAGTGTCGCGACCGTTACCAATAACAACGGATCGGGCCAGGCCAACAAGATACAAACCACCAGCCCCATGGCGGCGATGATCGCCAGGCTGGTTCCACTCACCCGCAATGCGTACAGTCGGGCCGAAGTGGTACGCTGATGAATCAACAGCCCGGTTGCCAGCATCACTCCAATCGCCAGGCTGAGCGCGGGCGTCAGCGAGGCCAAGGTGCGCCAGAGAGAATCCAATCGGACGACCACCAGGGCCAGCGAACAAAGGAGCGAAAACATCGCGGTCCCCAGGACCAACAACATCGGTTCGGCCCGACGCAGCGACAGCCGTTTCCAGCGGCGAGCGGCATGCATGCCGCTCAACGTGGCAATCAAGAACCCGATCAGGGGAAGCCCCACCAGACCCAGCAGGCTGACCCCGGTCAGCCCTTCAACCGCCATTCGATTGATCACGAGTTGTCCGGCCGCGGGCCCCATGACGCCTGCCGGCAACCGCCACCAGGCGGACCGAAGAAATACTCGGCCGGCAAAGTAGGTCATGGCACCGTAGGCGAGCAGCCCGATGCCGATACTCGCCAGGTAGCTCAGACTGGTCACGGCGGGCTGCTCGTCCCGATTGCCGCTCAGCGCGATCGCTGCCAGAAAATTGAGCGGGATCAACAGCGTGCCGATGATCAGAATCGCGCGGCTGATCGAAGACAGGTCCCAGCGGCGGAGCGTGTAATGCCCCACCGCGTGAAAGGCTGCCGTTCCAACCAGGAAGATCAACGCGGGCAGGTAGGGGATCGAATCACGCAATGTCGCCCACAGGCTGACCACCAACCCGACGGCGCACACGATGATCAAGAGACCACTGATGATCTCGCCCCAGCGGATGTTCTTCTCCTCCATGAACGCCTGCAGCAAGGCCGCCAGCGTGCGTCGGGGTGTTGAGGCCGGCGGCACGTCGGCACGCGGTTCGTCGCGGTCCAACGGGTGAGGCGGCGGGACGGCGGGGACCGGCGTCAACGCTCCAGGGACCGGTTCACGCCGGGGCGGCACGTGTGATTCGTCAAAGGGACTGACGCCGGCCGGCTCCTCGATCACCTCGGCTTCGACGATCTCCACGTCATCCCGCACGGCCGGGCCGGTCGCCGTGCGGGGATCAACCAACCGAGCCAGCTTTTCGAATTCCGCCTGAGAGATCGCTCCGGTGGCATAGAGCTCCCGCAACCGCCGTACGACGATCAAGGATTCATCGCGTGCCGCCCGCTGCGTTTCGGGCGGGCTGCCGCGGTTGGCGCCGCAGCGACCGCACACACCGGCCACAACCTGGTTCGACGCGCCGCAAACCGGACAGTCGCCGGCCTGGTGCGGCGCCGGGGAAATACCGAGGACAGCCCGTATCAAGGCCGCGACAACGACCCACACCCCATGGCCCAGGACCGTCATCATGATCAGGCCCAGGACGAAGAACATAACCCCGAAAAAGACATCATCTGCAATCATGGGCAGCGGGGTCCAGGCCGTGGCGAAACTTCTACGGCCGACCGAACGGTCGCCGCAGTACACTCGCGATGAAATCGGGGGTACATCGAGAGTCGCCGCTTGCTCCGCGAACGTGTTTCGCTCACACGGACCGGAGACCAATCAGCACCGTCGGTGTTGTTCCCACGACTCTAGGATACCTTGGCCGAAAGCCGGAAGCCAACGAGCGATGTGGCGAGCCTACCGCCGCTCGGGCTGCCGATGAGAGCCAACCTCCACGGTGCGACGCATGTGGACTTCGTCACGATGCAACAAGGATCAGGTCGAGCGACGTTACCGCGAACAGCCCCAGGCTGACAACTGCGTTGATGTTGAAGAACGCGACATTCACCCGCGTCAGGTCGTCCGGCCGGACGATCCAATGTTCGTAGGCCAACAGCAAGACAACCACCAGAACCCCCGCTCCATAGATGGGCCCAAGCGATAAGGGCGGCCCGCCGAAGCGATCGACCAAGGGGAGCGTGAGCAGGATGAGGCACATGAAAAAATGACAGGCCGCGGCCAACCGCAATGCCCCTTGCACGCCGAGCGTCGCGGGGATGCTGCGGAGCTTCGCCTTCACGTCGAATTCCACGTCCTGGCAGGCGTAGATCATGTCGAAACCGGCCACCCACAGACAGACCGCGGCGCCCAGCCAGACGGCAGGCAGGAGATCGAGGGGAGTCTGCATTAAGAGCTCACCCCGGAGTGCAATCCAGGTGCAGATGGGCGACAACATCAAGGCGGCACCCAGCCAGAAATGGGCCGCCGCGGTGAACCGCTTTGTCAAACTGTAGGCCAACAAGAACAGCAGCACGGGCAAGCCCAGCACCAGCGGCAAGGGGTTGGGAAGGAAGAGCATCGTTCCAGCCAGGAAGCCGATCGATGTGATGATTGTGAACACCACAACCCCGCCGACCGGTAACAGGCCCGCCGCCAGGTGGCGACCCGCCGTCCGTGGATTCTCCGCGTCGATACGCCGGTCGACCAGCCGGTTGAATGCCATCGCCGCGCTGCGGGCGCAGACCATGCAGACGAGAATGCCTGCCAGATGACGCCAACGAAAACCGACTCCCGGTCCTGGTGCGGTCCAGGCCATCACTGCCGCCAGCAACGCAAACGGCAGCGCAAAAATCGTGTGGCTGAACCGAATCATCTCCAGCAATTGCCGCACGGTCTTGCCCATCATCCGCTCGCCTCGCCAGCTTCCGTCGATCGCTCGCCCTCGCCACCCCAACGCTTCATCAGTCGATGCGGGATCCGTAGCTGATCCAGGATGCGAGCCACAATGAAGTCGACCAGATCATCCGTTGACCGGACACCGTGATACCAGCCCGGCGCCGCCGGCAAGATGATCCCGCCCGCCTCCGCAACTTTTCGCATATTGTCCAATTGGATCATCGACAGGGGTGTCTCACGCGGGACGAGGACCAAAGGGCGTCGTTCCTTCAAGTGCACATCCGCCGCCCGCTGCACCAGGTTGCTGCTCAACCCGTGAGCGACTCCGCTGAGCGTCGTTCCGGAACAGGGACAGATCACCATGCCGGCCGTTAAATGCGAACCACTGGCAATCGGGGTGAGAAAGTCGCCGTAATGGTAGTAAGAAAGCCGACCAGGATAGTCGTCCCGGCCGATCAGGTCGGCAAGCCGAAACGCCTTCGGGTCGACGACCCGACCGGTCTCTTGCTTGAGAACGGCGCAAGCGGATGGACTGACGGTCAGTTCGACATGATGCCCGCCCTGTAGCAACACGTCCAACAGCCGGACTGCGTACACCGCGCCGCTGGCGCCTGTGATGGCGACTACCAGGGGATCCGTCATGAGAGCGTCTGCGGTTGGGGTTGGTCGGCCGAGTGATCCACGGCCCGCCGGTTCGGCGAGTCGTCTTCCGTCAGACGGTCGGCAGCCGGCGATGAACCGTCCGTTCTCTCGCTGGTGCGTGCGGGCTTGTGACCGAGGTATAGCGTGGCGATTCCGAGCGTAAAGGGGACCATCTGGATCTCCTCCAAGCCCGCAGCCAGCATCCGCTCTGCCAACGCTTCGCCGGACGGAAACTGGCTTACGCTTTCCGGCAGGTAACTGTACGCCTCTTGCCGATTGCGAGCCATCCATTGGCCAACTCGTGGCAACACATGCCGGAAGTAGAGATGATAGACGCCTTTGAACGGCTGCCAACGGGGTAGCGAGAACTCCAGCACGGCAACACGCCCGCCGGGGCGACAAACCCGCACCATCTCCCCCAGGCCGCGGTCCGTATCCGAGACGTTGCGCAATCCAAACGCCACGGTAACCAGTTGAAACTGGTCACTGTCGAAGGGCAATCGCTGCGTGTCCGCTTCGACGAACGTCACCTTCTCTTGCAGGCGGGCACGATCCTTCTTTTGCTGCCCGATCCTGAGCATTTCGGGACAAAAGTCGGTAGCAATCACTCGGGTCCGCGGGCCCATCCGCCGGCAATACGCCAGCGCCAAGTCACCGGTCCCGGTGCAAACGTCCAGGATGGGTGCGTCGCCTTCGGGAGGAGCCAGATTCACCGTCCGCCAACGCCAATAGCGGTCGACGTTGAGTGACAGTAGATGGTTCATCAGGTCGTATCGGGGCGCGATCTCCCCGAACATCTTGCGAACGCGAGCATTGGATTTGTCGACAGGCATTGGAGAGCAGGGCAGGGGCTTCGTGGCGAATACCAAGGAACGGGAAAGAATCAGGGCACGCGCTACCGTCGGGCTGCGGTCGGACACCTATAACGACGTGAGAACGCGGAAACATGCGGCAGGTATCAGAGTTACCGCAGCGGCCAGCGTAACTTAACCGCTGGCGCATGTTGAGGGGGGCTCGCCAGCCGACGAGCCGAACACGCGGTACGACGGCAGACCGTCCTGCTAATTCATCCGCCGTCGGGCTAACGCCCGCGGTGCCGATGATCGCCGAGCGAACCGGAGGCTAACGCGCTCCGGCTGAAATACGAGGAGCGTTGCCTAACGCCCGAATCGCCTGTTTGGCCTGCTCGTTATCCGGGTCGAGCCGCAAGACGGTGAGAAAATCCCGCCGCGCGCCGGCCTGGTCGTCGACGAGCAGCAAGAGGGCCGCTCGATACGTGTAAGCTGCCGGCAAACGGGGATCGCGACGCAACGCCTCGGTCACCCTGGCCATCGCCTTGGCGTGACTCGCACCAGCCATCCGTTCGGCCAAGGCCAATTGGGCCAACCCTTCCGCATCGGATCGATAACCGAGTTGCCGCCGCAGAATGTCAACGGCGAGGGTGGGCTGCCGGCGGGCGATTGCCAACTGGGCGAAGCGTGGATAGGGCGCCTGCCACGCCGGAGCTTCGTCGACCAGCCGTTGGTACTGCCGCCCCGCCTCGGCCGGGTCCCCGGCAAGTTCATGCGCGATGGCAAGGCGAAAGCGGGCCAGGTGGTCCCGCGGGTTCGTCTCCAGCACGGCAGCTAGCAACGGAACAGCCCGCTCGCCCTGGCCCAGCGCCGCCCAGGCAGATCCCAAGTAGAATTGCACCCGCGGATCGCTGGGGTTCTCCTGGATCGCTCGTGCCAGCAACTCCGCACCCCGCTCTAGAGCTTAGGTGTGGCCACATTTGTATTGATTTTGTGAGTGTCGAGTTGTGCGTTGTGGTGGATTTTTTTGGCAAGCTTGGCTGAGTTTACGCGGCGATGTTGG
>JAUIGN010000046.1 GCA_030430075.1 bacterium
GCAGCGATCGCAAACGCCAGAAACGCGATGATCGGCGGCGCCGGCGAAGGCAATCGAAGTAGCAGCTAACCGATCTGCCCCCTCTGCGTCAACCACAAACCAGCAACGGTTCTGGTGCGCGCTTACGAATTAGTCTGACCTGTCTTCGACCAGTTGTCGAGTGAAACTCAGGCCGCGGTGGCCACATTGTGAGTCGATACCTACGCCGCCTTCCGCTCAAACGACTTCATCAGTCTGCCAACGTGCGACGTGACTTCAAGCTGCTCCAGCTTGAGCGATTCAACACCGTCTGACACGCCACCGAGCCGTTGCCAAAAGTCGCTTCCTGGCAGTCCAGCCGTCACATGACGGAGCTTTCCCATCGTAACAACCCGAGTTCACTCACTGTGGCGATAGCATGCCGAGAGCCAGGCGTGAATCGCCCCGCAGATCTCTGCATCCCCCGCTTTCATATTCCTGAACGTACGAATTTGGACGTGTAAGCCCGTGCGTTTGCTCTGTTGCCATGCGGAAGAGGTGTGATCCCAGTTGTCGCCATCGTGAACTAGTTCAATCAGGCCCAGCAAGTGGTCCAGTTCGCAGCCTGCTTGCCTGACGTGATTCCACACTTGTCGCGACGCACAGGTGATGCGTGGGTCTGCATCGGCCATGGTCTTGCCAGTCCCGGCACCTGCGACGACCAGCAGAGGACTGTCGCCGTGGCGGACCGCTCGACGTTGTTCCTTATTGAGTCCGTCCAGAACGCCGGGATTGCGAGTGCGTTTGCGTTTGGCCATCGGTGTAATCCTCGTCGCAGTTGCATCCAGAGATATCGTAGCCTGAATCTGGAATTCTGAAGAGGGCAGCGGTGAAACGGCAGTTCGTGGATCTTGGGCCAATACGTACCAACGTTGGTAGAAATAATGCGTGGGCAGTTTTGTTGAGATACAGAACATGACCTGTGGTGGCTGAGTGTTCAGCCAGACAGGTCTTAGTTCTGGTTCTACCCATAACCAGAGGTAGTGCTGGCCTGGTTCTCAAACGCGGTACGGGCTCCAGAGAGGCCGCCAGACGAGCGATCTGCTTACCCGCGTCACTTCTTCGCGGAGCACGGCGATCACTCGCCAGCGGCGAGATCACGCCGCTCTACGGTTCGGCCAGAGCAAGTGGGCACATTGTCTTCACTGTTCGCCACATCACTTGCATCTCCCGGCAGGCGGCGGCCACGAAGCCGCCCGCCCTGCCGGTTTGTCTCTCTCTTTGAATCTTGGGAGTCTTGTATATAAAGGAGCGTACGCTTGGTACGCACCCTCCGTACAACCTAAGGTACGATTTGTACTGACCGGTCCGTACGATTCGTACTCATCGCTTCTGGGGACGCGTTTTGCATTCGTAGCCGCAGGCTCTGGCAATCTTCCCAGGTAGCGGACGCAGAATCGTCGTTCTCCCACCTCTGTACTTGGCGTGACTCCGCTCGACGAAGCCGAGCTTGACCAAACCATCGATGACTCGCCGGATGCGTTGCTCTGGTATGCCGGTCTCCTTGGCCCATCCAGCGTGCGTCTTTGGCTCCCAGATTCGTCCATGCCGCTTAAAGTTGGCCCGCTGCCTGCCGTCACGGTTTCTGTCGAACCAGTACGTTAGCTGTGCGAGAAGCAAAGCTTGATCGCCGTTATCACAGATCTGGCGGAAGACTGCGTAGACGAGAACAAATCCTTCCTTCTCGGCTCGTTTGCGAAGACTGGGCGTACCAGAAGTGTGACGTTCCTGAGGTTGGGTAGACTGCTGGTGGAGTTGGGCGTCGTGGCTGCCTGTTCCGATTCGACCGTTGGTTGGCCTGCCGTTTCCCCGAGCGGTTTCTCCACGTCGGAGTCGCTCCACCCTCGCCATAGCGGCAGCTACCTGTGCAGCTTCCTCCTCGGAGTAGTCGTCTTCGTCTGTTTCTTCTTCATCCTCATCGTCGTCGGCTAATCCGAGCCGCTCCGTTCGTTCACTCTCTTCCTTCAACTTCAACGCCTTTAGCCGAAATCTTTCGGCAGCAGGTATTCGCGGCTCCTCGACTTGGTCCATTGTCCATCGTTCATCGAACTCCTCTTCACCTTTGCCCACGACGGGAAGGATATCCTCCACAGCGAATGCTGTGTCCTCAGGGGGCCTATCGCGTCGACGACGACTGGAAATACCATTGACTGATCTTCTTGGGCTAGCTACGTTGGCGGTCATAGGTGACCTCCTTCTCACTCAAGTCACAAGTGGGTCACACAAGCCCCCGCAGCTCACTACTGCGGGGGCTTTACTTTTACCAACGTGGGTACTTTTATCAGGTTCGTCAAGATCACGACGAATCTGCAGGGCTGACGGGGACGGTTCAAGAGCGACCGTTACTTCTTCTTCCTCTTCGCCCGAGTCGGTTGCGGCTGCACCGCCTCCGCTACCTCGTGCAGATCCTGCATCGCCGTACACGCAGCTTGCAGAGCTTTGCGTAAAGCTGGTGGAAGTTCACCGCGATAAGCCCCTTCGTCATCTTCAAGTCTGAGCTGATCGTCGAAACGTAGCCAGCTCTCGCTTGTCCTGACTACTTGCCGCACAAGCCCAGCAGCATCAGCGGCGGTCTTGGGCTTGCCGCCGCCGTATTTTCGCCTCTTGGGGTACCGCTTATCAACTTCGCGTTCTAGTTCTCTGGCCGACCAGTTGTTATGTGCAGCCAGGCTGAGGAGTTTCCAGCGTTCCTGATCGGACTCGACCTTGAAGACCTTTGGGATGTGGCTCCAGGCCAAGGAATTGCCATCGCGGCAGAGCTTGCAGAGGCGGCCCAAGTCCTTGTTGTCAAACATTCGAGCAAATTGTTTGGCTCGGTAAACGGTGCCGTGCCCGACGTGTTTCTTCTTCGCAAGCCTGACAGCTTCACCTTCGCCATACGCTGACTTGGAGGGGAGGCCACAACCCAGAGCATACATCTCTCGGATCTTCTTGATGTTTTCAGCTGCTGAATTCGCCATCAGAGATCCGGCTCCATATCACGCCAGCGAACGTCGTTGTAGGGCGTGCGACATGTTGCTGCAACTACCCAGAGATTGACTCGCCCCATGGGGCACCTCGCGTAAAGAGCAGGGAACGAGGAGAGTCAGACACTTCATTGGGCGGAGGCTTGACGGGAGGTCAAAGACGTACTTTCTTGGCGATTAGAAGATCCTGAATCAGCCGTCCTTTTGTCCCTCAAATCGTCCAAAAGGTATCACCAAAGGTATCACCGAGGCCAAGAAATGAACAAAGGAGCGAAGGCCAAATCGCCTTAACTCCTTTGCACTTATTCACTTCGATTGAGTGGGCGGTATTGGATTCGAACCAACGACCTCCACGATGTCAACGTGGCGCTCTAACCAACTGAGCTAACCGCCCTCCGTGTGACGCCAGCCCCAAATTTGGGGTACCCCCAATCGTGTCGCATGCCAACTGATTTTGATGGGTAACTGGGTCTGGCCAGCAGCCGGCAATCACGTGATCGCGACGTCTGCTGACCGGGACGCTAATTATAGCGTCTGCCGGACGTTTTACTATCGGGCGGGCAGCTGGTTCCGGTCCAGCTTTTTTGCCGACGCCACGTCCTGCCCCCGTTGCCGAATTGGACTTCGCCAATCACGCCTGTAAACCGCCTCGTACCGCACCGCCGAAAGCGACACCGATCCGCCACCTCGCAGCGCACCATCTATTGCCGGAAGTATCTGGTTTTCTATACTTTACGAGCCTCGCGTTCCGCCGCGAGCCCCCGTTGTCCGGTGTCCTTTGTATCGACGCCAATCCGCTTTCTTTTGCAAAAAGACCCTGATTCACATGGCCCTTGTTCGCTTACCCGACGGAACTGAACTGCAACTCCCCTCCCCTGCTACTCCGCGAGATGTCGCGGCCGCCATCGGCCCCGGGCTCGCCAAAGCCGCACTTGCCGCTGTGATTGACGAAAAGACGGTCGGCATTGATGCTCCCCTCCCTGATCGGGAGGAGGCGGTCGACGTGCGGTTGCTCACCAAGAAAGACCCCGAAGCACTCGACGTGATGCGGCATTCCTGTGCCCACGTCATGGCTCGGGCCATCATGCGACTGCACGAAGGCGTCCGGCTCGCCTTCGGACCGACCGTCGAGGGCGGCTTCTATTACGATATCGACCTCGATCACCCGATCTCCGAGGACGATTTCGCCGCCATCGAGGCGGAAATGGCTAAAATCGTTAAGCTCGACGAGCCCTTTGAACGGATCGAAGAACCGCGTGACCAGGCCCTCCAGATCTGCCGTGACCTCGAGCAGTCCTATAAAGTCGAACATATCGACGGCGGCTTGGCCGATCAGGAGACCCTCTCCTTCTACCGGCAGGGCGAATTTCTCGACCTCTGCCGCGGCCCCCACGTCCCCTCGGCCGGTGCCATCGGGGCCTTCAAAGTACTCTCCGTCGCGGGGGCATACTGGAAAGGCGACCAAAACCGCAAGCAGTTGCAACGCGTTTACGGAACCGCGTTCTTCAGCAAGCAAGACCTCAACGAGCACTTGCAGCGGATCGAGGAAGCCAAGCGCCGCGACCACCGGGTGCTCGGCAAACAGCTCGAACTGTTCACCATCAACCCGGAAATGGTGGGCTCCGGCCTGGTGCTCTGGCAGCCCAAAGGAGCCATCATCCGCAACGGGCTGGAGACCTTCGTACGGGACGAACTGCAGATGCGGGGCTACCAGCCGGTGTACACCCCCAATATCGGTCGTATCGAGCTCTACGAGACCTCGGGCCATTACCCGTACTACAAAGACAGCATGTTCTCGCCCATCACGCTGGAACATGAAGAGCAGTACCTGCTCAAGCCGATGAACTGCCCGCACCACGCCATGATCTACAAGACTCGGCCGCGCAGTTATCGAGAGTTGCCTCTGCGGCTGGCCGAATTCGGTACGGTCTATCGCTACGAGCAGTCGGGCGAGTTGTCGGGGATGACGCGAGTCCGCGGGTTCACTCAGGACGATGCCCACATCTTCTGCACCAGCGAACAGGTGCCGGACGAGTTCCGTGGCTGCATCGAGATGACCCAAATGGTGCTCGATTTGCTCGGCCTGGCCAGCTACCGCGTGCGGCTCGGCTTCCGCGAACCGGGCAGTGACAAGTACGTGGGCGATGCCGCCAACTGGGATAAAGCCGAACGCTCGCTGGTCGAAGTCTGCACCAGCCTGGGCATGGAATTCACCGTCGAACATGGTGAAGCCGCCTTCTATGGTCCCAAAGCCGACTTTGTCGTGACCGACTGCATCGGGCGTGAATGGCAGTTGGGCACCGTGCAATTGGATTACAACCTGCCGACGGACGAACGGTTCGGGCTGGAATACATCGGCGCCGACAACAAGCCGCACCAGGCGGTCATGATCCACCGAGCCCCGCTGGGATCGATGGAGCGATTCATTGGCGTCCTGATCGAACACTTCGCCGGCGCGTTTCCGCTTTGGCTGGCCCCGGAACAGGTGCGCATCCTCTCCGTCAGCCAAAAGTTCGAAGAGTACGCGCGCCGTGTCGAGCAGCAACTGCGGGCCGCCAGGCTGCGGGTCACCGGGGACTACCGACCGGAAAAAATCGGTGCCAAGATTCGCGACGGGCAGTTGGAACTGACCCCCTACATGTTCATCATCGGCGGACGGGAAGTCGAAAGCGAGACGGTCGCCGTCCGAGACCGCCTGCTGGGCGACCTGGGACCGATGAAGATCGACGAGGCGATCGCGAAAATGCAGGCCGAAATCGCCGCCAAGCAGGTCCGCCAGTCCTTCGACAGCAATGCGGGACTCGGTGAACGGGGCACCAATAATGAATACTAACAAGGCGGGTAATGAATACGAACAAGGCTGGGCGCGGAACCGCGAGCGAGCGAACAGCGGCGTCAGGTTCGGCCGCTGCCGTTGGTCGCCCTGGAACGAGTCATGAATAACCTCCGCAATTTCCGCAGGGTGGATGTGCGGCACGTTGTTGATGACACCTGCCGGCACGATCGCAGACTGCACGACGTATCGCACAGCATGACCCGCCGAATCGCGAGACAACGCCGACCGCGTTTCAACAGTAGCGAACGTCGCCCTGCACTGGGCGAACGTCGCGGAGCAACAGCAGCCCCCGGCGAAGCCATGGGCGGCACCTGGATTTTCCCACCTGACTTGAATTCGCTTCAAAAGTGTTGACGTCAGCGCAGCCAGCTTCGATACTCTACGATCGGCGAATCCGCCAATGTTTTCGCCAATTCCGGTTCGTCAACGGGATTGGCAACGAATCCATTTTCACGAAAGGGTTACAACTATCGACCGCGTTCAAGCTAAGATCAACGAACAGATTCGGGTCAGTCCAGTCCGCGTAGTGGCCGCCGATGGCAGCCAACTGGGCATCATCCCCACGGAAGACGCGCTGGCCAAAGCCAAGGAAGACGGACTCGACCTCGTTGAGGTGGCGCCCAATGAAAAGCCGCCGGTTTGCCGCATTATGGATTACGGCAAATACAAGTACGACAGGAAGAAGAAGTCAACGCAACACAGCCACGTCACCAAGGTCAAGGAAATTCGCCTGCGGCCCAAGACCGGGGCCCATGACATTGACTTCAAGGTAAAGAAAGCCAAAGGATTCCTCGAACACAAGGACAAGGTCCAGGTCTCCGTGATCTTTCGCGGTCGCGAAATGGCCCACATTGATGAGGGTCGGCGCGTCATGCAGAGCGTGATCGAGGAGCTGATGGAGTACGGCAAGATCGAGAAGAACCCCGAGCAGCATGGCCGCAGGATGACGTGCACGATCGCGCCCAAGTAGCGAGTCGGCGCGCGGCCGGCATGCCCCATCGCTCCGCCACACACCGGAACATGCGAGCGATGACTCACGGAGACCAGGCCGGGTGGCGCCTCGCGACGGCACTTCCAGGAACCGCGGACCGCCGTGCTGCGGCTCCTGAAATCACTCGGGAAACCCATCGGAGCAATCGTGCTCGACCAGGATGCTAACGCGAGCCTCGAATTGCTCGTCACGACCGAACAGCTAGGGAAGCAGTACGGAGATGTGCACGCCCTGGCGGACTGTTCGCTGCAGGTGGCGCGGGGCGAGGTCTTCGGGCTGCTCGGTCCCAACGGTGCCGGTAAGACCACACTGATCCGTCTGCTGATGGGTTACCTCAAGCCGACCTCCGGGCGGGCCTGCGTGGACGGCCTGGATGCCACCCACCAGTCCGTGGAGGTCCGCCAGCGGGTCGCCTATCTGCCGGCCGAGGCCCGCCTGTATCGGCACATGCGTGGCCAGGACACGCTCCGCTTCTTCGCTGATGTGCGAGCCGGTGGTGACTACCGCCGGTCGCTGGCATTGGCGGAACGGTTCGAACTGGACTTGTCGCGGCGGGTGGCATTCATGTCGACCGGCATGCGGCAGAAACTGGCCCTCTCGATCGTCCTGGCAACCGAGGCCCCGCTGCTCATCCTGGACGAACCGACGGCCAATCTGGACCCGACCGTGCGGGGCGCCGTGCTGGACCTGGTGGCCGAGTCGCGGCAGCAGGGAAGGACGGTGATTTTTTCGTCGCATGTCTTGTCCGAAGTCGAAGAGATTTGCGACCGCGTGGTCATTTTGCGAGCCGGCCAACTGGTGCATACCCAGGATATCTCGGCGCTCAGGAAGTGCCATCGGATTCACGCCATGATCCAGGGCGAGCCTCCCCTGCCCCCAGACCACCTGCAGGAACAGCTTTCGATCCGCAGCCCCAACCAGGGTCAGATCGAAATCGACACCTACGGCGAGCTCGGACCACTCCTTGGTTGGCTGGCCACCCTGCCGCTCACGGAGATGCGGATCGAACCGATCGGCCTGCGGGCCGTCTACGATCGCTTTCACACCAGCTTGGCGATTCCAACCGCGGAAGATGACGGGCAAGTCGCCGCCGCCGCCGTGACAACCGGCAAGCAGGAAACCACGTCCTCAACCGGTGATAATCTGGTCGCGGCGAGCCATCCGGGGTCCGTCACGGCGGGCCGAGCCCGGTCTGCTGCGGGCGAGCCCACGGTTTCCGAGGATGAGGGCCGATGACTCGAGTGCTGCTGAAGAAGTACCTGCACGACGCCAAGTGGCTGCTGCTGGCCTGCGGAGGAACCATCTTCGCCTTTTGCTGGATCCGTGTCTGGATCGTCAGCCGGCTGGATACAGGACGATTCAAGGCGATCCTGGACTTGCTGCCGGGCGACTGGCAACGGTTTACGCCGGTCGATTTCGAGTGGTTGATTACCTACACCGGGCGGATCTCGCTGGCCTATGACGAACTGATCGTCGTGCTCTGCGTTTCGATCTGGGCGATTGCGCGCGGCTCGGACTGCGTCAGCGGCGAGCTGGGACGGGGCACGCTCGAAATGCTGATGGCCCAGCCGCTCAGCCGGATCAAGGTCATCACCACGCAATCCCTGGTGACCGTCGCGGGCGTGGCCCTCCTGGCGCTGGCCGCCTGGGGAGGGACCTGCGCCGGCATCTACAATACGACGGTCACCGAAGAAGCCCTGCCGACCTGGCAGCTCCCGATTCCGCTGCCCTGGGTCGGCACGGAAATGCCGATCCCGTTCTCGACTCCCGAGGAAGTCAGCTCGCCGATGGCAGACAAGGTGGACGTGCACGTCTTTCTGCCGGCCACCGCCAACCTCTTTGCACTCGGCCTGATGGTGGCCGGCTTCACCACGATGATGTCCGCCTGGGACCGCTATCGCTGGCGAACCATCGGGATCGTCGTCGGAATCTATGTCGTTCAGATCATCATCAAGCTGGTGGGTCTGGCGGCGGACGAAGTCAACTGGCTGCTCTACCTGTCCGCCTTTACCCCCTACGAACCGGAGGCGTTTGTCCACGTGGCCGAAGCCACGCCCCAGTTCACCTGGAGCTTCTCCGTCTATGCCAAGGACGGCAGTTGGCAGACGTGGGGACCGATGACCCACCACACGGTGATGGCCGCCATCGGCCTGGTCTCTTACGCGGCGGCCGCCGTGATCTTTGTGCGCCGCGACCTGCCGGCGCCGATGTAGCGTCCGGTTGGCTCGGTGATTCAACAGAACCGTGAGCGCACACCCCAGGACAAACGAATGATCCAGGCCAGCGTGCGTTTGACGTGACAGGCGCGGGAGACCTGCGGTCGACCGTTTCGGCGGGGTCGGAGACCCGCGCCGAGCAAGGGTAGAGACGCGCGCCGAGCAAGGGCAGAGGCCGGCGGTCGGTCGTTACGGCGGGGTCGGCGACCCGCGGCGAGCGGGTGAATCATCCGAATTGGCGGACGCCGGCGCGTCGCCCAGGTAGGCCTGCTGGGCCGAGCGGCAGATTTCCATGAGTTCGCTGGTCAAGGCGACCAGCGTGACGAGATCCGAGTTGTCGGCGACGGCCGCTTCCAACTGTTCGGCCGTGTTGGCGACCTCTCCCAGCCCGTGCTTGGCCGCGGTCAAGTTCATCCGGCTCGCCAACGCGCCGATACCGCTGACGTCCTGCCGGGCCATCGCATCCGCCAGCCGTTCAATCTGAGCCCCCAGGCTCAACATGGCCGCCCGGCAATCGCCCGCCGTCTCGCCGTCCCGCCGCTTGTACTGCACCACCTCGACAAACCGTTCCACCAACTCCGGATCAAACTGTCGGCCGGCGCAGCGTCTCAGTTCCGCAAACGCCTCCTGCTGACTGCAGCCGGGACGATAGTTGCGATCGGTAACCATCGAGTCGTATGCGTCGGCGATCGCCAGGATACGGGCCCCCAAGGGTATCTGCGCCCCCACGGGCAATCCGGGTTGCTGCGAATTTCCACCAAACCAGGCGCGGTAGGTACGTACGGTCTCTGCCAGTTGCCGGTTGGCGAATGTCGTTCGAATGATCTCCTGGCCGATCCGTTCGTTGCGGTTCATGACCTCCCATTCCTGCCGAGTCAGCTCACCCTGTTTCAAGAGGATCGCGTCGGGAACGCCGATCTTGCCGATGTCATGGAGGAGTCCGGCCGTCTCCAGAGCACGCAGCTCGCGCGGCGAAACCAGCCCGGCGGCCGTGGCCGCGCAAAGATCGGCGACACGGCGCGAATGATCGGCCGTGGTCGGGTCGCGGTATCCCAACGCCGAAACCAGCGCGGTCACCGCATGAACCGGCACGGACTCGTCGTTGCGGGCGTCCCCACGAACGGCACCGCGGTCTGCCGACGCCTGGTCCACCTCGTCCTGCGGCAACTCTTTCGCCTCGTCCCAGCGGACGACTTGATTGCGACCGCTGCGCTTGGCGACGTACAGGCACCTGTCCGCCTCGTCGATCATCTGCTGCACGTCGCGGGTCTCCGCCGCTCGCTGGGCGACGCCGAGGCTGGCCGTGATTCGCACCTCGTCAAACGTTGCTGCCGCAATCGCCGCTCGAATCGATTCGCCGACCGCCGCGGCGTCTGCGATCCCGGTGCGCGGCAACAGGATACAGAATTCTTCGCCCCCATATCGGCAGACGAGGTCGCCATCGCGCCGATCAGCCTGGAGGATTTCGCCCACCTTTTTCAACACCAGATCGCCCATTCGGTGTCCGTGGTTGTCGTTGATGGACTTGAAGTGATCGACGTCCACCATCAGGCAGCTCAGCGCCCGGTCTTCTTGCAAGGCGTCCGACCAATTGTTGTCGACCTCCTGGAAGAACGCCCGGCGATTCAGGCAAGAGGTCAGCGGATCGCGAGTCGCCAGCGTCTCGAGTTCGCGGTTCTGTCGCCGAATCTCGTCCCTCGATCGGCTTAAGCGGTCGAGCATCCCGCGCATTTCGGCCCGATTCTCCTCGACCAGCGTCACGTCATCGAAGCTGACGAAAGCGCCCCGCGGTTGATCTCCGCCTACGACAATGGGGGATGCGTTGATCTTGAAGATGGACCGCTTGCCGTTGGGTCCGGCGAGCGTCAACATGCGACCTAACTGCCGCTTGCCGTCGTGAAGGGATTGGACCCAGGGATACGGTTGGTCCGACGGCTCACCCGCGGGCCGCTCCCAGGCTAAGGACGACGCTGTCCGCCCGATGAGTGTTTCCGACGAGGTCGCCATGGTCTTGGCAAACGAACTGTTGGCCAGCATGATGCGGTCCTTCCGGTCGACCACGATCAGGCCCTCCGCCAGCGTATCAAGCGTCGTGCGCACCCGCTCGGGAATCACTTTCGATGGATCCAGGTGGGCCAGCATCTTGCGCAGGTAGAAGAAATACAGCAGGTAGCTGGCTGAGGCCATAAACATCGCCAGCCGCACCAGCGGCCGTTGTAGCCAACCGAAGACACCCGGGCTGAACATCTGATGAAAGCTGACTTCAACGCGTCCCCAATCCCGATCACCCTGCATGATCGGGACCTCCATCGTGCGGCCGGCACCGTAGTTGCTCCAAGACACGCCGACCGGACGGTGGTCACCTGCCGCCGCGTAGATCGCCCCGTTGGCTCGGCGGACGACGACTGAACGCACCTCGGGGTTGCGTTGCCGGATCGTGTCGAGCAGCACATCCAGGCGCTGCCGGTCCTCGGGGGCCACCAGCAACGAACAGTGGACCGCGACCGACTCGCTGAACCGGGCTCGATCTTCAATCAGATCAGCCGTCGGATCGGGGAGAATTCCGAACGAGTTGGCCAACAGGCAGACGCTGAGGCTCAAGCAGACCAGCCCGAAGGTGACGCGGGTCGTGGCCGTCAGTGATCGCAAGGGGTTATGCACCGCTACTCCATCCAGACGGAAGAAGGCGGCGTACGTCCGCCTCTGAGACAACCCTACCTTGATCCTGGTTGGCGCGTACAACGTCATGGCCAACTTCAGGGCCTGCCAGCCGGACGCGCGCCTGCCCGTGTCAACGCCATGCGGAGAACCGGTACAACCGTCACCATGCCTCCGCTGCCTGCCGAAGTGCCGGCTCGCGCAGGCAGACAAGAACGAGTCATCAAGCACCCGCTGGAGTTCGTGGCCATGGCAGCCCGCTGTCGCTTGTGACCCTTGTGCGGTCGTACCGATTGTGCCGATGAGGTGCAACGAACGGGCAACCGGTCGCGTGCCGCGCCTGCACCGATATCGGCCGCCCCTGACTGCCAGGCCGCGAATCGGTTCCGGGATAACCGCTCTAATCGACACGCCGGGAATGCGGCTGATGGGGCCGCTGTCCGCGAGTCGATGAAGAGGTCGTGTGCCGCTGGCATCGCAACCGACGTCGGTTGGGCGATGGGGATTTGGCGATTCGAGCCATCCGCGGGTCTGGCGGCCACACGCATCGACACGGTCGTCAACTCGGGCTTCGCGAAGGGCAGGACAAGCCGGCGGACGATTCAACGCTCGCAATTTGCGGTTGACTGGCGGGCAGGGAATGGATGGAGTCCTCGCTTCACATGGCAGACCACGGCCACCGCAGACGCGTCTCTAGTGTCGCCTTGTGGGTCTTGATGTTTGTTGCCGGCAGCGACAGTGTCGCTCAGACACAGTTGGCGCCACCGCAAGTCTCACCCCTCAGGCCACCGGAACAGGCGACCGTCCGGCGACTGCCAGACGTCACCGCTCATCAGGAGCCCACCGAACTGGCTCCGGACGAGGCAGGCCGCAGTCGACCTCCCAATGCACACCGTCTGCCCCCGGTTGAAGAAACGGTACCGACACCCGATCCGCGCGGAGTGCCGGCCATCGCGCCACGGGAGGCAACCGCCGTTTGGTGGGAACGCCAGATTGGGCAACGCATGCGGAACGACCACGGGGCGGTCTCGTTGCGTCTGGAGCAGCTGCTCGTCGCGGCACTCCGACACTCGCCCCGCATTCAGGCAATCTCCGACGAACCGATCATTCGGCGGCAAGCGGTTGTCGAGGCGGATGCCCGCTTCGACCCAACCGCGTTCATGGAAACCAAGTTCGCTCGCGCCAGCGACCCAGTCGGTAACCAGCTCACCGTCGGACCGGGTGGCACCCGCTTTCGCCAAGACGACTGGGACCTGAGCGGGGGCGTCCGGAAGAAGAACCGGTTGGGCGGGACATTCGAGGCCGCCCAGGAAGTCGGCACGTTAAACAACAACTCGCAATTCCTCGACCCCATCCGGCAGGGCAACTCGAGGCTGGCGCTGAGCCTCAACCAACCGCTGCTTAACGGTGCCGGCCGACAATACAACGAAAGCCTGATCCTGCTGGCTCGGCTGGACGAGCAGGCCACCTGGAGCCGCACGGCCGAGGAGTTGCAGGAACATCTGACCGCCGTCGTGGAGGCGTATTGGGAGCTGTACGCCCAACGCGCTTCCTTGATCCAGCAGCGGCGGCACCATCAGCGCGGGGTCGAAATCCTGAGTCGATTGCAGGCCCGCGTCGGCCTGGATGCACTGCAGAGCCAGGTTCTCCGCGCACGCGCCGCGGTCGCCACGCGGCGGGCGGCCTTGATCCGAGCTGAAACCATGATCCGCAATGCCGAATCGAGGCTCCGGGCGCTGGTGGCCGCGCCGCAAATGCTCGCAGATCGTCAAACCGAACTATTGCCGCTGGACGCGCCATTGACTTCCCTGGCGAGCGCCGACCAGCACGGGGCACTCGTCACCGCGCTGGAACATCGGCCCGAAATCGACGAGGCGGTCCAGGAAGTCAACGCCGCCGGCGTGCGACTGGAGATGTCCAAGAGCGAACTTCTCCCGGTGCTTGACGCCGTCGTCGAAATGTACGTCGCGGGGCTCGACGGCGACTACGGGATCGGGCAATCGCTGGCCAATCAGTTCTCGGTCGGCGAACCGGGCTACGCGGCGGGATTCGTGTTCGAATTCCCGATCCACAACCGGGCCGCCCAGGCACGTTATCGGCGGCGGATCGTCCAACTCCGACAGCTTCAGAACGAGTTCCACGATACCGTCCAGACGATTGCGATGGAGGTCGAAGTCGCCGCCCGCGAAGTCGAGACATCTCACCGGGAAATGATGGCCCGCCTGGCCGCCGTCAGGGCGGCCGTCGCCGACGTTGCCTATCTGCAGGAACGATGGCAGTTGATCCCGGGCGAAGATCGGGCCGCCAGCTTCGTACTCGAAGACCTGCTCGATGCCCAAGACCGGCTGGCAGACGAAGAGTTTCGCTTCGTCGACGCCCAGCGGGCCTACATGGTCAGCCTCACAACCTTGCGGGAGGCGACCGGCGTTCTCTTGCAGCACGAGCAGATCGTGCCGGCCGAGCTTGAGCTGGACGGTGTTCCTCGGATCTTCTTCGACAAGACGACGGCGACGGCAGGCGATGCCTGGACCCGCCCAGTCCAGCCGCTACCTGTCCAGCCGCTACCTGTCCAGCCAGCACCAACTGAGCCCCGTACGGCAGCGCGCACGGACCGGTATCGCCCTTCCACGGTCGGCCGGGCGGCACCATGAGCAGTCAGCCACCCATGCTTAACCGGCCGCGATGGCTGGAGCTCTTCCAGTCGCTACGATCTCCCAGCGAGCTGCTGGCCGGTTTCACGCAGCGCGGCGGCTCGCGCATCGAGACGGCGGTCGGCGAGATACGTCGCGAAGCGGACAGGTTGCGAAAGACTGGGAGCGGTCACCTGGCCGACCGCGCCGCCGTGCTGCGGGCGCACGTGGCCGACGGCTGCCCGGCGACGGCCGCAACCGTCCGGATGCCGGCCTTTGCGCTGGTCGCGGAAGCGTTTCGCCGAGCTCTCGGAGTGCGTTTGTATGACCAGCAGTTGCTGGCCGGGTTGGCCCTGGTCGACGGCGGCGTCGCGCAGATGCAGACCGGGGAAGGCAAGACGTTTGCCGGTGCACTGCCCGCAACGGTGCACGCCTTGGCCGGCCGCGGAGTGCACGTCATGACGGTGAATGGCTACCTGGCAACACGCGACTATGAACAGTTGAAGCCGGTCTACGCCATGTTGGGGATCAGCGTGGGTCTCTTGCGAGGAAGTGACGCGCCAGCCTTGAAACGGGCCGCATATCGCTGTGACGTTACCTACGGCCCCGGCCATGAGTTCGGCTTCGACTTTCTGCGAGACCAATCACGGCTGATCGCCCGCGGCAAGCCGCGGCTGGGCGAAACGTTTCGGAACGATCTCCGCGGGCAGCCGCCGGCGGACGATTCGATCCAGCGGGGTCAGGCGGTCGCGATCGTCGACGAGCTCGATAGTGTCCTGATCGACGAAGCCACCACACCCCTGGTGCTCGCCGACCAGAATGCCACGCCTACCCCGGACGCCGACATCTACAGAGCGGCCCGCACGGTCGCTCGACAATTGCGGCCCGGCGTCGACTTCGTCGCCTCAGGTGCCGACGGGGGAAAGCTGACGTCCCGCGGTAGAACAACGGTGAACGCCCTGCCGCCGACCGTTCGAAGGCAAGCATTGCAACGGACCTGGCGAGCGTACGTCGAGACGGCACTGCGGGCCGAGCGGTTGTTTCGCCGCGGTATCGAATACGTCGTACGAGATCACCAAATCCACCTGGTGGACCAACATACGGGCCGTATTTTCGCCGACCGCAACTGGCAAGACGGCCTCCAACAGGCAATCCAGGCGAAGGAAGGTCTGCCGATCGTTGCAGATCCGACCACCCTGGCGCGAATCACCCGGCAGCGCTATTTCCGGCGTTACGACGCGGTTTGCGGAATGACCGGGACCGCCACCAACTGCCGCTGGGAACTGAAGCGGGTCTACGGTCTGCGGGTGACCGAGATTCCAACCCACCAAGCGTGCCGGCGCCGCGAAGAACCGATGCGGGCCTTTGCCGACCTCGCCAGCAAACGTAGAGCGATTGCCGATGACGTGGTCGCTCGGCACCAACGGGGTCAACCCGTGCTGCTGGGAACGGCCTCAATCGCAGAGAGCCAGGGCATGTCGACGCTACTGGTCCTCCGCCGAGTTCCCCACCTGGTGCTGAACGGACTACAGGATCAGGCCGAGGCCGACATTGTGAGCCGCGCGGGCAGGCTGGGTGCCGTGACCATCGCCACCAACCTGGCTGGCAGGGGAACCGACATTCCCTTGGGCCCCGGCGCTGCCGACGCCGGCGGTTTGCACGTCGTGGTTTGCGAACCCCATGAGTCGGCCCGCGTCGATCGGCAACTCATCGGCCGGACGGCGAGGCAAGGCGCGCCTGGGTCATGCCAGAGATTCCTCTCGGCCGATGACGCCACGATTGTGAACTTCGACCCGGCATGGGCGGAGCACATCCGCCGCCTGTCCGGACCGCATGGTGAAGTCGCCGCAGATCTGCTGCCGCGGCTGTTGGCACTGCAGCGGCGGGTCGAGCGGTTGCGCTCCCGACAACGGTCGCGGCTGTCTGCCCACGACGATTGGCTCGAACAGATGTTACGCACGTTCGCCTCGTAGGGGTCGCATCGGTTGCACCATCGGCCCACGTTTGGGTGCGAGGCAAAGGCGGACCGGATGGCGGGGCGGCATGGCAACGTCATTGTCAATTGTGACCTAGGGTTGGGTACGAGCGAAATGCTGGCGGGTGGTGGAGACCTGCGGTCGGCGGTTTCGGCGGGGTCGGAGACCCGCGCCGAGCGTTAGTGGAGAACCGCGCCGAGCGTTGGTGGAGCCCCGCGCCGAGCGTTGGTGGAGAACCGCGCCGAGCGTTGGTGGAGAACCGCGCCGAGCGTGAACGCGCGGGACGTTGATTGAACCTTTTCATACCTTGGTCAAGAGACGACCGATGACGTGGACGATCCTTACCTGTTTGCCCGCCAGTCGACCTAGGCCGATCCCGTTGGCGCGACGCCTGCTGGTTCACACCGTGGTTCTCTGGGTTTCCGCAGTCCTTTCGCTGGCCCTGGTTCAAGCTGCCGAATTCGACGGCTTCACCGAACCGTTTCGTGAGGTGGAAGTTGCCTCGCCCGAACCGGGCATCATCACTCAGATGCCTGTGCAGGAAGGGGAACATGTCGAAGCAGGACAGGTGCTGTCGATCTTGGACCATGACATTCACACTGCCTTGCTGGCGATCGCCGAACAAAACAAACAGTCGACCGGCCGCTTGGAAGCGCTGCAGGCGGAACTCGAACTGCGCCGCGACCGGGCTCGGCAATTCGAGCGACTCCACCAGCGGGGACACGCCAGGCAGGAAGAATTTGAACGGGCTCGAATGGAGCTGGAGATCGCGGCAGCCCAAGTCAAGGCGGCACGCGAAGAACGGCTCATCAAAGATCTTGAATACCGGAAATCAAAGGTCCAACTCGACCGGCGCACGATCAGCTCGCCGATCGACGGCGTGGTCACCGAGCTGCACCGGGATGTCGGTGAGTTTGTCGCCCCGAACTCACCTGGCATTATGACCGTCGTACAACTCGATCCACTCGTGGCCGCGTTTTCGCTACCCGGTCCTCACACCGAACAGCTCGTGCTCCACCAGGAGGTTGCCATCGCGTTCCCGCTCAACAAGCAAACGGCTCCCGGACGCGTCACGTTCATCTCGCCGGTCACGGATGCGGAGAGCGGGATGGTCCGCGTCAAGGTTCAAATCCCCAACCCAGACGGCAAGCTGCGCAGCGGTCAACGGTGCCTGATCCACTTCGCCGACGGCGATGATCAGTAGCGGTTCGTGATGTCAGCAAGCTGGGGGAGGGGCATGTGCCGGGCAGAGGCGTGCGTCGAGCTCGGGTATTGGCGGATTGCAGGAGCAACTCTTGAGGAGCGTCCTGATTTCATCGGTCGCTACCGTCGCCAGACGGTGGTCCTTTAATCTCCCGGCCTGACACCGTCGGCAGGGCATTTCGCACACGGGTCCATTCTTCGCTCATGGTCAGTCCATCGCTCGACACTCAGGTCAACACCGGTTTGCGGTCTGCCGCGCCGAGCGGAACGGCCGCTCCATCGGCGGCCCAGATCGCCGCCCTTCGGCAGCGACTGCAAGCCGCCCAACGGGAGGCCGATGACACCGTCGCGCTGCTGGAATTAATCAACCGGCTGCTGCCTGCCGCCAGCCTCGACGACGCCTGCCGGATGCTCGTCAATGACTTCCGCGACTTCCTGCAGTGTGGCTCGGTTGCGATTGCCACCTGCCGCGGGCGGCGGCGCCGCGTTGCCTTGCGGGCCGTCTCTGGCCTGGCGAACGTCGATCCGCATTCACAGCTCGCCCAGCTCATCGAAGCCGCCTGTGCAGAGGCGATTGCCGACGGGCAACCAACCGCCTGGCCGTCCCGCGCAGCGACGCAATCTGAAGCGACGCAATCTGAAGCGACGCAACCTGAAGCGGCGCAACCTGCGGCCAACATCGCCTTGCGCACGCTCTGCCGGCAGACGTCGTCGGACACGGCAATCTGCGTTCCGCTGCGGGACAGCAGCGGAAACCTGGCAGGCTGTTGGATCCTGTTCGACCTGGCCGCAGATCAGATGGCGCGGGCACAGCAGTTGGCTCGGGCCTTCGCGACGCCGGTTTCCAATTGCCTGGAGAATATTGGTCGGCAGCAATGGCTGCCGGGCGGACGACTGATTCCAGCGGCGCTGAACGCCGCCTCCCAGCGGGCCCGCTGGATGATGTTGGCGGCGGTTGGCCTGGGCCTGGCGACGATGTTCGTCCCGGTGCCCCACAAGATCACATGCCGATGTCGCCTGGAACCGGTCACTCGCCGATTCGTCGCCGCTCCCTTCGAAGGGACGTTGAAAGAGACGTTTGTTGAACCGGGAGACACGGTGGCGGAGGGAGCGCTGTTGGCAACCATGGACGGTCGCGAGATTCGCTGGAAGCAAGCCGAACTGGCGGCCGAGCGGGCTCGGGCCGAAAAGCAACGGGATGCTGCCCTGGCCGGCGGTCGCTTCGGCGCGGCCCAGATCGCCAAACTGGAAGTACAACGCGTCGACTTGCAACTGCGACTGCTGGAACACCGGGCCGCCCATCTGGAGATCCGCAGTCCGCTGGCCGGGGTCATCACCAGCGGCGACCTGCAGCGGGTGCAAGGCGCCCCGCTGGAGCTGGGCCAGACGCTGTTCGAAGTCGCTCCACTCGACGCGATGCTGGTCGAGTTCTCGATTCCGCAGGACGAGCTAAGCTTGGTGGAGCCCGGCAGACCGCTCGATGTAAGGCTCGACGCGCACCCCGGTCAGCGCTGGCGGATCGACGTCGGCCGAGTGCGACCGCGGGCCGAACTTCGCGATCACCAGTCCGTATTTGTCGGCGATGCCGAGCTGCCCAATCGTGACGGCCAGCTCCGCCCCGGCATGGAGGGCGAAGCCAGGATCGTTGGCCGGCATCGCGCGATCGGATGGCAACTCCTGCACAAGCCGTGGAATGCGATCCGTAGTTGGACGGGGTGGTAACGTGGTGGTGGACAGCGACGTTAGCGTGCGCGACATCGGTAACACCATGGTGACGTTGCGCGACGATCTGGTTGTCTTGCCGCGGTGCGGCGAAGCGGATCCTCATTACCTCCTGCAGTGTCCCCTCACTTCCACGTTTTTCCGGATGGGCGTTACCGAGTTCACCTTCGCATCTTTTTTGGACGGCCAAACAACGATTGCGGGCGCCCTCAAGCGGCTGGCCGGTGTCGATCCCGCGCATGAACTCCTCCCGCCAGACGGCGTAGCGATCTGCCACTGGCTGGTTGAATCCAAGTTGGCGTCTACGCCTGCGTCCCGAACGGGGGAACGACTGGCGGCAGACGGCCAGGTGTCGGAATGCCGCCGAGCCCTGCAGCGTCTGAATCCACTGGTCATCAAGGTCCCGTTGGGAAGCCCCGATCGGTTCCTGGAACGGCTCACTCCCTGGGTCGCGTGGCTCCATTCGCCGCTCGGACTGGCCGCCTGGGCAGTCTTGTTATTGATCGCCGGGTTTCGCGTGGCGGCTCACTGGACAGCATTTACCGAGGCCGCCGGTGCGATCTTCTCGCCGGGGCAATGGTTATGGCTGGGTGCCGGTTGGTTGTTGTTGAAGCTCGTCCATGAACTGGGGCACGGCATTGTTTGCAAGAAGTATGGCGGCCACGTTCGCGAAGCCGGCATCCTGTTCGTCGTCCTGGCGCCTTTGGCCTATGTGGACCTGACCTCCTGCTGGCGATTCCCGTCGCGCTGGCAGCGGATTCATACGGCCCTGGCGGGAATGCAGATGGAATTGCTGGTCGCCGCGATCGGAGCGTTGCTGTGGCAACCGACCGGCGCCGCGCACCCGCTCAACCACCTCTGCGTCCACCTGGCGATGATGGCCAGTTTCACGACGTTGGCGTTCAATGCAAACCCGCTAGTGAAGTTCGACGGCTACTATGTGTTTTCCGACCTGGTGGGAATTCCCAATTTGAGTGTCCGGGGAAGGCAATGGTTGTACGGCCTGGGACGCCAGTTTTTGGTGGGGGTTCCCCGCCGGCAATGTGCTTCGACGCCGGGCCGATCCCTCATCATCGGCATCTACGCCGTGCTGGCGATGCTGTGGCGAACGCTGGTTACGATCTCTCTGCTGCTGGGGGCGGCCTGGCTATTCCACGGTGCGGGGATCCTGTTGGCTGGGTTGGGGGTGATCTGTTGGCTGGGATTTCCTGCGTACCGCTTCGCCAGGTATTTGAGCGCGGGGCGGCCGGGTGAGCAGCCCAAGCTGTTGCGTTTCAGTGGGGCATGCGGCCTTGGCGGCGCGCTTCTGATCGCGTTGTGGACGTGCGTACCATGGCCCGGCGCGGCCCGCGCCCCGGCCATCGTGAGTTACGGCACGGACATGAGCGTGCGGGCCGCGACGCCCGGCTTTGTCGAGGAGATTCACGTCGACAACGGGCAACGTGTCACACTGGGGCAACCTCTGATGCGCCTCGTGAACCGGGAATTGACAACCGCCCTGGCCGATCTGAAGCTGGAGATCGAGCAGGCGAAGGCCTCTTGCCGAGTTCATCAGCAGCGACAGCAGTTGGCGGCCTACCAGGCGGAATTGGAACGGCTCGCCACCCTCCGTCGGCAGTTCGACGAACGTCGCGCCGAGGCAGACGGCCTGACAATCCGGGCCGGCAAGAGCGGCACACTGATCGCTCCGCAACTTTCATTCGCGTCGGGGACGTACGTCGCCGCGGGCGACGAACTGGGCGTGATTGGGAGCGACGGAGACAAGTCGCTGCAAGTCTCGATCGCGCAAGATGACCTGGCCGCTTTCGACGTCCGCCCGGGGCAGTCGGTATCGGTGATCTTTCCGCATCACACCCGGATGTGCGGCCGTTGGGAGGAGGTCGATCCGAGAGCGAGTTCGCAACCTTCGGACCCGGCATTCTGTGCCGTCAACCGCGGGCCTCTCGCCGTCCGGCGTGAGCAACCTTCCAGGCAGGCAGACCAGGCTGGGGCCGATTCGCTGGCCTATCTTGCGCCTCGATTCGTCGGCCGTGTCACCCTGAGTGAGGCAGATCAAGGGCGGCTGGCGTGCGGTCAGTTGGGGACGGTGGTGCGTTACCCATACGACGAAACGGTCGGCGAGCATTTGATTCGGCGCGGCCAGGCCTGGCTGACGGGGCTCCGCGACCGTGCCCAACAGCGCGAGTAAGCGGCTCAGGCAGCCGACCGCTTGCGCTGGCGATAATATTTCAGTCCCGGCACAAAGAAGCAGAAAGCGGCGACCGCCCCGAAGATGAGATGCGCGAAGTCGGGCACCAGGGCCATCGCAAAGGCGCTGAGAAACAACAGCACCGCTTGGAAGTAAAAGGAGCCCGAGAGAATCCCGGCCTTGACGACGAACACCGTCCCGGCGAACAGGCCAAGCACGGGGGAGAGAGCCAGGACGGGCATGCCGAGGATCATCTCGATGTAGAACAAGAGGGCGATCGCGATCATGCTGGCCGCCCACACGTGGGCAATCTGCCGTTCGACGAACGTGACCGGGCCCATGCGGCGGCGGAGCCACCAGAAAACGGCCGCCCAGATCCAGAGGCCGACGGTCCAGACCACGATGTAGACCCACGGCTGCTGAAAATCGAACCACTGCAAGGCGTTGGTCAACGCACAGGCGATGAACAGCACCAGGCTATGCCACATCCACAACAGGCCCCAGTTCTCCAGGATCGTGGCGTGGTGGGTTTCTCGAAACAGCTGGGCAACGACATCGGCAAAGCGACCGCTTCGCGCGGCGATCGGCTCGTCCTGGAGATAAGACTGCAGGTCGTCGGCCAGTTCTTGGGCCGTGCCGTAGCGCAACTTGACCGGTTTCTGCAAACAGCGGAGGGCGATGATCTCCAGCACCCGGTCCGCCAGCGGATTGACGATCCGCGGCGGGACGACGTCCTGGTCTCGAAGCATCAAGATCGTCTCGACCGGCGAGGCCGCTTGAAACGGCGGACGGCCCGTCAGCATCTGATAGAGGATCGTGCCCAGGCTGAACACATCCGCACCTGGCCCGGACGGCTCGCCGCCCGTCGTCGCTTGCTCCGGGGCCATGTACGAGGGAGTTCCCAGAATCGCACCGGTGTGGGTCAAGTCATTGGCGTCCGCCAGGATTTGTTTGGCGAGCCCGAAGTCCATGACATGGGGATCACCCTGTTCGTCGATGAGGATGTTGGACGGTTTGAGATCGCGATGGAGGACCCCTTGGCGGTGCGCGAAGTGCACGGCGTTGGCGACGACGGCCAGGATCTGGGCGGCTTCGCGGGGCGGCACGGGTCCCGCCGCCAGGCGTTGCGAAAGCGTCTGCCCGCGGAGTAGTTTCATGCTGAAGAACGGCTGGCCGTCGATCTCGCCGACTTCGTAGACGGGGACAATTCCCGGGTGGTGCAAGCCGGCCGCTGCCTCCGCCTCGGCGCGAAACCGCTCGCGGTCAACCTCGGAGGCCAACTGGCCGCGGAGAATCATCTTGACCGCCACTTCCCGGTTCAGGCTGATCTGACGAGCTCGATAGACGACGCCCATGCCGCCGCGCCCCACCTCGGATAAGAGCTCATAGTCGCCAAAGCGGCAGGGCAATTCGAACGCCAGCGCGGCATGGTCGTAGCCGGAATCGGCCGCGCCGCCCGCATCATTCGTCAGCGAGCCGCTACCAATTGCTTCCGCCACCATCACGGCGCCCCACAATTCGCGCAGCTCGCCACGCAATTCGGGATGACGGCGACCGACTTCGTCCAGGTCGACCGGCCGGCCCCGCTGCGCATCGTCTGTCATTTCCGCCAGCAGGCGCGCCAGCAGTTCGTCGCGGGCCGTGTCTTGAGGATCGCCATTCATGGATGTCGGGGCAGCTACCCTTCTGGGGGCGTTTCTCCCAAGAGGCCGCGGAGCCGCCGGACAGCGCGAAGATACCGCATGCTGGCCGCTTGTTCGGAAAGCTGCAGGGCCAGCGCGACCTCCTGGTTGGAAAGGTGCTCGTAGTGCCGCATGACGATGATCTCAGCGTCCTGGTCTGCCAGTTGCGTGATCGCTTGCTCGACATGCCGGGCCATTTCTGCCTGTGTCGCGCGGGCCGCCGGCGTCATCTCCGCGTCACATAACTGGGCCGCCAGTTGGATCGTGGAGCGATCATTGCCCTGGACAACCAACGGCTGCTCGCGGTCCACACTCCGCTTGGCCGACCCGCGATGACGCCGATGGGCGTCGATAATGCGGTCCGAGGTGATGTGCCGGAGCCAGAGATGGAACGGCATCGCAGGATCTTCAAGATACCCGGCCAGACGACGGTTGGCCTCGATCAACACGTCCTGAACGACATCACTGACGTCGACACGCCGGCGGATCTTCTGGTCCAATCGCATCCGCACCATCCGCTGGATCGCGTCGCGATGGCGGTCCATCAGCCGATTAACGGCATCCGCATCGCCCTGCCGTGCCCCGTCGAGCAGTTGTTCGGTCTTATCGGTCGTTGGCCACATCCGGTTCATTGCCGACCAGTTCCTCACGTGGCAAGGGCGCAGCGGACACGGGAGCGAGCCAACATCTGATCCGCTCCCGTTGGTCGCCGCCGCAACAGCCGCACACCCCGCGCGCATTCCACAACGTAAAACTCTAACAAAACGGCAAGATCGGCGTTATACAGTATGAGCAGATTTCCGCTGCCCCCGGGGAGTTCGACGGCGGAATTCGCAGACCGCCCGCCGGTCGGCGACAGGATGCCGCCGCTCCGCGTAAAGTCCTACACGATGGCAATTTGCGGTGTCGCAGCGTTCAATTGCCTCTCTCATTCGTGTAAAATCCGCGGGATTGTGAATCCGTCGAGCCCCTGGCCTCGTCTAAATTGCTGAAGAGGCACCCACGTGACCAACGTAGCTCGCAAGAGTGACCCGATCCGCCCTTCCACGGCCTGCGGAAAATTGGAAAACGCTTTTGCGCAGTATCGAAGCGAATTGTTGGGCACATTGTACTACCTGGTCGGCAATCTGGAGGATGCAAACGACGCGCTGCAAGAGGCGTTTATCAAGTGCTGGCGTCACCGGGAGCAAGAACCCGAGGTTCGTAATCTGAAGGCCTGGATCTTCCGGGTCGCCCTCAATACGGGTCGTGACATCCGCAAGACGGCGTGGCGTAGAAAACGCCAAGGCATGCCCGAAGACGAGGGGGTCCTCGAATCCAGCGAGGCGGGGCCGCAGGCAACCGCCGAACGCCGCGAACAATTGGATCGTGTGCGCCAGGCCATTACATTGCTCCGGCAGGAAGAACAGGAGGTTTTCCTGTTGCGGCAGAATGGCCAAATGAAGTACGAGGAGATTGCCGAAGCCGTAGGAATCCCGCTGGGAACCGTCAAGACGCGCATGCGGAAAGCGCTTTCCAACCTCCGCCAGGCACTCAACGAAGACCCGCGATAGTTCGCTGCCGCACCGCGAACCCCGGCAGCCTGCGACCACGTTACGACCATGAGTTCCAACGAACAACTAGAACAACCGCTGTGGGAGCTGATCTACGAGCTTCTCCCCCCCGAGGAGGAAGCTGCGCTGCTGCGGCGCATTACGTCCGATCCCGAACTGGCCCGGGCCTACGCCAAGGTCCGCTTGCAGGCTGATATGGTCACCTCCGCCGCCAGGATCAACGACCCGGGGGGCCGCGTCATCCCGCCTGATGAGCTGGCCGGCGACCAGGATCGGGAACATACGACCGATTTTGTCGTCGACGCAGGGGCCTCGATCGAGCCGGCCCGCCGCCGATTCACCGCCCGCCGGCTGGCGAATTGGATGGTCGCGGTCGCCGCCACCGGATTGCTGGTCATGTCGGTGTATGCATTGCGCCAGTCGCAGTCGCCGGCAGCGCCGGAAGTGGCCTTGATGGAGCGGTCCGCCGAGTCACATTTCGCGGACGTGGCAACACCGTCCGAACCGAACGGCCCGGGACCGATCCAGACGAAGGTCGCGTCGCCCGCCATCTGGAATGAAGATATTACGAACTTCGTTTCGGTGCGGACTTCATCCTTGGATGGGACCCCGGCGGCGGCATCCTTCGAAGTGAAACTGTTTGACGACAACGGGCAAGTGCAGTACCGCCAGACACACGCCACCGATGACACGGGTGCGGCGTTGGTCGAATTATCTGCCGGGCTGTCCGCGGGTGCGTCTCGCCTTGAGGTCACGGCCAGCGACCACCAGTCTCCGCCGATCGTGACGCCCGCCAGGTCGGCGCCCAGCGGCCACGTGACCCATCTGACAACCGATCTGCCGGCCTATGAACCGGGCGATACGATCGGCTTTCGGACGCTGTCGCTGTCCCGCTTCGACCACCGGGTCAATCGTGAAGTGGCCGTCGAATTCGATGTGCTGGATGACCAGAATGAACCGATCGCGGGCGCTCGGCAAGTCGTAACCAGCCGGCGGGGCGTGAGCAGCGGCAGCTTCAAGATCCCCCGGCTTGCTGCTTACAAAAAGTTGACCGTTCAGGCCCGCAGCCCGGTGGGCGCCTTCGCACCGCAGCAACGTGAAGTCCCCGTCTGGGTCGCCGACGTCCCCCAGTGGGACAAGAAGCTCAAGCTGGCCCGCGAGAGCTACGAACCAGGCGACGAAGTGGAAGGGAGGCTGACGGTCACGACACAGGACGGCGAACCGGCCGCCGGCAAGAAGCTCTTTTTCCAGGCGACCGCGGACGAACAACCGATCGAACTGGTTCCCCCGACCGCCGTGACTGATGCAGCGGGCAGCTATGACTTTCGGTTTGCCTTACCGTCGAGCGGCCCGTTGGCGGATGCGGCGTTGACCGTCCGGGTGACGGATGATGAAGCGACCGAACTGTGGGTTGCTCCGATCCCCCTGCACGCGGGTCAGGCCGATGTAACGTTCTTTGCGGAGGGCGGCGAACTGGTCGCCGGCTTGCGGAACGAGGTCTATTTCGAGGCCCGCAGTTCGCAAGGAGAGCCGGTCCATCTGGAAGGGCGAATCGTCGACGACGAAGACCAGGAAGTGGCACGCGCGACCACGGTGCATCGTGGTCGAGGCAAATTCTCCCTCACCCCGGATGCCGACCAAGCGTATCGCTTGATCGTCGAGAAACCGGCCGGCGACGCGCAGGAGCGGCGGCTGCCGGCGGTCTCCCGGGACGCGGCTGTGGTGCTTCACTGTGACGGTAAAACCTACGCGCCCGGCGATGCAATCGACGTCACCCTGCGGATGCGACAGCCCGATCGAGGCCTGGTGCTCACCGCCGCCTGTCGCGGAAGCCTGGTCGGCCTGGAAGCGATTGAACCGTCGGACTTCTCCGTCGCCGACGACGGGACGATGGTCTCGCGGCGCGCGTTGCAGCTCGCCCCCGCAGCCAGCGGCGTGATTCGAGTGACGGTTTACGAATCGAATGCGGTGTCCCCCCATCCTGTCGCGGAACGTCTCGTATTCCGCCGCCCGCCGCGCCGCCTTGATGTCCGCCTCGATCCGATCGAATCCGCACGCCCCGGCGAAACGATCTCGCTCGGCTTGCAAACCGTCGACGAAACGGAGCGGCCCACGCCCGCGGCCCTTGGCATCTCCGTTGCCAACCAGGCGATCCTGAACCTGGCCGACGACCAAGGAGCAAGCCTGGAGACGTTTGTTTACTTGACAAGCGAGATTCGAGGTGCGGCCGACCTGGAAGACGCCGACTTCTACCTCGAATCTGGCGAGGAAGCCGCGGCCGCCCTGGATCTGCTGCTGGGCACCCGCGGCTGGCGGCGGATTGAAGCGGTGGATGCCAGTTTGCTGGCCCGAATCGAACAGTCGTCTGCCGCCGAAGCATTTGCCCAGCAGTTCGATGCCGATCTGGGAACGCCGCCCCAACCGCTGCGATCCGGCTTCGCGCTCGCACCCGGTGGGGACTCGGATCCGCTCGTGAACAAGGCGCTGGTGCCGTTGGTGCAGGACAATCGCGCGCTGATTGAAGAGCGTCAGATTGCCGCCCCCGTTCCCGCCCCCGCCACACGATCCACGCGTTCGTCACCCGCGGACCCTCCCGTCACGCATCTCGACTGGGGAACGATCCTCCTGATCTGCGGACTGGTGATGGGGTTGATCGTGCTGGCGGCGATCGCCAGCCTGGTGATCGCAAGATCGCTGAGCCGTGATTCAAACGCGTCGCCGGCCCAGACGCCTGGTCGGTCGGGTGATTTCTCCGAGCCCCCCACGGCGGGTCCCACGTTCAGCTGGAAACACGAATTGAGGCGGCCCCGGTTCTGGATTCCCACGGCGGCCATGGCAACCACCCTGGGCCTGTTATGGATCGGCTTCCAGGGATACCAACAAGTCGACTCGAGACGGTTGGCGACGGACCGGATGGTCGCCGCGACCGAAGAAACAGCCGGCGCAGCAGCGCCGCTCAGCGAGACCGCACCGCCCGCCGCGGAAGGTGATTCTTTGTCCGATGGCATGTCGACGGTGAACGATTTCAACAACGTTCGCTCGGCCGAATCGAAGTTGTCGGATCTGATTGCACTGGATGCAGAGGCGGCCGAGCGGGATGCGGGTAGCGCGGGCGGAGAGGGATTGGGCGGAGGATTTGGTGGAGGCGTCGTTCCCACAGATGCCATGAAGACGGCGCCTGCCAAAGCGGGTCGAGGATACGCGCGTCCGAATGCCAACAATGCACCCGTCCCCCTGCGCGACACGCAAGCGAGCCAGGAACGCGCAGATGAAGCAATGCCACCCGTGGAAGCACAGTCCGCCGCACCTCGCCGGCAGCTTGACAACGTCGTCGAGCCAGCCGGCGACACGCCGAGGATCTCAAATGCCAGACCGACTGCGGAGACGGGGTCGCCCCGGGGCCGGCTGGGTAAGGCGGCGGCTGCCACGACGCAGCCCAAGCCCGGATTGCCCTCGCGCCTGCCGTCGAAAGCGGGTGACGAATCACCAGATCGACCACAACCGGCGCCGACCGCACCACTTGCTGCCACCCAACTTGCCGATTTGCCCCCCCAGGCGATGCCGGCCTCGGCAGCCAACCAAAGGACCGTTGTCCCGCCGACGGCGGTACCCAAAGCGGCAGGTATGGCGCCCCTGCGACAAGCGGTTGACGCCAATCGGCTTGCCGGCAGAAGCCGCAGGTTCCGTCGCGTCTATGCCGGCGGTTCGCTATTCGCAGCGGACCTTCCCCAAGCACCCCGTTCGCTGCATTGGGCGCCGCTCGTCGTGACCGATGCGGACGGACGTGCCAGCATCTCCGTCACGCTGCCGTCAACGGACGCCGCGTACCAGGTACGTGCGGACGCCCACGGCAACGGCCGCATCGGCTCCGGACAGACGACGATTAACGTCCGCCAACCGTGACCTGGCGTAAGGCCCCCGCGTCGATGCTCGCAAGAACCAACGCTTCGTCACGGACAGCCCTCGTAGGTCATGCTGTGCATGACGGAATGCAGATGGAACGGGAGGTGGAGACCTTCGGTCGGCGGTTTCGGCGGGGTCGGAGACCCGCGCCGAGCAATGGGTCGCAGACCCGCGCCGAGCAATGGGTCGCAGACTCGCGCCGAGCAATGGGTCGGAGTTCCGTAGGTGATGCTGTGCATGGCCTGCGCGACTAGGCCGCCCGTGGCTCTTCATGAACGGCCAGGAAGCTCATCGCCAACTTGCCGCTTCCCCACAGCAAGGCCAGCAGGCCGATGACGGGCAGGATACCGATCACCAGGCTGGCGATTCCCAGCAGGATCAGCAGCGTCGCCTGCGTGCGTTGGCCGAGGTGCGCGAGGACTCGCGAGAAACACCAACCGGCGGCCCAGAGGACGAACAGCACGGCAACTGCAATCCCGAATTGGGCACACCGCCAAAGCTGCTTTTTGGGAACTGCCTGGACCGTGATCTGGGTGTCGCCACGCGGTGTGGTGAACAAGAAGAGCTTGCCCCGCACCGGGAGTTCGACATCCAGACTGGCGAAGCCCGAATCCCCATCACTCAAGCCAGAAGTGGGGCCGGCCAATCCGTTCGTTGCGACCACGAACCCGGAAGCATTGAGGTTCACACCCGCTTGCGTGCGACCGGAATACGCGACTGGCGGTTGGCTGATTGCCCGGCCACCGGTCGCCGCACGGGGGTCTGACAATGGCATCCCCATCATCCCGGCCGCCCGCGAGGGGCTCACCTGGTCCGCGAGCTGATCTACAGGGCCTGTCGGTGGGCGCTGCTGGTCGCCCATCCCTGCCACGCCGCCAAACGCTCCGCCACCGCCGCCGAAACCATCGCCCACTCCCAGGCGTCGCGACCGGCTTCCCAACAACGGTTGCTGTCCGCGGCTCTGCCCGGGCCGCCCTTCGGCGCCCTGGTTGGGTTGCTCGAACTGCTGGGCGCCGTCGGCTTGAGGGGAACGCGTTTGTTCGGCGAGCTGCTGCTGATATCGCTCGATCTGCTCGCCTCGTTCACTCCTCCGGGCTCGTCCGAAGGCCGAGCGGGATTCGCCCTCGGCCTCAATTCGAAAACGGGGAAGCTGCTGAGGCAATGCATCCAGCGCCTTCGCCGCCTTTGCTTCCGCTTTCTTCGCCGGTCCCTTGCCCGACCCGGCGGTGATTCGGTCGAGCTGCTTGGCGTCCTGTTTCTCGTCGTCCTGGACGGCAAAATGGTTCTTGTCCAGCCAACGCGAATTGAAGCCACCAGGTGCTTCGTTATCGTCTGCCACGGCCTTCGTCCCCAGCTCAACGTCAGCCCGGAAGAAATTTGAATTCAGATTGTTGACAATGTTCGATGCCCGGCTGGACCGTTGCGACGCGTAGGCCGAAAACAGCTTGGCCCGATTGTCCGGAGCTACCGCCGAACTGATCTCTTTTTCCTGCGTCGCGAGCTGACGATTGGCTTCGGACAACACCAGACTGTTGTTGCGCAGTTCGGCCTGGAATTGGTCGTTGCGATTGAAGCTCTCGTAGGTCTGGGCATAGTTGTTCATCGCCAGTCCCAACTGCTTGAGGTTATTGGCAGCTCGGATCTTAGAGAAGACGCCCCGCTTGCCGCTGATAACGTGCCGCAATTGTTCAATCTGGCGATTCCGGTAGGCCAGGAACCCGGCCGCCAACTCAGCCTCTTCGCGGACGCGCTTCATCGTCCCGTCAAAGCGGAAGAACTGGTGCGAGTCCGGCAGGTGCAGGCGCACGTGGCTCAGCTCCACCTTGATCCGTTTCGTCTTGACCAGCGGAAACTCGATGCGACGCAATGTCGAAAGCGTGCCCAGCAAGCCTCCGTATTTGATCTCGACAGGATAATCCAGGTCGCCCGCCGCCGTCTTGATCAGCGGAATCCGCAATTGGCGGAGGTCAACCTGACCGCCATTCGCCGCCGGCACTTCGGTTGGCTTGACCGGCTCGCCGGCAACGCGGACAGTCCACAGTTGCGCGCCGGGCGGCAATTCGATCTCCAGATACTGTTCGGTTTTGTTGTCAACTCGATACTCCTGCAGTCCCCGGTAGGTGCCGTTTCCATCAACAACCAGGGTCGCCTGGGCCAGGCGGATCGCTGCGCCGGCCGTCTCGACGACCTCGCGGCGACGGAGAGCAAATGTCAGATTCTGCTGCGCGTCATCCGCTACGATAAAGGCTTGGGTAATCTTGTTATCTAAGACCTGAGACAAGGTGGCCCATTTGGTTTGGTCGCGACGCAGGGCCTGCATCCCCGCCGTATCACGGACCACCACTTCGTCCCGTCCGGCATTCTCCAGAACGACGTATCGCTGGAGATTCTCGACGGACTCGAGCAGCGGAATCGGCGCGGAATGCTCGGCATCCCGCAACGCCACATCGTTTTCCACCAGTACGATCAGCTCGCCCATCTTGTCATCCTGCAACTCCAGCGTGACCTGAATCCGATCCGGGTCGTCCGCGACATCTTGGATGGTCGTTTGTCGCAGCATGGGGACCGTAATTCTGGCGTCTCGCAGGCGAGCCGGGAGGCCGAAGGTGACGGAACGAACCCCCGCGTTCTTGATCGCAAACCGCAGCAAGACCGTCTCTTCAATCTCGCGCGTTGTCACGCGCACGTTGGAAATGGTCGACGCTTCCACTTCGGGCGTCACCGCCGTGGTCCGCAGCGTCGCCCCGTAGTCGCGCGAGGTGTAGGCGACCGCCAGCCCCGTGTGGCTTCGCTGCTCGGAATGGAGCCAAGTCGCGACGCGCGAAAGTGGCACGGTGCGGCAATTGGCAAGCTCCAGCAGCCGGACCTGATAGGCGGGGTCGGCTTGAATGGCGACGTGCCCTTGCTGCTCGCCAACATCCAGAACTTCGATCTTGGGCAAGCCGACATCACTCGCATCGGCCGCCCGGCGGACGTGGCCGCTGACCAGGATTGAAAACTCCTCCCGCTGGCCTTCGGACAGATAGATGCTCAACAAGGGCCGTCCCGCCTGATCTTGAGTCGATTGTTCGAAGACCCCGGGCGCGTCAACGCGGTCCAATTGAAATTCGGCGGGCAACAGAACCCGCAGCCGATGAACGGGCCGTTGCTTGACATGCACCGTGACTCTCGATTCGTAGCCCGTTTCCCGCGCGCCGACGCGGACCAGGGTCTGCAGCGTCGCGGCCGTCTGTTCGCTTCTCGGCGTCGTGGCGGGATCGGCCAGTGGTGCCGCCGCGAGACCGATCGTGAAGGGCGTGGTCACGAAGCGAAAATCCTGGAAGGGCCGGATTCCCAGCGGGCTCTCTTCCTCCACAGCGGCCATCACGGCCCGGCTGGACTCGGTCGGATCCGTGCGGCTGACACCGATCGCCTCACGCGTCTCGACGGCCAGCAGCGGGCTACGACGAATCGCTACGTGACCCTGGTGCAGCACGGCGTCCGGGACAGTCGCCAGCGGCACCGTAAAGCTGGCCAGGTCCCCCTGCCCCACCGCCTCGCGGCGCGAGAAAAGCAAGGTCATCGTTTCGCTGCCGGTCGTCGCCTTGAGCAGATTCACATCGAGCTGCTGTCCATCGCCGGCCGGTTTTACGGTCCAGCCGCGCACATTGTCTCCCAGGACTTTTTCCAACAAGTATTCGGCCGGCAATTGGATGGTGAAGGTTGCTCGCTGCGTGCGAAATTGCAGGTCGAACTGCCACGCCATCCGCAACCCGTCCTCCTGGATATCAAACAGGGCGGTCGACTGGACGGTCAGACTTTGGTCGACGTCCCCCGCACCCACTTTGGGGCGCCATTGCAATTGAACCGCACCCCCGGCGCCTAACGCCGTGATGAATGGTTGATCATCCCGCTGGGTCTCGAAGGTCTGTTGGTCGGCCACCCCCGCCAGCCGGACTTCCGTCTCGGCGGCCGGAATGGTAAGTGCCAGTCGGGTCGCCGGCGCCACGGGGATCACGCCGTCGACCTGCCGCCAGCCGCCGCTGCGCGTCAGATGGAGACGAACCGAGAGCGCCAACCGATGGCGCCCCCGCCCCTGCAGATGGACCAGCACGAACGACTCGGCCTCCGGCGGCGGTGCGACCTTCGCCTGTTGTTGCGCTTCCGCCTGTTGGTTCGCCGCCTGCGGCACCGGAGGTTGGGCCGTAATAACCTGGATGCGGGCCGTTTGGTTGTCGAGCGTCGCGGCGGCCAGTACGGCGCGGCGCAGCGGCAGCGGCACCGCCACCGGCTCGTCGACGTACACGTCGAGATCGATGTGGCCCGAAATCGTCAGTTGGTCGTCGTCCGCCAAAACGGCCGCGTACGCTCCACCGGCCAGCGCATAAGCCGCCGGCGGCGGTTGCTGGTCGAGCGGCTGATCGGGGAACGCACGCTTCCAAAGACGCGTGTATTCATCCAGGGGGACCAGCACACGCTCCGCATTTTGCAACCCGTCAGCGTCGTCGGCATCGTAAGGGATGATGACGGCCTCCGGCGGGAGCTGCAGGGGTGGGCCGGGCTGTAGCAGATCAGCGAGCCCCTCCGGCGTGAGCACTCGCCCGGGCGGCGGCGCCGGCTGGGCCAGCGCTGCGGCCGGCCAGGCCGCGCTGGCCAGCGTGGACACGGCGGCAATCAGCAAGAGCACAGACACCGTCGAGGCCGCGGATCCGCTGGACGACGGGCCCGTTGCCGACTGCGGTGGGGAGCCGCCTGGGCGGCGGCGAATCGAGCCGACCGCGCTGAAGGCACGCACAATCTTGCTGCACGCCGCAACCGCCAGGTAATACACGGCAACCAGACAAGTCGCATAGAACGGGCCGTCGAACGTTGCGCCCAGGTCGAGATCGGTCACCCACCCGATCACCGGCGGCAGCAGGAGGGCTGCCAACGAGGACTCGATCAGAAAGCGAACTTTGCGGCGCGGCGGTCTTCGCGTCAATCCGATTCCCACGACGGCCACCAGAATTGCCAGTGCGTACCCCAGGAACTTCAAGCGGTTTCCATCGACAAGCGACGCACGAAGGACGGGCGCGGCTCCCATGCTGTGAAAGCTGACGCGTTCGCCCCGCTCGTGCAAATCGATCTGTAGGCTGCGGACGCCCTCCAAGGCCCAGTACTCGCGCGACGCCGGTTCGCCGTCCGTCGCTTCCAGGCCTTCCGCGCCGGACGCAGCCTCCGTAACCGGCGGCACAACGACCGGTGCCGGTGACGTGGCCGGAGCCGTCGTTGCACTGGCGGGGGCCGGTTCGGCAGGGGCCGTACTGTCCGCCGCCTGTCCGACGGCTTCACCGGCGGCTTCCATCGGCATCGCCAGAGGGCGGTCCATCGATTCAGTTTCTGCAAACTCTTCACTCAACCTCAGCTCGTCGGTAGCCGTGTCCGCGCCGATTCCGTAGCGAGCATGGGGGGTCGCTGCAGAGCCGACCGGCCGGGCTTGCCTCGCCAGCTGGAAAGGTCCGGCACGAAAGCCGCCGGACAGCTTCCATAACGCTCCGGCGGCGACCGCCAGCGGTGACATCCGGGGAGACTGATGACGCTGCACGGATCCCTCGGCGCGGAGGACCTGATGTCCCGTGGGCAGGACCAGATCCCAGGTCAGGTCGGCCACCGGAACTTCGTACTTGACGGCGTCCACATCGCCCCGGATAAACAGCCGGGGCGCCGCAATCTCGACGTTCCCCATGAGCGAAAACGGGGAACCGGTCGACTCGTATACGAACTGCAGATTGCGGGTCGTGTGATCCGCTTTCGGCGGCAGGCTGATCAGCAAGCCCGTGCCGTCACGTTGCGGCGTGGCCGGCACACCGTCCAGTGTGGCGGACCAGAGTTGGGTTCGCTGCGGATCGGGCAGATCAACCTGCAGGTAGGTGGCCTTCGTTCGCATCTCGTAGCGTGCCGCGGTTTGACTTCGTCCGCTGGCGGACACCAGTGTCACGAGCTCGACGCGCTGCACGATGGCGGTCGGCAAGCCATAGGCTGGTCGCCGGACGACGTTCGCTGCGACCTGGGCTTCACGACCGATGAACCCAAAGGCCCCCAGCAAGCGGCGTCCTACCTGGTATTCGGCGCCGACCAGTTCGCCGACGTCAATCGCACGGCCCTCGGTCTGCAGCTCGATATCGAATTCAGCGCTGCCCTCGACCGCCACCATGGCCGTTTGGTAGGACACCTGGCCCGCCCGCACCATGGGCAGCTCCCAGCCGCTCGGTTCGTCAGCGGGAAGTTGCTGTGAAAAGTCGACCGCCAAGCGAACGACACCCGCCTGCCCGTCGGCCAGCAGGACCGTCCATCGTCGTCGTCCGTCGATGATCTCGCTGTTGTATTCCTTCACGCGCACCCCGTCCAAGCCGCGGATCGACAGGGCGGCGGGGGTGGTCTCCGGCAGGTCGAAGACCAACCGGCGCGTCGCCGCGTGGCGGACGTCGTAGGCCACCTCGTAGTGCGCCGCCAGTCCGTCGGGCGTGATTCCCAGAAAGGCATAGGTCTGGGCCGTCAACCGGGGCCGGCCTCGCTGCAGATGAATCGTGGCCGCGTAGGGTTGCGTAACGTACTGGTAGGCCAGGCTGGTTGGTGCCCCGGCCAATCCGAAGGTCGTCTTCTCTGCCTCGTCGAGCGGAGTCAGGCCGGTGACGTCCAGTGGCCGAGCGATCAGGTCGTCGGCGGTCTGAACAGCGATCGCGCCTTCGTCGCGGGCGGCTCCGATCACCGTGAACACCGGAAACTCGACTTCCCGCTCGGACCACTCATCCAGCCAGCCGGCGGGCGTAGCATTGGCGTCAAACAGCAGCTCGAACCGCTCTCCAAGCGCGATGCCTTGCGGGAGCCGCACATGCAGGCGAGTGCCCCCGCCGGGCAATTCGAATCGTTCGCGAGGGAGCTCTGCGCCCTCGCGGGTGGCGACCTTGGTGACCGTCCAGCCCGCCGGCACACCCAGGTCGACGGTGAATACTTTCTCCGCTTCCGGCTCGACCGTAACACCGCCGCGCACGATCTGCTGCCGTTCGTTCAACAGCAACAGCACGTGCGCGTTGACTTGGGTCCGAGCCGGCGGCCGGCGAAAGCGGGCCGTCAGCTCGAAGGCCGCCTGCGGGGCGTAGTAGACGACAACCGAACGCACGCGCGGCGCCCCCGGTTCGGCCTCAAAAACACTGGCCGGCAAACGCCGTTCGAGGACCCGGTTATCGATCGGAATGAGCCCGTCCGCGTCAATCGTCTCGACCGCCAGCCGATCTTCGAGCAGCAGCCCGACCACCGCCACGTGGTTGTTCACGTCGAGCGGTTCGAATCGCGGCATGGACCAGGCCTCCCGCCCTGACGCCGGCCCGGTGGCCGAGAGGTTCAAGACGACGGTCTCGGTTGTCGGTTCGCGCAACGTCACTTCGAGCGTCCGTGCGGCATTCGCCTCGGGAGCTGCCGCGACTTCCCACCGCGACAGCAAGGGAGAGCTGACATCGGACACCTCGAAACCGTCCGGAATCCGAAACCGAAACTGTTCGACGGCACCGTGCAAGACGCCCAGTGAGAACGTGGCGTGTAACCGTTCGTATGCCTGCGTCACCTCGTCCACCATCACACTGCGGGCCATCACGACCCGCTGTTGGAGGAGCGTCCGGTTGTTGAGCGACATGGCGAGTTCCAGCCGTCCGCGCGGCGGCACGAGCTCGAAACGTGTCAGTCCTTGATCGGCGTCCACCGCACGGCGAGACACGGCGGCACCCGACTTCAATTCGACATTGCCCGGCACGGTCAATTGCATGCGGCGCGACGGGGGTGACGGAAGTTCGAACGTCAGCGACTGCTGGGCGGCCGTGGTCTGCAACGCGGCGACCAGGTCCAGCGCCAGGCGATGCCTCCCCTGCCCTTCGACAAAGACCGTCAGGCCCCCCTGATCGTCACGGGCCAGCGGCGCCGCACCGTCATCAAGGGCGGCGGCCCGGATGCCGACGTCCTGGAGCGGCAACGGAACGGCGAACAAACCTGGCGTAAAGACTTCCAGGTCAAGCGTGGCGGCGATGGTGGCCCGACCGTCGGCAATGGTCACTTCGTAATCGGCAGCCAACATCAGCCAATCGCGGGGCGTTTCCGTTGCCGGTTGCTCGGCGGCCTTCGCCAACAAGGCTTCATACTCCTGCCGACCAAGGAATACGCGTTGGGTGTCCCCTTCGAGCAACGCATCGAGATCTTCAAACGGCACAAAGATCTCCCGAATCGGCGGCACTTCCGGGGGTCCGTTCGGCGGCGGTGGATCGGCCGCGCGTACGAGGACAGGGATCACAATCGCGCCCAGGCAAACAAGCCACGTGGTGGTGCTACGCATGATGGTCACCTCCTTGCGACGATTCGTTCGGCCCGTCCTTCGATTCGCTGTCGGCGCTGCCACCATCGGCGCTGCCACCATTGGCGCTGTGACCGCCGCCGCTGTCGCCATCGGCATGGTCACCGCCGGCCGACTCTTGGAACGGCGACGTGCCTGCGCCGTCGCCTGCTTCGGCCTGGTCGCCGGTCGCCCCGTCCGCGGCCGAGGCCTGGCCCTCCTCCCCATCCTCGACCTCGATGGCACCGATTGAGTTCGCCGCGCCGGTCGGCGCGGCGGATGCCGGGCGCGGAGCGACGGTCCGCGCCGCCAGTTGGCGGAACCAAACTCTCGCTGCGTACAACGTCACCAGCACCCAGACCAGGATCACCAGCGCCAGTCCGACGGCCAGCCAGGGATCAAGCAACTGCATGGCAAAGGTGGGGGCGAAAACACCGGTCAATACGACCACGATCACGATGCATCCAAGGGCCAGGAATTTCGCGGCCGCAGACCGCCGGAGGAACATGATCGTGACGACCAGCAGTCCGCCCAGCAGCGTGGCATTGAGCCCGTTTTCGTTGACCGCCCAGAGGCGCAAACTGCCTTCCGGCGGCGGTGGCGGCCGGAGCGTCGTGAAGGTGTACAACCGGCCATCGGTGGGAAAATTGCGAAAGCCCGTATTCTCCAGTGTGAGCCCTGCGCTGACCCAGTCCAGGTAGTCATCGTCATCGGTCCGGACCGGGTAATTCAAGCGGTGGTACCAATGGGCCTGCTCGTACGTCCAGGGACCGTCCACTCCCAGCAATGCCATCGGCTCAGGCAGGTAAACCGACATCACGACCATCTGCATGGCGGGCTCGCTCTGCACGGGAGGCTGGTCGGGAAAGACCGGGAAACCCAGGTTGCGATAGTCACCGTCGATCGTATAACGCAGTTCGACCAGCACCGACGTATCGGGACCGAATTCGGAAAGGGGGATGAATTTCTGATTTTGGTCCCCTGTTTCCAGAGACCGCACGGCACCGTTGATCCGCAACGGGTCAATGTCAAACTCGGCACCCGCGGGCACTTCGATCGCCAGTCGCTGCACGGCGCTGCGCAGACGATACAAGGCCTGCACGGCAATCTTGTCACTCCGCGTCACGACGGCGCGCACCATGGCCCGTTCGACGCTGGTCGGCTTGACGGCTTGCAGTTCATACCGCGTGGCGGTGACTGCCAGCTGCCAATCGTCGTGAAATTCAAATGCGCGGGCAGCATCGATCCGCGGAGCCCCCGGCATCAGGTCGTGCTGCGGGTCGATGGGCCGCAGATTGACCGCATCGCGGGCGGGCAAGACGTCCAGTGTCTCCGCCTTGGCGATGACGATCTGCCCCCAAGCGCGATTGACGCCGGCAGGCCGCAGGGCGGGAATCTCGACTTCGGTGCTGCTGCCGACTTGCAGTTCGTCGACGTTCTGCTGCCAGGTCAGCACAAACTGCGTGTTGCCGAGGAATTCTCCTTCGCCGGCGAAGTTCCACGCCGTGTACCCCTCGGCCACATCATCCGGCTGCGGAGCGAGCGGCGCATCCCGGATTCCACCCGTTTCGTTCGTGATTCGGTCGGCCAGATCTGCCGGGACATCGATCCGCAGGTCCGCCACACCGCTGTATCGAATGTCGTAGAAGAAGTGGGCTGAATACTTGACGACCCCGGATTCGACATGCACGGTCAACAACTGCCTGGCCGTCACATGCGGGCGCCGCCGTTCAACCGCCAACGTCAACTCGACCGCCTCATCGGCATGCGCCAGGGCAAGCACTTCGCGGAGCCCGGCGAGCCGTTCTCCACGCGCGAACTGGCCCTGCTGGCGGGCTTCGGCGAACGAGACGGTCCGCACGCCGGCCAGATCCGTCGGATTGACACGCAGGCTCTCCGGAGCGTAAACCACCACGCCCCCCTGAAGCTGTTCGACGTCGGTCGCCACACGGGGGATCGGCAGCTCGATCGCGGCCGGTTCATCTGCCGGCGTCTGCAGGTTCGCGTCCTCGAGGGGGCGTTCGAGCGTCACCAGGACACCAACGTTGCCGATCGCCTTCTGTGAGAGGTTGAGCTTCAAACGTCTGTTGTCGTCGCCCTCCAATTGATGGCTATCAACGACCACCGGCGTCGCCCCTCCCCGGTCGTCCCCTTGAACGCGGCGGACACTGAACCCGGGCGGCAAGTCGAACTCCAATTGGAACAGGCCGGCCTGTTCAATGGTGAGCCTCGCCAGCAGATCCACCGTCATCTTCTGAGGTTCCAGAAACACCTCCACGTACTGGACCGCGCGGACCCGAGGCTCGACCTTTTCAACATGCAGCACCAATTCGAAGGGCAGCATGGAATATCGGTAGGCGGCCAGCCATTGCTGGTTGCGTAGCGATGGCGGGAGTTCTGCGGCATCCAGTTGGGCCAGGCCAGTGCGGCTGGCGGCCTCGCCTTGCAACTCGCTCATCACCCGGGCCACCACGATGCCTTGCTGGCGGGCGACATTCAATGCCTCGACCGTCGGCACGGGCAGGTCCAGCATGGCGACCTCGGTCACAAACCGTTCCAGCTCGATGGTCACCTGTTGCCGGCCCCGTGCCGGCTGAAACAGTTCGACGGTGATCGTTTGAAACTCGTCCGCCTCGTCCGCCGCAACGTCCCACTTGCGAACATTGGGATCGAAAACCCCCGTCACTTTGTGTTCGGCAGGGACGCGAACCTGCAGTTGCGTCAGTTCGGCGCGGCTAATGTCGTAGGCCAGCCGCGTGCGGGTGCGGATCGCTCCCTCGTCGATCGTCACCTCTTGCTCTGCCTGGACCGTCGCCAGGGCGTCCAACCCGCTGGCCCCTTCGGCCTTGGGTGTCCAGTCCACGCGGACCGTGGGAGCTGCGCCGACAAAGGCCTGCACGACCGTTTCTGCGACCGCTGCCTCCCCTTCGGCGGGCGGCTCCGGCGGCACCTCGGTGGCGGCGATCAACGGGACCACGTTGACCTTTACCCCCTGTTGTGGAATCCGAATCTGCCACCGGTTGATCGACGCCTGAGGCGCGTCAAAGGTTACCCGGTTCTGGCCCGGGGTCTTGGCGTAAGCTTTGGCGTAGTCCAACTCCAATTCGACCCGGCCCGGCTCCGGCGACTTGTGGTGCACCAACAACTGGTAGCCCGTCTGGGGATCGAAGGTCACGTGGGCCGGTTCGCCGGCGACCCGAGCTGAACGGATTGCAGCTTGGCGCAAGCGCAACGGCACATGGTGCCATCCTGGGCTTAACAATTCGATCGTGAGGGTCGCCGAGACCGTCACGACGTCGTTTTCGACGGTCGCTTCGTTGCGAATCTCGGCAATCAAGGCACCGACCGGCGGCTGAGCCTCGGGCGGCTCGGCCTGATTCGCTCGGGCTTGTTTCCAGAGTGCTTGGAACTTCTCGTAGGGAAGAAAGACGCCCCGCCCCTGCTTCTCGAAGACTTCCCGTAACTTGTTGTACGGAATGTAGATACTCTGCTCGCGCAGAGCCGGCAGCGAGTCTTCCTCGGCGTCCGCAGCATCGGCCGGCCGCTCGCCGCTCGCGTCGTCCTCGGCAGCGGCAGCGGCAGCTGGCGGCTGGCTCGTCTCCGGGTTGTCCTGGGCGACCAGACGGCCGGTCGGCACCAACAAGAGACCGGCCAAGATGGCAAGTGAGCTGAGCAATCGCATGCGTTGATCCTCGTCTGGAGTCTCGGGCCGTACCGGCACCGCCGCCGCAGATGGCGATGCCCGCCGCAGCCCCACCGATCGGTTCCCCTGGGGTCGAGCACCCGGCGCGCATCGGTTGCGTCGCGTGCCACATCAAGTAGGACGACGCAGGGGTTTATTTTGTTTTGCCGAGTGCCGGGAATCGACAACCTTTTTGGCATGTCGGTCGACCGACCTGTCGCTTGACCTGGGCAATTCCGGCTGGCAAACTGCTCGCTCACCACCGCGCACTCTCACCCAATACAGCCCCCAGCGGAATTCTCTCATGCCCACCTCATTCAAACAGATGCTGGCCGAACAACAACTGGTACGCGTGTTTGCGCTGGGTCGAGTCGTTCATCCCATCCTAATCGAGATGTTCGGGTTGGCTGGCGGATACCACGGATTCTGGCTGGATTGCGAACACAGCAACTTGACGACCGACCAGTTGGTGACGGCCGGACTGGCAGCTCGGGCGAATGCCTTCGACTGTTTCGCCAGGATTCCACCGACTGGATACTGGCAAGTCACCCAGTGCCTCGAGACCGGCATGGGCGGCGTGATGGCCGCCCAGATTCACTCGGCCGACCATGCCGAAGAGTTTGTCAAATGGACGAAGTTCTCTCCGCGGGGCACGCGGGGCATGAATGTGGGAGGACGCGACGGCAACTACTCGCACCGCCCGCCGGCGGAGTTTGTCGAGCAGACCAATCGCGAACAATTCGTAGCGATCCAGATCGAAACCCTGGGAGCGCTCGAAGACGCCGACGCGATCGCCGCCATCGACGGCGTCGATCTGCTGTTCGTCGGTCCCGCCGATCTCTCGCTCTGCCTGGGTGTGGTGGGCGAATTTCACCACGATAAACTGTGGGACGGCATCGAACGGGTCGCGGCCGCATGCCGCAACCACGGTAAAGCTTGGGGCGCCGTTACTCCCAACCCCGAGTTTGCCGACCGGGCAATCGAATTGGGATGCCTGATGCCGACCTTCGGCAACGATGTCCTCACGCTGCGCCGTGGCGTCGACGCGCTCAAGTCGGCCTTCGGTCGCCATTTCTAGCGATGCCAGCCGTCCGACCCATCGCCCGGGCCAGGCATCCGCAACGTTCCCGCGAGCGTTGTTAAGAAACAACGGCCTGCGAAATCCGATTGCACGGGATGACGGCTAGGGAGGCAGCGAACGACGGAATGTCATGCAAAGCATGATCTACGGAAGTGCGGAATCTGGAAGTGAAGGATTGAATCCGGATGATGCATCAGCCGTTGGGCGTTAGCCCCGGTTGAAAGGCTGTCCCAGCGACGGCCGATTGGCGTAGCGACGCATTTTCAGCACCAACCGCGAACCGGCCCCCGGAGCCAGCCGCACCAGCAGCCGATTGCCGTGCAGCTTGGCGTGATCGACCTCGGGGCTTGCGACGGCGATAAACTGGTGCTCCCCGTAGCCACCCGCCTGCACGATCACCTCGCGCGCCTGCAGCGGGTTGACGTTCACCAGGGTCACGCCAACTTCGTCATCCGTCAGCCGATCAACCAGGGCGGCCACATCGTCGGGCATTCCAGCGCGGCGTTTGGCGGGATCGAAATAACGTAAGCGGCATTGCAGCACATTCCCTTGATGCCCCGGGTGCATTCCGCCCCACATCAAGTGCACCAACGATCGGACGCTGGCCGGATTCAGATGCATTGGGTCGTCGGCCAGCCGAGTATCGGGGGTCGTCGTGTCCGCGCGAATGCTGGCGACACGATCCCGGATACGGTCCAGATCGCCGAGGAGCGCGCGTTGCGGATAGTCGGGATCCTGCCCTTGCAGGTAGCGAACCCACTGCAGGCTTGACGGGGAGGTTGGACGTCGCGGCGGTTCCGCCCGGGTCCCGCCGCCGCTGGGCAGCAGTCTGGCAAGGTCCGCCTGGCGCATCGACAAGTACCAGATTTCCAGCGCACCATGCTGGTATCTGGCGGGCTGAAAATCGTACCACCCCTGGTCGCCGAACATGCGGGGATAGCACATCCGGCCCCCGATCTCCTTGCCTCCCGCATTGACTCGGTCAATCTGCCGGCGCCAGGCGTCCAGGTAGACGTCATCCCCGGTGAGCAGGAATGCATTGACGAATCCGATCAGTCCCCAGTGGTGGGTATTGCGGTGCGCCAGGCTGCCGTCCTGGGGCACTTCGACCGTGAAGCCCCACCCGTAGACGCCGCCATACCATCGTCCTTCCTCGGCGCCGCCGATCCGACCGTCCAACCCGATCTTCGTCGGAATGAGGTCATCGTTGGCGGCCATCCGCTGCCGCCAGGCATCGACGTACTCCAGCAGCCACCGGCGGTATTTCGTTTCGCCGGTCAGCATGTAAGCGTTCAGTGCCAACGACGTCGCGGCCAGGTTTTGCGGATGGTCACCCACAATGTCCGTATAGTCTTTGAAATGCGCCAGCATCTGCTCGTAACTCTCCTCGCCGTGACCAAGGCGAAAGCGGTGCTTGACCTCGATCGGGTCGCCGGCCCAGTCCAAGGCGGTCGCGGGCCGCAGCAACGGACCTCGACTGCCGTTGAAAAGACTGCGTATGATCTTGTGCTCGGCGTCATAGTTGGGGGCCCCCGGGTCTTCGTTCAAATAAAATCCGGCGAAGCGACGAACCCGCTTTTCAAAATCCAGATCAAGGGGATCCGACAGGCCCTGCAAGTTGAAGACGGTAAGGCCTTCTCCGTTGTGCACCCAGTCGAAGGAGGTCGGAAACTCCTTGTAGTACATGCCGTCGCGGGCCAGCGGGACTTCGGTCGTCTTGGCTTGCGTGTACTGCCGGAGGTGCCCCTCCCAAGCACGCTTGTAAAGCTTCAGTACGTCGTTCGAGCCGCCCAGCGCATGTAGCAGGGGCCAGTCGTTACAGTTCTCGATGGCGTCATCGGGCCCGTCATCGCCCCCCCACCGCTCGACGCATTCGAGATATCCCCGTTCGTCAAAGTACCGCTGATAGAACTCGGCACAGGCCGCGCCGTTGGACGCCAGCAATTGCCGCTCGAGCAACGCCCAATAGGGCGGCGGCAGACGCGTGCCGATGTCGATCCGATCGATCTCTGCCGCGGCCTGCCGGCTGCCGATCAGGAAGAAGATGACGAGTGCGTACGCGGCGGGACGGACACGGGGCATGGGGCGACCTCCAGGATTCGGGACGCCGCCATTGTAGTCCGGTTACGACACGAATTCGCCTGCCTGGCGACTCGGTCGAGGCACCGTGCCAAGGAGAACGCGGCCCGGCACCGGAACCGGCATCGCCACCGGCATCGGCATCGCCACCGCCACCGGCACCGGGACCGGGACGCGCGGCGCCAACGTCAGAACCGGTCCGCATCGGCAGCCGGTTCGAAACGAAAACGCCCACGGCGGTCAAATCCGTGGGCGTTCTCGATAAACAAAGTCGCGGGTTCGGAGTGTTTCCGATCGCGTGTCGCATCAGTCGTCGACGAGCGGTTCTTTCTTTTCGGTGATCACGGGCGTCTCGAGGCACAGTTCGGCATTCAGCTCCGTGAAAGCGGCCCATTCTTCAGGCAGGTTGTCTTCGTGGAAGATCGCTTCCACGGGACATTCGGGCACGCAAGCTTCGCAGTCAATGCACTCTTCTGGGTGAATGTAGAGCATCTGCTCGCCTTCGTAGAAGCACTCTACCGGGCAGACGACGACGCAATCCGTATACTTGCACCCAAAGCAGGGCTGCGCAACAACATGAGTCATGAGAGAATCTCTCCTTCGGAAATCAGACTTGGAGAACTTGTTTGTGTTATATCGGCCAAAATGGAACTGTCAACGATGTTAAAGCGTCGATTCTTTGGGGTTTCATCCAATCCGAGCCGGGCCAGCCGGGCAGCTCGGTAGGCCTGTTGGCAAGCGACAAGTCATTACCATTGAACGACTTTCGCTTTTCACTTCCGACGCCGGCGAATGCTACAGCCGGAAGATGAGGGTGTCAACCGCGCCCGCTCTGGCGCTGAGGATCAGACTTGCTTCACATTCCGAGCGTATCTAAAATCAGTAGTGGCTTGAGGTTTTGTCCACCCCAGCCAGTCGCCAGTGGTCTCTGGATTCATCACACGGCAGGCGGGATGTAGGTATCTGCCAGTGGCACTCTCCGAAATCGACCGTACGCTTCTGCAACGATGCGTGGCTCGCAAGCCACGGGCCTGGGAGGACTTTGTCGAGCGGTTCCTGGGGCTGGTCGTGCATGTCATCCGCCACAGTGCCCAATGCCGCTCGATCCGATTGAGCCAATCGGATGTGGACGACCTGGCGGCGGAGTCTTTTATGGCGCTGATCGCGGACGATTTTGCCGTCTTGCGACGATTTCGGGGGGAAAGCAGTCTGGCGACGTACCTCACGGTAATCACCCGCCGCGTCGTCGTCCGGGAACTCTTGAAGCACAAGAAATCGGCCAGCTTGCACGAGTTATCCGAGGCAACGGCGCCGGCCGCCAATGCGCCGTCTCCGGAAGAGCGAATCAGTAACCGCGACGAAGTGGAGCGGTTGCTCCGCCACCTCCACGGCGCGGAGGCCGACGTTGTGCGGCTCTATCACCTGGAAGGCAAGACCTACCGGGAAATCAGCGATCGCATGGGTATGCCGGAGAACAGCATCGGCCCGACATTGAGCCGTGCTCGGCAGAAGATCCGGGAAGCCGGCTCCAACGGCGGTTGAATGCGGCAGTCGACGGCCCGATGTGCGTGCCTGCAGAGACTGCGTGCCTGCCGAGACGTTGCCTGGTCGAGCCTGCCGCCCCCCCGAGTAACATGCCGGGCATTTCGGCCCGCTTTCAGCGAACGGGCGAATACCCTCGGTAGTCCGGGCGAAATCCGGATCGCCGTTGCGGCTGGTACATCGGCGGGGACGGCGATTCGTTGACCGGCATTCCCAATGACGGGCCTCCCATCTGACCTTGGTTGAGCCGCGACAAGTCGATCGGCGGCTGGCCCGTCACGTCCGGTAGCGACCAGGTGTCGAGTGGATCTTCGACGGGCCGATTGATGGTGTAGGTGCCGATCTCGATCTGTACGGTCAGGTTCGATTCCGGCACGCGGACCTCCACTCGGTGCGGCAGCGAGACCGCGTGCTCGGGGTAGTAGCGATGATTGGTGGCAACGGCGGAGACGAGCGGCCGATTTGTGGCATCGGTCAAGTGCTGTTCCAGAATCCAGCCATAGGTCGGCTCGATCACCAACGTCCGCGTGACTTCGCCCCGGCGACCGGGAAGTCGCGACCGCACCTCGTATTGCCCATCCGGCCGTTGATAGGGACCTTCGTGAATCACCTCCGGATTCAGATGAACCAGGCCGAGCGATTCGATGATCCACTCCGGTTCAATCGGCATCAGTTGCTGTGCCGCCGAATTGGCAAACTGGTCATGGCGGGCGAAGGCGACCGACGGCTGCCCGCTGCTCTTGAGCCAGAACCAGAAGACCTCGTCGTTACTTCCCAAGTCCAGTTCGGGCCCGAACAGTTTGGCCCGCAGGCGCAGGCGACGAGGAATTTCCACCGTCAGTCGAGCTCGCAGGGAAGGATAACCGGGAGTCGAGACGGCCGCCGTCTCCGAATGCAGCGTGTGGACTCGTTCCGTATTGGCGTTAATCGTCTGCATCACCTGCGGCAGCGAGGGCGCACTGGAAAAGGCGACGGGGGCGAGCGGCTCGGCGGGGCGCGTCGCGTAATTGAGCATACCGCACCCCGTATTGAGGAGCCCGGCCAGGGCCAGTAACCAGAGCTGAAGGGTTCGATTCAAATCAGCTTCCTTGCCGAATGAATGTTGGCTTTGCGGCGACCGCCGGGTCGCTGCACGACGCTCGGGCCGATGATTTTGCTTGGGCCGATGAATTTATGAGACCGATGAATTTCTCAAACCGAAGATTTCTGCGACGGAACTTCCTGCTCAGCGGGGGCCTCCCCACAACTGCTCAGCGGGGGCCTCCCCACAACTGCTCAGCGGGGGCCTCCCCACAACTGCTCGGCGCGGGTCTCCGACCCCGCCGAAACCGCCGACCGAAGGTCTCCCTTTCCTCTGCCTCCCACGTCCTCCTGCCTTCCCCACAACTGCTCGGCGCGAGCCACCCCACAACTGCTCGGCGCGGGTCTCCGACCCCGCCGAAACCGCCGACCGAAGGTCTCCCATTCCTCCGCCTCCCACGTCCTCCTGCCTTCCCCACAACTGCTCGGCGCAGGCCACCCCACAACTGCTCGGCGCGGGTCTCCGACCCCGCCGAAACCGCCGACCGAAGGTCTCCCATTCCTCCGCCTCCCACGTCCTCCTGCCTTCCACGCGACAAAAGCCCAATTCTGTCCAATACTGTCCAATTCATACCCGGCGACCGCATTCGCAACCTGTCGCCTGACAAAGCATTAACGATCCTTCCGGGATCCGCAGATTCCCCGCGACCATCATTGGAAATCAACGACCTATGAAATCCGATGGAACGGTATTGCGGATAGGGCATTCGGGAATTTCGGAATCTCATGCAGCGCATGACTTTCGGACGTGCGAAATCCAATTGAACGGGATTGACTCTAAGCCGCATCTGCGAACAGCAACCGGGCAAGTTCCTCCTGGATTTCTTCGACCCGCTTCCCGGCCGGGGGCACGGTCGCGACCTTGTATTCGGTTTCGGTCTTCGGGCAAAAGACCACCATCAACTCACGTCCTTCGTCGTCGACCTCGCGATCATCGAGCCGCACAATCCGGCGGCGGATCATCAACAGGGCCAAGATGAAGCGGACATCGGCCTTGGCCGGGTTGCCGTCCAACTCTTGGAAGTAGTGCAGCATCACGTCATTGGGCGCCCAACTCATCTTGTTGGCGTCGGCTGCGGGCATCCGTGACTTCCACCAACCGACCGCTCCCTCGGGCGGTTTGGTCCAAGCTTCCTCGCAATAGTCACGTCGCACCACGTCGGTGCCTTCGTTGACCAGGACCGAATAGAAGCGTTCTTCCGGCAGCAGTTCGCGATCGGTTGCCGCACATCGGCGGGTGCAGCGTTGGATCTCAAAGTCGATCATCGTTGTTGGCATCGATCGGACACGGAATATCGGCGGACAAGAGACGGGGCGGGGATGGTAGGAGAAAACCCAATCTGGTTCAAGACAACGTATTCCGTTACCGACGCGCAGCCCCCCGGCCCGGCGGGTCGTGCGGGGAGGACGTGAAACGGGTCAAGCTTGGTCGGAACGCTCATCGATGATGGACACATCGAATCGGGGCGAATGGCCAGCCGCCCGCCAGAAATCGTGGCTCGACCCGCCAAAACGCGAACCTTGACCGCATCCAAGCGGTCCGATACAGTCTAAAGCCGTATCCGAGCGTGAAATGGTGGGCCGCGACCTGTGACGATCGCGCCGATCATCGAAATCTGCGACCGATGCCTGACGCGCTCGCCAACAACCGGAAATTGACTCCATGATTCGACCGAGCCTATCACGATTGCTTCTTTTGGGGCCACGCCTGCGGAAGGGATCGTAAGAGGTACATGGACTCTTGTTGCATACGACCCTGAGGCCGGCCCGGTCTTGGGGTTTTTTTGTTGGAATTGGAAATCACGATGTCCCGTTTGCTGTCAATCCTGCCGAGCACGCGTCGGTCGAGGGCCCAGTTGTTACTTACCGCGCCGGTCAAGGACCGGCCTGCGGAACCCGGCGGTCCGCCACGACGGATCCAACCGCCCGAACACTCTCTCAATTCACCGATGATCGAGGACAGTAAGTGATGACGACGACGGAAGAAATGCGACCGATTGTGATTTTTGATACGACGCTGCGGGACGGCGAGCAATCGCCGGGATGCAGCATGAACCTGGGAGAAAAGCTGGAGGTCGCTCAGGCGCTGATCGACCTGGGCGTCGACGTGATTGAAGCCGGCTTTCCGATCGCTTCGCCGGGCGACTTCGAGGCGGTGGCGGAGATCGCGACCAGTATGCGAGGTTCCACGATTTGCGGCCTGGCGCGCTGCAACGACGCCGATATCGACCGTGCTTGGGAGGCGCTGAAGCACGCCGAGTCCGCCAGGATCCACGTCTTTCTGGCGACCAGCGCAATCCACCGTGAATTCAAGCTGAAGATGTCCCAGGAAGAGATCGTGGCTCGCGCGGTGGCGGGCGTCAAACGGGCGGTCGGTTATTGCGATAATGTCGAGTTCTCGCCGGAGGATGCGGCGCGGACCGAACACGATTTCCTGTGCGAGGTGGTCGAGGCGGCCATCGAAGCGGGCGCCACGACCGTCAACATTCCGGACACCGTAGGGTACGCGACTCCGGCGCAGATGGGGGAAACGATCGCCGTCCTGCGGCAGCGCGTGCCAAACATCGACAAGGCGGTCATCAGCGTCCACTGCCACAACGATTTGGGGCTGGCCGTCGCCAACAGCCTGGCGGCCGTGGAAAACGGCGCCGGGCAGATCGAATGCACGATCAATGGTCTGGGCGAGCGGGCCGGCAACTGTTCGCTGGAAGAGGTCGTCATGGCCCTGCGAACCCGCTCGGACGCCTATGGCTGCTGTACGCAAGTAAATACGGAGCGGCTGGTCCCTACCAGCCGGCTGATCTCGACCATCACCGGGATGCGCGTTCAACGCAACAAAGCGATCGTCGGCCGCAACGCTTTCGCGCACGAAGCGGGCATCCACCAGGACGGCATGCTCAAGGAACGAACGACGTACGAGATCATGCGACCGGAAGACGTCGGGTTCACCAAGACAGACCTGGTGCTGGGCAAACACAGCGGCCGCGCGGCACTGGCCGACCGGGCCAAGCAGCTCGGTTATCGCCTGACGGGCGAACAGCTGCAAATCGTTTTTGACGAGTTCAAAACGCTGGCGGATAAGAAAAAGGAAATCTATGATGGGGACATCGTGGCGTTGATCGCCAAACAACTGCGGGATGCCGACGATGAAGAGTGGTCGCTGGTCTCTTTCGAAACGACGTCGGGCAGCGGCTGCAAACCTCGCGTCAAGCTGACCCTGCGACACGGCGAACGTGAACTGACGGAAGAGTTGTCCGAGGGCGACGGTCCGATTGACGCCGCGTTTCTGGCAACCGAGAAAATTACCGGGCTCACGTTGAGCTGCAAGGACTATCAGGTTCGCAGCGCCACGTTGGGACACGACGCCCAGGGCGAAGTGACGCTCCAGGTCGAACACCAAGGGAAGACTTTTCGGGGACGGGGTGTCTCGACCGACACGGTCGAAGCGACCGTGATGGCGATCTTGAACGCCGTAAATCGGATTGCGTCGACCACCTCGGAAAGCCGATAATCGGGCGCCGGGTTCGGGCGGAACTGGCATGGCATCGCGTCTGACAACTTGAGACCGCCGACGAATTGGCTTCCCATGGCATCAATCGAAATTGTCTCTGGAATCGACGCCGGCGCAAGCTACGAGCTGAAGTTTCGGGAGACAATGATCGGTCGCCACCCGGAATGCCAGATCGTGCTGCGCGACTCGACGGTCTCGCGGCGCCACGCCAGAATCCGCCGCGATGGCGAGTCCTATGTCGTGGACGATATGGACAGCCAGCACGGCACGCGCGTCAACGGCGAAGCGGTCCGCACGGCCTCTCCGCTGCGTAACGGGGACGAGCTCCTCTTGAGCGACATCCGCGTGATGTTTCATTGTTCGGCGGACGAGGATGCCAAGGAGGGCGACCGTCCTTCCACAATCATCACGTCGCTCGACGTACTGGCCGCCGCGAATGTCAAGCATGACAGCCACAACGCGCCCAAGTGGCAAGCATTGCTGGACATTACCCGGGCCCTCGGCGTGTCGCTCGATCTCGAGCAGATCCTGCCCAACGTGCTGGAAAACATCTTCCGGATCCTACCGGAGGCGAGCCGCGGGTGCATCCTGTTGGCCGACCAGGAGAACGGACTGCTGCGGCCCTTCGCCGCCAAGCCGCCGCTGGAGAAATCCGACAAGCCGCCACCCATCAGCCGGACCATCTCCGAGTCGGTCATGGCACAGGCGAAGGCGGTGCTCAGCACGGATGCCGGGGCCGACGAACGATTCTCTGCCAGCGACTCCGTGATGGACCTGAAGATGCACTCGGTACTCTGCGCGCCGCTGATCGGTTCGTCCCAGGAGGCGTATGGCATGATCCACCTCGACGCGCAGGACCCGGCGGCCCAGTTCACGGCGGAGGATCTCGACGTTTTGGTCAATATCGCCAACCTGGTCGGACAGGCAGTCGACCACGTCCGGCTGCACGAGACGCAGATGGAGTACGCGCGCCGCGAACTGGACATGGACACGGCGCGGCAGGTCCAAACGCATTTTCTGCCGCAGGAACGCCCGTCGATCAAGGGCTACCAGCTCTTTGACTTTTATGATCCGGCCGACGAAGTCGGCGGTGACTATTTCGGCTACACGCCACTTCCCGACGGCCGGCTGGCGATCGCCGTCGGCGACGTGGCCGGACACGGGGTCCCCGCCGCCCTGCTGATGGCGCGACTCTGTTCCGAAGCCCGTTACTCACTCGTCACCGACATCATCCCCAGCGAAGCGATCGACAGCCTCAACCGCGAACTCTGCAAGACGTCATTCACGTACTTCATAACCTTTGCTTTGTGTGTGTTGGATTTCCAGCGCCATGAACTGACGATTGTCAACGCCGGCCATATGCCGCCCCTCTGCCGCCGCGCGAAAGACGGCACCATCGAATCGCTTTGCGCGGACTCGTCCTGCCCTCCCCTGGGAATCGACGGATCGATCACCTACTGCGAAGACACGGTGCAACTGGATCCGGGCGACATCGTCTTGCTCTACACCGACGGCGTCAGCGAAGCGCCGAATGCCAACAGCGACCGGTACGGCATGGACCGCGTCGCCGCTGTCCTGGCCAACAGCACCAATGCAGTCAATGCGGGCGAACGCCTCCTCCGCGAGATGACCGCCTTCGCCGGCCAACGCGAACAGGAAGATGACGTCTGTATCGTCGCCTTCTCGCGCCACCCGGAATGATGCCGCGACGGCCAGATGATGCCGCGACGGCCAGGCGGGGCCGCCACGCGTCGGCTGGTAAGGTCGCGCCGGCAGTTCAGGCAACAAATGCTAACCAGTAGAAGATCCATCCTGTCACCGCCGTCAACAGCATGCCGGCGGCAGCCACGCGGGCTCGCACAATGTGTAAACGGCTGTAGGCAGAAGGAGCGGCCGGTCGCGGGAACCTGCGTAACGCCTGCGCGATGACGAATGCCCAGAGGAACGGAGTTGGCACGGCAAACAGCAGGTGCACCACCAGGGCGATCCAGACCGGGCACCAGGTGTCGGCTTGGTAATACGGCGAGGCGGCCGCCAAGGCCTCCCAATCCGTGAAAAAGCGAACGTCGATTTCAAACAGTAAAACGGCCACCAGCAGGATCAGGGCCAACCCGACCTGCACCCGCTTGTGCAGTTCGTAGCGGCGACGATACCGGACCAACCCGATACTCCACGCCATCACGGGAATCATCGCGATCATGGCGACGAAGACGAAATCCAGCATGAACGTGCCGCGCGTCGGCAGGAACCCATGGAGGTCGTTGATCTGAGCTAGAATAACGTCCACGAATGTTCTCGTGCTGCGGGTGCGGAGACGGCCCTGAGCGGAGACGGCCCTGAGCGGCGGCAGCCCTGATTCTACTCGATCCGCTGACGGCGACGAGTGGCCTCGCGGAACGGGCGGTCCGTTGCGGGAAGGAACAACACGATGAGGATCGGGATCCTGGCGGATATCCACGGCCACGTAGAAAACCTGGCGAAGGTCATCACCCGCCTCCGTCGCGAACAGGTCGATGAGTTCGTGGTGCTGGGGGACGTGATTTACGATCGGCGCCAGGCAACCGAAACCGTCGCGCTCCTCAAGGACTGCGGGGCATCCGGTGTCTGGGGCAACCATGACCTGGCACTCTGCCTGGAGCCGGATGACGAAATACGGCGTCTCTTTTCCCCGTCGGTCATCGACTACTTCGCCACGCTCACATCGCACTACGAAGTGGGGCCCTGCCTCTTCTCGCACACGCTGCCGCACCAGGATGCCGGCGACCCGACCAGCTACTACACGGCCCCTCGCCCGCATCAGGAAGGGGCGCTGGACGAATGTTTCGCTCGGTTTCCACAGCGAATCTTGCTCTGCGGACATTTTCACCGTTGGCTGGCCGCCACACCGGCCGGTCGGTTGGCATGGAAAGGCGAAGAGCCACTGAACCTCGATCCCGGCGGTCGTTGCTTCGTGGTGATCCACGCCGTGATGCAAGGCCACGCCGCCATCCTGGACGATCAGCGAAATGTACTTCTGCCAATCCGCGTGTGACGTCCAACCGGAGGACCGCACCACGCCCCGGTCCGGCCAGAACAAGGCCGGGAAGCCGTGGTTTGCTCGGTGAGTCCGCATCGTGGAGCGACCGAGCCGGGGTCGCCGAACACGCAACCCTGCCCGCACCAACGGACCGTGTCAGGAGGCCCGGGGGCCCGCTTCCACGGGGCTGGCCCGGGGCGGCCGATCAGCAGGACGTGAACTCCCTCGACGAATCGCGGTCGGAAAGTTTTGCCTACGCTCCCTGTACCGGCGCCGGTTCGAATTCATTACCATTGCGGACGCGGCAGGATGTCCTGCACGAACCGTATTCATGAACCGACGAACAGAAGGGACCCTCGAAATGCCGATCAAATCAATGGTGATCGCGGCCACGCTTATCGCAACCCTGGGCCTGACCGCAAGGGCGGCTGACGACGCGAAGCACGAGCACCCACCCGAGCTGGGTCAAGCGGTCTGCGTCCTCTTGCCGACCAAGGACAGCAAGGTACGTGGTCGAATCAACCTTACGCAGAAGGACGACGGCACGACACACGTGCACGGCCGCGTCATCAACCTGACGCCTGGGCTGCATGGATTTCATATTCACCAATACGGTGACTTGACCGATCGAACGGGCAAGAGTGCGGGTGGGCACTTCAATCCCGAGGGCCACGACCACGCAGGTCTTGACGCGGCCAAGCGGCACGTGGGCGACCTGGGGAACATCAAGGCCGGCGATGACGGTGTCGCGAAGGTCGATCTGACCGTAAAGGGGTTAAAGGTTCACTTCGTGCTGGGCCGTTCCATTGTCGTCCACGGGGGCGAGGACGATTTGAAGTCGCAGCCCTCGGGCAACGCGGGTCCACGCGTGGCCGTGGGCGTGATCGGAATCCGCCAGCCGGCACCCGCGAAGCAGTAGGGCGCTGGCACGTCATCGAACGGGGGCTCCTCAACCGAGGGCCCGTTCGATGGCAGTGCGGCATAACGCGGGTCGCGGTCGCGTCGGCATCACGTCGTCGTGCCGCGTTTCCGCTCACTGCCAGCTCAGAACGCTGCCCTGCCTGGGCTCAGAGGATCCCAGCCAGCGAACGCCCGGACCGTGGACCGTGCCTCCGGTCTGCTGCGCCATGCGCGATGCGGCCGGCGCAAACATTGACCCGAACGCATCCAAATTGGTAGATTCGATCAAGCCTGGCGATAGCCGAGTCAAAATGCACGAGCGAAGACGTTGGCGAATTTGCACAACCTTCTCAAGTCATTGGACCAGCGATGCTCACGATTGCGGACGGCTTGCGAAAATTCGACCGGCGCGGTTTTCTGACGGCAGGGAGCCTGGGGCTGGGCGGGTTCACTCTCTCGTCGCTGCTGGGTGCGCGCACCCTGGCGGCTGGAACAGCGGGCTTTCTGCGGGACAGGTCCATCATTTTCTTGTTTATGCAGGGCGGTCCCAGCCAGTACGAGACTTTCGATCCGAAGCTTGACGTTCCGGAGAAGATTCGCACGGCGACTGGGGTCGTCCAGACGTCGTTGCCGGGCGTCATGTTCGGTGATCGGTTTCCACAGCTTGCCCAGCGGGCACACCGGTTGACGGTCGTGCGCTCGTATCAAACCAACAATGGCGGGCACAACATTCAACCGTTGGTCGGTCCTGATTCTCGGGAATGTAGTATCGGAGCCCATTTCGCCCGCGTCGCTGGTGCCACGCGCCGGACGACGGGAGTGCCAACGACCGGCTTGCTTTTTCCACAGGCCGTCGATACAGAAGTGGCCAAAGGGCGAGCACGAGGCAATCTGGCGGCGACTGGCGATTATGGCGACATCTACGCCCCGTTTCAGCCGGGTGGCAATGGCCAGTTGCAAGCGGATATGCGTCTGAACTTGCCCCGTGCACGGTTCTTGAACGACCGCCGCAGTCTGTTGACCGCTTTGGATCAGTTGCACCGCAAGATGGATGTCGCCGGCAGAATCGAGACTGCCGATGCCTTGCAACAACAGGCGGCCAACGTCCTGCTGGGAAATGATGTCTCCGCTGCACTGGACTTGTCGCTGGAAGATCCCAAAGTCACGGCCGGCTACGATACCAGCCGTTATGCAGCGCGCCACGATTGGGCCAAGGTCAATCGTGGAAAGTCCGGCTACTACACGGGGCACGCCAAATCGTTGGGCAAGTTGCTCCTGCTGGCCCGCCGCCTGTGCGAGACGGGCTGCGGCTTTGTCACCGTGCATGCGGGTTATGCGGGTGTCTGGGACAATCACGCCGACGGGAATAACCTTGGTGTGGCAGACGGCATGGACGCGGTCGGTCGCACGTTCGACCATGCGGTGGCCGCCTTCATGGATGACGTGGAAGCGCGGGGCTTGAACGACAAGATTCTGCTGGTTTGTTCCGGGGAAATGGGCCGCGGTCGAACGTTGAACCGAAACGGCGGGCGTGGGCACTGGGGGCCGCTGGCACCGTTGTTGCTCTACGGAGGCGGCATTCCTTCCGGTCAGGTGATCGGCAAATCGACTCGCGACGGCACGGAACCCGAGTCCGACAACCTGACGCCCAAACACCTGATCGCCACGATCTTGCACACGCTGTTCGACGTCGGCCGATTGCGACTGCAACGTGCCGTGCCGCCCGCCGTCCAGCAACTCGCCCAGGCCGACCCGATCCCCGGACTGACCCCTGTTTCCTGACCCCTGTTTTTTTAACGCCTGCAGGTTTCTGACGTGCCCATTGTCGAAACTCGACCCCGAAGACACGTTGTGGATCGGCCGAACAGCGTCACGATGCAGCGATGCGAGCCCGGCCGCTACTCTCACCGAAAGACGCGACGTGGGCGGCCCGATGCCGGGAGCGTGCGCTCGAGCAAGCCAGTCCGCGAATCGCGCATACGTCCGTCCGCCTTTCGTTGAACAACCCCGCCACGAAACTGTCTCCAACAGATGAGAACGGCGTTGGCACGCACGGTCGGCGACATTCCTCAGCGGCGGGCTGACGGATGAGACCCACCCTCCTCAAGCGTGCCAGACTGGCCTTGGTGCATTCGCAGCGATCACCGGCGCAGCAAGTCCACAGCGCACCTACCATCTGGCAGCATACGACACCCGCGAGACGCCACACACCACCGCTTGCTGCAAGTGTCAGTGACACCTGCTGCAATGACTCCTTATGGTGACCGAGAAACCGGCTGCCAACCCCTGGCGAGCCGGTGCCCAACCGAAGGCAGTCGACGACGCTGCCGTCGAAGCCCCCTGCGTGCCTTGAGATGGAGGCGACAACGTTCGCATACAGCCTCGATGACAGCAGTTCCGGCCACGCAGGCCGGCATGTGCCAAGCGCGTCACGTGGCGAATGGACCACGCGCGGCAACAAGCCCATTCTGCGCGACGGCAACCTTCACCATGGGTAACGAATCACAAACATGACGGACTTGAGCCGCCTTGCGCGGTTCTTCGTTGCTTGATCCTACCGCCGGTCACGCTGAAGCGCAAAGGTCGCGAAATCCTGCAGCGTGTCGTCAAACAGGTCGCCCAACCAATCGTCATCGTACTCAAACAAGGTGTCGCTGGTGTCATCGTTGCTGGCGTTCGGCTTCGCGGCGGGAACGACGAAGGTCGACTCGGTCGAGGACATCACGGTTGTTCCCGGTGCGACCGAACTCTCTTCTTCCACCTGCCCGACCGACGCCGGCACCACAGAAACCGCGCCAGCTCCCCGGGGTCTATTGTCAAACCCAGTCATCACGCCGTCCAAAGGATTCTCTCCGATGATGCCTTGAGCAATACTAACGCGATAGTCTTCGACTTCTCCGTTGTTGGCGAAGCCCGTCGGAGCCAACCCACCCGCTGTGCTGATGCGGAATCGAGCATGCGATGGGCCGGGAACGGCAAACGACGGACTCGTGAAGCCAACTGTCGTTGTACCGGCGGCGAGCAGCACACTATTGACAATCTGTTCGGAAGGATGGTCAAAGACGCCGTTCATATTGAAGTCGATCCAGGCATCCACAACGCCGTTGGGTGCGTTGCCGACGGTGATATCGACTTTTCCACCGCTGCCAACCAAGATCGGGCCGAAAACGATGCCGTCTTCGTCGTCGCTGCCGTTGACGTCATCGCCAAACGCACCAAAGGTCGGCTGGCCATCGGCTTCGATGTCGATCAACGCACCCAGCCTCGGCCCGACAGTCGCATGCCGGGCACCGTTCACGCCCAGCGTCGTGCCGTAGGAATCGGGCGCGTCGCCGAAGTCCAGTTCTTGCTGCAGTTGCTCAATCAGGGCGCGATGGTCTTCGACCTCGCCCAGCCCGCCAGGCCCGGTCGGCGCCAGACCGCCGGTCGTGCTGACTCGATAACGGACGTACGTACTGCCGGGGACGGCCGTCGCCGGCACGCCGAATGACAGCGTGTTCGGGCCGGCCACGATCAACACACTGTTGAGAATCAGCTCCGACGGATGATCGAACTGGCCGTTGGCGTTGAAGTCGACCCAGGCATCGAGCAGTGCGGTCGGCGCGTTGGTCAACGTCGCCGTGGTCGTGCCGGTGCCGCCGGGGACCAACACGGAAATCGTCGCGCCGTCTTCATCGTCGATCGACGTCGTGTCATCACGCACCGCCCCGACCGACGGCTGACCATTCGGCTCGGGATCGATCTGCTGGCCAAGCCGCGGCCCGGTGATCCCGTGCCGCGGACCGTTCGTACCAAGGGTCGTGCCGTAGGAATCTGGCGCGTCGCCCCAATCCAGTTCTTGCTGCGGCTGCTGAATTACTGCCCGATGGTCTTCCACCTCGCCCTGTCCGCCAGGCCCGGTCGGCAATAGGCCGCCGCTCGTGCTGACACGGAAACGTGCGTAAGAACCGCCCGGCACGGCGGAAGCCGGCACGCCAAACGTCAACGTGTTTGGGCCGGCCACGATCGGCACACTGTTGAGAATCAGTTCCGAGGGATGATCAAACTGGCCGTTGGCGTTGAAGTCGACCCAGGCGTCGAGCAGCGCCGTCGCCGCGTTGGTCAGCGTGGCGTTAACCGTGCCGGTGCCGCCGGGGATCATCACGGAAATCGTCGCGCCGTCTTCATCGTCGATCGACGTCGTGTCATCGTGCACCGCCCCGACCGACGGCTGACCGTCCGGTTCGGCGTCAATCTGCTGACCGAGACGCGGGCCGGTGGTGATGTGCCGCGGACCGTTCACACCCAGCGTTGTGGCGTAAGAGTCGGGAGCGTCGCCCCAGTCCGTGCTGCGAACACGAACCGTGTAATCCTCCACTTCACCGTTGGGCGCGGGGCCGGTTGGGCCAAGTCCACCCGCCGAGCTGACCCGCAACCGCGTGTACGTCGAGCCGGGCAATGCCGTCGCGGGCACGGCGAAGCTAAGCGATTGCGAGCCAGGCACCAGCGCGACGCTCGTATACACCTGTTCGCTGGCATCGAACGTGCCGTTCTGGTTGAAGTCGACCCAGCCGTCCAACCGGCCGCTCGCCGCGCCGCTCAGGTTCACCGAGTACGTCGCCGTGCCGCCCGCCACGAGTGCACCGACAACGACACCGTCCTCGTCGTCGATCGTTGCCAGGTCGTCGCCGTTGGCCAGCCCCGAGGGAGCGCCACCACCCTCCGCGTCGATAGTCGCTCCCAACCGCGGCCCGGAGATCAGGTGTCGCGCGGCAAGCCCCCCAACGGTCCCGTAACTGATTGGAGCGTCCCCCCAATCGACGCCCACGATTTTGATCTGATAGTCCTCAACTTCGCCGTCGCCGGCCGGGCCTGTTGCCCCGATGCCGGCGACCGAGCTGACACGGAAACGCGCGTAACTCGCACCCAGAACCGCGGTCCCAGGCAGCGAGATGTTCACCACGTTCGCGCCCGCGGTAAGCGGCACGTTCACCGCGACTTGCTCGGTCAGATCAAAGACGCCATTCGAGTTGCTGTCGACCCAGGCATTCAAGAATGCGGCCCCCGCATTGGAGAGCGCGACTGTAATCGGAGTCGAAGTGCCGGCGAACAGCGTCGAGATCGCCACACCATCCTCGTCGTCGATTCCCACGATGTCATCCCGGTTGGCCGCCGCCGAGGGCTGCCCGTTCGGCTCCCAATCGACCGAGGCTCCCAACCGCGGCCCGCCGATCTCGTGCCGCGCACCCGTGGGCAGCAGCGTACCAAACGTGTTGGGCGCGTCGCCGAAGTCGAACTTGATGCACGGTTCGACCGGTGACTGGACGCAGATGCAGTCGAGCCCGCTGCTGTTCGGCCCGCCCTGGTCTTTATTGTCCGAACCGGGGCCGCCGATCATCACGTCGGGCCATCCGGTTCCTCCCCACAAGTTGTCGCTGCCCGAACCACCGCTGAGATAATCCACGCCCGATCCGCCCCAGAGATTGTCGTTGCCACTGTTCCCAAACAGCGAATCCCAACCACTACCGCCTTCGATGTTGTCATTGCCGGAATTCCCAAACAACGTGTCCGTGCCCGCGTCGCCAAACAGCCGATCGTTCCCCGAGTTGCCGAAGATCACATCCCAGCCGTTGCCGCCCTTGAGACAATCGTTGCCGCTGTTGCCGAACATCACGTCCCAACCATCGTCACCGTAGAGACAATCGTCGCCGCTGTTGCCGAACATGATGTCCCAGCCGTTACCGCCGCGCATCAAGTCATTGCCGTCATTGCCGAACAGCAGGTCCCAACCGTCATCGCCAAAAATCCGGTCGTCGCCGGAATTCCCAAAGACAATGTCCCAGCCGCCGTTACCGTGGATCACATCCGCGCCGCCGTTGCCGAACAGCATGTCCCAGCCGCTGCCGCCGCTGATGATGTCGCTTTCCGAGTTGCCGAAGACGATGTCGAACCAGCCTTGTCCATCCATCACATCGACCCCAGAATTGCCGAACATCAGATCGTTCGCGGTACCGCCGTACATGGTGTCACAGTCATCGTTGCCGAACATCAGATCGAAGGACAGCACTTGCCACCACAGGTCATTGTCCCCATACATGGTGTCTTTACCGCGGTTGCCGAACATCAGGTCGGAACTATTGCCGCCGTTCATCTTGTCGTCTCCTGAGTTACCAAACATCAGGTCGAGCGAGATCAGGCCAACCGAGTTGTTGTCGCCGTGCATATCGTCGTTGCCGGAGTTCCCGAACATCAGGTCCGAGTTGTTTCCGCCGTCCATGAAGTCGTTACCCGAATTGCCGAACATCAGATCGGTCGAGGCGATGAACCAGACGACGTTGCTATCCCCCAGCATGTGGTCGTCTCCGGCGTTACCGAACATCAGGTCGGAACTCGCTCCGCCGTTCATCGTGTCATTGCCCTGATTCCCGAACATCACGTCGGGCGACACCAGCAGCAAAGACTCGTCGTCGCCATCCATCGTGTCATTGCCGTCGTTGCCGAACATCACGTCGAGGCTGTTGCCGCCATCCATGACGTCGTCGCCGGCATTGCCGAACATCAAGTCGGTCGACGAGACAAGCAGGATTGAGTTGCTGTCGCCGCGCATCGTGTCGGCACCGTCGCCGCCCCACATGAAATCTGCCAGCTTGCCGCCGTCCATCGTGTCGTCGCCGGCCTGCCCGAACATGAAGTCGCTGGACGTCAGCAGCACAATCTGCTCGGCGTCTCCAGTCATCGTGTCGTCGCCGTCGCCGCCGAACATCACATCCGCGTCGATCCCGAACAGCTCGAAATTGCCGTCGTAGCCGTGCATCGTGTCGTTTTCGGTATTGCCGAACATCACGTCGAGATCGCCACCGCCCCACATCTCATCGTCGGCCTGACCGCCGAACATCAAGTTGCCCAGCCGCACGGGGACGCCGTTGATCTGGAAGATCTCGCCACCCGATTCGCCGTACATGGTGTCTTCGTCAGCCTGGCCGAACATGACGTCGATGTAATCCTTGCCGTACATCTCGTCCTCGTTGTCGTTGCCGAATTGCACATCAAGCCCGTCGCCGCCGTAGATCGTGTCGTCACCAAGGTTCCCGAACTGCAGGTTGCCGATCACGATGGTCGTGCTGGGAATCGTCCACCCGTCGCCGGTGTATGTATTGTCGATGCCGTAGAGCGTGTCCGCGTCGCCGCCGCCCATCATGAAGTCGATGTGCTCGCCCCCTTCAATTGTGTCCTCTCCACCGGTGCCGAACAGCGCGTCAATATCTTCGTCACCGTGAATCGTGTCGTCCCCGCCGGCGTGGGCGGGATCGAAGATGTCCAGGATGTCGTCGCCAATCACGATGTCGATCTCGGTGCCGCCGTGCAGGTCGTCGTCGCCGCCGGGATTGGTGCTGAAGATTTCAAAGCCATTGTCGCCGACGACCAGGTCGATCCCGGCATCACCGTACACACAATCGTCGCCGGTCATATTGGGAATCTCGATGACGAATTCGCCGAACAGAAAATCAACGCCATCGTCGCCGTGTATCAAATCGTTCCCCCCCAGCCCGAAAATGAAATCCGTTCCCGCGCCGCCGTGAATCTCGTCGTCCACGAATCCGCCGAAGAGAATGTCGGTCCCGCCGCCGCCGGTGATGGACCAACTGCTGTTGGGCGCACTGAAGGGAAAGAAGAAGTCGAACCCGCTGCCGCCGTTGAAGGTATGTACCGCCTGCACCTCGCATTTCACCGCGGCATGTTTCGCCGCACCGCGCGGCGCGGCCGCTTTCGTCAAGTCGTCCGCGAATTGGCCCAGCGACTCGTACAACAGGTCATTCACACGCGTCAGACGTGCGGAGATTTCCAGCACGCGGTCCCCGATGGCGGCGAGCCGGACATCGGCGTCGGCGTTCAACTTTTCACCCGCCCGTTCCAGTTCCTCGCCTCGCCGGTTAATGTCCGCCGCGGACGATTCCAACTGCGCCGCGGATTCTTCCAACAGCCGTTGGCCCTGCTCATCGAGCTGCTCTGCCCGGTCGCCCAGCGTTAGGCCTTCGCCGGCAAGCGCCGTACCTTGGTCCGCGAATTCTGATCCTCGCTCGGCGTAGGCTCTTGCAGCGGCTTCCAGTTGCTCGCCCTTGGAGAATTCGGTATCGGGAGTGTCGTCGTCCTCTTCCGAAGCCGTGGATTCATCGGCCTCGAAATCGGGGTGTGCGGCGTCATGTAACTCGCCCCCCGCTTCGGCCTGCGACTCGGCGGTCGCTTCCATCGTGACGCCCAAGGCGTTAGTACGTTGCCCCAGGTCTTCGAGCTGGGCGAGAAGATCGTCGGCCGTGGCGAGCAGTTCGCCCTGCCCTTGCTCCAGCAGGGCCCGGGCCGGTGTGAAGACATCCGTCGCCGCTTGCGCGTCCAGCACGCTCGTGACGTCGACCAGCCGCGTACGGGCGTCTTCGATGAGCGCCTTGGACTCTTCAACCAATCCATCTTGCGTGGTGCCGGCGATTCGCCGGGCGATATCCTGCAACTCGTCGCTCGCCTTCGCCAGGCCTTCAAACCGCTGTAAATCCAGAGTGTCCGCCGGCGCAGCGGTGAGCAGGACGAAATTGTCGCCGTCGCCGCCGCTCAAGTCCAACGTGATCTCGTTGGCCTCGAGGGTCCTATCGGCATCGATGATGTTCACATAATCGTCACCCCCGCCGGCGTCGAGCTGGATGTGGTCGAATTTTCCCAACTTAAACTTGGCCTTCTTCACGTCGGTCTCTTTAGAGCGCTCAATGACAAAGACGCCCTTGTCGACATCGATCGTCGCCACGATGCGTTCGTCAGCCGCCGAGCCCTCGATATGTAACGTCCTCTCGGAATCGATGTACGCATCGATGGCCAGCAGGAGCCGCTTTTCAAGCGATTCGAGTTGTCGTCGAAGCCGCCGCGCGCGGGCCTTGCTCCGGGATGGCAATTTGCGTTGAATCCTGTTCGTGGACATCGGGGGGCGTTTGGCCATCGTGCGACTCCTGTGGGGCGAACGAGCATTTGCGGGACGGAAATCGATGATTGGCGAAGCGATTGCAAACGCCGTTCCGTTCCAACGGGCACGCTTCTTCGATTCACCACCGACCTGTGGTTCAGGGCTCAGATTCCAGGCAGCAGATACGGCATGAGTTCTGACAGACCCTCGGCCGACGCACACGGCCAGAGAAACGCTGGCAAGACCTGCCGCGATAGATTTTCCCTGCGGCGCACTCGTCCAGACGGATCATCAGATGCTCGATTGACGGCTGCGCGGCAAATGAGCCTTCGGCAAGCAACCCGCGGCCGACAAATCTGCGGACTCCCGCTAGTCGTCCTGGTCCATTGGCTGCGCAAGCATCAATAAAAATAGGCCGAGTTTCGCTGGCGCACGCCCGGTGCGGTGCATTTTGCATCGGTGGTGGTGCGTGCTGCTCCACCACTTTGCAGAATGGCACGGCTCAAGCTTCTTGACATGCTGCAATCGCGGTCACACAATCGGGGTGACATCATTCCCCTATTACGTCTTTCTCGTTAGTCGCGCACTTAAAGAAGGGACCTGGGCAAGTGAGCCTGGAGGAAGAGTTGCGCCCCTTTGAGGCGACGCGCCTTGATTGGGAGTATTGCAATGGCAATACAAACAGAGCACGTCGGGCATCTTACTCTACCAATGCTGGACCGTGAGATTTGGGGGCATCCGATTGGAATGCAGCCTCAGGTGATCGGGCGTGGGAGCGAATGTGATTTGCGACTTTTTGATCCGTCGGTCTCCCGAGCGCACGCGTTGATCTGGGCCGAAAGCGATGGCGCCATCTTCGTTTCCGATTTGTCCAGCAGCAATGGAGTACATATCAACGGCGAGCGACTTCGCGACGATTGTTCGCCGCTGGTGTCTGGCGACGTTTTGCGGCTTGGCCCGAACACCGCGTTTTGCCTGCAGACATGCGACAGCGGACCGTCACCCAGCGGCATGGCACACCAGGTGGATATGGAGGCAGCCTGCTCGTTTGCGGAAATGATGCGCGACATGCCGTTCGATGGCCTGACTTCGGACGATGTCCATGGGTTAAGTTGGCGGTTTCAGTCGCTTTTCCGCGAGTCAAGCCTGCGCACGGTCTGGAAGGAATTGGCGACGTGGGTACAAGGCTGGACGTCGGCGATGCAGGTTGGATTCGTCGTCTGCGCGGACGGAACGTCGGATTGGAAGGTTTGCGAATCTGTCGGTCGGCCGGATTTAACAACTTGCTGGGAGCTTCCCATCAAGATCTCCCGGCGCTGTCTCGATGACCCCGGCCACAACATCCAAGCCACCAGTACGGATGACGATGGGGCCTGCGAGTGGTCTGTCGCCATTCCCATACGCAGTTGCGGGACAACGACGGCGATCTATGCCGTGTGGGACCGCCGTAGTCGTGGTGATGTAAGGAATTGGTTGTCCTTGATACAGGCCGGTGCCGAGTTGGTAACACGGCTGGCTGAATTCCAACACCATAAGAGATGTGGCGGCAACGGAAAACCGAGTGCCGAACAGGCTTCGTCCGTTACCTGCGGGCAGCCGTCCGCGCTGGCAGCCAATCACGCGTTAATCAGTCGTATCGCGGCGACGGACATCAACATTCTGATCTGTGGGGAAACGGGCGTTGGGAAAGAAGTGCTCGCCCGGGAGATCCACGATCAAAGCGGTCGTCGCGGCCCGTTCGTGGCCTGTCATTGCGGCGCGATTCCAGAGGCCCTGGTCGAGGACCATTTGTTCGGGCACGTGCAGGGAGCCTTCACAGGCGCAGACCGCGAACACCGGGGGTACTTCGAACAGGCCAATGAGGGAACGCTGTTTCTGGATGAGATCGGCGACACGCCTCCCGCGATGCAAGTCAAGTTGTTACGTGCCATTCAGGACAAGCAATTTCAACCGGTGGGTAGCGAGCAGACGATCGAAGTGAATCTGCGAGTCATCGCCGCCAGCCATCGGGATTTGCAGCAGATGGTTCTGGATGCTGACTTCCGGGAGGACCTGTACTTTCGCCTTGCCGAGGAATTGATTCAGGTCCCGCCATTACGGGACAGAACTGATGAATTGTCCCAGTTGATTGAGGATGCTCTTTCCCGCATCACGATCACCGAAGCCGGACCGTGGCGGCTAACCAATGCGGCCCGTCGAAAACTGATGGCGTATGATTGGCCCGGTAACATTCGCGAACTGAACAGTGTTGTACGGCGCGCCACGGTCCGAGCAGAGAATGCCCTTATCGACGCCCCGCATATTGTCTTCTTGCCGATCGCGAAACGCACCTCCGATGTCTCGATGCAAGCGGCATCCCACGAAGACAACCTCAAGCAGCACGTAACGAACGTGCTCAAGGCGGCAAAAGGCAACAAGACCCAAGCCGCGAGAGTATTAGGAGTTGACCGAGGCACCGTACGGCGCTGGGTGCAAGCGTGGAGTCGCAATGAGCAAACGTGATCGGCACGCCTGTGACGGCGCCAGCGAACGCCGTGCTTTTACTTCTCCGCGGGCATCAAGCATAAGCCCCCGACGCTCGCGTCAGCCGGTGGCGTTGTTTCTCACCACCGACCGTGAAATGGGCAACGGTTCCGCCAAAAAGCCAACCATTGCGTTGATGCAGCGCCTTGCATAACATGACGCACCGTTGGTGTCCAGGCAGTGAAGCGGCGGGGCCTCGGCTTTGCGACGGGATCCCAAAAGGGCCTGTGGCCCCGGATGTGGTGACTGCAAACAGGTAACACCCAGGACGGTTTGTCCCGTGGTAGGCGACTGACAGCTTTTCCAAAAGCAAGCGGGCACGTACACTGCATCAGCAGCGATCTGGGATATCGAAAGGCGATCCACGAATCGTTTCGAAAAAGACGCAACGCCCAGAGAGAAATGAGCTTATCAACTGGCCGGATGGCGGAATTGGCAGACGCACAGGACTTAAAATCCTGTGGCCCTTACGGGCCGTGCGGGTTCGACCCCCGCTCCGGCTACTGACTTACGACGATTTTGGGTGGCGAACAAATCACGAGCGCCTCATCAGCGCCTCAATCGCCATTGGAAGATGCGGTTTTTGGCAGTGTGGGCGTGTGCAAAGCTCCAACGGCATCGTCGAGTTGCTGTGCCATGTTGATGTAGAGCTGCGTCGTTTGGAAGCTCTTGTGCCGCATTAGTGACTGAAGAGCGGTCGCAGACAACTTCGGGGCATTCTGTGTTGCGAATGCCCGTCGAAAATCGTGAAACCCATAAAAGTGGCACGACGGCGTGCATTGGTGGTTGTGTTTGTCGGGGCATGGCAGGTTGATCTCCGCAGCCGTTTGGATGTTGTGGACTTCGTCCCACAACGCATCTCGTCTGTGCGGCCACGGAAAAACTAAGTTTTCAAAAGACGGGATCTTTCGCAAATGTTCGACCACAATTGGATGAAGTGGAACTCGCTCGTCACGATCCCCTTTGTTGTCATCCGCGCGGGTACCGGGGATGAGCTACTGCGGCCACCCCGAGGCCTGGGAAGGGCCTCGGGGGCCGCTATTCCCGCCCCTTATGCCCTACGGGCATAAGCAGTCGGACTGTCCTGAAAACTCGGCGCACCTCACCCGTATTGCTGCCGTCTATTTGCTTCGTCGGTTGACGGACAAAAGGGTAACCACCTTGGCGCGCCAGTCCGGGGGCGTCAGCGTAGCGGCGATTTCCAAATTGTTAAGTCGTGCAGAATCACGACGTGAAGACGATCCGCACTGGAACGGTCTCCTCGAAGAATTTGAGCACCAGCGCCAGAGCAAACCTCGCCGCTCGAAGAAAGGTTAAATGTCAAGACCTGACCCCCTTTTCCTCCCGTACAGCGAAATTCATTTCCAACGAGGCTGTTAATGGATAGAGGCCGCTGTCGGTGTCGCGGGTATTGGACTTGGCGCGATTGCTGAAAAGCAAATCTGCCATCGACGCCGGCAGTTGGATCCGCCGAATAATTCCGGGCTCGCCCGCCTGCTGGATGAATGGACTCGGAACGCGTTCCCGGCCTAGCCTCGTGCCGACAGCTCCTGCGGACTTGCGGAGGCTACATCGACAAGGCTGCACAAAACAGGCTGGAGTGTTCTTGAGATTGCGTCCCAGTTTTCCGCGGTGATCGCTACTTCGAGGTTGCGCGTCGCATCCGACTCTCGAACACAATCGGGTCTAGCGGACCGAAAACTGTCCAGGAGCGGACGGACGGCGCGCACTGCGCGTCTGTGGAAGATAAGGATGACCTGTTTAGGCTGTGCCTCGTCCAGGCAGACGCTGACATAAGGGCGGTAGCCCAGACGCTTACCGTCTTCAATGAAACTAAATGTATGCGAGATCTTGCCTGCATGTTCGCATGCTGACGGCAGCGCGTCCGCGACGACAGCAGCTACCTCGTCGAGTAAGTCGCTTGCCTTCAGACGGTCCGATTCTGCGGTGGCGACCGACGGACGAGATTCCTGGCCCGACAGCCACTTCCATGTTACCACTGACATGATTATGGGAAGCCCGAGCATGATGATGATCACCAAGTACCCCACTGCCCAATGCGCTATCGTCTCCAGGCTGTGGAGGCAGAATCCTGAGACCAAAGCCCCCCAACCCCAGAGCACCAGCAGCTTACCGTAGTGCCAGTTCTTGATAGCCATCCATTTACCGCCATCTCATCGGAATGCGGGAGCCGGCATGATTCACAGGGACACCACCGTGCTGAAGAAGGCGGTCTTGAAGGTGACATTTACCTTCTTGGAAAAACCAACCAGCTGGGTCCGTACGGCCTCAAAACTCTTCTGCCAGCCTCGCCAGTAACTCTCAGATGCCGGATCGAGCTTTCTGATATCACCGGCCACCAGTTGGTCAGCTAGTTTGTTGAGTATAACCATCGACTCCGCAGCACCTGACCCGTTGAGGGCGACAACGTAGTAGCTGTCGAGCCGCTCAGGGAACGTCTCCGGGTATTTGTCGAGATCGGCCTTGCCGGGGAATTGTGTTGTCAACACGATGTACGGCCCTTCGCTCGGCTTTAACTTCAACCGTTGGCAGAACGCGCTGCTTCGTAGGACATCAACAGCAGTGAACAGTCGGTCAGTAGTCTCAGGCCTCTTCGACCAGAACCAGACTGCGAGATGTTCTGGACCTATCGCTGCGCCGAACGCCTTAAAGCGAACGTGCAATTCCTCCAACTTTTCATTGTTCTCCGGAAGCAGCCACTCTGGATTGCTAACCAGGAATAGTGACCAGCTCTTAAAAGGTCTACCAGATGGGGCGGACTTCGGAATTGGAGCACTTGGGTTGGACAACTCCGCCTCTCTTTGGGCCAAACCCGGCGAGCAGTGTGCCAACAGCAGTAACAGAACAACGAATGTCGCGAGCAGTATCTTGAAGACTTTGAAACGCTTCTGGCCTAAACACCTTCCTATGCCCATAGCTGCTCCCCCCACGTTACGATTTGCCCTGGCCCGTAAATGCCATTTCGCGCCAGTTTAACACCAACTCAGCGCGTTGCAACTAAGTGAGGTATTTTGAGATGTCCATTTTCTGTACCAGGGGTGTTGTGGGCGTGGTTTGTGAAACCGCTGGCGAAGCTAAAGGCGACGGGGAGAAATGGGGTCAGGTCTTGACATTTAACTTTATCTCGCTAGGCTTGGTCGTATGGCGCGGCACTTACGTATCGAGATGGAGAACGGTCTGTATCATATGACGGCGCGCGGCTGGGAGCGGCGGGTGAGCGGGATCGTGAAGATTGTTTGCGGCTCCTTGATCGAGTGGCCGCACGATCAAATTGGCGCGTTTTCTCCTGGGTGTTGATGAGCAATCATTTTCATCTGTTTTTGCGTACGCCTGAGCCGAACCTGTCAGCGGGAATGCACGAGTTGAATTCCGGTTAAGCCAGTCTGTTCAACCGTCGCTATCGCCGCTCGGGCTCGCTGTCCCAAGGTCGTTTCAAAGCGCTCCTGGTCGAGGATCCGAGCCACGTGTGGGAGTTGAGCCGGTACATCCACCTCAATCCGGTGCGGGCAAGGCTGGCTCTGCTTCCTGAGCAGTACCGCTGGAGCAGCTATTCAGCTTATCGTTTTGTGCGGGAAGCGGCGGGGGCGACGGCCTGGCTCGACTGGGAAACAGTGCTGCGGGAACATTCGAGAGAGCTCCGCAACGCACGACGCGCCTACCAGCGGTTTGTCGAGGCGGGCATCGCCGAGCCGCCAATCTCGCCCGTGAAGTCGGCCGTCGGAGGTTCGTTTCTCGGCCGGAGTTCGTGGGTCGAACAGATGCGCAAGCGACTCGCTGAGGAACCGGAAGATGCCAACGTTCCGCAGCGAAGGCGCCTGGCGTGGCGTCCTGCCGAAGCGGACATTGTTCGTGTGGTGCAGAATCATTTCGGTGCTGGTCCCGGGGATCTGAAGCAGATCCGTCGTCACGGCAACGACGCCCGTATTGCTGCCGTCTATTTGCTTCGTCGGTTGACGGACAAAAGGGTAACCACCTTGGCGCGCCAGTCCGGGGGCGTCAGCGTAGCGGCGATTTCCAAATTGTGGTTCTTCAGGAATCTTAGTGGGTGGTGGGTGTTCTGCTTGAGCTTGTTGGCTGAGAATGTCGGCCATGAGCGAACTCACGAAACATTACAGCTTGCTGTTGGGTTTGGATGCTTCCTGGAAAGTG
>JAUIGN010000090.1 GCA_030430075.1 bacterium
ACTTGCCGTGAACGTCAGCTCGCTCTCTTCGACAACCGATTGGTCGCCGATCGTGGCCAACTCCGGTGCCGTGTTCACTTCACCAACCGTGATCGTGATCGTTTCCCAAGCGGAAAGGCTCGGCGAACCGTCGTCCGTCACGCGGACTGTCACGTCAAACGAACCCGGGCCGTCGGATTCTGTCGGAGTCCAACGGAACACGCCCGTTGTCGCATCAATCGATGCGCCGGACGGTGCGCCCGCGTCCAAGCTGAACGTCAACGCGTTCGCCGGCAGATCCGCGTCCGATGCACTTGCCGTGAACGTCAGCTCGCTCTCTTCGACAACCGATTGGTCGCCGATCGTGGCCAACTCCGGTGCCGTGTTCACTTCGTCAACCGTGATCGTGATCGTTTCCCAAGCGGAAAGGCTCGGCGAACCGTCGTCGGTCACGCGGACTGTCACGTCAAACGAACCCGGGCCGTCGGATTCTGCCGGAGTCCAGCGGAACACGCCCGTTGTCGCATCAATCGATGCGCCCGCTGGCGCGCCCGCGTCCAAGCTGTATGTCAACGTGTTCGCCGGCAGATCCGCGTCCGATGCGCTTGCCGTGAACGTCAGCTCGCTCTCTTCGACAACCGATTGGTCGCCGATCGTGGCCAACTCCGGTGCCGTGTTCACTTCGTCAACCGTGATCGTGATCGTTTCCCAAGCGGAAAGGCTCGGCGAACCGTCGTCCGTCACGCGGACCGTCACGTCAAACGAACCCGGGCCGTCGGATTCTGTCGGAGTCCAGCGGAACACGCCCGTTGTCGCATCAATCGATGCGCCCGAAGGTGCGCCCGCGTCCAAGCTGTATGTCAGTTCGTCTGCCGGCGCATCCGGGTCGGTCGCTGCCGCAGTGAACGTCAATTCGGCCCCTTCGGCAATTGACTGGTCGCCGATGACCGCCAATTCGGGTGCAGAATTCACAACAGTGATGGTGAGCGTCGCCTCATCAGACAGGCTGGGATTTCCATCGTCGGCGACGACCAGGCGGACCGTGTAAGTCCCACTTTTCGCATAGGCGTGGTCCTTCGTGACCAGACGATTCGTGTCACTGATACGCACGATGTCGCCGGCAGCAGTCGATTCATCGCCCCAGTCGATGGTCGCCGTGTGGGCGTCCAGGGTCCCGACGTCGACAAATGTGGCGGAAATGGCGACGGCTTCTCCTGTCGAAACGTTGGCCGGGCTGGCGGGTGAGCTGCCGAGTGAAACGATGTCTGGAGCCACATTGTCAACCGTGACGACCGGATTGTCGGTCGTCGACGCCGCGCTCTCCAACACGACATTGTCGAACTGGTGGACCGACTTGCCGCTGGTTGTTCCGCTGTCCCAAGTCAAGAAAAGCAGGTCATGGAACGCATCGGAAAACTCGAACGTCTCAAACCCAAATTGGCCGTCTTCCGTGGTGGTGAACGAGTTCTCGACGACCTGTCCATCCGATCTGTGGCCGTGAAAGACCACCGTGGCGGGCGAGTGCACATTCGTATTGGAAGAGAGTTCCGATAGATCGATGGAGACGGCGTTGAACGGCTCGCCGCCCACCTGCGTCAATTCGATCCGTTGGCCCTCGAACTGCGTCGCCAGGGCAGGCGAACCGGGAAAGCTTCCATGATTGCCGCCGGCGACGTTGAAACTGGCATATTGATGGTCGGGATAATCGAGGAAGAAGCCGTCTTCCGTGACCGTGAAAACGGAGAGGCCGTTTTCCGCGTGCAGGTACTGATCAAAGTCGAGCACCACCGTATCGACAATGTTGTCGCCACTGTACGCCTGGCGGCCATCATCATCGGTAATCACCACCGTGGGCGTGAAAACCCCTTCATTCAGGTAGCGATGGCTGGCACTGAACGTCCGCTCGCCGGCAGTCAACGAAACGCTGGATGTCTCGCCATCCCCCCAGCGGACAAGGATCTCGTGAGAATCGACCGTACTGGGATCGTCAAAGCTGCCCAATAGTGTCGTCGTCCCGTTTTCATCGATGCGGGACGGATCGTACGACAAACGAATGTTCGCCGGTGGTGCGGTCGTGATAATCAGCGACCCTTCATCCGTAGCGGCGAACTCCCCGTCGCTGACGTGCACCGCGATCGGGTAGATACCGTCGTCGTCGATATCCAGGTCGGCCAGCTCCTGCCAACTGAGTTCGGGGGTCGCGGTGGTGGCGTCGTCGAACTGGCCGTCTCCATCCAGGTCCCAGGAGAAGGTGAGCGGATCGCCGTCAGGATCGGCCGATCCACCCGCGTCCAGTTGCAGGTTGCTTCCTTCCTGAATGGAGTACGGTCCACCCAGGTCGGCAGCCGGCGGACGGTTCGCCAACGCATTGCCGAAGACAACATCGCTGATCGACTCGTCTTCCGCCAAGGTAACGACATGCGCAGCCGAACCTGGCGCGGTCTGGTCGTAGCCCAAAGGAACCACTTGGCGCAGCTGGAACGTGCCGGCCGGCACATTGGTCAGCGTATAGGCACCCGTGGCCGTCGTATTCGCTGCAATTTCGCCCGAATTGATTACGCCATTGCCGTTGAGGTCCAGGTAGACGGTGACGCCTGCCATCCCCGGCTCGGTCGCATCGCGCACGCCGTCCTTGTCCGCGTCGTCAAAGACCACGCCTTCGATGGTACCGCCGGCCCGCTGGTTTCCGAACAGAACGTCGGTGACCACGCCCCCTTCTCCAATCACGTGGCGGTACTGCCCCACATCATTGGCCCAGTCCAGCGATTCGACGGGGGCCGCTTCGGAAAGTTTCAGGACGGTCGTGCGGACACCGGACGCCAGATCGACTTCGCGAATCGTCTCCCGCAGAATGTTTCCTTGAGCATCGGTACCGGTCCCCAGGCCGCCGAACATCAGGCCGGCGGACGTTTCCGTCAGCCCGAAGGTGTTCATGTTGAACAGGTCGGCAATCCGGGTCGCCGTCCCATCCAGCTCGAATGCGACAAATTCGTCATCCTGATTGTCGTAGGCGATTACGCGCCGCGCTTCCACTTGAAACGCCAGCGCGCTGGTGGCCACCAGGCCCTCGGTACCGGGGCCGATTGGCGTCACCGACCCGTCCGTGCGATCAATTTCCAACAGGAAATTGACCGCGTCCGCCGCGGTCGGCTTGCCGACGCCGTAGATCGTGTCCGTCAACGGATCGTACGCTAACCCGAAGGCCATTTCGTATCCCGTTTGCCCCACCGGTGTGAGGACGCCGTTCGTCGGATTGACCTGGTAAATGGTGTCCGAGCCCCAGCCGTTGAGCCCGTAGACGTCACCCGAATTGGTCCGGACCAGCCCGTGCAACCTTGCCGAGAGGTAACCGCCGATCCGGTTGACGTCGCCCGTCAGCGCATCGATTTCTACATAGTTCATCTGACCGTTGCTGACGTCGTAGGCGGCACCGTAAAAGGTGCCCGGATCGTTGCCCTGAGTGGTCTGGCGGTAGCCGGCCGGAACGACCTCCCGGACAAGGTAGTCGCCGGCAACGAGCCCCGTGAATGCGTAGGACCCGTCGGCGGACGTGACCACGCCTTGGTCCTGTGCATCAAAAACGCCGTTACGGTTCAGGTCGAGGTAGATCGTGACCCCTTCCAGGCCGGGTTCGCCGGGGTCCCGCTGGCCGTTTCCGTTGAGGTCCTCAAACTTCGTGCCGGTAATGCTCCCCGCGGCAGACCGATTGCCGAAGTCGAGCCCCGTCTGGTCCTGGCCGGCCAGCGTCACTCGATGGGCCCCATCCCCGCCAACGCCACCCGCCAGACCGGCACTCTCCTGGACGCTGCCGAACGTGCGCAGGAGGTTCCCGTCGCGATCCAGGACCTGGGTCTGCGAGCCGCCGTAGGTCACGAAGATTTCATCGCCCACCACGGCCAATCCGGTCGGCGTGAGGTTGGTCTGCGGAAGCAGCGCGCGATCGACGATTCTCCCCGCCGTGTCGAAGGTCAGCAGCGTGGAGTTCGTAGCGGCAAGCAACAGGCCTTCGTCGGCAAATGACGCCAGCCCGCCGCCAAAGTTAAAGCTCGTCCCCAGACTCGTGACGACGCTGTTCTGGACATTGTCGATGTCGACGGCGATCAGGGCTCGATTGGCGTTCGACGTGACGTCCAGCATATAAAGCTGGCCATCAAGGAACGTCAGTCCGCCGATGTTGCGGTTGGCAAATGCTGCTTGATAGTTGTACGGATTAAGTACCGCACCGGTCGTCGAGTTCAATTCGTAGAGAATCTTGGCGTTGTTTTCGTAATAAAACAGTGAATCGCCATCGAACGCCAGGCCTTGCGTGAAGGATGACGCGGCGGTGGGCGACGTCGGCAATGCAAAGCTGTTGCGAATGTCGCCACTCGCCGGATCCAACTCGACGACACTCAGATCGCCCAGAAAGGTTGTCGCGAACAGGCGACCGCCTCCACGGGGCGAGGTCTGAACGTAACCTGCGGGTTCGAGCTGCCGCACAACGTAGTCACCGTCCGGCAGGCCAGGGAACGCATAGCTTCCGTCCGTTCCCGAGGTCGTCGAAGCCTCTCCCGTATCCAGTGCGCTGTTGTCGTTGGCGTCCAGAAACAGGGTCACGTCCGCGATGCCCGGTTCGCCGGCGTCCCGGATTCCGTTCACATTGAGATCTTCAAACACGACTCCCGTGAGCCCTGCGAGGACGGTTCGCGTTTCCAGTTGTTCCACGCCGGCAATCCGCCCGCGACGTTTGAGCGTGCGGCGCTGCCTACGCCGCCGACGTACCTCGTGATTTCCGCGAATGCCCCTTCGTTGACCCCTGCTGTTAGCGCGCATGAACATCTCCACCTCGGGAACGAAGTCTGGTTGGAAGAGGGGAAGAACGTGCCGTGAGTCACAACGCGCGAGCCGCGCGGAGAAGATGCCTGGACCTGTGACGCACGCATAGCTTAGCCTCTGCCACGCCCGCGTCAAGAACGACCTTCCTATCCTCACCAAACCCCCGCGCCGACAGATCCATTTCAGGAGAAATCAGCGTAAGGTCGTTGACCGCGGAAGCGGGCGGCACCGGGTCTCGCTTTGCGGGAGCGTCACCACGTTGGAGCGAACGTCGCTTGCGAGCCACCTCGGGTCTTCGTATTCTCAATCGCTCGACAGTGTCTGTCGCGGAGATTCGGGGAGCGAATGACGACCAACACAGCATCCGCCAAGCGCGTCGGCATCATTGGCCTGCTCCATGAATCCAATACGTTCATCGGGGAGTCGACGACCCTCCAGCATTTTCGCGACAACTGGTATTTTGCCGGCGAAACCGTGCGTGCTCGGCTGGCCGAAACGCCCCATGAAATCGGCGGTTTTTTTGCCGGGCTGGACGCTCAAGGGATCACGGCCGTACCACTGATGGCCGCCCGCGCGATGCCCTTTGGGCGGATCACGGCCGACTGCTTCGAAACGCTGTTGGCCACCATGCGGTCCCAGTTGGACGCCGCCGGGCCGCTCGACGGTCTCCTGGTGGCCCCCCACGGCGCCACGGTCAGTGAACGGCATGAGGACGCCGACGGGCATTGGCTGGCCGAATTGCGACGTTGGGTTGGTCCGGACGTACCCGTTCTGGGAACCCTCGATCCACATGCGAACCTGTCCGCTCGGATGGTCGAAGCGACCGACGGGCTGTTTGCCTATCGGACCAATCCCCACCTTGATCAGCGGGAGCGGGGCATCGAGGCGGCCACGTTGATGGCGGCCACACTGCGGGGGGAAATCCGACCGACCCAAGCGGCCCGCTTTCCGCCGGTTGCGATCAACATCGAACGCCAGTTGACCAGCGAGCCGCCCTGCCAGCCCTACTTCGACCTGGCCGCTCGGCAACGCCAGCTGCCGGGCGTCCTCTCGAACAGCCTCCTGCTGGGATTTCCCTACGCGGACGTACCCGAAATGGGCTCCGCCACGATCGCGGTCACCGACAACGATCCACAGCTTGCCGACAATCTGGCCGGCGAATTGGCCGGCTATCTTTGGGAACATCGGGCCGAGTTCGCCGGGCAACTGCTGGACATCGAGACTGCGTTGGACCGGGCCGCCACCTTGCCTGGCCCGGTCTGTCTGCTGGACATGGGAGACAACGTCGGCGGCGGTTCGCCTGCCGACAGCACGCACCTGCTGCACGCCCTGGCAGCCTACGGCCTGGGGCCGGCCTTCGTCTGCCTGTACGACCCAGCGGCGGTCCAGCGGGCCACCGGGGCCGGCATCGGCGCCCAAATTGAGATGTCGGTCGGCGGCCGGACGGACGATTTGCACGGCGTCCCGTTCCGGGCCACCTTTGCGGTCCGCGGACTTTACGATGGCCGTTTCCACGAACCCGAGACACGGCACGGAGGCTTTTCCGATTGCGACCAGGGGCCGACCGCCGTCCTCCAAACCGCCCCCGAACTGACCGTCATGGTCACGTCGCAGCGGATGCCGCCGTTCAGTCTCTGCCAGCTGACGTCCTGCGACATCGACCCTGCCGCCTACCAGGTGCTGGTCGCCAAAGGGGTCAATGCGCCGGTCGCGGCCTACGCCCCCGTTTGCCGTCACCTGCTACGCGTGAGCACTCCCGGCTGCACTACCGCGGACATGACCACCTTGCCGTTTCAGCGCCGGCGTCGTCCGTTGTACCCCTTCGAACGCGAATTCACCTGGGCACCTGCTACCGGCGGTCCCTGACAGGTTGAGCCAACAGAGTACAGGAATCAAACAATGGTCGAGATTCTGAAACGGGAAATTATCGGTCAGCATGACGGGCCCCACTTGCTGATCACGGGCGGCGTGCACGGCGACGAATTCGAGCCGATGCGCGCCATTCGTCGCGTGGGTGCGGTCGTCACGCCGGACGCACTGCACGGCCGGCTGACGTTGGTTCCCGTCGCCAATGAGGCAGCGTTCTTGCGCGGCACACGAACCGCCGAAGACCTGCTCGATCTGGCCCGGACCTGTCCGGGCAAGCCGGACGGCACGATTACCGAGCGAACCGCATTCGCGTTGAGCCAACTGATTCGGACCGCGGACTACTACATCGACCTGCACACCGGCGGGAATACGATGAGCGTCTGGCCGTTGGTCGGCTACAAGCTGGTCCCCGACGAACGGATGCTGGACGCGCAGCGGCGCATGGCCCGGGCCTTCAACCTGCCGCTGGTGTGGGGCACCGACTATCGGCTCGAAGGACGCACGCTTTCCGTTGCCCGCGACGCACAGATTCCTTCCATCTACGCGGAATACCTGGGTTCCGGCCTCTGCGACCAGAACGGCGTCGACGCTTACGTCGACGGCTGCTTGAACGTCATGGCCGAACTGCAGATGCTCGATGCAGCCAGCCTGCCGCACCATCCGCTGACGTCGCGGATCGAGTACGAAGTGGATGACTACCGCGAAAGCGCGGGCCACATGCAGATCCGCAACCAGTCGCCCTGCACCGGCTTCTTCGAACCCGCCGTGACGCTCGGCCAAACCATCGCCGCGGGCGACCCGCTGGGCGACGTCTGCAACACCCTGGGGACGGAACGGATCACGGTCCGAGCGAATGAGGGCGGCATCGTGATCGTGCTGCGGACGTTCTCGCGGGTCATGCAAGGCGACGCCCTGGCGGTCATCCTGGAGACCGAACTCATCCACAACAACCCATGACACCGAGAGTACCATCATGCCCGAAACTGAGAAGCACCTCGCCCTGGTGACCGGTGCGGCCCGCGGCATCGGCCGCGCGACGGCGCTCGCCTTCGCCGACCGCGGTTATGACCTGGCACTGCTCGATGTTCTCAGCGACGAGCTCGAAGCGGTCCGCCGGGAAGCCGAAACACGCGGCGCCCGAGTGTTCGCCCAGACTTGCGACCTGTTCGACCTGGCGGCGGTCGAGGCGACGGCCGGCCAGGTCGCCCGGCAAGCGGGTCACATCGATGTGCTGGTCAATAACGCGGCCTGGCGAGAAATCAAGTCGATGCGCGAGCTGAGCATCGACTCGTGGGAACGCACCCTAAGAATCTGCCTGACCGCGCCGGCCTTCCTGTCCCGCTGGGTTGCCGCCTCGATGGAGGCCCGCGGCAGCGGCGTGATCATCCAGGTTTCCAGCATCATGTCGGCACGCGGCGGCGGAGTGTCTCCGGCATATGTGGCGGCCAAGGGAGGACTGGACGCGCTGACGTACGAACTGGCGTCCCTGTATGGACCCGCGGGGATTCGCGTTCTGAGCGTCCGCCCCGGTGCGATCGATACCGACCTGAGCAACGACTATCACGCCGAGGACGACCGGTCATCCTCAGACACGCTGCGCCAATGGAGCGAAGACGCTATTCCGCTGGGCCGCTGGGCTCAACCTGACGAGGTGGCGCGGGTGATCTGCCTGCTGGCCGGCGACGAGGCGTCGTACCTGACCGGGACCACCATCACCGTGGACGGCGGCTGGTCCCATGCCCACTTTCCCCGAACCCTGCGTGAACAAATCAAGTAATCGTTGCCCGGGCGGCGAGCGGTTGCGCACATGACTCGTGGTTGCAAAGTCCGGACGGCAGGACGTCATGCACAGCATGACCTACGGAATGCGACGGCTTCGCATTGACGGTGACGACCGGCGACTGGCGGTCGCATGGTTCGGCACGCGATCGTGACGCGTTCTCTAACGCCGTGCCTTTTCGTGCTTCAGGGGTAGCCAGGCACCGTCCTGCCGGCTGCTCTCGACGCACTGCTGGATGAAGTACATCCCTTCGACGCCGTCGTAGATGTTCGGGTAGACGGTGTTGACCCGTTCGAACTTCCCGCCGGTCGCTCGCAGCACCATATCGTCATAGGCGGCCCGATAAACGTTGGCAAACGCTTCGAAGAATGCCTCGGGATGGCCGCTGGGCAGGCGGCAGGCCGCCGCACCGGGACCGTTCATGAACGGGGCATTGGGATCGCGCGTGTAGAGTGCGTGAGGTTGACCATTGCGCCGGACAAGCATTTTGTTGGGCTCTTCCTGTCGCCAGGCCAGGGCACCTTTCGTCCCGTCGATCTCGATCGCCACGTCGTTTTCTCGACCGTGACTGATCTGCGAGGCCGTGACGGTCCACAGGCCGCCTTCTTCGGTCCGGACGACGGCGGTTCCGTAGTCGTCCAAGGCCCGCCCGGATTCGAAGGTCTTCAGATGGCAACTGATCGATTCCGGAAAGACGCCCGTCATATAGCGGGCCAGGTTGAACGCGTGTGTGGCAATGTCACCGAAACAGCCGGCGGCACCACTGCGGGCCGGATCGGTTCGCCAGGCGGCCTGCTTCTGTTCGTCCGCTTCCAGCCGCGTTCTCAGCCAACCCTGGATGTACGCCACGCGGACCGCTTGAATCTCCCCCAGTTCGCCGCTCTGAATCATCTCCCGCGCTTGCCGCACCAACGGGTAACCGGTGTAGTTGTGGGTGACCGCGAAGACAACGTCCGAGTTCTCCACGACCTGCACCAGGTCTTCGGCCTGGGCCAGGTCGAAGGTCAGCGGCTTGTCGCAGATCACGTTGAAACCTGCCTCGACGGCCGCCTTGGCAATCTCGTAATGGGTGTGATTGGGGGTCGCGATGGAAACGAAATCGACTCCGTCGTCATCCCGCGCTTTCTCTGCTTCGAGCAGTTCCTGGTACGACCCGTAGGCCCGGTCATCCGGAATGGCATAGTCCGGCGCGGAGGCCTTCGCCCGTTCGGGGTTCGAAGAGAGGGCGCCTGCCACCAGGGCTGCCCGATTGTCCAACACCGCGGCCGTGCAATGCACGCGCCCGATGAAGGCCCCTTGTCCACCGCCCACCAGGGCCATGCGAAGCTTGCGATTGAGTTCACCATTGGTTGCCATAGCGATCTACTTACCTGCTGGAGAGGTGGACGGGAAATCAAGACGGCGCAGGCAGCGAGTGGCCTGGGCGTCACAATTCGAGACGCAATTCACGAAGGGAACCCGTCACACGAAGGGAACCCGTGATTGGCGGTTGTGCGATCGTGGCCCCCCTGCTGTCCACAAGGGCCCGCGGATACCCCGTTTGCCTCGATCCGCTGGGGGGCACGGGTGTCACAAGGACACCTAGTTTTAGCAAAACGGGCAAGCATCTCAATCGGGAGCCGCCCAAGAAAAGGGCAGACAGGTGAGGCCGATTCGGCTGGTCCCGCGGTGCGGCGGGCAATACGATTACATCAGCGATGAATGCGACGGCACGGCAACGACTCTGGGAAGGTTGTGGAATGGGTCAATGACCGCGGTTGTGCCGCGGGTGCCGTTGGGCAGCGAACCAGCGTCCAGACAAGCCGCTGGCCGCCCAGCGCCTCGCGACGCAGGACGTGGGACGGGAGGCGAGCGGCCCCCAGGTTCGGCTTGCAGGTGTGATTTGTCGGATTTACATTGGACAGGGTCTCAGGTTCGACGGGTTCCCTAGCTGGAACCCGTTGGCAGACTCGTATTTGCCGTCTCCGCATCGGCCGAAGTACCGTTGAGATCACGGCTGAGGTGACTTCAGCGCGAAGGTGGGGATCGGCGGTCGGATCGGCCTGCGTCCTGTCCACGTCGACGGTTTCGAATTTACAAATTCTCCAGGCAAAACTGATTCAGAAATGAGGAGTTGCATTCATGCAAACGGTGAAACAACACGGCGTCCTCCGGTTCGGCGCCGGGCTTACCCTGGGGTTGCTCGTCGGAGTCGGGATGCTGATCGGGGCCCTGGCCGCCGGCCGCGGAACGTCGTCGACACTGGAGATTCCCGCCGAGCTGCTGCATGCGTCGGCCAGTGACAGTTCCAACACGATGGCCATCGCGACCGGCCTGATCACCGACGAAATGGAGGGCCTGGTGGTGCTCGATTTCATCACCGGCGAACTGCGACTCCAGGTCTTGAATTCGCGAACCGGGTCGCCGGCTGGAGTCTATCAACATAATGTTGCCACGGACCTGGGGGTCCAGCAGGGCAAGCAACCCCGTTATCTGCTGGTCACCGGCGGTGCCCGTTTCCGCAACATGATCGGCGGAAACATCCGCCCCGCCAACTCGATGATCTATGTCGCCGATGCGAACACGGGGCGCTACGCTGCCTATGTCGTTCCCTGGAACAAGGCGGCCGAGCAACAAAACGTGAGCCAGACGTTTCCCCTCGTCCTGGCCGGAACCGGAGCGATCCGGAACGTGGCCCTGGAATAACTGGTTCTTCAGGAATCTTAGTGGGTGGTGGGTGTTCTGCTTGAGCTTGTTGGCTGAGAATGTCGGCCATGAGCGAACTCACGAAACATTACAGCTTGCTGTTGGGTTTGGATGCTTCCTGGAAAGTG
>JAUIGN010000091.1 GCA_030430075.1 bacterium
AACTCATCGCTGTACTGTCGGCGGCCGGCAACTTTCTTCTTCTTCGACATGACACTCTCCTGTAATTACTCAATTCTAGCGGCAGAATTAAGCACATGGAGTGTCCTTCAGAGCCAGCGCATCTCACGCCCTCTCTGCGTCTCCCCGCATGGCATTCAGCACAGTACTTCTTTAAAACGGGCATGACGTCATGAACGAAGTCGACCGCGTGCACGGCTCCCGTACAGGCGGCCACTAGCCAGAATACTGCCGTCATCGTGAAGTAACGCCGAGGGCAGGCGAAACGCAAAGGGCAATCAGTCACGGTGAATCCTCGACTAGGTGGTTTCCCGATTCGGTCGCGCAGGATGCCGCAGCGACACGCAACTATCTTGGCATGACTCGCGGCCGGTTGTCGAGTGTGGGTTAGCTACCGATGTTCGCGTGCAGGCGGGTGCGTGCAGGGATGCAAGGAGCGTACGCGGCGTTCGAGTTGCGCGCGGCGGCGTGCTTGTTGCGCGCGGCGGCGTGCTTGTTGTGCGCGGCGACGTGCTGGCTGTGCGCGGCGACGTGTTGGCTGTGCGCGGGTCTCCTTCCCCGCACGTCGTGACGACCTCAGTTTTCCCGGAAATCCACACGTGCTGGCCAGATTGCAAACCGTTGCTGCCGAGGCGTGAGGGAGACCTGCGGTCGGCGGTTTCGGCGAGGTCGGAGACCTGCGCCGAGCGCGAGGTCGGAGACCTGCGCCGAGCGCGACTCGAGAGACCTGCGCAGAGCGCGAGCACGACGTCAGAGACCTGCGCCGAGCGCGACGTCGGAGACCTGCGCCGAGCGGGGCGGCAGTGACTTGTGCCGAGCGCCGAGCGCGGCGTCAGTGCCCTGCGGTGCTGGGACATCAACCATGACTGCCTTGCTGGGCTACCTCGAAATGACTACGATCGAAACGCTCGTCAGGGACAGAAACGCTCGTCGGGGACAGCGAGGACGTTCGTCGAGCGGCAGCGGTGCATGTCGGGCAACGTTCGGAGCAACACCTGGGGTTGCTTGGCAATTCCATGGTACGTCGATCGCGCCGCCGTGCACAGCGTCGTCCTCGCATGGCCGCCGTTGGGTCATCCGCCTATTCCCGTCTCGTCATCTCGGAAACCAGACATGAAGAGAAAACGAATCGGACCATGCACCTCGTACCGCGGCCGGCGGCGAATCAAGTCGCGGCGGGGCGGCCTCGAAGTGCTGGAGCAGCGGTTGCTGTTGATCAGCGACTGGACAAACGAATTCAATGCGCGGGACGTCAATCGCGACTCGGTCGTTGCTCCAGCCGACGTGCTGGTTGGGATCGCCGAACTCAACCACCCGACAGTGACCGGCGTCCATGGCCGGTTGCAGGATCGCCATTTGCACGAAGGCCGGCCTTTCTTCGACGTAAATGGCGACGGCTTTCTCGCCCCCAACGACCTCTTGATCGTAGTCAACGCGCTGAATGACCGGTATGAACAGCCGGCACTGGACGTGCGTCTGGCCAACGATACGGGGCCTGGGGCAACCGGTCCGGATGATCGCATTACGTCGGCAGCCGACCTGGCAGGGAGCCTGGACGATCCGCAACATCGCGTAACATCGCTGGTCGCTACGGTCGATGGCGGACCGTCCGTGACCGTTCCGATCAATGGCGACGGGACATTTCAGTTCGATCCGCAACTCGCTTCCGACGGCACGCAAGACGGCGACCACTCGGTGCGCTTGACGGCATTCGAAGGCACGTTAATTGTCACAGCGCGAGAGCTTTCCTTTACCTACGATACGACGCCCCCGGTGATTCAGCTCGATGCCGCCGGACTGGTGCGCGAGACCCTCTCCCGCCTCCGCGTCGTGTCGACTGAACCACTGTCCCGCACCCTCGATCCGGCAGATGCGCGTCTGGAGGCCAGCGATGGTCCCGGCCAGGGCGAGACCTTTCCACCCGACTCGGTCGTCAGCTTCGGCGATGCCGAATTCGACTTGAATTACAACCCGCCGCTGGACAACAACACCTACTTGATGTCACTCGCGCCGGTCTCCGACATCGCGGGCAACACCGTTCAGGCCGGTCCGTTTCAGTTTCAGATCGCCAACTATTCGATTCTGGCCGAAGTGTCTCCAAGCGACGGGGATCAAGGCGTCAGCCTCACGCGTGACGTCTTCCTCGATTTTGATCTCCCGATCGACGAATCGACGACGGCGGAGGCAATCACGCTGACCGCTGCCGGCATGGAGATCGCCACGCAACACCATCTGGGACGCGGCGGGAGAACGCTGCGGATGACTCCCTTGACCCCGTTGCCTCCTTCAACCGATCTCCGGGTTACCATTGACGGAGACCGGTTGCTCGGAGCCGACGGCAATCCGGTCGCCGTATCAGGAAGTTCCCTGCCGGGCGGCCTGCGAACCGTGGACTTTCGCACGGTTTCGTCCACGCGTTTGCCGGGCACCAACGTTTATGGGCGGGTCGTGGCCAGCGAGCCTGACGGCAACGGTGCGGACGTGCCCCTCCAGGGCGTCACGATTCGCGTCGACGGATTCGCCGATTTCACGGCAATCACCGACGCGGACGGACACTTTGTCCTCACCGACACTCCGGCGCCCGACTTCTTTGTCCATATCGACGGCTCGACGGCAACGCATGCCGGTGGCCTCCCGATCTCCGGCGACGGCTTTTATCCCACGGTCGGCAAGCCGTTTCACAGCATTCCCGGCGAAGACTTCCAGATCCCCTTCACGATCCATCTGCCGTTTGTCCTGGAAGAGGCAATGCACGAGTTGCCGGCCGACGAGGAGTTTCCCGAGGACGGGGTGACGATCGGACTGCCGGAGACGCAGACCCACGGCGACGCGGAACTGGAAAAGATCAAGCTGACCGTTCCCAAAGGCAGCCTTGTGCTGCCGGACGGGTCGCCGGCAACGCGCGTGGGAATCTTTCAAGTCGCGTCCGACCGCCTGCCGGCGCCGCTGCCCCCCGGTGCCGATCATGCGTTCGACATCACGATTCAAACCGAGCCGGGTGCGTTCTTCCTCGAGCCGGCACCGATCGAGTTTCCCAATGTGCGGGGCCTGGCGCCCGGGCGGAACGTCGCCTTGATTTCATTCAATCACTCGCTGGGCGAGTGGAAGACGGTCGGTACGATGACGGTCTCTGCCGACGGTCAACGGGTGGTCTCCGATCCCGGCAGCGGGATCCTCGAACCGGGCTGGCATTGGTTCGACGAGCTGGTCGAAATCGTGGGCGAGGTGGTGACCGAAACGGAACGCCTGATCGAAAAGGGAAAGTCGATCTATGACGACGTCAAGTCGTTCATCGATGTTGTCACGGGACTCTCAAAGGTCAAGAACCTGTCCGATTTCACGGAGAACGTGCCGGTCATCTCCGACACCGTCGACCTGCTCCGCGAAGGGCTGGTCGATTGCAAGAATCTCAGCAGCGACAAATTCGAGAATGCGCTGTGCGTAACTGAGATGCTGAAGCGGATCAGCGCGTCGGTGGCCTTGGGTTCACTGCCCCTGTTGGTGACCTTCCCAAACGTTGGTGTACCCGTTGCGATACTAGGCGCCGGCATCTGGTGGTCGTCGGAACTGGCGGGAAGCGGGATTCAGTTCGCTCGTGCCATCGCAACCTTTGCCGACTGCTTCGTCGACAAGGGAGATGCGGACGGCGGCGAAGGCGAAGGGAACGTCAGCAGCAGCGGCAGGGGTGATGCGGCAGGCGCAGCCGAGGGTGAAGGTGAAGGCCCGAGCCGTGAAACTGATCCCGCCGTGCTGATCGCACAGATCGACGAGAAACTGGCTGCCGCCGAGCGTGCCCTGAACGACTTGGTTGATTCGCTGACGGACCTCTACGGCCGCATGGGGGCCGCTCTGGGAGTGGTCCTCGAGGCCGGGATTCGTAACGTAATCGGCCCCTCCTATGTGAACTATTACTACGAGTTGTCCGAATCGGGCGACCTTCGCGCTTTGGACGCCGAGGGCAATCTAGCCATTGATCCGGCGACGTCTCAGCCGTTTCAACTGACTCTGCCCGACGTGATGGACCGGGGCGAGTTAACGGTGGACGAGTTAGCGACGATCCAGGATCTGCTTGCGCCGGCACAGGTGGATCCGCCTCTCGCGGCGCTGGGGCAAGCAGTACCCGCCATCTTCGGTGACCCGCACGCCCGCGACGCCGTTACGGCCCTCGAGTTGCTGCGGGAGGCAATCAAGATTTTCGAGGCCAGCAGGGGCGGAACCTACGTAGCGATCGCCGAAGGGGATGGCGCGCCGATCTACCGAACTCGCAGCAACCTGGCCGGTGTCTGGGATGCGAGGTTGCCGCAAGGACGCGATTACACGGCCTACTACTTTAACCCTCACACCGGGCTGTCTTCCCAGGTCGGGTTCACCGTTGCGGCGGGAACCACCAATCTGCGTCTCGAGCACAAAGTGGACGTTTTGGAGGCGGCACGACCTACCGGAGGTTCGATCCTGCCTGGCGCGGCGGGCGACGGCGACGACGTGGATCCGGATCGTGACGGACTGGGACCGAATGCGGAGACGGCCGTCGGAACGCGGCCGGACCGCTTCGATACGGACGGTGATGCGATTGACGACTACAGCGAGATTTTGCTCGGCCTCGATCCGCTCGGTGACCGCGGATTCCCGACCGGGGTGATTGCCAGCCTGATGCCGGAGGGCCAGACGCTCGAAGTGACCGTCGTGGCAGGCGAAACTCCCTTGACGTCGACGGCCTACCTCGCCACCGGCACCCACGGGCTGGCGATCGTTGATACATCCGACTTTGACGCACCGATTCTCCTCGGCCAACTCGACCTTCCCGGAACGGCGATCGACGTGGGTGTTGACGCCGAGCGTTCATTGGCGGCGGTGGCCGCCGAGGACTCAGGCCTGCATCTCGTCGACGTTTCGGATCCCAGGCAACCTGTCCTGATCGCCTCGCTGCCCCTGATTGCGAACCAGGTGGAGGTGGTTGGCAGTGTGGCGTTTGTCGGTGGCGACGACCAGATCATGCAGGTCGACCTGTCCCGCCGGGAAATTGATGTTTCGCTCCAACTCGCAGCAGCCCCGATTACCGGGATGGCGCGGGAGGGCGGGTTTGTCTACGCGATGGATGACCAGCGTAACCTCCGCGTCTTCGACATTCGGAATCCGACGATCCGTCAACGGGGAGCGGTTTCCGTGCCGGATGGGGCTGGGAAGATCTCGGTTGCCGAGGGGATCGTCTACGCCGCGGCCCGCAACTCGAATTTTCGTGGCGGTTTCTCGACAATCGATGTAACCAACCCTGACGTGCCGGTTGTGATCAGTGGATCGGATGTCGGCGATCGCGACGTCGCACCGGGCACGGCGATCGTGCCTAACGGCTCGGGCCGCGGCTTGCTCGCCGGGCAACCCCGCTCGTCGGACTTACCAATGCTGGCGGTCGTCGACCTGTCCGATCCGGGCAACACAGAGTTTCTGGCGATTGAAGAGGGACCGCGCCGCACGATTCTCCCGGCTTGGCCGCAGGGAGTTGCCCTGGCGCGAGGACTGGCGTACGTTGCCGGCGGCGACGGCGGATTCCACGTCGTCAACTACTTACCGTTCGATATCTCCGGAAACGCTCCCAGCAGTACCCTGCTGGTAGACGGGGACGTGGATCCCGATCGCGAAGGAATCCAAATCGAAGAAAGGTCACCACTGTTTCTCCGTGTCAAAGCGGAAGACGATCTGCAAGTGGCAAGCGTCGAGTTCTTCCTGGGCGATGAACGGGCCGGAGTCTCCCTGGCGGCGCCGTTTAATCGGCACACCGAACTGCCCGCGCTGGGTGCAGGCGAGTCGTCTCGAGTCTTCTCGGGCGTTGCCGTCGCTGAGGACACGGGCGGTAACGTCACCGTGTCTGCCCCGGTTGAGATCGAAATCGTTCCCGATACAACCGGCCCTGCGATCCTCTCATCCGACCTGCGTCGCGGCGATACCCGGCCGCAAGGCGCATTCCACGCGGCGTCGGTGAGATTTACCGAACGCCTCGACGGTGAACTTTTTGCGGCCGACGCGTTTCGCCTGTTCGACGACCTCGGCACCGCCATCCCCAACGTCGCGGCCAGTTTGAGCAACGACTTGCAGACCGTGACGATCTCGCTTCCTGACTTGAATGCCGGCGATTATCAACTCGAAATCGACGGAACGCGGGTGCGTGACCTGGCCGGCAATCCACTGGCCGCGGGGACACCGCCGATTCACTTTTCGATTGCCAGCGTGGATCTCTTCTGGAACGGGGAAGGCGACGGCACGTCCTGGCACGACGCTGCCAACTGGAATGGCGATCGGCTTCCCACCAGCGATGATGACGTGCTGATCAGCACCACCGCCAATACGCACGTGGTGATCGCCGACCACGCGGTCGCCAAGCGGATCGTCAGTGACGACCGGCTTTCGATCACCAATCGGACGCTGACCTTGACGGAGGACTCGACGTTCCGGGAATTCGCTTTGCACAATTCAGGCAGGCTCGTAAGTGCCGCCGGATTGACGATCACCGGTTCGATGCAATGGTTGGGCGGCGTCGTCGAAGTGGGCGGCACGCTCGTCAATCAAGGGCGTCTGGAGATCAGTTCCGACGAACGGAAGTTTCTTCAGGGAGAGTTGAGCAACGAAGGGGATGCGTTCTGGCTGGGTGGCGCCATTCACAACAACGGCCAGGCAACGACGTTCCATAACACGGCCGGCAACACACTCGTGATTTCGTCAAGTCAGAAGTTCGTGAACAACACCAGCGGACCGTCGCCCATCCTGCTGAACGACGGCACCCTGCTCGGTGTGGCCGAAGGTGTCACGATCGAAGCAGTGTTGACGAACAACGGAACGATCGACGTCCGCCAGGGATCGTTCCACGTCGATGAGGAAGGTACGTCGAGCGGGACGATTCGGCTGGCCGCAGGCACGTCGCTGCATTTTGGCCATCGCAACCGGGCAGCCGATTTCGAGTTCCTCGCGGGGTCCGTGCTCATCGGCGAGGGAACGGTTGCCGTGAATCGGGGCGATGTCGCCTTCGGTGATGCCTACGACGCGCAATCTGAACTCTTCGTTGGCGGCAACGCACAGTTTTCGCCGGGATCACGTTTGCCGGGCAACGTCACTCTGTTGGACGGCACGATCACCAACGGTATCTTCCAGGATTCCCTCGATTGGCAGAGCGGTACGCTGATGGGTGACGTGCGGTTCGCGGCGTCGGCCCATGTCGAGATCCGCTCGCCCGCCCACAAGTTCTTCGAAGGGGTGTTGGTCAACGATGGATCGGTTGTCTGGCACGATGGCAATCTCTTCAACAACGGGCGTACCGCGGTGGTTACCAACAACGGTCGATGGGAGGGGCGCAACAGAAGCGACTTTCGCGTCAACACGGGATCGGGGATCGACCCCGTATTCGATAACTTCGGCACCTATGTTCAAACCGCCGGGGACGGCGAGCTGGAAGCGGACTTTACCAACCGTGGCCGTGTCGATGTCGAGGCGGGCACGCTGAGACTGACGAGAAGCGGGGAGACCTTTGGGCCGATAACCGTGGCGGACGGCGCGTCGCTGGTCTTCACTGGAGCGGCCGACTTCTTGTTTCAACCCGGCTCGACCATCACCGGCGCGGGAACGCTGGTTGCCGAGGCGGGCTCGGTTGCTTTGAACGATGCCTACGGGATGGCCGACCTGGCCATCGGCAACGCGTCCGTTCAATTGAGCGACGGCAGCCCGCTGGCCGGATCGCTCGACCTGGCCGGCGGCCAGTTGACCAACGGGGTCATCGAGGGAACGGCCGCCTGGACCGGGGGTGCGTTGGCGGGCACGATGGTGGTCGCCGATGGTGGCGAGTTGGACATCGACGGCACCGGCTCGAAACGCCTCCGCGGCACGTTAACCAACGAAGGCACGATGATCTGGCGGGACGGCACGATCTTCAATGACGGGTTGCCGGTCCTGATCGAGAACCGCGGACAGTGGGAGATCGCGACGGACGACGACCGTTTCGCACGCAACACCGGCTCCGGTGCCAACCCCAGCACAGAGAACCGCGGGGAGATCGTGCGAACCGGCGCCGGGACGACCGACTTTCAGGGAGATTTTGTTAACGAGGGTACGATCCGGCTGCTGGATGGCACGCTGGCGTTTCCCCATGGGCTGACCCAGCATGCGGGCGCCCTGGTGCTCGCCGGCGGAACGCTCACGGCGACCTCATTCGACGTCCGTGGCGGCGAAGTGCGGGGCAGCGGGACCATCGACGCCGATGTCATGTCCGCAGGAGCCCTGCTGCTCGACGACCCGTCGGGAGTGCTGCAGATCAATGGAAACTTGCAGCTGGCGGCGAGCGGCAGTATTCACTGGTCGATCGCACCGCATCCCGCGCAGTCCGCTCGACTCCAGGTGCTGCAAACCGCGACCATCGCCGGAGCGGCCTCGATCACGTTTCCCTCGCCGCCCGGAAACGGTACAGCGCATCGGCTTCTCAGCGCCGCCGCGTTGAGTGGATTGTTCGACCCGGATTCTGTGGAGGTCAACGGCCTGGCGGCGGACCAGGTATTTGGTCTGACGTACGAAGCGCTCGAAGTGATTCTTGAAATTGACGTGACCGCAGCCGCAGAGGGAGAAGGGGAACGAGACGCGTTCTTTGCCCGCCTGGCAGGTTCCTAGCCCGAATTGTTCAAGTACGACCAACCATGCGGTGCAAGTCGTTGTTCCGCATTCGCAGTGGGTGAATTCACCCACTGCGCCGCGCACATCAGCCGGAACGAGTTAGCATCCGGTTCGTGCTGCCACCAAAGGCACCGGGCCCAACGCCAACGGCATGAGCAGGGCTGGCCCTGCAACAAAGTACGAGAGACAGGACTTGAACCTGCACGGGTTACCCCACTAGATCCTAAATCTAGCGCGTCTGCCAATTCCGCCACTCTCGCGTGACTTGTTTTTAGGACATTTTCTTGCCCTCAGTGAATTTCCCTGATTTTGTTGACACCCGTTTTGACGCCTACCAGGCTCTGAGGCATCAAAGTCGACACCCGCGAGTGGCATTCGCGGGAGTCAGTGACACCACCTGAACCGCTAAGCACGAGGTGATGACAATGACAAAGTCTACCAGAAGCAACCGGGCGAACAAGTTCACCAAGCCACGCCCGGATTTCCCGCTCTTCCCTCATACCACCGGACGCTGGGCCAAAAAGGTCCGCGGCAAACTCCGCTATTTCGGCAAGTGTAATCTGACGACCCCTCCTTCAAGCCGCGTTGTAGGTCAAACTTCCAAGTTGCCGACCGAAAATCTCTCGCTTTCTCCCACCGAAGCACACCGCGCGAGCCTTGGTAATCGTGGGCGACGTCGCCGGGCATCGCTTATTCACATTTCACCGTCTGAAATGCCGCCAGAAAATTCTGAATCGTCCGCGGGCCTTGAAAGCAAAACAGCATTGAGAGCAGTCGAGTCGCGCGCAACTCGAATCACTTAATCAGTCCAAGCCCACACCCCCGCTGGAGAAAGGGGATGGATGGCTTGATGTTGGGCCCGGACGTGGTTTTCGCCTCTGTCTCAACTGTACATGGCGACCCACTCGAGACAGGAGAAAACCAAATGGAACAAATTCGCTTTCGCTGTCCGGACTGCGGCAAAATCTTACATGCTCCGCAGGAATCGCTGGGTTCCAAGGGAGCAGATGCTCGTCGTCGTCGGTGGTGCCGGCCAGGAGTTGGTCCAGGACATCCTTGAAGTGGGAATGTCTGGCTCCCCATGAACAGTCCTGCGTGATCGAATTGCTGATTGAACGTGTCGCCTACGATGGCGATGGCGGGAACATCTCCATCAGCTTCCGCCCGAGCGGGATCAAGACGCTCGCTGAGGAATTGGCTGAACGGAAGGAGGAGGCGGCATGATTACGATTGAACGTAAGATCCACTTCAAGGCAGGACGGCGCTCGAGGAAGGAACTCGGGGAGGGGCAGGCCAAGCCGTCCGTTCCCGCTGGCTGAGTGCCCCGTGTGACGAAGCTCATGGCATTGGCGATCCGGCTCGACCAGTTGATTCGCGACGGCGTGGTGGCCGATCAGGCGGAAATCGCTCGGCTTGGGCACGTCAGCCGGGCCAGATTGACCCAGATCATGAATCTGCTGTCTCTGGCCCCAGGAATTCAGGAAGACTTGTTATTATTGCCGTTGACGGAACACGGGCGCGACGCGGTAACGGAGAAACAGCTGCGGCCGATCGCGGCCACACCGAACCGGAAGAAGCAGCGACGCATGTGGCAGGTAGTCCGGCGCGAAGATGTGGCGTAGTCAAAGTGGATAGCCAGTGGCAAATGTCTTCTGGTCTCGCGCGACATCCAACGCTCGCCAACAGTACCAACTCGCAACAGTCGCATACGGCCGCCACGGTGCTGCCACCTGTAAAGCGGTTTGTCTGTCGGGCAAATCGTCTAGCCCATAACGGTCGCGGATGGCAGTTCGCACGCCCAGGTCATCCTCAGGAAAGACGTCCAGTCGGCCAAGCGCGAAGATAAGGAACATCTGTGCTGTCCAACGGCCAACGCCCTTCACCTGGGTGAGTTCCGCGATCACCTTCTCATCTGAGAATCGTCCAATTGAACGAATGGCCACAATCCCTTCGGCTGACTTGGCGGCGAGATCGTGTAGGTAGCGAGCCTTCTGCGGCGAAATTCCGGCAGATCGAAGTTCCTCGGCCGACAGCGCGAGGAGGGCTTCCGGAGTCACTTTTTGGGGAGCGATCAGTTGCAGGAGCCGATTCCGGATGGAACGCGCGGCGCCGACGGAGATCTGCTGAGAAATGATCGACTTGACCAACATCCAGAAGCGATCCCGCTCCGGGCGTAACGTGAAAGGCCCTACCTCATCAATGATGGTGGCCATGGTGGCATCGCAACGGCGCAGGTGGGCGCGGGCCTGGCGGACTTGATCGTGACGGAGAGGCATGTACGAAATTGCCTTACAGTGGTGGTCGTGCCAGAGAAATCAGTGGCAAAGGCCTTCTCTATTTCGCCCAGCATTCTAACTTCTTTATGGTTCTTCCGGAAACTTAATGGGTGATTTTGGATGGTAGGAGGTCTAGTTTGCCGCAGTAGAAGAGGATTCGTGTGCGGTAGTTTTCAAACGCTCGGAATCCTCTGGCTTGGGACTTGATGGATTG
>JAUIGN010000047.1 GCA_030430075.1 bacterium
GCGAGCAATTTGCCCAGATTTGCGATATCCTTGACCTTCATGGGACGACCCTCCGTGGTTTCCATGTGAAACAGTTTGACACACGGAGGGTCGTTCTTTTCTGTGATTCGCGTCAAGACAGATATCACACGGCTACGTCACGACTTACTTACGCTAGCAGGCGTGCAACTTGGCGCTGTCCAACTAGTCCAGCCCCGGAAACAGTCGCTCGCGGATCTTTCCAATGACGACAGTGCGCAGCCACTGCTCCGGCACCCGTTTGCCGTTTTGGCAGATGCGCGCAATGTAACCCGGGCATACGTACGTCGTATATTCCCGTTCCGCGCCATTCTTCGTGATGTACTTCGACGGTGACGGGGTCATGGAACGACCGCAATGGCCGCAGCGAACCAGCCCAGTGAGCAGGTACTTAAGGGCGAGTCCCGGTGCCCTTGGCGCGATCAGCTTGTCCGTCGATCCCTTCTTCTGCTTCCGCGATTCGGCGACCCTTTCCCGTCGGGCTTGACGTACCGCCTGCACGGCATCCCAGGTCTCGCGGCTGACAATCGGTTTGCAGAAGCCCGGCACACGAATCATGTCCTCCTCGGCGTTCCGTTCCACAACGCGGGTATCCCCCACGATGCCGGTCGAATTCCGTTCCCAAAGCAACTCGCCATAGTAGATGGGATTGTCCAGCCAGTAGCCAACGCTCGGCGGTTGGAACGGCTTGAGAGACGGCGCTATATCGGGATGACTGTTCAAGAATCGAGCGAGGCGAGTCTGTCCAAAGCCGTTGTCGAGAGCCGTTTTGAACGTGAGTTCGATGATCCATGCCTTCGCGGGATCAGGTACAAGGACGCGATGGTCAACTTCCTGACAACCATTCACTTCTCTCATCACATTTTCCAGCCGAAAGCCGAAAGGTACAGGGCCTCCCGGCCAGCGACCCTGGCGCGCAGCGTCTCGCTTTCCCCGTAGCACGTTGTGGGCCTTGATGCGGCCGTCTTCGGTGGCTCGCATCATCTCGAACGCCCCGAGTGCTTTTCCAGCAGGACTGGTCGGGTCATCAAAATTGACGTCTGCCGTCAAGATTAGAACGCCATAAGTGTCGAAGAGCTGCTTGCGGATCGTGGGCAACTCCTCGACTCGGCCGAATCGCTCGATCGTATCGACCAAGATCAAGTCTGCAGTGACACTGCCTGCCTTGATGTCTCGCATCATGGCCTGATAACCGGGCCGTTTCCTCAAATACCGTCCGCTCTTGCCATCATCGCGGTAAATCTTGACGATCGTCCACGGATAGCCCATCGCCTTCAGACGCGACTGGATCTGGTCGAGTTGTTGATCGGGACTCCGTTTGTTCTGTTGGTCGGTACTCATTCGCAGGTAAATGACGCAACGGTACGGCGACCTTGGATCAAAGTGCCTTTTGAGCATTGTGCCTTTCCCTTTCAGCGCCTCCGTCGAAAATGTCGGAGGCGATCACGTTGGCGATGTGATTAATCAGGCGGTCGTGCCGCAGGCAACTGACCTGAGTCAACAGCCTTCGCCGATGAACCGCCGACAAATTAGTTGGGAACGGAATCTGACCGCTGGCGCAGAGTCTCGCCAATCGGCCGAGATCCGGTTCTCGGTCCCCAGCCGAGTTTGTCTCGCGTAAGCCAGTGCATGTTTCGGGTTGGTCTGAAGAATCGGGACAAGGCATAGCGACCTCCAATCAGTCAGGAGACGTCGCAAATGCCAATTGCGAAATACACGCGGTATTCCGGAAGCTAGGCATTTGCGCGCGGGAAAGATGGCGGTCACCGTCGACCGTCATTGGATTCGCAAACCGGACGGTTTGCCGGCGTCAGAACGCCGTGATCGAGCCGCGCGGCGGATGCCGTATTCGCCGATAAGCACCCTTACGAAGGCGGTAGCATCGTTGAGTACGTAGACGAAGTGCCGACTTGCAGTTACAGGCCGACTCTTATGTGGCGTCTGCCTCGCGCCGGCCCTTGGGCCGCCGACCGTTCTTGCGGTCAATCTGCTGACGTTCAGCATCGTCAACATCGCCGCCAGACGGCTGCTTCTTTCGAAGCTCTTTTGCGACGTTGTTGCGGATTGCATATTGATGCACGGCGATGAGCAAACCGTTTAGAAAGCGCTGATGGCAAGAATTGTCTGACGGCGCCATCACCAATTCACCAACGAGTTCGGCCCCCGTTGGCGTGCAAATGAAATCGCCGCAGGCTGGGTGGAGCCCGAAGAGGTGCCCATGGAAAAGGTGAACATAATGTTCGTCGCTGTGGTTGGACGGCAGCATCTGATCCAAGTGCCACAAACGGTGAAATACTACACCTTCCTCCGCCAAGGAAAACTTGACATGGAGCCTTTCGAGCAACAACAGCCACACTGCCGAATAACATTGGTGAAACGAGGATCGGCACTCGTAAGAGAGTACATCCAGCACCTTCTTTTCCATCGTGTGCCCTGTGCGCCGTCCGATCTTCCTCATCTTCTCAGCCCAGCGATCCAGCGACAGCTGCAGGTCTTCCGTCCCTCCGCGGCAAAGTGCGTCGCATGTTTCCCCGAGAATCTCCTCGACGAATTCCTTGTAACAAGTTTGGACTTCATCTTCGTACTGGGGCGGGCCGAGAACATCGCCGGTGCGCCGATAAAAGCTCGACACATCCAATTCCGTGTCTCGCGCACTCTGCAACATCAGTTCAAGCTGCTCGACGACCGTGCCACGATTTAACTCCTCTTCGGCATCGTCTTTGGTCAACGACGCGTCGGCGAAAACGCGGCGGGAACCGTTACTACGCGCTAGCGGTAGTAGAGTTGCCAGAATATACGCCTCCTGGATCGGACGGTCTTCAACGGCACCTCACTCTGCCAGGCAGAGGGCCCAGAAGCAGTCCACGATCTTTTGGCGATTGGCGGAGTCCTTGCCGCGTTCGCCGTAAAGTCCCTGCTTGCGAATCCACCACTGGTCGAGCGGCAACGGGCCAAGCACCGCTTGTTTCCGGCACAGCTCAAGCTTGAAGTTTGTGCGGATGCCTGTACCGTCGCAGTTCGACCCATGAAGGAAATCGGGCAGATTAATCTCGATGGCGTGATTGTTGATAACTCCGCTCACTTTTCACATCCTTGCATTCGGCGGGTTGCGTGAGCGCATTCTACTTCATGCTCGCGCTTGAGGAAATCGAACTTCAAGGTCGATTCGCTCCAGTCACCTTGACGACCACCGACGCGGTGACGTTATTGAACTTAGTTTCGTGCGGCCTGTCAGCAATCATGAAACCTACGGTAGGCAAGACCGATTGCCGCGTTTTAGGCAACTCCCGGCCTCGATGCTAAGCCGCTTTTGTTCATCATGTCGCCGTTCAAATCCTACGGCGCTCTCTCAATACATTTTGACGCGTCCGAGCCGTTTATTTAGCTAGCATCATGGGCATTGTTTGCCGCTTGAAATGTGGCACAGTCTTTCCTCAGTCGGCGTCCTCGTCGTCGCGCGCAAATGCCTAGCTTCCGTCGTGATCGTTGAAAAACGGAGCTTCGGAAAGCGTGTAAGGCAATGGACAACAGCAGGTTAAGTCGTTCACCGGCAAGCAATAATGGGCACCGCCATGCGAAATCATGGTCCGAAAAGTACGGCGACCGGCACGGACTGCAGCGGGTTCGAGAGTTTCCGCGGGGTATACGGCCTCCTCAACGTGTTCGGATCTATGCCCGCGGCGAGAGATTCTTGCTGCAGTGGTGGGATGCAAGGGAACGCGCCACGCTGAACGAACGTGTCGATGGTGACCTCGTCGAGGCTATTTCGCGGGCACGAGACATTGACACGCGACTCGAACATTTCAAGTCGTCAGGCCGCAAGCCTCAACGATTCGAGTTTACCAAGGTGGTCGACCAGTACACGGCCGATCTGCAACGCCGCGCGGATGCCGGTGAGATTGATATCGGGACGGTTTGCCGGTACGAGGCTTCACTACGTCGCCACTTCGTACCGTTTGTTCAGCAGCTGGCGGTCTCGAAGAAGTACCCGCACGTGGCCAAGATCGATCGCGAGTTTCAGTTGGAATTTGCGGCCCACATGAACCATGTTCAGGTTTCCCCGAACGGACACGAGAACAGCCGGCGCCGACCGATAAAGCAACCTGGATTCGTCCTGGACGTCGTCCGCGCGATGCTCGAATGGGCTTCCGACCCAGATCGCGGCAATTTGCTACCAGAAGGTTTTCGAAACCCGTTTGCTGCGCGAAAACGAGGAACCCGGCAGATCGCCACGGACCCGCTCAGTGAACCTGGTATTACCATTCCGATGGCCACGTCTCTGATCGCAGCTTGCGATGCATACCAACTCTCGATCTTTGCCCCGCTGCTGTTCTATGGCCTGCGTCCCAGCGAACTTGGCTGGATCTTCCGTGAAAACATCGAAGCTGAATGGCTCCGAGTGCCGTGCAGCGCGGACCTCGACTACTTCACCAAGGGGCGCCGCGACAAGTCGTTTCCGATCGTCGACTGCCTCCGTCCTCTCTGGGAAGCCAGTCGTGGCAGCGTCACTGGACTCCTGTACGTCAACCGGACTGTTGCAGAAGGTCGAAGCAACCCCGCTTTCCTTGGATGGTCTGCCGCTCAACTGGCTGCCGAGTTTCGCCGCAGCTGCACCGCCGTCAAGGCGCCGAACGCACGCCAGCGGAGGCGCATTCGCAACCAGGTGATGAAGGAATCCGGCCAGTTGAACTACGATCATGTAGAGGCCGAGTTCAAAAAGCTCTCCAGGCAATTGGAGTGGCCAGCGAATGCCACCCTTAAGGATCTGCGGCATCTGTTTAGCACCTGCTTGGAGGATGCAGGCGTTCCGGAATTCTACCGCCGCTACATGATGGGCCAATCGTTCGGCAAGGCACCGATTGTCGCCTACACGCACATCACCGAGTCGCCTGTTAGAACGTATTATCAAGTTGCGTTAGAGTCAAAGTTCGCTCCGATCATGGAAGCGATCGAAAACCGTTGGCGGGCGCTGAAAGCTATGCCATCCCTCATCTAGTTATAACGCGTTTGTCGCATTAATTTAGCAAAACGCCGACTCCTGCAGCCCGTTGGTGGTCGCCCACGAGATTTCTTGCCTGCCAGACAATGTGCTGGCGGTACGTTGTTCCCATCCGAGGCGCGCGTGAGCGCCCCCGGCGGCCCGCCGGGACGGAACTCCAGCCTTTTCTCCGCAATGCGTCTCATTTCGGTTTGAATCCGGAGCATCTTTTGCTTCTGTCGGCTGTTCTTCATTGTTTAGCAGCGATAAAACCTTGCGCCATAGCGACCACAGGGCGGTCCAACATTGCAGCTTCCAGTTGTCGCCGTTTGGTTTCAGGCCTCGTATGCGTGTAGACGGCCGTCATACCCAGTCCACAGCCATTGGCACCGAAACTCGTCGGTGCATGCCCCATAAGTTCGTTGCGAATCAACGGATCAACGTTGGCATCTTGCAGGCAAGTCGCAAAAGTATGGCGCAGCGTCTTGGGCGCGGTGATTTCGGGCATACCGCAATGGTCAGTGATTCTCATAAACTCTTTTCGCAACCAATCGTACTTCAAGGCGCCAAGATCACGCCAAATTGTCTTCGCGGCAGCGGCGAGACCGCTGCGATCGGTGGTTCCATTTCGTTCGGATCGGCATACCAGTTCGCGTTCCAACTGCTGGCGTCCGTAATCGATGAGTGGCGGCTGATGACCGCTAAGACATCGCCGCTGCAGAAACACCGGCCCGGTGTTACGGGTGTCGATGTGGTGCCGGAGAAGGGCGTGCAGCGCCGGCACAAGCGGGATCGCCCGCTCGTTGCGAGTTTTCACCTTCCAGCCAAGCTTCGGTTTGTTGCGGACGTAGAGCCAGCCCTCATTGAGGTCCAAGTCGTCCGGGAGGAACAGATGAATCAGTTCACCAGGTCGCATCCCTGTCAGCATGAGCGTTGCGAAGATGGGAAACTGCCATTGGTCGCAGGCTGTGAGAAACCGACGCTCCATGTCGCTCGAAAAGACGATGATCGGTTTGGGATCTTCGACAGGAATGCGGTGGATCTCGATCGTCAGGAAGGGGTTCTCGGCGTAGGGAGGCAGATGGCGATGTCGGGCAGCATAATTGAACAGCGTCGAGCAGGTTTCGAGCACGTACTTCACGCCGTTGTCTCGAAGGCGACGCTTACATGCGTTGGCATGGCCATTGGGCGCGACGTTGAGCGCCCGCAAGTAGCGCACGAATTCCTCGGCCTGCGCGGCGCGGAAGTCGGAAACGCGTCGCAGGGGGCGTACGTCTCGAATGAAGTTCAGTAAATGTTGCGTCGCTGAACTGTACCGTCGGATTGTGTGCAGTGACGAGCGTCGGATGTGCTCGTGATGGTCAAGCCAGTGTTGGCGTAAGGCAGGGATCGAGATGGGTTCGAAGCCCAGGGCCGAGGGCGCGCCGACTTCGAGTTGAGCATTGGTCTCCGCGGCCATCTGCCGGGCGGCTTCGCGGTCGGGTCCGACGCGGGGCTGGTGGCGCTGGCCATGCTCCTGGTAGCACAGATACCAGACGCGGCCGCGGAGGTAGGCGCGGACGCGTCCGATTCGGAACGAGGTGGACTTCTTGGATGGCTTACGCGTGCGTTGGGAAGCAGGCATATCGGGCTCTCCTCAGAGAAGCTCTCCGCTACAAAACGCTACAAAAAGCGCTACAAACGGGAACTTCCGGGAGTGGCCCAGAAACGCAAATGCCCGTGAACGTTTAAGTTACGTTCACGGGCAACAAGCAAGAGCGGAGAGGACAGGATTCGAACCTGCGGACCCCGTTAGGAGTCACGGATTTAGCAAACCCGCGCTTTCGACCACTCAGCCACCTCTCCAATTGCCGTGTCTGGCGAACGCTCGATTCTAATCAATCACCTAGTCAATTCAAAGTGGCTGGCGGCAAATCTGTTGGCTGAAAATGGGGAGACTGGGCGGCCGCATGGGGGCAAAATGCGGCCGCTCGTCCGGGTCGGCGGTCTCCCGCCGAATCTAATGCAGGCCGAGCGGTGCCGACGAGTTGATTCGGCGGCTGGCTGATTCTTGTCGTGGGGTCTGGTAGGGTAGCGCCCAGTCGTACCCACCATCGGCACCATACGCGGGGGCGCCGTCCGGATCGGCGAGCGCAGACCCCGGAGGAGAATGCAAATGCGGATCAACTGCCGTAGCTGGCTTGTCGCCCTGTTTGTCATCCTGGTCATGGTCGTCTGGGGTATGCAAACCAGTCCGTCCGAGCTGCGAGCTCAGAGCCGACCGGCGACCAGCCCCAAGTTCATCTGGAGCCGCGTGCGGGCCCCGGGCGGACCCGCCGGGCCGCTCTACGTTTATCGCGCCCCGGTGCCGGGCGGCTGGTTGGTGATGGTTCATCAAGAGCGTGAGCGGGGTGCGCGAAACGGAGAAGGCTACGGCTATGGCATGGGGGTCGGAAACGGTGTCACCTTCCTGCCGGATCCCGACCACGCGTGGAAGCCTTCCTCGTAAGGCCAGGCATCGGAGCAATGGCGAGCTAAACCTCGCGGCATGGCAACTCGCCACCGTTCTTCGTTGAAGCTTGCCTCGAATTGGCCAATTCGGCGCCACCAGCGCGCTCGTGTCGGCGCGCGGCGGCCTGGAGACGTCCTTTGACGTAAAACTTACACGGTCCTGGCCGTGCTCACATCGAGACCAGGATGACGCACGTCAGGCAGACGTAGATGCCGAAGACCACGAAGCTGAAGACGGCCATCCCCTTGCCGCCAAGCCGCCCGCCGGTTCGTTGGATCTGATGCCAGGCGACGCCGCCGCAGATCGCGCCTGCCAATGCCAGAATCGCGCCGATCGGAAACAGAATGACGGTGGGAATGCTGAGCAGCGCCAGGACCAGCGCGGCGAAAGCAAACGAGCTTGTCTTACGCGCTCCGCATTCAGGCGACATACACTGTTGGGGCGGTTGTGGTCGACCGGGTTGGAGTTGCGCGGCGACCACCGGGCCGCCGGACGCAGGTGCGGGAAAAGCCGGGCGCGGCTCGCGAGGGCCGGGGGCTGCGAACTGAGCTTGGCGCACCGGCCGGGGGCCCGTTGGGAGAGAACAATAACTCTCGGGCGGTGCCAGTGAGCCGAGCACCTGCAAGACGGCGTCCCGCGTCAGTTTGCCAGGATGTGCCTCAAGCAATTCATGAACTTGCCGCTCGACGCCGGCAACGATGTCCTGCCGCTCGCGGCGACCTACTCCGCTATTCATCAGATTCCGTTCGATCGAATCCAAGCGGCTCTCGATCAAGACGACGTATGCGTGGTCCAATTCGGTCAGCGTAGACATCATCAATCTCCCTATTGGATGGTCCAACAAACTAGCGAGGCTGGGCCTCGGACCCATAGCGAGCTGACGCTCGCGGCAAGTCAGTCCGCTCCCGTTGGTCGCTCAAACGTGACGCATTTGTAAAGCGAAACCTGATCCAAGCCATCTAGCTCGCCCGCGATGCGAAGCACACCACTTGTCGCACATACGACGCGGCAGGATCGCGCTCCGCTGTCGCCCCCGCATTCGCTCGACGATCTCGTCCGATTCTATTCCCCGGGGGCCGTTACCGCGGTTATAGCTGGTGGCGGCAGGAATGCCAACCAACGACGGCCCGATATTGCCGGGTTCCCGTACCGCGTACACCGTGGCCGACCGCAGCCCGCGGTCATGCCGAGCATGTACGAGTTCGGTGGGCACGGCGACTGTGGCGGCCTCCCGGCGTGGACCATGCTGTACATGACGGCCTGGCGGAGGTGCGGTGGTCCAACGGGTCTCATCGATCGTAGCGATTTTCGATCTCGATCATGTTTCGCGGGCGCGGACGCATTGTATCGGCTCGACGGTTAGGGACAGATTGTTGCCTCGCGGGACGTCTTGCCTCATGATGACTGCGGGAGTTGGGACGGAGGGACAGTCCGCGGCGCGGCATAATCCTCGTTTTCCTCAGGGCGTTCAATCGGCGCTGCTTTGTCGAGCGAATCGGTCGACTATCGGTCAGGTTTGCGGCGGACGGGGTCGAAATCGTGGTTTAGAGTTTCGTCGATGTGACGTGCACGCACATTGCGCGCATGTCTCAAGGGCGACCAGCGGGAGCGAGCCGGATGTTGGTCTGTTCCCTTTGTGGCTGTGGTACTGCCACCGCTGTCTGACTTCATTAACAACTTCCAGGCGACAGACGAAGTTCGGCAGCGTTGCTGCCAGACTCCCGATCGCACGTCTGAGGCAGCGGCGTATGGAAGGTTGTTGATGATTCGTGCCCGAGCCTGACGTTGTGGATCCCCCGACCACCCGAATCACGCCGGCGGGCAACCTGATAAATCGTAACGTGTGGAACGGACGTCCGCTTTTTCAACCGCGCATTCGCAGTGGATTCGATCAACATGCCCCACCTGTCGCACACGTTGTTCGCCTTGCTTGTCAGCCTGGCTGCGGTGTCCAGCGCTTCTGCCGTCGAGCGGGCGGCGCTGGTGAACGCCTTGAATTCGATCACGAGCAACGAACTGCAGGATCACGTCAATGTGCTGGCGGACGATGCGTTCGAGGGACGTGAGGCCGGACAACCGGGTGGCCGCGCGGCTGCCGGCTACTTGCGGGACCGGTTGCGGTCATACGGACTGCAAGGGGCCGGGGACGGCGGAGACTTCTACCAGGTGTTCGGCAACGGCTATCGCAACGTGCTGGCTTTGTTGGAAGGGAGCGATCCTGTTCTGAAGGACGAAGTCATTCTTGTCGGTGCCCACTACGACCATGTCGGGTACGGAACCCGCCGCAATAGCCTGGGGCCCTGGGGATACGTTCATAACGGCGCGGACGACAATGCCAGCGGCACGGCCGGCCTGGTCGAAACGATCGACGCGATCCGGCAACTTCCCGAGCGGCCCCGTCGTTCCATTCTGTTCGCCTTTTGGGACGGCGAAGAGAAAGGGCTTCTCGGTTCCAAGCATTGGGCCGCCGCACCAACGATCCCGCTATCCCGGGTCGTGTTTGCCGTTAACGTCGACATGATCGGGCGCTTGCGCGAAGAACAGCTCAAGATTTACGGCAGTCGGTCGGGGTGGGGACTCCGACGCCTGCTGGCTGCCCAAAATCATGACGCTTCGCTGCGGCTGGAATTTGACTGGACGATGAAGGCCAACAGCGATCACCATTCCTTCTTTGTGCACAACATTCCCGTCCTCATGTTCCATACGGGACTGCACGACGACTATCATCGTCCGAGCGATGATGCGCACCTGGTCAACGTTGCCGGAATGGAGAAAGTGACGCGTCTGATGTTTGCCTTCATTGCCGAGCTTGCGTCGCGAGACGAAGTGACGGAGTTCCGCGCAATGGCGAGCCGTGAATCCAATCTGCAGCGGGTGCGCCTGGAAGGAGAGCTTGCCGGCGACCCGCCCCGCCTGGGCGTCAGTTGGAAGAGGGACACGTCAGCGGGGATCTTTCTTCAGACAGTGACGCCCGGCTCTGCAGCGGACGTTGCAGGAATGGTGCCCGGCGACCAGGTGCTCGTCTTTGACGGCCAGCGGATCGCCGATTCGCGCCAGTTTCGCTTGCGGGTCCTCTATGCAACCTCGCCTACGACGGTCCAGGTTCAACGCGCGGGGCAGTCCGAGCCGCTGACGTTGGAGGTTAAGCTTCCCGGGAGGCCGACCCGAATCGGCGTTTCCTGGCGATCGGACGAAGCCGAGCCTGGGGCGGTTGTGCTGACGCGCGTCGTGCCGGGTTCGGCAGCTCAGTTGGCCGGCCTGGAACTGGGGGACCGAATCTACCAACTGGCCGGCCAGGATTTTGGCGCAAGCGCGACGCTCTTGCACGAATTGCGGACGCGCAGCGGACCCATTCCGCTGACGGTCGAACGCGAGGGGCGACTCTTTCAGGTTTCGCTGGATGTCCCGCCGCCGATGCCGTAGGCGACGGCGGCCCTGCGTGTCGTACCGTCCAGGTTCATTTGCCGCTCCGCAGGTCATGCTCTGTCATGACGCCGGGCGTGACTCCGCGTGACTCCGCAGGTGCCCTGGATCGAACTTGAACGAAGGGGACGATGGTGCGTATACTTCCCCGTCCACGGCGGGCGACGTGTGGTTCGCGGTGGGGATGGATTGCCTTTTTCAACTCACGGCCCGCGCCCCCCCCGATTGGCCTCACGGCGCACGACATGGAACGCTCGAAGCTGCGGCGGCAGATTGCCTGGGAAGCCGCCCGACTGATGTACGATCGTCGCGAGTCCGAGTACTTTCGCGCCAAGATGAAAGCAGCCCGCATGGCTTGCCGAGGCCGGGTGAAGCCGGCTGATCTGCCGAGCAACGCCGAAATCCGCGATGAGATCCAGGTGCTGGCGCGAATTCACGAAGGGGAGTCGCGGTGTGACAACCTGTGGGAAATGCGCCTTGAAGCACTCCGCGTGATGCGGTTGCTTTCCCGTTTTCGACCGCGGCTGATCGGGAGCGTGTGGACGGGACACGTCCGGCAAGGCTCAGACATCGATATCCACCTGTTCTCCGATAGCCTGGAAGCGATCCTGGCCGCACTGGAGGCGGACGGCGCCGTGTTCGACGTCGAACGGAAACGGGTGAGAAAACACGGAGAAGAACGTGTGTTCACCCACGTTCATATTCAAGACCGTTTCCCTGTCGAACTGACGGTGTATGCGGCCGATCAGGCGCACTTTGTGTTCAAGAGCTCCGTGACCGGCAAGCCGATCGAACGGGCCAGCCTCAGGGAACTCGAGCGGTTCCTGGTCGAGCAGTTCCCGGGTGTCGACCTGGAAGAGCAATTGACGGCACTGGAAGAGAAAGTCGACCGGTTCCAGGTATACGAGTCTCTGTTGCTGCCGCTGGAGAACGTCAAGCAGAGCCCCAAATACCATCCGGAAGGGGATGCACTCTATCACAGCATGCAGGTCTTCGACCTGGCTCGCAACGAGCTTCCTTATGATGAGGAGTTTCTCCTGGCGGCCATGCTGCACGACGTGGGCAAAGCGATCGATCCACGCGACCATGTGGGGGCCGGCCTGGAAGCGTTGGAGGGGTTCATCACGGAACGAACTGCCTGGTTGATTGAGCACCACATGACCGCGCATGCAATCCTGGATGGTTCCATCGGCGCACGGGCCAAACGGCGGTTGCAACAGTCGGAAAGTTACGAGGAGCTGTTGCTGCTTGGCCGTTGCGACGAAGGCGGGCGGGTCGCTGGTGTCGAAGCGCCCGAGCTCGATGAAGCCATCGATTTCATTCGCCAGTTGTCACGGATGTTCGGTTGACCGGCAACGGAATCGGCCCGGTAACCGAGCGGAAGCGGGCTGGAATGCGGCAACGTCCCGTGTGCAACTTCTGTAGCGCATGCCGTGCATGCCGGAACGCCGTGTCGCGGGGCAGTCGCGTTCGACGTCCGGCAGGCCAGTGAACGCAGGTAGGCCATGCACAGCACGACCAACTTGCCGAATCGTTGTCCGTTCGTGAATGATTCGGGCTAACTGCGTTTGCCGATGCGATCCAATACGGTGTCGACTGTCTGTCGCAAGACCGTGCCGCCGCGACGCAGGCCTTGGACTTCCTTCGGCCACAGGTCGATTTCGAGGCGATCGCAGACGCCGGCTCGGCCGACGACCGTGGGGACGGAAAGGGCGACGTCGCGGATCCCGTAGCAGCCGTTCTGCACGGAAGAAATTGGCAGCAGTCGCCGCTGGTCGAGTGCGATCGCATGAATCACATCGCGAATGGCAATCCCGACCGCAAAGCCGGCGCCACCCTTCTTGCTGATCACCTCCGCGCCGGACCCCTTGGTACGCGTGAACAACTCGTTGGCCAGATGGGGGCTCCACCCGGGCATTTTCTCCAGTGGAAACCCGCCGACGGTGGCGCCGGACCAGATCGGCACCATCGTGTCGCCGTGCTCACCCAGAATCAAGGCGGACATCTGCGTTGGGGCGACCCCCATCCGTTCGGCGATCAGGCTTCGGAAGCGAATCGTATCGAGTTGCGTGCCCAGACCGATAACTTGGGAATGGGGCAGGCCGACGCGGTCCGCCGCGACGTAGGTCAACACGTCGACGGGGTTGGAGACGACGAATACGATCGCCTCCTGCTTGAGTCCGGCCTTCATGACATCTTCAAGGATGGCGACGAACAGGTCGGTATTGCGATTGATCAAGTCCAGGCGGGACTCGTCCGGCTTGCGGCGCAGCCCCGCAGTGATGCAGACGACGTCGGTGTCCGGGATGTGTTCATAGCCGCCCGAAGAAATAATCTGGTCGGCCGTGCTGGGGCCGCCGTGCAGGAGGTCCAGCGCCTGGCCCGCTGCCATATCCTGGTTCAGGTCGACCAGCGCGATCTCCCGCACAATCGCGCCGCATTGCAGGGCGAATGCCGCGCTCGAGCCAACCAGTCCGCCGCCGCCGATGATGCTTACTTTCATGGGTTTCTTCGTTTTCTGCTGGAGGTTCGTGTGATGTCGTCTGGAAAGCCGCCCGCTGCCGAATGGCGGTCGGGCGGCCCGTGGCGGGGAGGTTCTATTGACGCGCCAGTTCGGCAACGACGCGTTCGGTGATTGCCTGGATCAGGGCTTCCTGGCTGCCGGCCGAATCAGCCGGCGGGGCGTTCGGCTTACCTCCGGCGGGCATGGCCGGCGGTGCTTCAAATGCTCGTCGCTCGACACCCGACGCCTGCCAGCTCTCGCGAAAGATATCGTTCGCACAAATGTCGCAGTCTTCGTACTCTTTGGTATTCCGCGGGTCGTCCCAACCCCATTGCTGTTTGAGTTCGAGCAGTTCGCGCTCTTTGCCTTCGCTGAAGTAGTTGACGCGTCCGAGGTTCTTGGCCAGCATCAGCATCCGGCAGTAGGCGTCCAGGATTTCCGTCCACCAGTAGGCCTGTTCGACATCGGTGCCGTAGCTGACGGTTCCGTGGTTGGCCAGGATGATGATATTCGTCTTTTGCACGAACGGGATGATCGTGTCTGCGAAGGCCTGGCCGCCCGGCGTCTCGTACTTGGTGATCGGCACGTCACCCAGAAAGACTTCGACTTCGGGAAGCACGCATTGAGGAATCGGTTCGCGGGCGATCGCGAAGGCCGTGGCATGCGGCGGATGGCAGTGCACGACGCTCTTGATATCCGGACGATTCTTGTAGATCTCCAGGTGCAAGAGTGCTTCGCTGGACCGCTTCTTTCGGCCGGCCAGTTGCTTGCCTGTCATATCGACGGTCGAGATGTCGTCCGGCTTGAGGAAGCCTTTCGAGTGCATCGTCGGCGTACAGAGAACTTCGTTCTCGCCGATCCGGACCGTGATATTGCCGTCGTTGGCGGCGGCGAAGCCCTTGTTGTAGATGCGTCGACCAATTTCGCAGATATCCTGTTTGATCTTATGCGCGTTCATCATCTTTCAGCTCTTCAGGTTGCGAACTTGTGATTTGTTGATTTCGATGTTGTCCAGCAGGGCGGCGGAGTAGGCATCCACCGGCTTCTCGTCCGGGTAGAACGCGGCCGCCGCCTCGCCGCCTTCACTGAGGGCCAGCATGCTGCCGGTTCCTGCGCCGAGGTCGTCCCAAGCCACCAGCGGCTCGGCTTCCTCGCCGGATGCACCGGCCAGATTGGCCAGCGATTGCAGCACGACCACTTTCAACCGCCCTCCCCGCAGTGCCGGGTGGACGCGGCTCAAGGTGACCGTGCCAATGACTTTCGCGATACGCATGTCGGGTCTCTCTAACGCCGCACCAGTTCGATACGGCGGTCTTTCAATTCATCAATGACGGCAGGCGTGACGACCGCCTTTCGGCCCATGACGACCTTCGCGACCCCGCTCAGCCGGTCACGAAGCGTGGCCAGCGTGATCAGACGTTCGTCTAAAACGAGTTCGGTTCCCGCCTCCGTCGCCGGCGGCCGATCGACGACCATCACACCGCGACTCAGCAGCCGTCGAATCACCTCTTCGACAATCTGTTCGAACTGTGCCGGATTCAATTCCCGGTTACGCATCAGTCTTGAATCCCAATAATCGTCCAGCGGACTGGCGTGTTGTCGACACCGAGCAACTTGCGGGCTCCGTCACTCGTCATCATCACCCGGTCACTGACACCGGCGCCGATGCAGTCGACGGCCAAAATGGGGTCACCGTCCGGCTTGCCCGTGGTCAGTTGCGGCTGCACGACCAGTAGCTTGCGACCCTGCATCGACGGATGCTTGATCGTGGCGGAGGCACTACCGATAACTCGTCCCAGTTGCATTGGTTGGCGTCGTTCTCACCAGGTGAATTGGATATGTGTTGGTGGTCGAGGTTAGTTTTGCGGTTTTCCCAGAATCCACAGGTCTTCGATCATCGAGCAGCGGCGTTCACGAGTGAATGTAAGGGGAGTCGTGACGCCTTCGCCGGTCGGGCCGGCGATCGAAAAGGACAGATACCCTTCGCCACCCAATCCCAGGGCGGCCATGCAGGGACCGTTCTTGACGAACAGCGTGGTGTCCATAATCTTCCCCATCCGGGTCATGTTCTTGACGTTGTGCGAGTGGATGATCGAGGTATGCCGAAAGCCGTGCTCGTAGTGGCGCGCCTTGTCGATCGCTTCGTCCGCGTTGCGGCAACGAACGAACGGAATGAACGGCATCATCTGCTCGACCGGGACAAACGGGTTCGACTCGTCCGTCTCCCCAAAAACGAGCTCGACGGACGGATCGATCGTCTTGCCGGCGGCACGTGCCAGGACGGCCGCATCTTTCCCCAGAAAATCCTTGTGCGGTGCGTCGTGGCGATCGTCGCCCACCTGGTCGATTGCATTTCGTGTCAGCTCGGCGACCTCGGCGGAATTCAGCCGAGCGGCACCGGCACGCTCCATCGCTTGCATCATTCGATCGAAGACTTCGTCGACCACGAAGACTTCTTTCTCGGCAATGCAAAGCAGGTTGTTGTCATAGGCCCCCCCTTGAATAATGCAGCGGGCCGCGTTGTCCAGGTCGGCCGTTTCATCGACGACGACCGGCGGATTTCCGGGTCCGGCGACAATGGCCCGCTTGCCGCTGTTCAGGGCAGCCCGACCCACGGCCGGACCGCCGGTCACGCAGATCAAGGCAATATCGCGATGCCCGAAGATCCCGTTGGCGGTTTCCAGGGTCGGTTCCGCCATGACGCAGATCAGGTTGTCGATGCCGACTTCCTGGTAGATCGCCCGGTTGAAACGGCGGACTCCTTCGGCCGCCACCCGTTTGCCGCTGGGATGAGGATTGACCACCAGCGTGTTGCCGGCGGCAATCATGCTAACCGCGTTGCCGGTGATCGTGGGCAGCGAGTGCGTTACGGGAGTGATGGCTCCGATCACGCCGAACGGGGCGTGCTCGATCACCGCCAGGCCCCGGTCGCCGCTATAGACTTCGCTCTTCATGAACTCGACGCCCGGCGTCAACATGCCCAGCGTCTTGAGCTTTTCGATCTTGTGTTCCAGCCGCCCGATCTGAGTCTCTTCCATCTCCATCGTGCCCAGTTCGACGCACTGGTCGATCGAGATGCGGCGAATCACATCGATGATCCGCTTGCGGTCTTCCAAGCCACGCTGGGATAGCTGTTCGAAGGCGTCGCGGGCGGCCGCCACCGCTTCGTTGTGGTCTTCGAAGACGCCGTTGCGGCCGGAGAAACCGCGGCCACCGACCGGAGCATTCTGACTGACTTCCGCCAGGACTTGAGAGACCACGTCACGGATGAGAGCTTCGTTGATTTGCATGTCAGGTCTTTATTGCTGGTTTGTTGGAAAGCTGGTTTCAACTCGCGGCGACCGCCGCACCGTCCGTCCCTGCCTCGTAATCGGTTCGACCCTGCTTAATCGTCCTTGCTGTACACGCAGAGGTTATCAATATGTACGTTGTCAACGATGCCGATGATGACGCAGTCGACCGGCAGGCCCTTCGTTTCCGGAGTCAGCCGGGCGCTCGACCCCTGAGTGATAAGCACATACTCGCCGATCCCCGCCCCCAGCGTATCCACCGACACAAACGTGCGGCCGGTCGTGGTGAGCGACTTGCGCGTCTTCGCATCCAGCCGGTACGGCTCGACGACCAGCAGCTTATGTCCGACCATCGTGTCGACTTTTTGGGTGGATACGATCGATCCTGTGACCTTTGCGACAAACATGACGCGCCTTGTTTGCGAGGTTGGTTGGTATGATCTGAACTCAGGTGAACGCCGGTCTGCTAAGGCAATGTGGCCTCCCCTACGCGGATTGCAACAGGTCGCGGGTCTGCCTGGCGACGACCAGTTCTTCGTTGGTGGGGATGGTCCAAATCTCTGTCCGGCTGTTTGCCGAGCTGATCTTGGTTTCGCCCCGCGGGGCCGCGTTGGCAGCCGCATCGAGGCCGATCCCGAGCCCTTCCAGGTTGGCGCAGACGCCTTCCCGGATTCGAACCCCGTTCTCGCCGATCCCTCCGGTAAAGACCAAGACGTCCAGTCCGCCCAACTCGACCAGCATGCCGCCCAGGTAGCGGCGGATCTCCGAGGTGAACATGTCGAGTGCCAACCGGGCACGCTCGTTCCCCGCCGCGGCTGCTTGCTCCAGGTCACGAACGTCACCACTCACACCGCTCAGGCCGAGCAGCCCGCCCTTTTCCGCCAGATCGTCCAGGACTTCCGCCAGTGATTTCCCCGTGGCCTTCATCACGACCGGCAGGGCGAACGGGTCGAAGTCGCCCACCCGGTTGTTGTGCGGAAGACCCGATTGCGGGCTCATGCCCATCGACGTCTGCACGCTTTCGCGGCCACGAATCGCACACAGGCTGCTCGAACCGCCCAGATGGCACGAAACGACGCGGAGGTCTTCTCGTCCCAGCCGATCCGCGATGCGATTGGCGATGTAGCGATGGCTGGCCCCGTGAAATCCCCAGCGGCGAACCTGGTAAGCGTGGCCCCATTCATACGGGCAGGCGTAATAGCTGAGTCGGTCCGGAATCGTGGCATGAAATCCCGTTTCAAAGGCCGCGACCAGCGGGATATCCGGCAACTTGTCCGCCAGTTGCCGCATGGCTGCGATGTAAGGCGGATTGTGGGCCGGCGCCACCTGGTTCATCTCCGCCATTGCGTCCAGCAGTTCGTCATTCACCCGCTGCACGCCGCTGATGCGGCCTCCATGCACGGCTTTGAAGCCGATGGCGGAGACTTCCGCGGCGTCTTGCAGGCATCCGTTCTCCGGGTGCGTCAGTTGTTCCAGGCACTTGCGGACGGCCACGGCATGGTCGGGAATCGGCGCTGTCAGCTCTTCCTTGAATTCGCCGATCTCGACTCCGCAAGGGCTCTCCGCCGCCCCAATCCGCTCGATACCGCCCCGCGCCAGTTGGTGCTCGCCCTCCATGTCGAACAACCGGTATTTGAAACTGGTCGAACCGAGATTTGCCACCAAGATCTTCATGATCGTCCACTATCCTTTGATTCGAGCTGCCGTGGCGGCCCGTTCCTGAAAATGTCCTTGACGTTTGACGTGTTGGAGGGGAGACCTGCGGTCGGCGGTTTCGGCGGGGTCAGAGACCCGCGCCGAGCAATTACGGGCCTGCGCCGAGCAATTACGGGCCTGCGCCGAGCAATTACGGGCCTGCGCCGAGCAATTACGGGCCGCGCCGAGCAATTACGGGCCGCGCCGAGCAATTACGGGCGGCGCCGAGCAGGAAGGGCCTGCGCTCAACGGCCGCAGTTGTCGGCCTACGACAGGTAGGCTTCGACGAGCCCTTCGGCGGGACGCGGAATCACGTGGCTGCCGACCAATTCGCCAACTTGCGAGGCGGCCGTCGCGCCGGATTCGACCGCCGCCCGAACACTGCCGACGTCGCCGCGGACGACGGTCGTGACGAACGCGCCGCCAATGTCGATGCGCTTGACGATTTCCACATTCGCGGCCTTCGCCATCGCGTCCGTGGCCTCGACCAGACCGACCAACCCTTTGGTCTCAATCATCCCAATTGCAGTACTCATAACTTGTTCCTTCGCATGCGTAGCATCAAATGTTGTGTGGGAAAGCTCGTGCTGCCCGTCGGATGCGGTCAGAAAACTCAGGACGAGCTGTGGGGACATTGGATCGCGGCCTACTTCGAGCGGGCGGCGCGAGCGACCTTCGGCAAGACCTGGCCCAGATCTTCGTGAGGCCGCGGAATGACCTGCACGCTGACCACTTCGCCGACCCGGCCGGCGGCGTTCGCTCCGGCGTCGGTCGCCGCTTTCACGGCCGCGACATCACCCGTGACGAAGGCTGAAACGAGCCCGCTGCCAACCTTGTCCCAACCCAGGAACTCGACGTTGGCAGACTTCATCATGGCGTCCGTGGCTTCGACCAGGGTGATGAACCCCCTGGCTTCGATCATGCCCAACGCTTCCATCGCTTTTGCCATCAGTAACTTCTCCCAAAAAGGAAATGTGAAATCCGTGTTAGAGTCTTACGTTGTGACATGCACACGGGGCGTGCATGTTTCTGGAGCGACCAACGGGAACGTACCAGCTCTTGATACGCTCCCTGCCTGGCTGTGGCCCGGCCACGTTAGTGTTTCTGCTCGCAGGAACAAGGCTCCTGCTTGAGCAACTCGACCTTGGTGGCTCCATCCAGAAAACAGGCATTCCCTTCGTCTGTATCGATGTGCACCTCGAGCTTCGCCGTGTCGTCGGCACGGACGAGCAGGTTTTCCATCACGGTCGTGCATTCGCCGGACTCGATGCGCAACTTCATGAAATCACCGTTGGCAACGCCCTGCCGCCGTGCCTCGCGATGGCTCATGTGAACATGCCGTGCCGCCCGGATGACGCCCTGGTCCAGTTCCACGACGCCCCGAGGACCGACCAAGACGCAGCCGGGAGTGCCTTCGATCTGGCCGCTGTGGCGGACCGGAGCGTCAATCCCCAGTGAGATCGAGTCGGTGAAGGCGAGCTCCACCTGGCTATGGGATCGAGTCGGCCCCAGGACGCGCACGGTCGGCAACATGCGGCGCCGTGGCCCGACGACCATCACAGTCTCTGCGGCGGCGAAGAATCCGTCCTGGTACAGCGGCTTGTCCGGGGTCAGCGTATGACCGGGACCGAACAGCATCTCAACATGCTCGTCCGTCAAATGGCAGTGCCGCGCTGAAATGCTGACGACCAGGTCATCCGGCGCGTCTGCCGATCCCGGCGAGCCATTGCCCGATTGCGTCAAGACAATCTGGCGAACAATCTGTTCGACCATCGCACGGTCGACCCCAGCAGCAAAACTCATCGTGTCTGATCCTGTTGTGATTTCAAGTTGTCGGTGATCGCCGCCGCTGCAAACGACCGTCAGTCAGCCGCCTGTCGGGGGGAAACGCCCCGCGAGCGGGAAACCAGCCCGGCGACTCCGCGATGTTCGTGCTACCGCCGGGCCAGCCAGCGGACGGCCTCGCAGCGGCCCCTATTCTGCCGATCCTCTTGTTGTCGTCTCCTGCCGGTCGGCCACGATGACCTCGACCCCCGCGTTGCCAATTCTCGCCTGCCACTCGGGAGGCACTTCGTTATCCACGACCAGCGTGTCGATGTCGCCGAGCCCAACCAGGCGGGCCAGGCTGGATTGGCCGAACTTCGTGCTGTCGGCAACCACGATGACCGAATCTGCAGCCCGCATCATGGCCCGCTCGGTCTCGACCAGCAGAAGGTTGCTGTTGAAGTACCCCTTGTCGTTGATCCCGGCGACGCTCAGGACCGCCCGACGAACATTGATTTCCGCCAGCATCGCGTTGGCGTATGGCCCCAGCGAGACGCCCGTTCGCGGATGCACCGAACCGCCAATCATGACCAAATCTACGTCGCTCGTAGTGAACAGGTTGGCGACCGGGAGGGAGTTTGTCACGATTTGCAGCGGGCGGCCTACCAGCAGCCTGGCCAGTTCATAGGTCGTGCTCCCCCCATCCAGCAGAATCGTGTCGCCGTCCTCGATCAACTGACTGGCGGTCGCCGCAATGGCTTGCTTCTTCTCCCAATGGGTCTTCTGCCGCTGGTCGAAATGTTGCAGCTTCGGTGAGGGACCCGTGTAAAAGACCCCACCATGCGTCCGCTTGGCACTCCCCGACTCCTCCAGCGAATCGAGGTCGCGGCGAATCGTCGACTCGGAAACCTGCATTTCGCTGGCCAGCGCGGGCAGCGAAGCGAAGCCCTCCTGTCGGACGAATTCAAGAAGCCGGCTGCGCCGCTCTTCGGCGACCGATTGGGGAGCCATACATCAACTCATCAGCACGTCTTGTTAATCTGGTTAAAAAGATTATGCGCATGAGAATGACGCAATGCAATCATGTGCCGTCAATAAAATGACAGTTTTCTTTCATTCTTGCGGCTCTGGGAACGTGAGACCGATCTAAGTCATTGCAAACAAAGTGTTTGAAGAATAGGTCGAGTGGGGGTTATGTTGACAAAAAAACGAATGCGGTGAAACGGATGGATGTAGAGAATGAGTGAGGGCGGCGTGCGTTGGAGCTCGCGGGAATAGCCCGGCGGCACTGTGCAAGTGGCGACGCGGCCGCGGCCACGGAAAGGCCGGATCATTCATCGATGCACGCCGATTCAGGGCAAGTCTCCGTGACGCAATGCTTGGTCGTGAACAAACCCAGCGCATTGCGCAGATCAGCCGGAACGCCGTTCGTGTCCGATTTACATCGCGATGAACGGAGTCGGCGGCCCGAGATCGACGGAACCGGGACTACGCCCAACGGCTGATGCATCATCGTCGACAGTGCCCGGCGGCCGGTGAATGGCCGGAGATGAGCTTGGCCGAGCGACCGGTCAGGCGGGGGCGATCCGCACGTGCCGGTCTTCGACCCGGACGCGACCTTCCGCGATCAGGCGGATCGCCTTGGGGAGTGCTTCACATTCAAGCTCGAAGACCCGCTGTTGTAGCGATTCGGCCGTATCGTCTTCGCGGACGTCGGCGACCGATTGCAGAATGATCGGTCCGTGATCGTATTCGTTGTCGACGAAGTGAACGGTGCAGCCGCTGACTTTGGCGCCGTAGTCAAGTACCGCTTGATGCACGCGCAAGCCGTAGTAGCCCTTGCCGCAAAAGGCGGGAATCAAGCCGGGGTGGATATTGACGACCCGATTCTCAAAATCCGCCGGGATCGGGAGGAACTTGAGGAATCCGCCCATCACGACCAGTTGCACCTTCTGCTGACGGCAATCTTGGAATACGGATGTGCTGAAGGTCTGGTCGGATTCATGGTCGCTGCGGCGAATGACGCGCGCGGCGATCCCGGCGTCTGCGGCGTATTGCAAACCTTTCGCCTGGGCGGAACTGGAAATGACCAGCTTGACGTCGACCGGGAGACCACGCTCGGCAATATGCTGCAGCAGATTTCTCAGTGTCGTTCCGCCGCCGGAAATCAAGACGGCGATTGGCAGCCGATCGCGGGAATCGTTCTTGGTCATGGCGCATCCACGCTGACATGCAGGACGATCTTGTCACCCCCGACCTGGTGCTCGACACGATCACTGTCTGCCAGTCGCTCGAAGATCACCCGGTTGGCCAGGGTCTCCGCCGCGATATAGTCCAGGTTGTCTTGCACGGCGGCCTTGACGTCATCGGAGTCGGTGACGATGCCGATGCTGATGCGGTCGGTGAACTCGCATTGAAGTTGTTTGCGGCGGTCTTGGACGAGCCGGACAACGTCGCGAGCGAGTCCTTCGCGCAGGAGTTCTTCGGTCAATTCCGTGGAGAGGACGACGACACACGAGGTCCCCTGGGCCGCGGACCAGCCCGGCTTGGCCTGGAGACGCACCTGAATGTCCTCGTTATCCAGTTCGACCGTTTGATCGCCGGCAGCCAGTTCGACCTTACCGGTGTCGGTCAATTCAGCGAGCAGCGCGCCGCCGTCGGCCTCGCCGAGCGCCTGCTTGACGGCCGGCATCAGTTTGCCGACCCGAGGGCCCAAGCGTTTGAAGTTCGGCTGGACCTGGTACTCGATGTATTTCTCGGCATCTGCCGTGTATTCAATGGCCTTCACATTCAGTTCGGTGCAGAGGAGGGCGTCATGTGCTGCGAGCCACGGCTGGTGGGTCGCGTCGGCCAGGATCACCTCGACTTTGGCCAAGGGCTGCCGGACTTTGAGCTTGGCATCCATGCGTGCGCTGCGACCGAGCGAGGCGATTTCGCGCAGCAGCCGCATCCGCGTCGAGAGTTGCTCGTCCACGACGGCGTCGTCGCCGCCGGGGAAATCGCACAGGTGGACACTTTCCAGCACTTGCGGGCCGCAGACGCTGGCCAAGTTACGCCACAACGTGTCGGCCAGGAACGGGACGAAGGGCGCCACCAGCTTGCTGGTTGTCAGCAGGCACTCGTAGAGCGTCCAATACGCATCCAGTTTTTCTGGCGACTCCTTGTCGCTGGCCCAGAAGCGGTCACGGCTGCGTCGGACGTACCAATTACTAAGCCCGTCCACGAATTCATTGATCAACTGGCAGGCGGCAAAGTTGTCGTAGGCGTCCATGCGCTCGACGACGCCGCTGAGCGTCCGGTTCAACTCGCTGAGGATCCAGCGGTCCAGTTCGCCCCGCTGTGCGATCGGTCGAAAGCCGCGTGCCGCGGCGAAGTCGGCCGCGTTCAATTGGGCGTTCGCAGCCAAGGCGTGATCGGGTGCGAGCAGTTGACCGGGGTCGAACCCGTCGATGTTGGCGTAGATGACGAAGAAGCTGTAGACGTTCCAAAGCCGCAGCAGGAACTCCGGGATGCTTTCCTTGATGGAGCTTTCGCTGTAGCGAATCGTCGTCCAGGGGGCCTGCTTCGCGAAGAAGAACCAGCGGAGGGCATCGGCGCCGTACTTGTCGAAAATCTCCGTGGGTTCGCGGTAGTTGCGTTTGCTCTTGGACATCTTCTGTCCGTCTTCGCCCATCATCAGGCCCAAGACGATGCAGTTGCGGTACGGGTGGGGAAAGTCCACCGGCTCGGTCTCCGCTGTCCGGTTGTCCGGGTCGGCAAAGAGCAAGGTGCTGATCGCCAATTGGCTGTAAAACCAGCCGCGGGTTTGATCGATCGCTTCGCTGATGAAATCCGCCGGAAACTGTGCCTGGAATTCGTCGTGCCCCTGATGCGGATAGCCCCACTGGGCAAACGGCATCGCGCCGCTGTCGTACCAGCAGTCGATGACTTCGGAGACCCGCCGCATCCGCCCACCCGCGGCGAACGGGGAATCGTACGTGACTTCATCAATGTACGGTTTGTGGACACAGAGGTCGTCGACCAGTTCCGGGTTGGCTTGCTTGGCCGCCGTCCAGACTTCCGTCCCCTGGACGCCAGGTTTGGCCAGCAGTTCCGCGTAGCTGGCCACCGCCTCCTGTTTGCCCGTCTGGTCGCAAACCCAGATTGGCAGCGGCGTCCCCCAGAACCGTTCCCGCGAGAGGGCCCAGTCGACGTTCGATTCGAGAAACTTGCCGAATCGTCCCCCCTTGATGTGATCGGGAAGCCAGTTGATTTCCTGGTTGTTGGCCAGCATGCGGTCCTGAAACTTCGTGGTCCGCACGAACCAGCTTTGCCGCGGGTATTGGATGAGCGGATCTTCCTCGGCCCGCCAGCAAAACGGATACTCGTGCAAATACTGGTCAAGGTGCAGCAAGAGGTTCCGTTCCCGCAGGTCGCGGCAGATGTCCTTGTCCGCCTCCTTGACCCAGCGGCCTTCGTAATCGGGAGCTTCGGACGTGAACTTGCCGTCCGGACCCACGGCGCAGATCAACTCCGGACCTTCACCGGAGACGAACCGTTCCTGATCGGCGATCAGTACTTCGTAATCCACTTCGCCAAATGCCGGGGCCTGGTGCACAGCGCCGGTCCCGCTCTCCGTGGTAACGAAATCCGCCGAGAGGATTCGCCAGGCGAGATAGTCTTCGCCGCCCGTTTTCAGCGGTGCCCGCCGGTCGCCCAGCTCCCGATAGTAGTCATCGAAGGGAGGCAGGTAGCGGCGCCCCACCAACTGCCGGCCGGTGCACGTCGATTCCACCGTCCACTCCCGCTTGGCCTTGGTTGCCACCGTTTCGACCAGCTCGTCCGCCAGGATCAGCTTCTCACCCGACTCGGTGTCCGTCACGGTGGCATACGTCAGCTCGGGATGAACCGCCGCGAACTGGTTACTGGGCAAGGTCCAAGGGGTCGTGGTCCAGACCAGCAACGACGTGTCGGTCCGTTGGCCCTCGTCGTCCAGCAGGGGAAACCGCACGAACACGCTGGGGTCCGCCACTTCCCGATAGCCCTGGCCGACCTCGCCGGCACTCAACGCGGTCCCGCCTTGCGCCCACCACCAGACGATCTTGTGGCCCTGGTAGAGCAGTCCGCGATCGAAGAGCGTCTTGAGGGACCACCAGACGCTTTCCACATAGGTCTTGTGGTAGGTCACATAGGCGTCCGGCAGATGGATCCAGAAGCCCAGTCGCTCGGTCAGCCGTTCCCATTCGCGCATGTATCGCCAGACGCTTTGCTGGCATTTGTGGATGAAGGGTTCAATGCCGAACGCTTCAATCTCTTCCTTGGAGTGGATTCCCAGTTCCTTGCAGACTTCCACTTCGACCGGCAACCCATGCGTATCCCAGCCTCCTTTTCGTTCGCAGTAGAAACCGCGCATCGTCCGGTAACGGGGGAAGAGGTCCTTGATTGCGCGGGTCAGGCAGTGGCCGGGATGAGGCATCCCGTTGGCCGTGGGAGGGCCTTCGTAGAAGACAAACCGAGGCGCATCCGCACGACGCTCCAGTGACTTGCCATAAATGTCCTGTTCCTTCCAGAATTCGAGGATCTCGTTTTCCAGGCTGGGAAAGCTGGCGTTGTTTTCGACCGGTTGAAACATGGTGTTCTTCTTCAACTCAAAGAGTAATCGGGCGGCTTCGGAGCGACCGATTCGGCCGATGCCCGGGCCCGCGTGCGAGCGGATTCAGCAGACCCCCGGGGCAAACCCCAACGGGCCGGATTCCGCCTGCCGCGATCGGTCGCCGTCGAGCGGGATGCGGGGGGCGGTTGGGGGGTGGCGAGATGCCTGATGGCGCCGCGGTGCACGCCGGGCAGATCCCGGCCGCGTGGCTCCACGTGTCGCCAGAACTGGGACCCCGTTCCGGTCGTTCTCGCGGAAAACTCATTCCGCGTCTTCGTCTTCATCCGGCTCGTCGGCCACATCTTCATCCTGGCCGAAGCCCGGGCTGTTCCCAAAAGGATCATCGGGAAACTCGTCGTTCTCCGCTTCGTACTCGTCTTCGATCTCTTCCTCGAAATCGTCGTCGAACTCGTCATCGAAATCGTCTTCGTCGAAGTCGTCATCCACATCCGAGACATCCGACAGCTCCCCGACGACGTCGACAGGAATGATTTCCTGTGAATCCGCCAGCGCCTGCAACGGTGAGAATTCGATTCCGGGTGACATGGCGAGCTTGAACCTTTTTCGAGGACGGGGGCGGGCGGGAAGGCGGTTCTCCACCGGTCAGAAGGTGAAGTGCAATCGGTCTTAGGTAGTCGAGGCGCCGCGGTTTGTCAAGCGACTGGGGCGCGAGGCCGCGGCGGACCGGGCCGCCCGCTTCGACAAGAAACAAAAAAGGGCGGCTCCATCGATTGATGGGACCGCCCAACACGGGGGGGTGAGAAAGCCAGTCGTGATGTCGATATCAAGATGTCCGCCGTGCTAAGAAACTGTAGGTCGGACGAGCTCGAAGTCAAATCACCGCGCGACGTTTGCCGACGCATCGTTCTGCCGGTCGGCCGCGAACTCGGCGGGCCGCGCCGAATGCGCCGAAGATTCCGCGCGGCCATGGCGATCAGTGACAGTCGAGTGAAAAAAGTGGTGCGGCGGTGTAAGATCTAGCGAGGCAGGGCCTCGGACCAATCGCGAGCTGACGCTCGCAGCATGTCAGTCCGCTCCCGTTGGTCGCTCAAACTTGGTTCATTTGTCAAGCGAAACCTGATACAGGCCATCTAGCCCGGACCATTCATCAGCCGGTGGGCGTTAGCCCCGGTTCATTCGAAGTCTGCACAAAACGGATGCTAACGCCTGCCGGCCGATTTGCGCGGCGCTTTGAGCAAGTTCATCACAAGCGATTGCGACAGAACACGCCCTGAACCGTTGTTCGTACATTAATGATCCGGGCTAGCCTTCACGACGAGGAGGGCCTTCACGACGAGGAGGGGGGATGAGCGATTCGGTTTGGTATTACGCTCGGGGCGAGCAAGAAAAAGGCCCGATCACGACGGCTCAGATCAAGGCCCTGGCCGCCGCTGGCAAACTGCAGCGCGAGGACTTCGTATGGAAGGAGGGGATGGAGAACTGGGTCCCTGCCAGCGAAGTGCCCGGCCTGATTGCCGGCAAGTCAGCCGCAGCAACCAGCGCGGACTCTGAGCAACCCACGCAGCAGTCCCAACCGGATTCCACGCCGATCCGCATGCAGCCGGGGGGCCAGACGTCCCAGACGCAACCTCGGACCATCAGCCGCGCCGTCTTCGTCGTTGGCCTGTTGATGGCGCTCTTATCGCGCGGGTGCGATTCATTGGGAGACCGCAATGTGGTCCGGCGCAAGGCAATGGCGGAAGCGGAGCGGCGTGAGTTTCAGGACCGTTGGGACCGGCGCGAAAGCGAGGTCCTTCAAGATCAAGAGCGGCTGAATCGGAAGTCGAGCCGAACTGCGGCAGAAGCCACACGGCTACGCGAGTTGGGAACGGCGCTTGCCAAGCTTCGCGAAGACCGGGACGCCGAGGAATCCGCATTGAAAGTCGCTGATTGGCTCGACAACGATCAGGCGGCCGTGACCGCAGTGCACAACGACCAGATCTGGAGCTACTGGCGCCAGGTGACACTTCTCCTGGCCTCGCTCCTCTGCACGCTCGGAGTGCTTGGTGTTGCCTACACCAGCGACGGGCCCGAACGTTGGGCCAGCTTCATCTTGCTGATCGTTCTCTTCTACAGCCTGTTCGCGGCCAACGGAGTGTGGAGTCGGATCTTCGCTTAGGAACGGGGCCTCACTGAATTTGTAAATTCAATGACGCCCCGAGTGTCCCGTAGATCACACGATGCATGACGCACTGTGGTGCGGAATCTTGCCGGCCGTGTCACCGCCAACTTTCCGCACTTCCGTCGCCCCTGCATTTCCCGCTCGTCGTCATACGGTGATCAGCCGGCGCTCTCCGGGAGCCACCGTTTAACGATTTCTTTCCGCTCGTCCTCGCTTCCGGTTGCCAACGCGGCCCCCACATCTGGAGAGAGCATCTTCGAGAAGGCTGCGGTCAGGCCTTCATCGTCGAGCAGATTCTGGCGGTGCCAGTAGCGGATTTCTGTGAGTACCGGCAGGATATTCTCCGCTTTCTGGCTTGCCAGGCTGTCGACCCGCCTCTGAATAACTTCTGCCGTCAGACCTTCGGGTGACGGCCCCATGATGAGATTTTCATCAATGAATTCGAACAACCCATTGATTTCCTTTTCGATCCCATCGTCCTTGTCGTCGGCACGCGCCTTCTGGACTTTGAAGTTGTTCAGCGTCTTGGTGGTGTAGAGCCGGTCATTCTTGGCAACGTCGATGAGCACAATCTTGGTATCGTTGGTAATCAGTCCCGTCTTGACGTTGCGTTTGACGGAGACTTCAAAGACGGCCAGGATGTCGACGCCGCTCTCCTTCGCCTTCTCGGTCAGTTCGCGGGCCGTTCCCACGCCGAGAATCGTGATTCCCCGCATCGAAGGCTCGCCGCCACCCCCACCAAAGCCACCTTCGGCCCCGGCGAAGTCGCCCGGTTGACCGTAGCCACCCGGCTCGCCAGGGATTCCGGCGCCGCCGGCCAGACCGGGTGCGCCGCCGGGGATCCCGGGTCCGCCGGCCAATCCAGGGGCGCCTCCTTCACCGCCGTATCCGCCGGCGCCGTATCCGCCGGCGCCGTATCCACCACCGCCGGCGCCGCCACCCTTCGCGGCGTCTTTCAGCACTGCACCAAAGTCGCCGCGATCGACCCGCTTGGCGAATTCCTTGGCGAGCCCGGTGCCGAGGTCACCACCGAACTTCGCCAGCAGCCCGCCGGCGGCAGCACCCCCTTGTCCAAATCCTCCTGCGCCTCCGAAGCCGCCGAGTGCACCTTCGGGGCCACCTCCCGGTTGGCCTTCACCGAACCCGCCGCCACGCCCGCCACGGGTTGGCAAGGCTTGCGTCGACCCAATCGGTTTAACGTCTTCAACATTTGGCGGTGCCTTAAGCATCACGCCGGCGCCGAAGCGGACCGCCATCACCGGACGACGCAAGCCGCGCACCCATTGGATGCTGGTCAGCAGGTTTGCCGCCCCTTCTCCGCTGGACAGTGCATGGGCATAGAGGAACTTCATCGCATCGTCGTCGCGGCCTTCACGAAAGGCGACCTGTGCCGCACCATCGAAGCCGGTTGGGCGAGCTACCTGTCCGGCGCGGCCGGGTCCGGCTCCATAGCCGCCCGGCCCGTAGGCGCCCGGTTCGCCACCCGCAAAGGCGGCCGCATCGCCTTCCGCGCCGTAGGCCCCCGGCTGGCCGCCCGCGTAGGCACCCGGATTGCCTTCTGCACCCGGATAGCCCGGGACGCCGGGTCCGCCCGGCAACGCGCCGCCGGGCGGCATGCCGGGGGCTCCTGGTGCGCCGGGCGGCAGGCCGGGAGCGCCCGGTGCGCCCGGTGCGCCGGGTGGCATGCCGGGGGCGCCAGGGGCTCCGTATCCTGGCCCGCCGGGTGCGCCAGGTGCACCGCCCGCATACCCGGGTGCGCCGCCGGGAGCACCGTAACCGGGCGCGCCGGGAGCACCGTAGGCGGCTCCATCGGCGCCTGCGTAACCGCCTTCACCCATCGGGTCGCCCGTTGCGTAGCCCGCCGGATCCATGGCGGCCGGATCACCGCCGTAGCCACCCTGACCGATCCCCGCCTCTCCCGTTGCGAATCCGGGACCGGCCAAAGCCGGGTCCGGGTAGCCGTTCTCGCCCATGGGGTCGCCCGCATCCGCGCCGGCGTATTCCGCACCCGCATATTGTCCCGCCTCGCCGGACATCCCATCCGGCCCGGGCATCATTCCCATGCCGTCGGCCCCGGGCGCAGCGCCCATGCCTTCCGCGCCGGGTCCCATTCCCGGTCCCATACCCATTCCCGGACCCATGCCCATGCCCTCACCGCCGGCACCCGGACCGCCGCCTTCCATTCCCATTTCTCCGCCGGCGGGCATCATGCCGGCGTCGCCGCCACCGTCATTCTGGGCAACGGCATCGCCACTGTCGGAGGCGGTTTCGCCACCTCCGCAGCCAGCCAGGGAAAATGGAATCGCGCAGCCGATCATGAACAACACGATGGTTCGACGCATGGGACACCTTGCGGGGTAAGAATGTGAGGGAGGTTGCGACCGGGCGCGTCTCCAAGCGGGTCGCCGATTCCGCCATATTATGGCAACTCGCGGCCCAAGTGTCGAGAAATAAAAGCGGCCGGTCGTCTTCCGCTGGGAAGTTCTAGTCGTGCTCCATCCTTGCCATCAGACTTCGTTTCCAACGCCTCGGACTACTTGGTATCGCGTGGCCGATTGTCCTGTGTGGGGGCCTCGAACCGGCATGCCGGCCCAGCCCGTTCGGGCGCTGTGCGGGCTGGGCGAGCGAGGCAATCCGGCCGGCCGCCGACCGTCTGGGTAATCCTTGCGGGCCGGGCACCAGCGGCCCATAATCGACGTTGCAAGGGCGGCCGGTTCTCGAGGTCAAACGCACCATCGGTAGGCGGCGTCCTGTTTACCCTCTCCCCCGACTCCGTCATCGTGAGGATCTGATGAACGACCGCCGTAAGGCCTGCTTCTCTTGGACCCTGGGCTGCTCCCTGATTGTTGTCGCCATGCTGGTCACGACGCCTGCAATGTTGGTGCGACAGGCCCACGGCGACGAACCGTTCATTCCCCGTCGCCAGTCGAAGCCACCCGGTCCGGCGCTCACTCCCGCCCAGGCGATCGCCGCGATGGACGTTCCCGAAGGCTTTCAGGTGGAATTGGTCGCCGCCGAACCGGACATTGTCAATCCGGTCGCCATGACGTTCGACGAACGGGGCCGCATCTGGATTACGGAGAGCTTCGAATATCCTCGCCTGGAGGCCGGGCCCGGTCGGGACCGCATCAAGGTCTTGGAGGATACTGACGGCGACGGCAAAGCGGATAAGGTGACCGTATTCGCGGAAGGCCTCAATATTCCCTCGGGGATTGCTGTCGGACACGGAGGCGTGTGGGTTGCCAACGCACCGGACATCCTGTTCCTCCGCGACACGGACGGCGACGGGAAAGCGGATCAGCGCAAAGTGATCGTTACCGGTTTCGGCCGCCATGACACGCACGAGTTGCCCAATTCGCTGACCTGGGGACCCGACGGATACCTGTATGGGCTCAACGGCGTCTTCAACCGCAGCCTCGTCAAGCAAGGCGGCAAGACATTCGACTTCACCTGCGCCCTGTTCCGGATTCATCCGCGCACGCATCGGTTCGAACTGTTTGCCGAGGGAACCAGCAACCCCTGGGGGATCGCCTGGGACCCGGAAGGGAATGCGTTCCTCAGCGCATGCGTGATCGATCATTTGTGGCATATCGCCGAGGACGGGTACTACCATCGTCAGGGCGGTCCCTATCCGCCCTTCACCTGGAAGATCGAATCGATTGTCGACTACAAGCACCAGGCGGCCGCATACTGCGGGATCACGTATTTCGACAGCGACGCCTACCCGGCCGAGTATCGCAACCGGTTGTACATGGGGAACATTCATGGCAACTGCATCAACGTCGACGTCTTGCATCGCCGCGGCAGCACCTACCGGGGTGAAAAGAGGCCCGATTTCCTCACGGCAAACGATGTCTGGTTCATGCCGGTCGCGCAGAAAACCGGGCCGGATGGCTGCTTGTACATTCTGGATTGGTATGACCGCTTTCACTGTTACCAGGACGCGCGGGCCAAGCCGGCCGAGGTGGATCGGGGGCACGGGCGGCTGTATCGAATTCGCTACCAGGACTCGCCACGAGCTCCGGCATTCGATCTGTCTGCCGAGACCGGCGACCAGTTGATTGCCCGCTTAGGGAGCCCCAACGTCTTCTTCCGCGAAAGGGCACAACTGGAGTTGACCACGCGCGGCGACCGCGAGACCTTGACCAAGGTGTTGGACATGGTTAGCAACCCGGCGACTCCCCGCACCGCCCGGATGCGGGCACTCTGGGTGTTGGTCGGCCGTGGCCGGATCGACCCCGCGATTCACTTTCGCCTGTTGACCGACCCGGATCCTGGGTTTCGTGCCTGGGCGGTTCGCGCGGCCGGCAACTTCGGCCGACGAACGGACGAAGCGGTCCGCGACAAACTGTTGACCCTGACCCGCGACCCGTCGCCGGATGTTCAACTCCAGGTCGCCGTGGCATGCATGAAGCTGGAGGGGGTGGATCCCTTGCCGATCCTCGTCGACCTGTTGGCGAACAGCGGTGACGATCCACTCATCCCGCAGGTTGTCTGGCAGAATCTGCACCCCCTGCTACAGGAGCGGAGTACGGAATTCCTGGCCCTGGTCAAACAGCACGATTTATCGCAAGCTCCCAATTTGAAGAAGATCCTGCCGCGGGCCACCGAGCGGATTCTGGCGGCCAGGAAATAGGTCCCCATCCCGTGCGCCCTGGTTCGCTCCATTTCTCCGACGACCGTTGCAAAAGGCCTCCTCGCCATGTGCTGTTTCTCGCGTTCCCGCTCGTCAACATGGCTGTCGTCGAGGATGCGATGGTGTTCGTTCGTCGCGGTGATGGGCTTGCTGTGGGGAGGGGCCTGGCTGCCGACCATCACGGCTGCCGCAGCAGATGACGAAGTGGACGCCGTCGTAACCCTGCTCGACTTCGTCATCGAGGTCGACCAGGAAACAGCAGCCAAGTGTCTGGCAACGCTCCGCGCCGCCATCCAGTCCGGCGAACTCGGCGAGCCACGTCTCACCAGCGTTCGCCGCCAGTTGGGCGAGAAGTTTGGGGCCATTCTGGCGGCCGGTCCCGAGCAGCCCCTGTTCCTGGATGTGGCACTGGTGGCCGGGTCGTGGGGAGATCAGCGAGCCAGCAGGGAGCTCGAAAAGATCCTCGCCACGCCGACCGGTGACGAAGAGAACCGACTGGCGGCCCTGGACGCGCTGGCAGCGGCTCGGCACACACGGCTGCTGACGCTTGTTGGCAAGTTAGTGACCGATCCGGCGACGTCACCTCGGCTGGTGTCGCGCGTGCTGGCCGCACTCGCCCACTTCGAGTCTCCGCGAGTGGCCGACCTGGTACTCCAGGTCTATCCTCGCCTGGCGCCGGATTTGCAGCCGAAGGCCATCGAACTGTTGACGCAACGAGCGGAATGGAGCAAGCCGCTGATCCACGCCATCGGTGCCGGGACGCTGGCCCCATCGGTACTGAACGCCAACCAGGTTGCCCGCTTGCAGGTCAGTCGCGATGCGGAACTGGTGGAACTGGTGCGGACCCGATGGGGCACCGTACGAACAGAGCGAAATCCGCAGCGACTGCAGGTGATCGAAGAGATGCGCGAGCGCTTAACGACGTCCACCGGCAGCGCCGTACGCGGCCGGACGGTCTTTCAGAAGGTTTGCGGCCAGTGCCATAAGATCTACGGGCAGGGCCAGGAAGTGGGTCCGGATATCACCCGCAATGGGCGAGCTTCGTTTGACCAATTGCTGTCCAATGTGTTCGATCCCAGCCTGGTGATCGGCGCGTCCTACCAGGCGCGCACGGTCATCACGACCACCGGCCGTGTCGTGACCGGGCTGGTCGCCGAGGATAACAGGCAACGGATGGTGCTCAAGATCCAGGGTGGCAAACAGGAAGTCATCCCACGGGGTCAGATCGACGAAGTGATCGTCAGTAAACTGTCGTTGATGCCGGAAGATCTGGAGAAGCAACTCCAGCCGCAGGAACTGGTCGACCTGTTCCAATTCTTGATGTTGGATCGCGACCCGGACGATCCTGACGCCCGGTTGATTCCCGGCGCGCCGGCGGGTCGATAGGGTCCAACGCCCCGGCTGTTGCACACGGTGCACGCCCGTGCGGGGAGCCGTCAGTCCGTGATGCCATGCATCGCGTGGCTTGCGGAATGCCAGCTTGCGGAATGCCAGTTTGCGGAATGCCATGCACCGCACGACCTACGGGATTGCGCCAGGATGTTCGCTTGCTCACCGGTCGGGCGTGTCGTGTTCGTCGTTGAGGCGCCGGAACAAACGGCGAATGTCGGCCGCTCCCAGTAGCGTGGTGATGATGGTCAGCATGGCGAACAGCGCGAGGCTGACGACCAGCACCACTTTCCAGATCGAAACCCAAACCATGAGTCACTCCCCGCGATGCGCCGCCGCTGTGGTTGCGGCTGACCGGTTGTCAGGTCTCAATAACGAGACGACCACGAAGACAGTCAACGTGAATGCCACGCTCAGGAGGCCGACGCGGGCACTGCTGAGCAGAGTGTCGGCCGCTTCCTGCGTGGCGGGGCGGTCGGTCAACGTGAGGAGCCACCGTGCCACGGGGCTCCGGATGGGACCCAGTCCCAGGACGGCCGAGCATCCGGCCAGCAACGCGCAGAACGCCCCGGACGAACTCGCGCCGCGCCAGTAAAGGCCGCCGATCAACAGGGCAAACGCGCCGGTGAAATAGATGGCCCCGGTGATTGCCATGTAGTCCCAAATGTCATCTCCGCCTTCGTAGAACAGTCCCCAGGCCCAGATGTACCCGCCGATCAGGACGATCAGCAACCGCGTCAACCGCACTCGGGCGGCAATGGAAAGGGGTTCCCGACGGAGAGGCGCGATGATGTCCTGGACAATCACGCTACTCCAACAGAGCAGGTAGCTGTCGTGGGTCGACATGAAGGCGGCGATCATGGCGGCCGAAACCAGCCCCAGGATGCCGACCGGAAGCAGTCGCCCCATAAAAATCGGCATCGCGTACAGGGCACTGACGGGTTCTTGCCCTGCCGCCAGTTCACCCTCGCCGACACCAAACCACGGGCCCAGTTCGGGGACCACGCGTGTCACGAACACGAAGGCGCAAATGCCCCAGAAGCAAGGCACAATCAGCCGAATCGCAAACGCAATTGAGGACCAGGTGAACTGCCGCTTGACCGCCGTCGGACTCTCCATGGCCAGGACCCGGGCGATGGCGGTGGGCCAGACCGCACAGCCCACCAGCCCCAACACGGCTTGCCAGACAACGTACTCGGGACCAAACGCGGGGGAGGCAAGCGGATCGAAGCCGCCGGCGCCGAACTGAAGCTGGATCTCCTCGAAGATGGTCGTCCAGCCGAGTTGCGAGATCGCCAAGAGCGTGGCCAACAGCATGCCGCAGGAGAGAACGACGAACTGCACGTAGTCCGTCACGACGACGGAGATCATGCCGCCCAGCACGGTGTAGACCAGCACCAGTGTCAACAGCCCGGTCATCACCAGCGGCACCGCCCAGCCAGCATGTGAGAGGCCCGTCACGCCGACGATGAACATCGACCCGACCTTGAGAAACAGACCCATGTTGAGGATCCCTCCCAATGCCAGCACCACACCTCCCAGGACGCGCGTCTTCCGCCCAAAGCGACGTTCGTAGTATTCGGGAATCGTCAGTACGCCCAACTCGCGGAGGGGGCCGACGATCAATCCGGAGAGGCCGACCCCTAACGTCACAAGTCCCGCCAAGACGCCAATATGAAAGGCCGCAAACCCTCCCTTGAAGCCCTTCTCTGCGTTGTACATGACCGTGATCAGCCCCATCTCCGTGCCGCTCATCGTGGCCACGCCGAGCCACACACCCACACCGCGGCCGGCCGCGATATACGACGTCATCGTCGTCGCATAACGCTTGACGTAGAGACCGATCGCTAACGAGATCAGCAAGTAGGCAACCACGATCGCCCAATCCCACGCGGAGAAGTTCGTGCGAGCGGCGGTGGTCATCGCGTCATTCATAGGCTGGCCGTGACGTTTGCGGAGCGGGCAGACAGCGCACGTTTTGGCCAAACGTATCCTGGCGAATCGTGGGCTGAAAGGGGGCGATGGATGATTTTGCGACCGCAGACGAACGAGATCACCGACCCGTGCCGGATCGCCGACCACCGGGTATCACGGTGCATTGCCCATGACGGTCCATTTTCTCAAGTTAACGCGAGGCTCATTTGACGGTTAGTACCGCGGCCCAAGCGAAGTCAACAGAGCGGGCCGCGGCGATCTGCCTGGTCCCGCCATGACCAGATCCGGCAAGCGCGAAGCGAGGGGGCTGTCATGATTCTAACGGCGACCTATTTCGTCTACCTGGCTGCGAGCATCGTCATCACCGTTTGGGTTGCCCAGTCGCTTCACACGCACGGTCGCGTCTTCCTGGTGACCACGTTTCATGGAAACGAACGGATTGCGGATGCCGTCAACGACCTGCTGGTGGTCGGATTCTATCTCATCAACCTGGGCTACGTCACACTGGCATTGAAGCTCGGTGCCAAGCCGAGCAACTTTCAGGAGGCCGTCGAATTCCTGGCCACCAAGATCGGCCTTGTGCTCGTCATTCTGGGCACGATGCACTGCTTTAATCTGGCCGTGTTCACCTGCATTAGCAGCCGCTGGTCCGCGGCGACTCGGCCCGGTACCACGGTTCGCCTCTCTGGAGTCAACGAAAACTGAACGGAGCCATTTGCTGGAATCCGGCTGCTGCAACCCATTCTCACATCTGAGACAAAGGAACACATCATGTTCGCCAACCTCTCTCTCACGGTCGTCACGTATTTTGCCTACATCGCGATTGGAATCGGCCTGACATGTTGGGTGGCGCGGACGTTGAATGTTCACGGCCGAGTCTTCCTGGCCAAAGGCTGCAAGGGGAATGACGAGTTGGCCAACTCGCTGGGCCGCCTGCTGTCGGTCGGGTTCTGCCTGCTGCATTTCGGGTTCGTCCTGCTGACCTTGAAACTCGGCGGGATGGCGACCAATTCGACCGAAGCGATTGAGCTGGTGAGCACCAAGACAGGCTTGGTGCTGGTGGCGCTGGCCGTGTCGCACTTCTTCCACCTGGCACTCTACGCCAGGATTCACGGGAAGCCGCGGGCCAAGGGCGACGGCGTGCCTGGCACCAGCATCGTGACGGCCGAGATGGTTAAGGCGTAACCGACGTTCGACTCGACATCGAACGTGGGCCACGCCATGTCGATGCCCTGCGAGGCCGCTCCGCTACGAACGGCCTCGTCTGGGCGTCGCCTTCGTTCGAAGACTTGCCGCCGTCCAAATTTCTGCCCACACGCCACCGCATTCGACCGTTCCATGCAGGGCCCGCGGGACGCTACAATGGAGGTTCCGTCCGAACCCTCCCCCCCACGATGATCGTGCCAATGCCAGCCCTTCGATGTCTCCCACACCGCGTTCTCACAGGCAGCGGCCGGTCCGGCTGCATCGTTGCAATCATGACCGTCTCCGCGGCGGTTGGTTTGTTTGCGCTGCCGCCGGACGTATGCGCCGAACGGCCGCTCGACTTCAGCCGCGACATCCTCCCGCTGTTGTCCGAGAACTGCTTTCAGTGCCACGGTCCGGACGAGGCCAATCGGGAGGCCGGACTTCGGCTCGACGACCGCGGCGGCGCGACCACCAAACTCGACTCCGGCGAGCGGGCGCTGGTCCCGGGCGACAGCGCGAACAGCGGCCTTTATGCTCGGATCAGTTCCACCGACCCGGACTTGCGGATGCCGCCGCCGGGTTCCGGTAAGAAGTTGTCCGATGCCGAGGTTGCTCGCCTCAAGACGTGGATTGACGCAGGGGCAACGTGGTCCGGACATTGGGCGTTCGAACCGCCCCGGCGGTCACCGCCTCCATCGCAAGTCAGCGGCTGGCACGTGGAGAATCCGATCGACTTGTTTATTCAGGACCGGTTGCGCGAGGCGGGATTGCAGCCGGAGCCTGCGGCCGACAAGCCGACGTTGATCCGTCGCGCGACGCTTGACCTGACCGGCTTGCCGCCGACCATCGACGAGGTCGACGATTTTCTGGCCGACACGTCGCCCCTGGCGTACGAACGGCTGGTCGATCGGCTGCTCGAGTCGCAACGGTACGGAGAACAGATGGCCAGGATCTGGCTGGACGCGGCCCGCTATGCCGATACGCATGGTTTGCATCTCGACAACGAGCGGTCGATCTGGCCGTATCGCAATTGGGTGATTGACGCCTTCAACCGGAATATGCCCTTCGATCAGTTCACCGTCGAGCAGTTGGCGGGTGACCTGCTGCCAGGCCCGACGTTGCAGCAGCGGGTCGCCACCGGGTTCAACCGGTGCAACGTCACCACCAGCGAAGGCGGTTCGATTGCCGAAGAATATTACGTGCGGTACGCCGTGGATCGAGTTGAAACGACGTCGACAGTCTGGCTGGGATTGACCGCCGGCTGTGCCGCCTGCCACGATCACAAATTTGATCCCCTGACGCAGAAAGAGTTCTACCAGCTCTTTTCCTACTTCTTCAGCCTGACCGAAAAGGCGATGGACGGAAACGCCCTCTTGCCGCCCCCATCGGTCAAGGTTCCCAGCTCGTTGCAGGCGGCCAGGCAGCGGACGTTAACCGGCCAGTTGGCCGAGGTCGAGGCCGAGATCGAAACCGCGATCAGCCAGTGGAAGTACGAAGACCCACTGGCAGGCAAGCCGCTCGATCCGTTGGCCAAGCAGGATCGAGTCTGGTTTGACGATGCCCTGCCGCCGGGTGCCCAGCCGGCAGGCGACGGGCCCGATCCTTGGAAGTTCGTCACCGCCCCCGACCATCCCGTCTACAGCGGCGCCAACGCCACCGTGCGAACCGGGAATGGCCTGACGCAACACTATTTTACGGGAGCATCGGAGCCGTTGATTGTCGGCGCCAACGATATCCTGTTTGCTTACGTCTTCCTGGATCCAAAGGATCCGCCTGAGACGGTGCAGCTTCAATTCAACGATGGGAGCTGGGAGCATCGCGCGTTCTGGGGAGCCGACAAGGCGCACGGCGCGGGGCGAAACAACCCGTCGAACCTGCGGCTCGGCGATCTTCCCCGGGTCGGCGAATGGGTTCGCTTGGAAGTCCCCGCCGCCGCCGTCAATCTTCCGCCGGGCTCGAAACTAAATGGCTGGGCCTTTACCCAGTTCAAAGGGACCGTCCACTGGGACCAGGCGGGGATCGTAACCATCGCTCCACTCGGTCCCCAACAGGCGGAGTCGCTGGCCGCTTGGGAGCACTACCGAAAGACCGTCAAGCACCCCGCGCTGCCGGCCGACGTGCAAAAGGTTCTGGACGTCGAAGCGGACCAGCGGACCGCCGCACAAAGCGATCAGCTCCTCCGCTACTACCTGCAGCACGTCAATCCGGCGTCGCGAGCGCGCTTTGCGGAGCCGCTGCAGCGGCGATCGCGTTGGCAGCAGGAACTGGCCGACCTGGAGAAAGCGATTCCCGCAACGCTCGTGATGGAAGAACGTCAGCAGCCGCGGCAAGCTCACGTGTTGGAGCGGGGCGAGTATACGCTCAAGCGAGAGGCGGTCGAGTCTCGTGTGCCCGAGTGGCTGGGAGAACTGCCGGCCGAAGCACCCGCCAACCGGCTGGGGCTGGCCCAATGGCTGACCCGCCCCGATCATCCGCTCACCGCCCGGGTCACCGTCAATCGGTACTGGCAACAGTTCTTCGGCACCGGGTTGGTCAGGACGGCCGAAGATTTCGGGCTGCAGGGTGAGCAACCGTCGCACCCGGAGCTGCTCGACTGGCTGGCGGTCGAATTTGTCGAATCGGGCTGGAACGTGAAGCGGTTCTTGAAGCTGCTGGTGATGTCCTCGACCTACCGGCAGGCTTCCCGAGTGACGCCGGAGAAGCTGGCGGCGGATCCGCAGAACCGGTTGCTGGCACGCGGGCCCCGGTTTCGCTTGGACGCCGAAGTCATCCGAGATCAAGCCTTGGCGTTGAGCGGCTTGTTGGTCGACGAAATCGGCGGCAAGAGCGTCCGCCCCTACCAACCCGCCGGTCTGTGGAAGCCGGTCGGATTCGGCGGGAGCAACACGTCCGTTTTCAAACAGGACTCGGGCGCGAAGCTGTACCGAAGGAGCATGTACACGTTCTGGAAACGCACCTCGCCACCGCCCACGATGACGGCGTTCGACGCGCCGGACCGCGAAACGTGCCAGGTGCGTCGAGCACGGACCAACACCCCGCTGCAGGCACTGGTGTTGATGAACGACGTGCAGTTCATCGAAGCGGCAAGGAAATTCGCCGAGCGGGTGATGACGGACGGCGGCCAGGACGTCGAACAACGTATCAAATTCGCATTCCGGTCCGTCCTGGCCCGTGTTCCCAATCGCAGCGAGCTGGATTCATTGAAGGCGCTGTATGAGGATTACCGCGCCGAGTTCGCGAGCGATCCGGAGGCTGCCGCCAAGTTGCTGGCCGCCGGTGAATCACCGCTCGACAAGACGCTGGACACTGGCGAGCTGGGAGCCTGGACCATGGTAGCCCATTTGCTGCTCAACTTGAGCGAAACCGTAACTCGGGGGTAACCCGGAAACATCGATTTGCGACGAGACGACGACTTGACCGCAGCTGACAGGACAACCGAAATGAACCCACTGCGCGACTCCGCGTTGATCGAAACACGCCGCCATTTTTTTGGCCGAGCCGCCACGGGGATCGGTGCGGCTGCGCTCGGTTCGCTGCTCGGCGCCGAACTGCCCGGGGCCACGTCGGGAGCGGCCGCGAACGGCGCCTCGATGGGAGGCCTGGCCGGATTGCCTCACTTCGCACCACGGGCGAAGCGGATCATCTATCTCTTCATGTCGGGCGCCCCGTCGCAGTTGGACATGTGGGATTACAAGCCGAAGATGCAGGATTGGTTCGATAAGGATCTGCCGGACTCGGTCCGCAACGGGCAGCGGATCACGACGATGACTTCCGGGCAGAAACGGTTTCCGATTGCGCCGTCGATCTTCAAATTCGCCCGGCATGGCCAACACGGGGCCTGGGTCAGTGAACTGCTGCCGCACACGGCCGGCGTGGTCGATGACCTCGCCGTCATCAAGACGGTCAATACCGAGGCGATCAACCATGATCCGGCGATCACCTACATTCAGACGGGCAGCCAGTTGCCGGGCCGGCCGAGCACCGGGGCCTGGCTTTCCTATGGCCTGGGGAGCCTCAACCGGAACTTGCCGGCCTTTGTTGTATTGCATTCCACGGTCAACGGCGGATTTGGCGGTCAGGCACTCTACGCGCGATTGTGGGGTGCCGGTTTCTTGTCGACGCGTCACCAGGGAGTCAGCCTGCGGTCGACCGGTGACCCGGTTCTATACCTCTCGAATCCAGACGGGATGTCCGCCAAGATGCGAAGGCGGATGCTGGATGAACTCGATAGGCTGAACCGCGAGCGTTACGCAGAGGTTGGCGATCCGGAAATCCAATCCCGCATCGCTCAGTACGAAATGGCGTATCGGATGCAGACGTCCGTCCCGGAACTCACCGATATCTCGAACGAGACCGAGCGGACGTTGGAGATGTATGGTCCCGAGGTGAAGAAGCCGGGGACGTTTGCCGCCAACTGCCTGCTGGCCCGCCGTCTGGCGGAACGGGGAGTTCGCTTTACGCAGGTCTTTATCCGGCAGTGGGACCAGCATGGCAACCTGCCCAAAGACATTCGCCGTCAGTGCGGGATCATCGACCAACCGTGTGCCGCGTTGATCAACGATCTCAAGCAGCGCGGCATGCTCGACGATACCCTGGTCGTTTGGGGCGGCGAGTTTGGCCGCACGATCTACTGCCAGGGCGGCCTGACGAAGACCAACTACGGCCGCGATCATCACCCGCGTTGTTTCACCAAATGGCTGGCAGGCGGCGGGGTCAAGCCAGGCATGGTGTACGGAGAAACGGACGATTTCAGCTATAACGTGCAGGAAAATCCTGTCCACATTCATGACCTCAATGCCACGCTGCTGCACTGCCTGGGCGTCAATCACGAACAATTGACGTTCCGCTACCAGGGCCGCGACTTCCGTTTGACCGATGTGCATGGCCAAGTTGTCAACGACATCCTGGCTTGATGGTCCAAGTCCGTACGGTGTGGGCGGGTCGACGCGGATCGACAGAAGTTGTCTTTGAGCGTCGAACCCATTCCGTAGGTCATGCTGTGCATGACGGATTGCGGTCCAACATCCTGCCGGAACGGCTCGCCGGCATGACCCTGCCGCCTGCCCGCTGGGCCACGTCTCCCCACGGATTTTCGCCGGCGATTTTCGGCCGCTTCCTGGTTGGCCTGACCTGCTGCCCCCTGTTGTACCCCGGATCCTTCAGTAGGATGAAGGCACTGGAGGGTGCGGGAGAACGACGAGTCGCGCATCCGTTTCCAGCGCCAAGCATTGACGGGACTCGATCATGCGACTTTTCCAAGCCATTGCGGTGTTTTTCAAAGTGCTTTTGCAGGCGGACTTTGCAGTGCAGGTCGAGCAACTCGCCTCGGCCCCGGCTCTGCCCGCCCCGACGGGAACGACCGACGGTGGGTCCGCACCGGCGACGTCCAAAACGACCGCGGCACCGTCCGGTACAGGCCGCAGCGATGCGATCACGCTCTTGGCGACGCTACAGCGTGAAGCGCGGTTTGTCGACATCGTGATGGAACCGCTGGGCGAGTACAGTGACGCCCAGGTCGGGGCGGCGACGCGGGACGTGCTCCGCGACTGCGGACAGACGCTCGAGCGGCTGTTTGGAATCCAACCGGTCTTGGCGGGCGAGGAAGGTAGCATGCACGAGACTCCCACGGAGGTGGATCCCGCCAGATATCGCTTGACAGGCAGTGTCGCCGGCCAACCGCCGTACCGTGGGCAGGTCGTCCATCACGGCTGGGAGGCGACTCGCTGTGAACTGCCAACCTGGTCTGGCAGCAAGGATGCGACACTGCTCGTGGCACCGGTCGAACTGAGTATTTCCTGAAGGTGGCGCGGTCATGGATAGACGTCTGCATGCCAACACCTGGTTCGCTCGCGCAGATCGCTCGCCAGACATTCGCATTGTGCCCACGTGTCACAACCTATAAGCCTCTTGAGTAACGAGCCCACTGCGGCGCGATCGACGGGTTCGGCGGCCAGCCGGGGCGCCTGTTGCCTGGGATTGGTCTGGCGGAGGCGCGGCGCGAGGTCGCAAAAAGGCATTTCCGGAAAGCTGATATGACTGCGCAATACGTCTTGGGAATTGACCTGGGCACAACCAACAGCGTGTTGTCGTATGCCCCGCTGGACGGCGACGAGGCCGATGTGCGGTTATTCGACATTCCGCAGCTTGTCGCTTCGGGGAGCATGGAAGGGCGCAACGGGCTGCCTTCCTTCTTGTATCTGGCGACCGAACATGAAGGCCAGGAGGGTCACCTCGATGTGCCGTGGGCGGCGTCACGGGACTACGCGGTCGGCGAGTTCGCTCGCCGGCGTGCCGCCGAGGCACCGGATCGGACGGTCGGCGCGGCCAAGTCCTGGCTGTGCCATGCGCGCGTCGATCGCCGCAAGCCGATCTTGCCCTGGAATGCCCCGGCGGATGTGGCGCAGGTTTCGCCGGTCGAAGCGTCGCAACGTTATCTGGAGCACCTCGTGGCGGCTTGGGAGCAAGCGTTTCCCGATGCGCCGGTTGCCCAACAGCAAGTCGTGCTGACGGTACCTGCCTCGTTCGATCCGGTCGCGCGCGAGCTGACGCATGAGGCCGCGCTGGCGGCCGGTCTGCCGCGCGACTTTGTCCTCTTGGAGGAACCACAAGCGGCCCTTTACGCGTGGCTGGCGGCCACCGGCGACGCCTGGCGGAAGATGCTCAAAGTGGACGAAACCGTGTTGGTCTGCGACATCGGGGGCGGCACGACCGACTTGACGCTCGTCAAGGTGATCGACGACGACGGCGAGTTGGGCTTACAACGCGTTGCCGTCGGCAACCACTTGCTGGTTGGCGGCGACAACATGGACCTTACGTTGGCCCACCAGGTATCGACAGATTTCGCCAAGCAGAACGTCAAGCTCGACCCGTGGCAATCCGTCTCTCTCTGGCATTCGTGTCGCGCGGCCAAGGAGAGCCTGTTGGCGGAGGATGGTCCGGAGAAGCAATCGATTTCCGTGCTGGGTCGTGGCAGCAAGCTGATTGGCGGGACAGTGTCTGTTGAAGTCGACCGCAAGCGGGTGGCGAAGCTGCTGGTCGACGGTTTCCTGCCCAAGTGCGCCGCGACGGACCGACCACAAACGCAACGCGCCTCCGGGTTCCAAGAGATTGGCTTGCCGTTCGAGTCGGACCCCGCGATCACACGGCATCTGGCCGCCTTCCTGGCGGCGCACGGGGAGGGGGAGTCGGGGGCGATCATTCCCCACCACGTCCTCTTCAACGGCGGCGTGTTCAAGGCCGAGTCGTTGCGTTCCCGCCTGCTGGCGGTGCTGCAGGGTTGGGGCGGCAAAGGCCACAAGACGGCTCCGCTGGAGGGCGATCCTGACCTGGACCACGCCGTGTCGCGCGGGGCCGCCTACTACGGCTGGGCAAAAAACCAGGGCGGGCTCCGGATCCGTGGCGGCGTGGCCCGTTCGTATTATGTCGGGATTGAGACCGCCGGACTGGCGATCCCCGGCGCTCCACGCCCGCTGCGCGCCCTTTGCGTGCTCCCCTTCGGCATGGAGGAGGGGACCGAGTGCGACGTTCCCGGCGGCGAAGTCGGCCTGGTGCTGGGGGAACCGGCCCAGTTTCGCTTTTTCAGCTCGGCGGTCCGCAAGGAAGATCGTCCCGGCGATGTTCTCGATTCCTGGGACGACGGGGTCCTCGTCGAAACGGCTCCCTTGGAGACCACGTTGCCCGCCGACGAGGCGATTGATGACACCTACGTGCCGGTCCAATTCGAGTCGCGCGTCACGGAGCTCGGGATGCTCGAACTGTGGTGTGTTGGCACCACGAATCCGGGCCGTTGGAAACTGGAGTTCAGTGTGCGTGAAGAAGCGGAGTTGTAACCATCGTGGCCAGGCAACCGGCAGATCAACCGGCGGAGGAACTTGACCCGCTGATCGACGAACGGCCGAGCCGCTACGTGGTCGGTATCGATCTCGGCACGACGAACTCGGCGGTCACCTACGTCGACACGTCGGCCCCAACCGAGGCGGACGATCAGCCGCGGCACGTGCACGTGTTTTCGTTACCGCAGTTGGTCGGACCCGGTGAAGTTGAATCGCGTGATTCGCTGCCGTCTTTTCATTTTCAGCCGTTGGCCGGCCAGTTCAGCCAGGATGCCTTGCGGCTACCTTGGCAGCAGCAGGCGCCCTCGCACGCCGTGGGAGTGTTTGCGCGGGACGAAGGCGCCAAGACGTCGGGGCGGCAGGTCGCTTCGGCCAAATCGTGGCTCTGTCATCCGGGAGTCGATCGAACGGCCGACCTGTTGCCGTGGCACGGAGCGGAGGATGTCGAGCGGCTTTCGCCGGTGGAGGTGAGCGCCCGTTACCTGGGACACATCCGCGCCGCCTGGGATGCTCGGTTCCCCGGGGAACCGCTGGCCAAGCAGGATATCGTGCTCACGTTGCCGGCTTCCTTTGACGAGGTGGCCCGAGAATTGACGGTCGACGCGGCGGCCCGCGCGGGGTTGCCCCGAGTGGTGCTGATCGAAGAGCCGCAGGCCGCCTTTTACGCCTGGGTCCACCAGCACGCGGGTGACTGGGAACAGCATGTGGCGGCCGGTCAGAAGATTCTGGTCTGCGACATTGGCGGCGGCACGACCGATTTTACCCTGATCCATGTGCGGAAGAGCGAGGGGTCGGCAACTGAGCGGATTCAGTTCCACCGCGTCGCCGTTGGCAATCACTTGATCCTGGGCGGCGACAACCTCGACCTGGCCCTGGCACACCACCTGGAACAGAGGTTCACTCCTGGCGGAACACTGAATGCTCGGCAATGGGATGTGTTGTTGGGAACCTGCCGGCGCGTCAAGGAGACCTTGCTGGGGGACGACCCGCCGGAATCCGTCACGGTGCATTTGCCGGGGGGCGGCGCGAAACTGGTCGGTGGCGGATTGAGGACCGAAGTGACGCGGGCCGAGGTCTGCGAGCTGTTGGTCGAAGGGTTTCTGCCCCGTGTCGAACTGACCGATCGTCCGGTCCAGCGGCAGTCCGGCTTCCAGGAGTTCGGTTTGCCGTTCGCAAGTGACGCCGGGATCACGCGCTACCTGGCGGCGTTCCTGTGCGCTCATCGAAACGCCGGCCAGGAAGTGGATAGTGAAGTCGAGCCCGGTTCGGCCGCATCCGGCGTTGCAGAGCACGACCCGGCGCGTCCCGACGTGGTCCTTTTCAACGGCGGTTTCTTTGCTTCGCCCCTGCTCCGTGATCGGCTGCTCGAGGTGTTGACCGGCTGGTTTCGTGATGCGGGCGAGCCCGAGTGGGCGCCGATGGTGTTGGATCACGACCGGCTGGACCTGGCAGTGGCTCGCGGCGCGGCCTATTACGGCATGGTCCGGCGGGGCGAGGGGGTGCGGATCGCTGCGTCGCTGGCACGCAGCTACTACGTCAGCGTGGCGGCCGACGAACCAGTCGCTGTCTGCCTGGTCCCCGGAAATGCCGAACCAGGCCAAGACTTTGAATTGCAGGAACGGCCCTTTCACTTGGCGATCTCGCAACCTGTCGAGTTTCCCTTGTTCGTCTCCAGCACGCGACTGGCGGACCAGCCCGGCGACCTGCTGCCCATCGATCGCGAACAGATGACGCCGATGCCGCCGATTCGGACCGTCTTGAAGACCCGCAGCCGCAACGAGACGGGCGAGATTCCCGTCCATCTCCATGTTCACTTAACGGAAGTGGGAACGATCGACCTGTGGTGCCACGAGGTTGGTTCCGACCGCAGTTGGCGACTGCAGTTTGACATCCGTTCCGCCATCCAGACCGATCACGCCGCCACCTCCACGGCGGGCGAGGCCGAAGGGACGTTGGACGAAGCCGCCTGGGATTCCTGCCGCACCTTGATCGCGGGGGTCTTCGCCGCCGACGGTGACGGGCCGCCGGGCAAACTGGTCAAGCAATTGTCACGCGCGTTGGGGACAAGCAGGGCGAACTGGCCCATGTCCTTGCTGCGGCGGATTTGGGAAGCGTTGATGGAGCACGCCGAAGGCCGCCAGCGGAGTGCCGTCCACGAAGCGCGTTGGTTGAATCTGCTGGGATTCGCGCTGCGACCCGGCTACGGCCTGGCCGTCGACGACTGGCGGGTGACGGAAACCTGGCGGTTGGCTCGCGGAAAACTGATTCACAACACGCCGGCGATCCGCGCCGAGGCCTTGATCCTCTGGCGGCGGTTGGCGGGCGGGCTCTCTGCGGGCCAGCAGATGGCGTTGGCAGAACCGCTATTGGCTCCCATTCGCAGCCTGCATCGCCGCAGCACGACCGGCAAAGCGTCAACCGCGGCGATTGCCCTGCATCCGGACGAATCCCACGAAGTCTGGCGCCTGCTGGGGGCCCTGGAGTTGCTGCCCGTACACCTCAAGGCCGAACTCGGCGAGATGCTGCTCGACCTGATCCCACGGCGCCGGTTTGAGAGCCCCCGCGAAGCGATGGTCTGGACGCTGGGCCGCTTGGGGCAACGTGTCCCGGCCTACGGACCGCTCAATACGCTGATCCCGAGTGCTCGTGTCGCCGGCTGGCTGGACAAGCTCCTGGAACAGTTGCCGGACAACGGGAGTTCGCAGCATGCGGCGATCGTTCAGTTTGCCGTCGTGCAGATGGCCCGCCGTACCGACGACCGCCACCGTGATGTCGCGGCTGAGGTGCGCGAGCGGATTGTCGATTGGTTGCGCGATCAGGGGGCTGCCGAGCACGCCATTGAACTGGTCCGCGACGGTGGCGAACTGGACAGCGAAGAGCAGAATCGCGTCTTTGGCGAAGCACTCCCCAGCGGATTGCGGATTCAATAGCCGGGTAACCCATCTGCCGCGGAGCCGCGGGGTGACGATCAACCGGCTGCTGCTGCGGCTTCCGCCTCGGCGGCAAGCTGCCAGACAACGATCTTGCCATGCCCGACGGCATAGATTTCATCCGCTTGCGGGCTCAACGCCAGATCGTGGACGTGCATCGGCGCCTTCTCCTGCCGGATCGCCTTCCCCGTTTCCAGGTCGTAGAACTGGATGAAGCCGCCATGGTCACCCCCCGCGGCGAGCAGCCAGTCGCTGTTCGGATGGAACGCAAGCCGCTCGACAAGCCCCTTGAACTTGTCGTCCGCCAGTTCATACGTCCGCTCGTTCTTTTTCCAATCGAAGACCTCGACCCGGGCCGGGCCTCCCAGGTGATCGATGTTGCCGATCTGGCCAATCCCGCCGACGGCGAGGTAAGTGGAATCGGGCGAGAATGCCAGCGATCGCACGCCGCCGATCGAGTGAATCCGTTGCTTGGGATCCCACGTGTACATCGTGGGCGTTTCCACCGTCGCAATCGATTGCCCGGTCTTCAGTTCCCAGATCACGTTGTGCCCGACGCGATCGCCGGTTGCCAGGAACCGACCATCCGGCGAAACGGCGCAGGTGTAGAGCATCGAGGGGAAGTGATGGGGGGTCTGGGGGGCGTGCCCGCGCAGTTCGTGCAGCAGCGATCCGTCCGCCGCATCCCAAACCCGGCAGACCATGTCATCAGCGACACTGATCACCTGCCGACCGTCGGGCGTGACAGCCAACTCCCGAATCCAACGCTGATGCGCGGGGACGGAACGGATCGTCTGACGGGTCTCGATGTCCCACCACATCAAGCGTCCGTCGTAAGCGGACGAGATCAACTGGTCGCCGGCCAGGACCGTACCGGTTACGTAACTCTCGTGACCCGACAACGCGGCCGGCTCGGGCTTCTCCGCCATCACGTCCAGGTCGTAAATGTTGGCGTCTGATGCGCCCACGAACAGACGGCTCTCGCCCGGCACGCGTGCCAGGCTGAACAGAATTCCCGTCTGCTGCTGTTCCTTGACGACTTTCAGATTCTGGGGATTCGACATGGTCTGGTTCGCTTACGTTGTTGGTTCGTGGCCCGAATGGTCGATGGTGATCCCGGCTGGCATGAGAAGCGCAGAGGCCGGAGACTTCGGCGTCGTGGCGGCGCTGGCGTTGCCGTGCCTAGGCCAACACCTCGGTCACCGGCAGGGTGCCAATGTCGGTCAAGGGGACCGGGCGGGAACCGACATGGTATTCCTTTTGCGGGTCGATCCCGAGCGCCTCGAAGATGGTTGCGAAAAGCTCGGCCGCACCGATTTCTCCGTCGGCCACGGTATGCCCATCCGGATCGGTCTTGCCGTACACGGACCCGCCCTGGATACCGCATCCGGTCAGGGAGGTGCTCCAGGCTTTGGCGAAGTGGTCGCGGCCCAGGCTGGCGTTGATGTTGGGTGTCCTGCCAAACTCGGAGAGCGTCACGACAAGCGTGCTTTCCAGCAGTCCGCGTGCCTTGAGATCGTCCAGGAGCGCAGCCATCACGTTGTCGAGTTCGGTAACGAGTTCCAGGTGCGTCTCGAAGTTCTGACCGTGGCTATCCCACCAGGCGCGTGAAATCTTGACGAACGGCGTCCCGGCTTCGATCAGCCGGCGGGCCACCAACGCTTGTTTTCCGAACAGGGTCGGCCCATAGAGATCGCGGATCGCCTGCGGCTCGTCGGAGATATCGAACAGCTTTTCTCCGGCCATCAAGTTGCGCACACGAGCATACGCTTCGTCGTGGCTGCCGACGGCCCCTGTCTGCCGTTCGGCCGCGAAGCGTTGACTCAAAAGCGACCGCATCTCCGCTCGCCGCTGGTCCTCGGTCGCGGTGATCGCCGTCAAGCGAGAGAGGTTTTCCGGTTGGGCTTCGGTGGTCAGGAACATGGGTGCGAAGCGCGATCCGAGGAAGCCGGCCTGGCCGACCGCGTTGCCGCGGCCTTCGGTGGCGGTGTAATAGGTGACGTAGTCCGGTGCCAGGCTGCGGGGATCGCTGAGTTCCCGCGCGAGCATCGCGCCCAGATCGGGCAGCCGCAGGTTCGATTCGTCACGCCGCCCCAGGTGCATCAACCGGGCACCTCCGCCGTGATCGCCGATCTTCGTATTGAGTGAGCGAATGATCGCCGTGTGTTGCAATCGCTGCGACATTTTCGGCATCAGCTCGGAGATCTGAACGCCCGGCACATTCGTCTGGATCGCTCGAAACGGGCCGCCCGTGGGCCGTCCCGGTTTGGGGTCCCAGGTCTCCAGTTGACTTGCTCCGCCCGCCAACCAGAGCAAGATTACGCGGCGGTCATTGCGTTTGAGCGTGTCCGCCAGGGCTGGTTGCTGCAGGACGTCGAGCCCCGTCAGGTTCGCGGTCGCGGCCACGGCGCCGCCGAGCATCCCGCCCAGCAGGCCCCGCCGGCTGACGCCCGGGCTCGAGAACCGGTCGAAGAGTTCTTGTGACATGACGATCGTCTCCCAGGAATACGGCTCCCCGCCGCAGCGGTTGGGCGGCGGGCCGGAGTCGTGACGGTCAATAATTGAAACGCAGTTCGCTGCTGGTTAGCAAGGACCATACTAACTGACGGCTGGCGGTGAGCCGATCGTCGCCCTGTCCGACAAAGAAGTCGGTCAAGAGCCGGCGTTCGTCCTCCGTCAACTCGCGGGTCAGCACGTTCCAGGCCGCCGTTTCTACCGCGCGCTGTGGTTCGTCGAGCGTCTTCAAGTCGCCCACCAGAGAATCACCTGCGTCGCGCAGCAGTTCGTTCGTGACCTTTTCGTTGTTGCTCAGCATCAGGGCCTCGGTCACGCTGACCTGAAAGTTTTCGCCCGGCTGGTCGAATTGATTGGCCAGGCTGCGGGCTCCGTTCTCCACCGACGCAATGCGTGACGTGACCTCGTCGCCGGAGACGTCACCCGAAAAACGGGCCGGCGACCGGACCGCCAGCCGCAGTGAGGTTGCATACTGATGTGGTGTGAGCGGACGTACTGCGGCGACGGCAAACAGGTCCGGTCGCGGACGAGCGTCGCCTGCCCAGCGGCTGGTGCGGGCATAGGCATCGCTGAGCACCAGGCCGCGGACAAGCCGAGTCAGATCGTAGTCGTGGTTTTGCAGATCCCGGGCCAGCCACTGCAGCAGTTGCGGATGACTGGGTTCGTTCTCCGGGTGCATCTGGTCGATCGGCATCACCAGCCCGTGGCCGAACAGGCGATACCACAGACGATTGACAATGGCCCGCGAAAAGTACTCGCGGTCAGCAGCTTGCAGGCCGGCTTCCGCCAATTGAGCTCGGCGGCTGTACTTGGGGGGCGGGGGCGGCTGCTTGTCCTTCTTGAGTTTCTCCAGCAACTCTTTTTCTTTCTTCTTCTCCTCTGCCGTCGGCTCCGCGGACTCCGGCTCGTCAACGATCGCTCCACTCAGCAACATCGGTTTGGCTGTCTTTTCATCGCCGTCGGTTGTCTTGAATTTGACCACGCCGTAGTCACGTTCACCAATGAAGTCGCCATTCTCGAACGTGCGGCTGAAGAAAGACTTCATGCCGTAGAAATGATCCTGGGTCCATTCGGCGACCAACGGATGGTCGTGGCATTTCGCACAACTGACATTAACCCCGAAGAACATGACGCTCACATCGTTGGCCAGCTTGTCTGCATCCTTGGCCCGCCGTTTGACGAACTCGGCGGCCGCCTTCGCCTCCGACAGCTGGTCGGCGATCACGACCTCGCGAAATATCTGATCCCAGCCGCGACCTTCTTGGAAGGCGGTGAGCAAGTAGTCACGCAGGCTGGCATTCATGTCGGCCATCAGGAATGCGTCAAACTCGTTGGCCTGGTGCCTGGCGTAGGCGTCCGAATCGATCAACCGCTCGACCAGCCCCGCTTTCTTCTCCGGATCCGTCGATGCCACGTAGGACTGGGCCTCGGCGGCCGTGGGAATCCGGCCGGCTAGATCGAGGGTCAGCCGGCGAATGATCGTTGCATCGTCAGCGGCGGCTGCGGGTTCGACTTTTGCGTCGCGAAGTTTTTGTGAGACATAGTGGTCGACGACCTCCGCCAGCGGGCGATCGGCTGGAAGCAATTCACTGGCCTTCGAGAAACCAGGCACCACCAAAGGGAAGAGAATCACCGTGACCAGAGCAAGGCGCGTCATCTGCAGGCATCCGCAAGGTGTGAAGTGGATGTTGGCGTGCTATTGACGGCTGCGCGGCAAATGAGCCTTAGGCAAGCAACGCGCGGCCGTATATTTGCGGACTCCCGTTGGTCGTCCTGGTCCATTCGCTGCGCAAGTATCAATAGAAGGCGGGCAGCCACCCAGGGGGCTGTCCCGTGAGGCTGGGGAGGAACGCAGCAGGGGAGATCACCAGCGGCGACACGCCAGCGAATCCTGCGATCCACCGGACGCGGCAGCCACGCATCCTACCCGCGGCATTCCAGTTCGAATGATAGTGGAATTGGGGCCGGAAATCCAGCGCAACGTCGCAGGAATGACCCGGTTGGGCGGTTAAGCAAAGCCGTACCTGGTCTTTGAACGATGGCCTCATCGTTGCGACGAGAGAAGCCCGGCCAATCATCCCAACGGCGACCAATTTCTCCACCAGCCGGGCCGCATGGTGTCATGCACGGCGAGACCGACACGCTCTGGAATACTTGTCGACGGGTTGCGGAGGCCCGCAGCCTATCCTGCGTTGTGCCGACCAACGTTATTCGGCGGCGAAGACCGGGTCCCGAGGGTTGCCGCGGGAGAGCAGATACGCGTATAGATCCAATACCTCTTCACGGTTCAAGGTATTGAGCAAGTCCTTCGGCATGAGTGAGAGGGGTGAAGGCGCGACCGACTCGACGTCCGCCTTAGGTACCTGGACCACCTGGTTGGCGTCCTCCGGGTCGATCAGGATTGTGAGCTGACCGTCGGTGTCGCCTGCCAGCCGGCCGGTGTGGACCTTGCCGCTGGTGGTGACGACGATCGAGGCCCGATACTGGTCCGAGATCACCTTGCTGGGATCGACAATCGATTCGCTCAAATCACGCGGACTAAAGCGGCCCGCCACGTTCGTCAGGTCGGGCCCCGTCGCCCCGCCTTGCCCGTCAAACCGATGGCAGATGACACAACGGGCTGCGGCGAATGTCTTTCGGCCGTTCTCAAAGCTGCGGCCCTGCAGGCCGGACTGGCTGACGTCGACAAGTTCGCTCAACGTCCACGCGAGACCGGGACCGGCCGGTTTGGGGAGCGCGTCGGCCTGGATTGCCGCCGGGGCCGACTCCGATTCCAGCAGCTTGCGCTCGGCGTCGGAGGCATTGGCGAGGGCGTCTTTGCGGATGTTATCGATGAAGCCCTGGTAGCTGGCGCCGCCGCTCCGCGTCCTGGCCTGGGCCAGCCAGGCCAGGTACTGACGCCGTTGCTCCAACGTCCAACCGTAACGCACATTGCGCAATGAAAAGGCATAGTGCAGCTTCTGTTGTTCCGGCTGATTCTCCAGCATCTTGGCGATCGTCCCGCCATAGCCCCGATTCCGGGACAGCAATTGTGAAGTCGCCAGTTGTGTTTGCGTCGACTTCTCGCGAAGCAGGTCGAGCGTCTTGGTGACGACGGTCGGCGAGTTGAGGTAGACGAGCATCTTGCAGAGTTCGCGGTTGAGCGGCGCCGATTTGGCCGGGTAGAACGCATCCAGCTTGCGTGCCAACTCCGCCGCCGTCTCCCGGTCCGCCGGCTGCAAGCGAATGAAGACCAGCGACCACGCGCGGAGCAAGTCGAGCTGTTGCGATGTGCTGAGCTTGGCAACGTCAATCCGATCCAAGGCGGCGAGCAGTTCGGGCTGGGACGATTCAGAGCCCTGGCGTGCCAGGCCGATTGCTGCCTGGATCGTCGTCATCGGATCCTCGCTGGTCACCGCCCGCTGACTCCAGACCGCGACCGGTTGGTGTTCCAGGGCGACGCGTGCCGAATAGCGAATCCAGCGATCCGGGTGCGCCAGGTGGGGCCAAATGAAGTCGACGGCGGCCGCCGGGTCTGCAGCCTTTCGCTGCAAGGCCTCGAGCTCCCTGCGCAGGGAACGCAGTCCGGCTTGCGACGTGTCGCGGGCATCCACCGGGCTCGTTTTCGCGTCACCCCGATACGTGACTCGGTACAGTTCGGACTGTGAACCTCGACCGCCAATCGTGAAGTACATCGCGCCGTCGCTGCCGATCACGACATCGGTCAGCGGCAGCGGCGTCCGGGAAAGAAATTCTTCGCGGGTCGCCGTGTAGCCGGCGCCTTTCGGCTGCAGATGAACGGCGTACATCGTGCCGAACGTCCAATCGCAGAGGTAGAGGGCTCGCTGGTACCGGGCGGGAAAACGGCTGCCGTAACCGAAGCTGGCACCGACGGGTGACCCCGGACCGATGTCGATCAGCGGAGGGAGACTGTCAGCGAAGTAGGTCGGCCATTTCCCGCTGCCGCTCCGCCAGCCAAACTCACTTCCACTGGTCGCATGAACGACCCGTGTGGGCCGGTACCAGGGCATGCCCATGTCCCACTCCATGTCAGCATCGTAGGCGAACAACTCGCCGTCCGCGTTGAAGTCCATGTCATAGGGGTTGCGATAGCCGCTGCTGAAGATCTCCCAGTCCTGGCCGTCCGGATCGGTCTTGGCGATCCAGCCGCCGGGGGCGAGCCGTCCTCGCGCGTGCCCCCGCGCATCCCACTGGCGCGGCAGGAGCAGGTCCTCCTGCCAGTTGGACGGCAGCCGGCTGGCGGAAAAGTTGGCCGGAGGATTGGTATGATTGCCGGCGATCAAGTAAATCGATTCTCCGTCGGGCGACAGTCGCAAGGCGTGCGGTCCGTGCTCGCCACCACCTGCCAGAGATTTCAGTCGTGTCACTTCGTCGAACTGGTCATCGCCATTGGTGTCGCGGAGTCGATAGAGGCCGCTGCCGGGACCTCCGTTGACGGAAACGTAAAGGCTGTCGAAGGCGTAGAGCAATCCTTGGGCGGATGTCATCTTCACCGCCAGCTTCTCGACGCGGGTTTCGCCCGGGCCGTCAACCGGGGGCGGCGTGATGCGGAACAGCCCCTGGCCACCCTGGTCGCTGGCGATCAAGCGACCTCGATCGTCGGTGGTCAGGCAGACCCACGAGCCCTGAGACGCTTTGGGGACCGTGTAGAGCAATTCGACCTGGAAGCCGGGCAGCAGATGAAAGATGCCCCGCTCCACGGTGCCCCGCCCACGCGACTCGGCAAACACGTCCCCCCAGGGACCGACGCCCATCTTGCCAAGGGTGCGCACCGGTTGCCAGGTCTCCGCCGTGGCGCTGGACGCCGCTTGCCACGACGTGTCGCTGACGACGTAGTCGGTCATGTCCTCCGCACGCTTGTCCGGTTCGTTCTTGTCGGCCGACTTCTTGTCCGCCGGCCCGCGACGGCTCAGGGCCAGCTTCAGCGCGAACGCGGCCACGCCGCCGGCGTTGCCAACCCGGGCTGTGATGACATTCTTTCCACGTTGCAGGTGTTGGCTGACATTGACGCGGACGGGATCTTCCCAGGAGTCGCTCTGGGCGACCTGCTGCCCGTTGATCTGGACGGTCATCCGGTTGTCGCCGGTCGCTTGCAGCCAGCCGGTCGTGGCATCGCTGGTGAATTCCTTGCGCAGCACGTAGTCGGTTTGGGGATCGGCGCCCCAGATCCAGGTGGGTTTCGGGCCACCCCGGAGCCGGTCGGCCGATTTGGTCGTTGCCGGGGCCGCTGCCGGTTCGATGTCATGGCGGAGTCGCGAGGGCGCAACGGTCGGTGCCTGTGTCGAAACCTCCGCGGCGCCGAGGTGCGGGGATTGATGCGTCGCGAGCAGCAGGGTCAATGATGCCAGCAAGCGGATTGGGCCGAATTGAAACAACTTCACGGGTTGACTCTCGGGTTGGTGGGACAGAGGGGGGGGAAGGTCGGGCTTCCGGTCGTTACTCAGTTTACCAGCGCCGGCCGCTTCAGAATGCGGGGAATCCAAACGGTGGCGAACATGGCCATGCGAAAGATCACAAGCGGACCGCAAGTTCATTTTAACCGGTCATGGGCGATTCGAGGGCGCCCCGCTATGATATCCCGTTTCGCCGGTATGGTGACGCCCCTCGATTGAGGCCGGAAACATGGATGTGATCGAAGTCTCGGGTCTGACCAAGCAGTTTGGCGAGGGGGATGCGTTGACCGATGTGCTCCGCGGGATCGATCTGACGATCGCTCAGGGAGAGTTGGTCGCTATCATGGGGCCGTCAGGATCGGGCAAGAGCACACTGCTTTCGATGCTGGGCGGAATTGATGTTCCCTCGACAGGGCGCGTGGTCGTTGAGGGCACGGACCTGGATAGCCTGACGGACGACCAGCGCACGTTGTTACGTCGCAAGCGGGTTGGCGTGATTTTCCAGGCCTTCAACCTGTTGCCCACGTTGTCGGCCATCGAAAACGTGTCGCTGCCGTTGGAGCTCGACGGCGTGTCGTCTGCCGAGGCGGAACGTCGGGCGACGGCCGCCTTGGAGCAGGTCGAAATGCTGCCGCGGCGGGACCATATTCCGAGCAAGCTCTCGGGCGGTGAACAGCAGCGGGTGGCGATCGCTCGGGCCTTGGCGATCGAACCCGCCCTCTTGCTGGCGGACGAACCGACCGGCAATCTGGATAGTCAGCAAAGTGCCCTCGTTTCCAACCTGCTGCTCAGGTTGGTGGTCGAACACGGGCACACCATTGTGATGGTGACGCACGATCCCAACGTGGCTCAGATTGCCCATCGCATCGTCTACTTGCGGGATGGTCGCGTCGAAAGTGACCGACGGCAGGAGCCTCAACCGCTGGACGGCAGCGGGCGGACGGAGGGGGCGTGACGCATGGCGCTGCTCAAATTCAGTTTTCGTGAATTGCTGAACCGGCCGCTGCGAGCCGTGCTCACGATCCTCAGTATCGTCATTGGCGTGGCGGCGGTCGTATCGGTCATGCTGGCGACCGATGCCACGCGCCAGGCACAGCGGGACATGTTTTTGGCGGTTTCCGGGCGCGCGGCGCTGGAGGTGATTGCCGAAGGAGGTGGCAGCTTCGACCAGCGCGTCCTGGCCGAATTTCGAGAGATCGAAGGGATGCAGGCCGTGCCGTCGCTGCGCCGCTACACGATCCTCTATGCACCGTCCACAAAAGTCCGCGTGCAACTGCTGGGGATCGATCCGGAACGGGATCGGCTGGTACACGACTTTCGGATGGTGGCGGGGCGGAGCGTCGATCGCGGAACGGGCGTTGTGATGGACGCCAGTTTCGCCCGTTCGCTGGAGGTCGGCGTCGGCGACGAGGTCAAATTGCTGACCAGAATCGGGCTCAAGACGTCGGAGGTGATCGGGTTGGTCGAGCCGCGTGGCGGATCGGCGGTGGCCCAGGGCGGATTGGTTTACACGTCGCTCTCGCGAGCCCAAAGTCGCTTTCGGTCGAAGGGGCGAATCGATTCCGTGCAGATCGTGGTCGACGACACGCACGATGTCGAGACGGTCCGCGCCCAAGTCGCGGCCCGTCTGCCGGTCGGGCTAACGGTCCGGGAGCCGATCACGCGCAGCCAGCTTGCTGATTCCACGACGCTTGGCACCGAGCAAGGATTGATGCTGGCGACCGCTTTTGCTTTGGTAATCGCCGCCTTCATTATTTACAACACGTTTCAAATGAACGTGGGCGAACGCCGCCGACAATTGGGAATTCTGCGCGCGATTGGGACCACGCGACGACAGGTTCTTCGGCTGGTCCTCCGCGAAGGGCTGGTGATGGGCGTCGTCGGAACGGTCGCCGGCGGAGCCGTCGGGGTGGCGGGTGCTCGGCTGCTGGCCAGCGGCACGGGCCAGTTGCTTCAAATTGCGATCCCGCCACCGGAGATGTCTGCGATTCCCTTTGCCATGGGGGCCCTGTTCGGGATCGGCATTTCGCTTGCTGGCGCCTATTTTCCAGCGCGGCGCGCCAGCCGGTTAGAGCCGTCGGAAGCGATGCGGGTGGTGGCCGAGGGAGAAATCGAGGCCCCCCGGCTGTGGTCCACGCTGCTTGGCCTGGCGGTCATGGCCCTGGGCGCGACCGCCCTGGTCGGCTGTCGGTTCGGCTGGCTGCCGGTACGCTACATCGTCCCTTCGACGATCGTCATTCTGCTGGGGTGTGTCCTGCTGTTGCCCGTGTTGCTCGCCCCGCTCGCCGCGGCCGTCGTCACGGTGCTCCGTCCGCTGCTGGGAGTCGAAGGGAAATTGGCACGGCGGCAACTGTTACGGAACCGGGGTCGAACGGCGATGACGATCGGCGTGCTGTTTGTCGCGGCAAGTACGGGCGTCGGCATGGCGAACACGATCGTCGACAATGTGCGTGACGTGAATCAATGGTATCGAGCGGCAGTGGTCGGCGACTTTTTTCTTCGCGCGGCGATGCCCGATATGGCGACCGGCGAGGCAGCCGACATGCCCGCGGGTTTGGATGCTTCGATTCGAGCGGTCGACGGCGTCACCGGACTGGATACGATGCGTTTCGTCCGCGCGGATTCGGGCGACCAGTCGGTGGTGGTAGTGATTCGTCAGTTTACCTCGGACGACCAGGTCTACTTTGACCTGGTCGACGGCGATGCCGCAGAGGTTCTCCGCGAGTTGCCGAACGGTGCCGTGGTGATCGGGACGGTCTTGGCCGAACGAACGGGGCTCGGCCGCGGAGACCAGGTCTCCCTCGAGACGCGCGAGGGAACGCGCCAACTCCCGATTGTCGGGACGGCCAACGATTACATCGCCGGGGGCCTGACGATTTACATGCAACGCCAGGTGGCGGAACGGCTGCTGGCCGTCGAAGGCGTTGACGCCTACATCATCCAAGCCGACGATTCGAAGCTGGAGGCGGTCGGGGCGTCGCTGGAACGACTCAGCCGCGAGCACGGCCTGTTGTTGCAATCGTACGCCGACCTCGTGGCGTTCATCAACGCAATGATGAACGGAGTGATCGGCAGCCTGTGGGCCTTGCTCGCCCTGGGCTTCGTGATTGCCGCTTTCGGGATGGTCAATACGCTGGCCATGAACATTCTGGAACAGACCCGCCAGCTTGGCATGTTGCGTGTCGTGGCCATGACGCGTTGGCAGGTCCGCAAGACGATCCTCGCCCAGGCGTTGATCATGGGGTTGATCGGCCTGTTGCCGGGCACGCTGATCGGAGTCGGCGTGGCGTACGCGATCAACCTCGCCACGCTGCCGGCAACCGGGCGAGCCGTGACGTTTGTCTTTCGACCCGAACTGGTCGCGGGCAGCTTCTGTGCGGCCCTGGTGATCGTGCTCTTGGCGGCCTGGTTGCCGGCCGAACGGGCGGCGCGGTTGAAGCTGGTCAGTGCGTTGCAGTACGAATGACCCTGGTGAGCGCGATGCGCGATGCCGTCGGCGGGGTGGACGCGGGCACGGTTGTCAGCGGAACGCCGGTGCGCGATGCCCAACCGGGCTGCCCAACCGGGGTGCGTCTTGCAGCGGATCACCCACGGCGTGGCGGAAAACGCTGGCCGGCGCAAGTGAATTGCCGCGGAAGGTTGCCCATTGGCCGCGTTTGCCGCGCTGTCCGGTTGCGGAGCGGCCGGGCTAATGGAGCGGGCGTCCGTGCTTGGGATCCGATCTCAAGTGGGTCCCCGATTCAGGCTTCCGCGTGCGGCTATGGGCCGTGAAGGCGGGTGCCGGCGAGCCTGCTGCCGCGGCGGTTGCGGTCGCTGCCGCGACCTCTTCCCCAGCTTCCATTGGTGCCCGGCCGGGAGACTCTTGCGGCGAGACCTTGGGGCAGAAGAGTGCACCCAGGGGGCCGGCCAAGAGGGCAGGGAGAATGATCAGGTCGCCGATCAAGGCGGCTGCCAGCAGGGTGACCATCATCACGCCGAACTGTTGCGTGGGCGTGAACGTGCTGGCGGCAAAAACCGACAGCCCCAAACCGCCAATCAGCGTCGTCTGCGTCATCGCGGTGGCCACGCGGCGGTAGGCCTCGAGGATCGCTTCGCGGCGGTTGAGTCCTTCTCGGATCCCGGTGCGGAACCAGGTCAGGAAGTGGATCGTATCGTCGACGGCCACGCCCATGGCCACGCTGGCAGTCATCATCGTACCGATGTCGACCAGCGAACTCATGTGTCCCATCAAGCCAAAGACCAACACCACGGGAAACACATTCGGGAGCATCGAAATCATGCCGGCCGACAGGTTCAGCCCATTGGTCAGCCGCAGGGGTGACCACCAATCGCGGAGCAGGATCATCATCACAGCCGCGATCATCACGAATGCCAGGCCGATGCTGTTGATCAGACTGTTGAGCAGCGTGCGTTGGGCCTTGTAGACCACCGGCACGACGCCCGTGTAAACGACGCTGATCGGATCGTCACGCTCGACCGACGTCAAGGATCGCCCCAGTTCGAAGCGGTGGTCGGTGGCGTCGAGCAGGGACTTGGACTTGTCGCGGATCAGCGCCAGGGGATAGTCCGCGTGTTCCTGGATCAGCACCACCAGGTTGTAATTGGCAAGTTGTTGCGTCCATTGTTCCTCGGTCCAATCGCCAACCGGCATCGTCTCCGGATCGTGCCACGACATTCTGGTGGGGTATTTTCGGCCGGTACGAAAATTCTCGACCATCAGCAGCTCGTGGAGCGACTGGGCGAAGATCTCGGTCTGGTTCTCGGGCGAAATCAGACGCCGCTCTTTTGCTTCCGCGGGCTCCGCGGACATCGTCGCCGGCTCCGATTCGGAATCTTCGGGCGGGTCCTCCGCCGTCTCGGTGTCACCGGTTGTCGTGGGCGGAGTGGACCGCGGGTTGGCGCCCAGCACCAGGATCGACGTACCGCGGAGACCTTGGCCGCCCGTTTGCGCTTCGATTTCGGCCAGGATCTGATCGCGGAACCGGTGGGCGGTCATCACCGGTTCGACCACTTGCCGAAGGTCGTTGACGAATTCGCCGTAGTCGACATCGTTCAGGGCGCCGAGCCGCAAGCTGACGCGGAGCAGTTCGCTGCCGTTCTCCATGTCGGTCGCGACGTAGTCTTCATCGTAGAAGCGTTCGCGCGCCTCTTCCAGCCAGAGATTGATCACGCTCCGCTGTCGGCTGACCGGGCCGGGAAGAGGCGGGCCGAATGTCGCGGCGGAGACGCCGGGGCCGACGATGTCACGGCTCCCTTCGCCAAAGTACGTCTCAACGGCGGTCTGAACCCGCTGTGCCAGTTCGATCCGTTCGAGGAAGTTGTAACGTGTTCGACTCTCGACCGGATCCACGTCGACATCCGGCTTCAACTGGGCTTCCGGCTTGACGCGAACGACCAGCTCCATGGGGACCAGCTTGCCGAAGTTGGATTCCAGCCAGCGGTAGTCGCTGATGATCTTGGAGTTTTTGTCGAACAGTTTGAGCAACTGAACGGAGGGGTCGATCTTGGGGAGTCCGAAGCAGCAATACGTGAGGACGACGGCGGCAAGCAAGAGGACGACCGCATGATGCGAGATGACCCAGCGTCCGACCCCCAGCCAGCCTCGCTCGACCAGTGAGCTCAGCGTAAGGTGCGCGCCATCCTCCTCGTCGTCATTGCGGCGCGGCGGCTTGGGCGGCCAGGTCGTCAGGGCACTCGGCAAATACGTGAACATCAGGATCAGCGTTGCCATGACGCCTAGCGCGGAAAACAGCCCAAACTTCTTGATCGGTAGCAGGTTGCTGGCATACAGCGAGATCAGTCCCAGGGCGGTCGTGAAGGCAGCCAGCGTGCAGGGGCCCCAGCCATGGGCGAGTGCCTGCGGGGCAGCGTGTTCCTGGCCGCCGGTCGCCGCTGCTTCCCGATAGTAGTTCACAATGTGGATCGCACCGGAGAGCCCCAGGACGTAGACCAACGCCGGCATCGACATCAACACCGCATCGACCGAAGCGCCTGACCACCAGACCATTGAGAGGCTGGTTACGGCACTCACGCCACCCACAAAGAAGACCATCAGCGTGAGCACGACACTGCGAAAGCAGATAAACGACAGCCCGAACCCGATCACGGCGGACCAGCCGATCAACCGGAACAGGGTGATCGATCCCTCTTCGTCGATGGCCACGTTGTCCACGGGCGGGCCGCCCAGTTTCAGATCGTCTTTGGCGATTCCCGATTGATAGGCCAGGGCCAGCATTGTGCCGAGCGGCTTGCCCATGATCGCCCGTCCCATCACGCGGCGAGGATCTTCACGGCCCGCCTTGCTGAGGGTCGCAATGATGCACGTCTGTCGAGCGGGAGGGTCCAGGTGCCAACTGACAAACAGTTCGTCCCAAATCTGCGACTGCACGACCGGAGCAGCCGAGGTGAACGCCTCGCGGTCGCCGTCGAACTGTTTCCTCACGACCCGCTCGATGTACTTCTCGAACGATGTCTCCCAGTCCTCCGGCAGGCGTGCCAGTTCTTCTTCGCTGAGAGCTGCTTGCAAGGCCTGCGGTGTCCAGGCGAAATCGGCCTCGATGGCCGGGCCAAACAGTGTGCCGGTCAGCCGAGCCAGCGCCAACGTGCGGGCGATCCGCGGTCGGTCTTCTTCGTCGATATCGGTCGAGCGTGGCCAGAGGGGGCCGTTCTTGGCACTCATTTCCGCCAGCGCGGCCGGGCCGGTAGTAATCGAGTTGAAGAAGCGGGCCGTGAGATTCCTCGGATCCGCGTGGAAGGGGTTCGTGTAGCTGGCCGTGGAGGGCTTGCCGAACGTCCCTTCCAGCTCGCCAGTGGCCTCAAACTGCCCGAACAGTTGGCGTTCGATTCCCCGCTTGAGACCGCCCCACAGGCTATTCGCACGTCCCCAGTAGTAGACCTCGCCGTCAGGCGTCACGTAGTACCAGCGGTCGCCGTGGCCGCGGAGCCACTTCTCGTTCAGGCCGGCCGAATTGTCATAAAATTCGGTGGTGATTCGGCCACTCGACTCGTCAAGCTGATATTCGATGAACAAGCCGAGCCGATCGCCCAGTTGCTTGGCTCGCAACCGCTCGTCCGCCAGAACATTGACCTCGGCATCCGGCGGTTGGCTGGGATCGGCACCGTAGTCCGCCGGATCATCGGTTTGAACTTCGGCCTGCAGCTTCTGCAGAAACAACTGATACTCATTACGGTCGTCCGTGCATCCCGGCCAGGTGATGAGCACGAATCGTTCGCCCATGAAGTGCTTGCCGAACCATTCCAAGTCCTTGGTTTCCGGAAAGTCGGCGGGCAGCCAATCCTTAATGTTGTTCTCCATCCGCTCCACGGCCAACCGGGCGCCACGCAGGGCGAACGGCGCCAGGAAGAAGACGATGCAGAGAATCAGCACGGCGCGCGTGCCGAAAACGGGCGTCGGGCGGGAGAAGAAATTGAATTTCATAAGGAACCGATTCCCAAGGGCCGGATCCGCTCGGAAACGACCAAGTCAACAAAGAACCTATGAAAAAATCTACACGAGTCCCCACGTCCGCGTCCATGCCGCTTGGGTCCTCCCCAATTCACAGGTGGTGAGGCCGGCTGGGTCTAAAATCACCGAAGTTTCGGGCCGTTTCGGATGTCGGCACGATGGCCATGCAAGCACCCCCTTCTACTATTTCGGTCCGACGGCATTTGCTACAAAAGGATTTGTCGTCACAAACCGGCAAATCAGCACACCTTCTGCAGCTATTGCAGGTTACCCACTTTAATGTCCCGGCTGGATTCGTCTGGGATCGCGGCCCCGTCTGCACGGAAGGAGACCGTTCATGTCTGCCTCAATCAAGTCATTGATCGCATCCGGAACCAAGTTGTGGCTGGACTCCGTCGACCCGGAGTTGATCACCAGCAGCCGTGCCCAGGGGGCGACCGGGGCGACGTCCAATCCGGCCATCGTTTCCGATTTGATTCAGAGCGGCCGGTTCGACAGCCAGCTCGAAAACCTGCTGGCGGCCGGCGACGACGACGAGGTGATTGCCTGGAAGATGACGAATTTCCTGGTCTCCCAGGCACAACAGGCCTTCTTGCCGGTGTGGGAAGAAACGGGCGGAAACGACGGATACGTGTCGTTCGAGCTCGACCCGCTGTTGGAGGATCCAGAGTCGCCGATCGAGGATGCGGCCCGCATCGCCCGCTATATCGAGTTAGGCAAGAAGTGGTCGGAAGGTCAACCGAATCGGATGATCAAGGTCCCCGCCACACCAGGCGGACTGGCATGTCTGGAAGAACTGGCTGCCTACGGTGTCACCTTGAATGTGACCTTGATCTTCACCAGCCGACAGTACCAGGCGGCCCGCGATGCCGTGTGGCGAGGTGCGCAGCGGCGGTCCAGCCTGGCGGGATTCAAGAGTGTTTACAGCATTTTCGTTTCACGTGTTGATGTCTACACGGAGAAGCACGTGGCCCATTTGTCGGACGCCGCCCAAGGCCAGGTGGGCATCGTCAATGCCAAGCGGATCTGGGCCGAAAACGTCGACTTCTGGAAGGAACGGCCGGTGTCCCTGCAGCAGGAGATCATCTTCGCCAGCACGGGTGTCAAGAACCCGGCCGATTCACCCCTTAAATATGTAACCGCACTCGCCGGATCGGATATTCAAACGAATCCGCCGGCCACAAACGGTGCCATCGAACAGAGTGATGTCACGTTCTCGAACCAGGTCGCCGAGCCGACGTCGCCGGCGATCGGCACGGAGATTGATGAGAAGGTCGACTTCCAGAAACTCGAAGAGGTCTTGATGGCCGAGGGCTTGAAGAAATTCGCCGATCCGCAGAAGGCCCTCCTGCAAACAATTGCCGAGAAGCGAAACTCGCTGATTTCCTCGTAACTCGTAACGCGTCGATTGCTGTGCATGATCCGTCCCCGCCTGCCGGCGGCCAGCGCCGCGGTTCCCACGATGCCTCCAGATGCAAGCGGGGAAATGAAGAGATCGTACCGGGCAGCAACCAGGTTTCGGATGCGCGGCGGCTTCGCAGCATCGACGTTGTTATGATTGCCAGTCGTCTGGAAAGGAGCTTTGATGCAACGCAAACTCGCCATCCACGCAGCGACACGACGCTGGTTGTTGTGCCGCCATCTGCGCTGGGACACAACCACGACGCGCGCCTCCGCATGCGGTGGCTTCAAACGGTACGACCACGCTGTGATTCTGTCGCTTGCAGTGTTCGCGATGCTGATGATGACCGCGCTACCATCTGCGTTCAGCGGACCGCCGGCCGAGCAATCTGGTCCCCCGCGGATGCCGCTGTGCCTGGTTGCCTTCGGAGATTCGACGACGGCGCCACGTCCGGGCGCCATCGAAAGGGTGTACTCGGTTCGCCTGCAGGAGGCGTTGCTGGCCAAGGGAGTCTCACTGAAGGTCTTCAACGCCGGCAAGGGGGGCAACACGACGCGCGATGCGCGGGCGCGCTTCGAGCGGGACGTGTTGCGGCACCGGCCGCAGATCGTCGTGATGCAGTTTGGGATCAACGATGCGGCCGTCGACGTCTGGAAGACTCCGCCGGCAACCGCCCCGCGCGTGTCGCTGGCGGACTTCGAGGCCAACCTGCGGGCCATGGTCCAGGCGGCGCGGCAAGAGGGTGCCCGGGTAATTCTGATGACAACCAACCAGTTGCGGTGGACGGAAAGCCTGAAGAAGCTGTACGGAAAACGGCCCTACGAGGTGGCGTCACCTGACGGGTTTGACGCACCACTGCTGGCGGCCTACAACCAACGCGTGCGCGCGCTGGCTCGGGAATTGAAGACGGGGCTGGTCGACGTACGAGCCGCTTTTCACGAGTTCGCCGAGCAGCCCGACCGGTCGCTCGATGATCTGCTCCTGGACGGCATGCATCCGAATGACGAAGGACACGAGATTGTTAGCCGGCTCTTGGTCCCGGTCGTCCATGACCTGGCACGCTGACGTTTCCCGACCCGAGTTTACCCCCCCCGCTGTTTTACCCCGCTGTGGAGTTTGGCTGTGATGATAAGAGTTCCCGCCGCTGCCTGTTTTCTCCTGATCGCCGCCTCCACGCTCGGTTTGAGAGCAGCCGACGACGCGGACACGCCCGATGCGGGTTGGCAGGTCGGCGTCGCGTCGGCGAAGATTACCCCCCAGCGTCGGATGCAGATGGCCGGCTACGCGGGCCGCAAGGAGCCGGCGGAGGGGACCGAGCAAGAGCTGTACGGCAAGGCGATCGCCATCGAAGACAGTGGGGGGAACCGGGTGGTGATGGTGACCTTGGATCTAATCGGCGTGGTCGAGAAGCTCCGTGCAGAAGTTGCCGGCCAGGTGCAAACGCAATTCGGATTGCCCCCGCATGCGCTGCTGATGAATGCGTCGCATACGCATTGCGGGCCTGCCTACCGGCGCGACGACGCGCAGGACTACTTCGCGACACTCAGCAGTACGCTGGTCAAGCTGGTCGGGCAGTCGTTGGAGCGGTTGCAGCCAGCTCGCCTGGCATACAGTGTCGCTCGCTGCAGTGTGGCCATGAATCGGCGCACGCCCACCAAAGACGGATTCGTCAATCATCCGAATCCCCAGGGGCCGGTCGATCATGCCGTGCCGGTGCTAAGCGTACGGGATCCGGAGAATGACGAGTTGCGGGCGGTGGTGTTCGGCTATGCGTGCCACAACACGACGATGGGGTTCCTCCGCTGGCTGGGTGACTACGCCGGCTTCGCGCAGCAGTATCTGGAAGAAGATCATCCCGGGGTGACGGCCCTGTTCATGATGGGGTGTGGCGGTGATCAGAACCCGTACCCGCGCAGCGAGCTCAAGTATGCGGCGATGCACGGCCGGTCGCTCGCCACGTCCGTCGAGGCGGCACTGGAGGTGAATCAGCGAACCTTACGTCACCAGCATGAGATCACCGGACCGCTGCAGAGCGTGCTGGAGACGGTGGACCTGGAGTTCGCCACACCCGATCGGCCGGACTTTCCCTACCCGGTCCAGGTGATTCGCTTCGGCAACGACCTGATGCTGGTGGCGCTAGGGAATGAAGTCGTCGTCGATTACGCGTTGCGATTGAAACGCGAACTCGCGACGCCGGACGGGCCGGCGGTCTGGGTAGCCGGCTATTCCAACGTGTACGACGGTTATGTTCCCAGCGAGCGGGTTTTGGTCGAGGGAGGTTACGAAGCCCGCAGCCGACCCTGGAAACCGACGCTGGAAGCGCGGATCGTCGGCAAGGTTCACGAACTGGTCAACCGGACACAGCCCTAGGCGGCTGGCGGGCCGAGTGAATTGGAGAACGCGAATTCCGCGACTGGGGCGTTCCTCGTTGCGCGATGCACAGCAACGTGAACACCGGTCCCCGCTGCAACGGGTGACGTGGGCTGTTAGCGGATCTGCTTCTTGAGCATCTCGATACGCTTGCTGATGTGCTCAATGTACCGCTTGGTTCGGCCAGCGACCTCATGGTCTTTGATGGTCGTGGTACTGAACCCTTGAACCGCGGATTCAAATGCCTCGATCATCGCACTGATCTGCGGCACGGTGACGCGGTTGACACGACAGATCAGGTCGCGCGACATTTCACACAAGTAGTTCGCCAGCCGTTCGACGCACAAGTCCACGTCCTGCCATCGGCTTCGACGATCTTGCTGAGCGTTGCAGCGCACTTCCGGAACTCGTCCACATGGATCTCGACAAGTGTATCACTCCAAACTCTGGTTCCGAGGTCGCTTTCACGAATTACAATCACGGGATGTTCCCAGCGGCAAGTCAGAAATAACCGGCCACCGATGGATTGCTAGTTGGGGCTCTGGCGCAAGGCCTGCAACCGCGTAAAAGCCAGTTCATGAACTTGTTCAGCCTGACGTTGAAGAGAAGAGAGTTGACCGTGTACACGAGCTGCGTCATTCGCCGCTCGTTGCATGCGGGCTGCGCATTCGTCTGCCGATGGGGCGCCTGAAATTCTCGCACCGACGATGCCGAGGTCGTCGCGGATCGAAATGACCAGATCGGCCAGCAGCTTGCGGAGAGAGACCAACGTATCGCGATTCCCCTCATCCCAAAATGACTCGTCGGCCAACCCATCGAGGGATGCATGGGCTAAATCGGCGAGCTGCTGTGCCCAAGACGAACACTTCGTCAAACTGGTCGGCATATTGATTAGTTCGTCCTTGAATTCGCACTCGAACAACTCAAGCCTTGCCCCGCAAAGGAGCAGCGTCTCGGAGAGAATTCTTGCCCCCAACTCCACTCGAACCGCCCGCTCCAAAGCCGATTGCGGATTACTCGAAGTCGCTGCCATATCTCTAGGCTGCCCAAAAAACATGCGCCGGTTGTAAAACCGAGCATGGTACCACTGGATGTTCGGATTTCAAGCAGGCAGTGGATGTAGGGAGCCGGTTGCGTTGTGGCGTAAGTGTGGATTTTCGAAGTAGTTGAGCCATGCATCAAGACGTGGCTTCCCCGCAGCGGTCGTGGAATTCCTCGAGGATCAGGTTCGGGCGTGCCGTGGCGAACTTTTTTTGCGATTTTTCGACCACGCG
>JAUIGN010000048.1 GCA_030430075.1 bacterium
CCAAACTTCCAACATCGCCGCGTAAACTCAGCCAAGCTTGCCAAAAAAATCCACCACAACGCACAACTCGACACTCACAAAATCAATACAAATGTGGCCACACCTAAGCGCTGGCGAGAGGTTCCGGGACGGTCGTCAGACCATGTCGACCGGCTTCCGCGAGCGGCGTTGCGACCGTCGGCAGTCCTCGCAGACACCCGAAATGATCAACCGGTGTCCGCCCACGCGAAACCGATGCTCGCTCGCCACGGAATTCAAGAGTTCCAGCAGGGCTTCGCTTTGAAACTCGATCAGCTCGCGGCACTGTGTGCAATAGAGATGATCGTGTTGCGGATAACCGTAATCGTGTTCGTACACCGACCGGCCGGCCAGTTTGAACTCGCGGAGCAAACCCGCTTCGACGAATTCCTTGAGGGCCCGATAAACGGTGGCGCGGCCAATGTGGCCCGCTTCGCTGGCGGCCGGTAACTGTTCGATCAACGACTCCGCGTCGAAATGTTCGTGGCGACTGTAGACCTGATCGAGCAGTTGGCGTTTCGGCTGCGTCATGCGCTTGCCGCGGCTCTGCAGGAACTCCTCGAATCTCTCGGCGGGAGACTGCGAGACATCGACACTGCCCAGCGAATTTTCTTCAGCCATCGACTTGCTTAACCAATTTCGTCCAACAGGCGATCGAGGGCGACGTCAAGCATGGCGTCGGTCTCGTAGGTGCCAGAGGCGATCTGAGCGCGAATCTCGGCCACTCGGTCCATCCGCATCTCCGGCAGCCCGCTGGTGCGGCTGACCAGGTCGGCTTCCGGGGAGATGTCGAGCTGGTCGACCTCGGCAAGCGAACTGGTCGCCGATGTCGACTCTGCCTGGGTCGCGCGATGAGGTGAGTTGATCGGTTGGGCACCGTGCAGGTGGCTTGGACCTTGAATCTGCATGAAGTTCTTCCCCTGTCGAGCAAGCAGGTGGTTGGAGCCGTTACCGACACGTGCCAGTTAACTAAGCTTAACCCCGACGCAAAATGCTTGCTAGTATCCGTTGATTGGAACAACGGGACAAAACCGGGTCCCTTGAACGCATGCTGCCGCAAGTCGTTGTGTCTTGAGCTCGGCCGCGAAAGGGACGAGTGCTCGAAACCTATGCAGCGATTGGGATTAGCGCTCAAACGGGGACGGGATCATTGTCCCAAACTATACGTCACGAAATCTTCAAGCGTCGCACATCCGTGTCGTAAGGCGCTGTCCATGGCGGAGAAGTGACCGTTGCGATCGCACTCCAAGTATCGACGCATGGACGCTCGAGATTCGATGCTTTCTTGGCAACAACTTCCTGTATCGTTAAGAGGCGGCTTGGACGATTGTTCGGGCTGGGGCCGCTCGCGACGTTGTAATGGCCTGGTCCATGAATAGGATGCGAAAAGACAACAATTCCGGGAGCGGCTCACCCGCAACGGGTGCGTTGTCGACCCCTGTTTCCTTACGTCAACGCGAGGCCCACGGTTCGTGACGAATTTTCGCATCACGAAGTTGGGGCGGGAGTATACGACGCGGTGCGATTTGCGGCAACCTCGAACCCGTTTTGATGGCCAGCAGTGCTAGCTGGAGCGTTCTTCCGTCAACATCTGTTCGCCCACGGTTCCACGGGTCGGCCAGCGAACCGGATGCGAACGCGGCCCGGCGGCGCGCGTACGGCCGGTTGTCGTCGGCCAACCTCAATCCGTGATGCCTGCCTGGCGTCGAAAACGGTCCGCGATGACCGTGTCAATCAGGAGCTGTGTCACGTGGTAGGTAATCATGGGAAGAATGGAGACCTGCAGCGAGATGGCCATCAGCAACCCCACCATCAGTGTTTTCTGGCTGCTGGCAAAGGCCACGGCGATTTGGTCTTCTCGAGTGAACCGAAAAAGTCGAGCCAGCCACACGCTCACGGCCAGCATCACCGTATGGACGGTGCAGACAGCGACCAGCATCGCAGCCAGATTGAGAGGGACGAGTTCGTCCGCATTTGCTTGAGCGAGCCGCTGGCCGGTGCGAATCGCGCCGATAAACACCATCGCCAGGATGCCGCATTGGGCCAACACGCTCAGCGACGGCTTCTGTTCGGTCGCCCAGACCGCTAACGGACGCGAGCAACGCAATAGCTGGGCAACCAGCATCGGCAGGACGACCAGCAGGCCAAGCTTGATCGCCATTTTGGCCAGGCTCAGGTCCGGATGGTCAACGACCTTGCCCGTCATCGCCAGCAACAGGAGAGGTGTGACCAGAAAGCAACTGGCGTTGGTGAGGATCGTCACCAGAATCGATACCGAGTCGTTCCCCCCTGCCCTACGTGTCCAGACGGAGGCGGAGGCGAGTGTGCAGGGAGTCGCGGCGGCGACCAGCAGACCGGGCGCCATGATCGGATCCAGGCCGTGCGACACGACCCAGGCAAACAGCGGGAGCAGCCCGAAATTGACTGCCACGGCCAGCAACGGGGGCCAGGGACGCGACAGGGCCCGCCACATGGCGCCCGCTTCCAGCGGCAAGGCCATCAGGAATAACACGGTGGCCACCACGATGTTGCGGAGCGCCCGGTTGGCGGCCAGCGGTGCCAGCGATTCTGCGGCACCGATGCCGAGGGCCAGCACGCCGAACAGGGCGATCAAAAACCAGCGTCGTTGAAGAAAACGCTTCACGTCGTTCAATCCTGCGGGAAGAGTCGGACGGACAATCTTCACTCGGGCCGGCGGCCGCCGCAACCGCTCTATCGTGTGAAATCAGCGGAGATTAGAATCGGTCGTGAGAGTACGATCCGACCCCATCCAGGCGAATTCGGGGCCGGCGTTTCGCGGCCGAGTGCGTCGCGGGTGGCGCTGGGTTCGACCCCGCTCCCGGAATTGTTCCAGGAAGACGGTTCCAGGAAGACTGTTCCAGGAAGACAGCCTGACCCGAAACGACGAGCGAACATGTTGCGTTATTGGACCGCTGGTGAGTCCCACGGCAAGACGATGCTGGCGACCGTGGACGGATTTCCGGCCGGCCTGGAGATCGACACCGAACTGATCGACGCCGACCTCAAGCGGCGGCAGGGAGGATACGGTCGCGGCGGGCGCCAGCGCATCGAGACCGACCGCGTCGAATTGCTGACCGGGATCTGGAAACAAACGACGCTCGGCAGCCCCATCACGCTGCAAGTCGTCAATCGTGATTACAAGCTCGAACGACTCGAGGACCTGCAACGGCCACGGCCGGGGCATGGCGACCTCACCGGAGCGATCAAGTACTTGGGATCGATTCGCGGTGTCTTGGAGCGGGCCAGCGCCCGGGAAACGTCCGTTCGCGTCGCCGCCGGCGCGCTGGCCAAGCAGTTGCTGGCGCAGTTCAACATCCACACCATCGGCTACGTGGTCGAGCTGGGGGGGGTGGCAGTTCCTCCGCAAGACGTCCCGCTGGCCGAGCAATACGCGTTGCGCGATGCCAGCGAGATCTATTCGTTGGATCCCAGCCGGGACGCCGAGATCAAGAAGCTGATTGATGAGACCGGCAAGCAGGGTGATACGTTGGGCGGGATCGTCGAAGTCCGCGTCGAGGGGCTGCCGTTTGGCTTGGGAACGCACGCCCAATGGGACCTCAAACTGGATGGCCGCCTGGCCCAGGCCGTGATGGCGGTACAGGCGATCAAGGGGGTCGAGATCGGTCTTGGATTCGAAGCCGCCCGGCGTCCTGGATCGCAAGTCCACGACCCCATCCAATTCGACGCCAGCCAACAAGACACCCCAACGCTGGGCTACGCCCGACCCACCAACAACGCGGGCGGTCTGGAGGCGGGCATGACCAACGGTCAGCCGCTCGTCGTACGGGCCGCCAAGAAGCCGATCAGCACGCTCCGCAAGCCGCTGGAGTCGATCAACCTGGAAACCAAGCAGGCGGAATCGGCCGAGTACGAGCGGAGCGATGTCTGTGCCGTTTCGGCCGCCAGCGTGATCGTCGAAAGCGTCGTTGCGTTCGAGGTGGCCCGGGCCCTGGTCGACAAGTTCGGCAATGATAGCCTGCAGGAAATGCGGGCCCGTGCCGAACTCTTCAACCAGCTGGCCCGCGAACGGTAGCCGGCATGCATTGCCAGGTCGCCAAGGGGAGCGAAGCCTCGCCAACGCGCGGCGTGATGCCGGGTTCACCGGCCGGTTGCATCCACTGACGTCGCGTGCCCTCGCCGGCCCGGATGAATCATGGAGAAACAACCCTATAGGGTAGGTCGTTGTGTCGCAATCGTTCGTGGTGAACCTACTCAAAGCGCCGCGCACGTCAGCTGGAACGCGTTGGCGTCCGGTTTGCTCGAAGATCGACGGAACCGGGGCTCGACGACGTCCTGACGCTGCGCGTTTCGTAGAGCGCGAGAGTCGAATTCTCCATCGCCGTTATCAGAGCGACATGTCTGCATGCCGGTCAGGTGGGCTTTGGCGCTGCCCGCATCACGGGGCCTGCTCACGGGGGTCGGTTTCACGAATGATTTCGCTAATCCCTGTCTGATTGAAACCCTTGTAGCCATCATTGCGTTCCAGAATCTCCAGGTGCGACCCGAGGCAGCCTTGCTGTCGAAACCGTTCGATGTCGTCCCCTGAGAGGCCGGCTTCCCGCTGGGTGGCAGCAAGCCGTGCGTCATCGACCGGCCAGCGTTCACCCACCGTAAAGGCCTGTTTGAGGTGCGGGAAGTCTGTGAATGGCTTCATGGTCGGGACGCCGGCACGGGCCAATTGCCGGCGGGCTGCCGCAAAATCGAACTGGCATTCCAGGTGGTGCATTCCGGCTTGCAAGAAGGCTTCGCCATGCAGCTTGCACCACAGCCCAACGGTTCCCAGCCGGTCGCGCCGGTCCAGCCCCTGATGGGCGAAGTCGCCGGTGACCTCCTCCGGCGTCAGGTCGACATCCGCAAATATCACGATGCCGGAATCCTCCTGTTCGAGAACCTGAGCACCCCAGCCCGCCTCGCGGCCCCCGTAGAATCGTTCGCGGCAGCGGAATCCAAGTCGCTCCAGGACAGCAATCAGGTCAGCGAAGCATGTTCGGCTGGAGCGGTAGGTATGGTGGTCATGATTGGCCCAACCCAGTCCCAGTCGATCCTGTCGCGCACGCTGGACGCGGGCGGCCGAATTGCGGCGCTGCCAGAACGCGCGTTCCGCCGCAAAGAAGAGGGCGCTGGTTTGACCGACCGGCAGGTCGCGGTGCGCCGCATCGATCAGCTTCACGGCGTGCGCGAAGCCTTCCCCTGCGGTGGGAAAGTCGCGTTGCCGGAGCCTGAAGGACTCGTAATGCCGCTGGACCGCCGACGGTCGTTCGGGGAGCCGCTTATCGGCCTCGAACGCCCGGCTACCATGGCGTTCGATGGCCCACAACTGGCCGTCGCGATTCCCGTCGATGACCGCGGTCCGGAGCGGCGCGAACGGCCCGCCCTGAATGCGGTTCGCGTCTGCTTCTCCACAGGCCGCCAGGAAGTCGACAACCGATTCGACCTTGATCGCCAACCGCGGCGGCCGTCGATCGTCCAGGACGACGGTTGGAAAGAGCCCGCCAGGATGCGTGAGCAGCGTATCGTCGCCGGACGACGTCATCGCGAAGCCGGCCCGCTGCCAGTCGCCGTCCCCGTCCGGCAAACTCGGCAGCACGAAGTGGTCGACCCAGTCGACAAGTCGAGTACCGGTCTGGTCTCGCATGGCCGCCGCCAGGGCGGCAATCCGCGGCTGCCTGGTGCGAAATGAGTCGACCAACCGCCCGATCAGGGCCGCCGCTGCCGGTTGCGGGCACCAATCGAATTCTGCTCGGGTGGAGTCCATGCGTGTCTCGCCCTGGTGCCGTGACGGCCTGCCGCCAAGCCGCCGTTGCCGGCGGCACGCGGGACCGCAATTCGCATCGCCACCCGTCAACCGGCCATGGCGTCAGGCTGATTGTCCCGTCCGCGATAGCTGAGCCACCAGGAAAGGGGCAGGCAGCCGATGGCGGCAACCACCAATTGGCTGCCAACAAAGAGGGCCAGCGCCGGCAGAACTCCTTCCGTGAATCCATAGGAATGCAGGCCGACCCCCAGTTCATTCACGCCAAACCAGGACCATGCGGTCACGATATTTCCGCCCAAGGCCAGCACGGCCATTCCTCGTTCCCGGACGATGCCGCCCCAGCGGGCGTGGAGCATCAGTGCGTTCCAGAGGACGATCAGCAAGGCGCCGTTCTCTTTGGGATCCCAGCCCCAGAAGCGGCCCCACGAATCGTCTGCCCACAGTCCGCCTAGCACCGTACCGACAAAGCTGAAGAAAATGGCGAAGCAGACGATCCCATAGATCATCCGGGCCAGGTCCTTGCGGGTGCCGGCATCGAGGCCTCGTGTGAACACGCCGCCGAAGACATAGGCAATACCGATCAGGCCGGCCACGAAGGTGGTTGCGTAGCCCAGCGTGATGCAGACGACATGGGTTGCCAGCCAGAACTGGGTATCAAGGACGGCTTGCAGCACCGTAAACGTGTCTCCGTCGCCCGCCAGATTGTGGGCGATGATCATTGTGGCGAACCCGATCGTGGCCCCCAGCAGGTTACCGATTCCATTGCGATAAATCCATTCAAGCACAATCCCGAAGACGACCGCGCCCCAGCCGATGAAGACGGCGGAGGAATACAGGTTGGTCACCGGCGGCCGACCCGATATGTAGACCCGGGCGGCCAGGGCGAGCGTATGGATGACCAGCGTGAAGACGATCAGCCAAAACGCAGATCGCCGGAGCGGCTGGCCCCAGACCAGCCAGGAGGCGGCGGTCAAGACGAATGCCGCCAGGTACGGCCACCAGCAAAAGAAGAAGGGCGAAACGTAGTTAAAGTACGCTTCAAACCCATAGAACGAGCCGAACCGTTTCTTGACGAAATTGTTCATCATGCCGGCCATCGTCAGCCGCTCATTGGCGTACTTTGATTTGAGCTGCGGCGGCCCGTCGCGGCGCAGGTGCCGCTGGTACCGCTCGACTTCGCTGTTGAACGTCGCTGCGTCCTGCTGGCCGTAGGCAACAATGATTTTGTTGAGATGGTCTAACGAAGGGGGAGGATCCTGCCCCAGCATCCGGACGTTGATCAGCGCGGTCGCCCAGGCCGAGGCATAGGGTTGCCATTTGTCCTCGGCGTCCTCTTCCGCTGCCTGGCCGCCGATGGTCGAACCTTCTTCGGTGGGGACAGCCAGCGGCGGCTGGATCGACTCAATGCTCCTCACAAACCCGAAGTAGGCGTCGCGAAACGCGTTGATCTTCTGCGTGGCCGTCGCGCGATCGTTCTCGAACTCCTCGGGGGTCGGCAATGGCGGCAACGCCGGGGGCTGGAAGGCCGCCCCAATTCGCGTGTAGCTGCGAATCCGCTGGTCCAGGTCGAGCAGCTTGCGCTGGAAGGTGGAAAGTTCGCCGACATCGAGTTTACGAGCCGCGTCCACCTGCTTTTCAAACTCGACGACTCCGCCACGAATCTCCTCGACCGAATAGCAATGGCTCTTCCGCCGCGGCAATTCCAGCATGTCGAGGACTTCCAGGTTGTCAATGCGGAAGACCTTGTGCTTCTCGGCCACGGAGGGACGGGCGATCACGTCCATCAACCAGCGGATGGCCGGATAGCTGGTCGTGGTCAGTTTATCAACCGTTTCGGTGACGTCGTAGTGATCGGCCTGCGTCTCTTCTTCGATCATGGCAATCGCCGCATCAATGTCGCCATCCAGGGCCTCTAGCGCTTTCTGATCGACGTCCGGCCATTTCTCGTGCAGCTCAGCGACGATCTCCGGCCAGGCCTCTTGCAACGCGTCGCCTTCGATCCGGCCCTTGAACGACTCGCGATTGCGGATCACCCGCAGCGTGTTGCGAGCCAGCGTGTCCATCGGCTTGACGCGGCCGTCCGCAATGACGGGCAGTTCACCAAAGGCGAGCAGGTTCACTTCGTCACTGGGTGCTTCGGGGCGACTTGCTGCTCGGGAGAAGATGACGGCGAACAACCCGACCACGAGCACCGGGACGACGATCGACGACCAACCGCCGGCGCCGGCCAACGCCGTTGGAATCGGTCCGCCCCCGGTACCTGCCGACTCCTTCCCTCCCCGTTTGCCTGCGGACGCAATGCCGGCTTCCGCGGCATCCCCTGCCCCTCCAATCTCCCGCCGCTTGAGGAAACGCAGCAACACGGAAAGAAAATGGGCCAGCAAACCGGTGGCTGCCAGCATGCAGGCCACATACGGGATCATCCAGCCCGAATTCGTAACGACCGAAAGCGTGGTCGACTCGTTGCGAAACTGGGGCGGGCCGGCATAGCCGGTCTGGTAGATCGTTTCACCGGCATACCGCAAGGGATTGTTCATCCAGATCCGCACGTTGCGGTCTGTGCCTCGAGATTCGTCCACAAGCTGCACATCGGATGAATAGTTGCGCGGTGTCGAGGTGCCGAGGTAGTCGTCCTTGCGGACATCCTTGAGGGTAATCGAGTACGGTTTGTAGCTCCGTTCGAATCGCAGCGAGACGTCGTACGTGCGGTCGGCGACCTCGACTTCCTCGACGACGTCCTGGGAGGAGGCGATCTGCGAAAGCAGGTAGGTCCCTAACGCTTGGCCGTCCTCCTTAGAGAGTAGTTTTACGTAGGCCGCGGCCAGGTCGACCGCAGAACTGGTCGCACCAGCGGCGGCTCGCACCGGCTTGGCAACCACTTTCAGCCCGGTACCTGCCGTTGCCGGATTCTCGGAGTCCTCCTTCACGTCTTCCAGGTTGGCGTTCTTGTAGTAAACCAGCACCTGGACGTCGAAGGGCAGGTCTTCGTGGTGGATCACGCCCTGGTCGTCGACGAACGGCGTCGACCCGAACCAATCGCTGAGCCCCGTACGGACATAACCGAGCCCCTCCAGCGTGCCCTCGCTACGGCGGACGCTCTGCAGCAACAGCTCCTGCGGGACGACGACGACGACGTCCTTGGCGGGATCGTGTGAATCGACAACCGCCAGCTCCGTACTGCGAATGTCGTGGGCAAACGATACCGTCGCCCCCTCGTCGATCGTCATCTGTTCTTCGACGTCGTACTTGGCGACCCAAAACTGTCCGAACATCAGCAGGCCGACACCCATGTGGATCAAGACGATCCCGCCCCGCTTCTTGAACAGCAGGATGCAGCCGGCCAGCAGGACCGCACCGGACAGGCCGCCTTGGATCAACTGCCAGAGAATTCTCATGCCGGCATCACCCAGGTAGGCGCCTTCTCCCGCCAGGAACAGCCAGGCGGCCAAGAGGATCAGCACTGCCGAGGTTGCCCCCAGGGCAACTCGCTCGATATGGCGTTTCGAATCGGCCAGCGGGAGCGTAATCGCACCGACCAGGGAGCCGATTCCTCCGATCGCGACACCCAGCTTGACCAGGAACCAGAGCGTCGACCAACTGACCGGGGCGTTGCCTTGCAGACCTGTCATATTGTGGCCGCTGAGGATCACCAGGCTGGTCAACACGATGCCCACGGCCAGGACCACCAGGCCGACCACCAGTCGGCGGCCCTTGGCTTGGACCTTGAAGCGGACAAGATGAGCGGCCAGAAGATTGACGACCAGCAACGCCCCAATCGTGGCACCGCCCGGGAAAGGGAATCCGAAGGGGACGTTCTGAAGGTTGGGAAACCACGATCTGGGAAAGAACACCTGGAACTCAATCCAGGCGAACCACGATAGGAAGTAGCGATCCATCACCTCCCACATGTCCATGTTGACCTGGGCCAGGGTGCCCACCAGGACAATCACAATGGACAATGCGAACAGGGCCACCGTCAGCCGCAGCGAGGCCAATGGACGCAAGAGGTCGGTGGCGATGGCAACCACGTCCGACAGCGAAGCGGACGACGCGCCGTGGGATTGGGCACCAGAATCTTCAGTTGTGATGGAGGCCATATCTGAGCGATCTTGCTGTCTGATGGTTCAAGGAATGGTTGCGGCACACGTGCCGGTCGACCTCGCGGCTCGCCCGCGACGAGGGCGAGCGAACCAGCGACGGACCGACCGAACGTCGCGCGGCTATTCGAACCGAATCGATTCGAGAAACGCTTCAAAGTGCTCACGTTCCTGCAGTGCCAGGTCGTGGTCGCCCTGAAGTTTGATAAACCACGCCATCCCGTCGCGGAAGGCGACGACACCGAGGATGGCTTGTTTGCCGCCGATCAACTGCACATAGGTCCCGCTGGTGCCGTCGATGTCGACTTGCTTGTGATCCGCATCCAATTCGGCTTCCGTGATGGGATCAAGTTGAATCTGCCCGCGCCAACGATTGATATTGATCAAGCGGGATGACGGCGACCCCGGCATCCTGGTCACCGTGACCTCGAGCGACTGCCCGCCCTCTTCGACTTCAAATGCGGCCTGGCGGCGAATTTGAATCCCGCCTCGAGCCACGGTCAGCTCGCCTTCCGCCCAGCCGGGAGGCGTATCGAACGTGATGGAACTTCCGGCGGTCGCGGCGGCGGGCCGGGTTGGACCGGCACCCCGCGGTGTGGGTCCGCCCGCACCACCACCGGCGAACGGTGCTCGCATCGGCATGGCCGCGCCGCCCCCCAGGTTGCCTTGCAAATCAACCACCGTCACTTCCGCCCCGTTGAGATCGAACTGCGTCGAGGTCCGTGGTAGTTGCTCGGACGTCACGGGACGCAGCCCGAGTTGGCCGCGCCAGCGGTTCACGTTGGCCAACACGTAGCCGGGAAGATCGTCGCCGGGCAGGCCGAGGGGCGTCACGGTCAATTCGTAGGGTCCGCCGTCGCCGTCAATCTCCAGCGTGGCAAAGCGGGTCGACATGGGACCTTGAGGACCACGGTCCGCTTGCCGCCGCCATCCCTCCGGGGCCTGCCAAGTGGGCTCGCCTTGATCGTCAAATTCCAGCGATCGCACCATCGCAATGAAGTCTTCCGCATGCGGTGCCAGGCCCTGGTCCTTGCCGGTGACCTTGAAGAACCAGGCCTGCTCGCCGTGCGGCACGATGGCGGCCAGCATCCGGTCTTCCAATGCGGGCTTGGCGACTTCATAGCGGCGAATCGTCTCCGAGGAAGAGCAACCGGCGATCAGCGCCAGTCCACATACCGCGACTCCAGTCAGCCACCGCGGGCGGGCTGCGAACAGCCAACATTCGGCCGGCACGATGCGTTTGAAGCTCCAGTGGGGCAACCGTTCGGTAGACAGCCTGCGAGCGGAAAACGACGTCAGAAATCTTGGCATAGCAAGCGAGCACGGCTCTTGGGCGGGGAGGGATGGGGCATGGCGACGGGAAGCGGCGGTCAAATCCGCCCATCTCCCGCACACATCATGATTATAGCGCCCAACTCGAAGAAAGGTACAGGTGGCGATTGCCGCTCGCCTACCGGTCCCTACTTCTTGCTCATCCCAAAAGCTGCCGTCACACCGTCCGAGATGCTGGTACTCACATCGCGCGCCTCTTCCCAGGCCCACATGTTCCGCACGATGTCCATCATGAGCACGCCGCTGATAAAGAGGAACAGCATGATCATCATCAGGCCCATCAAATTCCAGATCGAATAAGGGGCTTCGTTCAGCTCACCCACGGGCGCGTAGGCTGGCGCGGCGCCAGGTGTGACCGCCGGGGCGGGGGCACCCCCCTGTCCGGCGCTAAAGGCATCCAGCTGGGCTTCCAGGCCGGCCGTCTCCGCCAGCATGCCGTCATCGCCGCCTGCGGCCTGCAGCATCGTCGCGGCATCCTGATCGAACGCTTCGGAATCCTCCAAGGCGATCACCTGCGAGCCGCTATCGGATTCGTCCGTCAGCATTTCATCGGACGGCGACAGCATGAACTCCTCGTCCTTCTGCACACCCGGCGGCGTAAATTCTTCGGCGTCGTCCAGAGAGACCATCTCTTCGTCTTCCGGGAGCTCCAACGAGGAAATCGACGAGCCGCCGCCCAGTTCGCCGTCATCTTCGTCATCGAGTGAGAGCCCGCTGTCGGTGGCCGCCTGGAGGCTGATGCCGCTGTCGGCTTCGAGCGACAGGCCGCTGTCCGAGGGGCTACCCAGGCTGATCCCGCTGTCACCGGCACCCAGCGCCAGGTCGCTGCCCGTGTCACTGCCACCCAGGACCATGTCATCATCGTCGCTGAGTGCCAGGTCGCTACCCAGATCCATCTCTCCCGAACCGCCCGATTCACTGCCAAAATCGGGCAAGTTGCCGGTGTCGGTGCCCGTACCGGATGCCAGTTCCAAGGCGGAACCAAGACCGGAATCTGCCGGCAACGAACCACTTGATCCGGGATCCGGAGCCAGGGAAAGGTCGTTTTCCGAGTCGGCACCGGGGACAAGCGTGACATCGCTGTCGGTACCGAGTCCCGCCGCCGCATCGCTCTCAGACGCTGGGGGACCGTTGCCGCCGGATGGCTCGTCCGCCAGATCCAGCGAGCTACCCAGGGCGTCGTCGATCTGGGCGACTTCCGCCGGCGAATCGTCGGCAATTCCCAGATCGAGGTCGCTGCCGGCCGCCAGCTTGAGGTCGCTGTCTGCGTTCTCCGCTTCGCCCAACTTGCCGATGATGGTGCTCGACGTGCTTTCGGCCGAATCGCCCAGCTCTTCTTCGCTCACCAGGATCGACTCCTCGTCCGCACTGCCCATCTCGTCGATGACACTGTCGAACGAAGGCCCAACGTCGCCGCCGGTGGCCTCCACGCCTCCCGGCCCGATTTCCGCCGCAACACGATCAATCTCTTCGGCCTTGAACTTCCAACTTCCACCGTCGCGGTAGCCGTGGATTTCGCCGTTGGACCGCATCTCCACCAACTTCTCCGGCGTGATCCCGAGCACGGTGGCGGCTTCGTTCAATTCGACAAATCGTGCCATGATGTACCTATTTCGGTGTCAGGATTGCCCGGATCTCTCGCGGGAGCGGGCTCTCAGTGTTGAATTCATCCATCAGGAGGTCCGCGCGGATGTTGCGGACACTCTTCAGTGCAATCACTCCCGTGGCATTGTCGATGTGGTAGACGCTCATGATCCGAGCTTTCGCGTCAATGACCGTGACTTGCTGATGGTTCCCTGCAGCGTCGCTCGATAACGCAATCAGTTCGGCCGTCGGGGCGAACGGATGATCGGCGTCCGATTGTCGCAAGCCAAGCCCACAAAGGACAACGAAACATATGACCACTGCCAATCCCATCCATGCTGAATTTCGCATTCACGGTCTCCTTCCTGTTGAAATGCGCAGGCAGCCGGCTTCATAACTTATTCTAAAAGCCCAGCTTACCGATTCAAGATATTTCCTCGTCACGACCCGCGCCCATTATTCCCCGCTCGACGGGCACCTCTTGCCACCCCCCACGTCGGCAACTGCAAGACAATCCGGGGGGCTCAGTGCGATCGATTCTAACTGCTTGCTAATTCTATGCTTAGGCCGGACCAGTCGGGCCGAAGTCTAATCCGGCTTGGCGACCCGATCAAGGTCATCCCGTTGGGTCGCTCGGCACCCCCACCGGCCTGTCAGGCGAACATTGGTGGGTGCGCTGGATACCCGTACCCTCGAATGTAGGTTTCTTGTTGTCTACAATTCAAAATTAGCCCACGGAAACGGCACCGAGATGACAGTTCGGCATAGGGCCGATCGAAAATTCACCGCGCTGGCGGCAGGGGGCGTGCCGGCGTCACCGCCCGATCCCGCGATTCGTGCCCGATCCCCGTGGTTCGCCCGCCCATTGTCACTCCCAGGAAGAACGACCGCCCATGTTCCGCGTCACTCGGCAAATTGACTTCTGCTACGGGCACCGCTTGCTGAACTATGACGGCAAATGCAAGCACCTGCACGGTCACAATGGGCGGGCAATTATCACCCTGGAATCTGAGAACCTCGATGATCGCGGGATGGTCATCGATTTTTCCGATATCAAGAAAGTGGTCAGTCGTTGGATCGACGATCACCTCGATCACCGAATGATCTTGCAGCAGCAAGATCCCGTCGTGCCGGTATTGCAGGAGATGGGCGAGCCCTTGTTTTTGATCGACAGCAATCCCACGGCCGAGAATATCGCCCGTCTAATCCATGAATTTGCCGCCAGCCAGGGATTCCCGATCGTGCAGACGCAACTTTGGGAAACCCCGAATTGCTTTGCCACCTACTGCGCGGACTAGGCCCACTACCGTGCCAACATCCTTGCCGCTGCGTCAAGTTTCGTACTCGGTCTTTGTGCGCGACCTGGCAGGATGGTGGCGCGCGGGGGGCTGAGCGTGTGTCGGGTGAGCGGGGTTGGAGACCTTCGGTCGGCGGTTTCGGCGGGGTCAGAGACCCGCGCCGAGCAGGGAGCAGGTTCAGCCGCGCCGAACAGATTGGACCGCGCCGAGCAGGGAGCAGGTTGGCCTGCGTCGAGCAGGCGTGGTGGCGGCATGGCTGGGGTCAAGAAAATAAAAGGGCCCGGCATGCCACGCTGAGTGGCTGCCGGGCCCTTCGTCCCCCCTGGGATGCGGTCTTGCGGGCGACGGTGCTGCACGTCGCCTCGCCTTCACGTTGTGTCGTTCATGTTCCCAGGATGGTGGTCGGGATGTGGATGGGCTGTTGGTGCGTGCAAAGGGGTATCGGTTCGCGAGGCGGCCGGACTTTTGGCAAATTTTGAGGCTTGAGCAAGCAATAGCGATTTTTCGGATTTCAACGATTATGGCTCATCTGCAGTGCGGTGAGTCGCCGATTCCAGACCGGGAACGATTCCGCGCCTTGCCCCCGCCGACCACGCCGGGGCTGCCAGCGAACCTCGGAAAGGAACTTGGCCGTGAAGCTAGGGAACGAACGGAGCTCATTGTTCAAAGCCTTGAGTGGGCTGGGATGGCCGCTAATTACCGGTGCGGCGGCCAGCAGCATCTTCTATGTCTTGATTTTTCAGGGGCCGCTCGGCACGGCCGCAATGAACCGCTACTTCGCTTCGCATCCTGTGTCGTATTTCGCCACCGGGATGTTCTTCGTCGGCCTGGCGGCGCTGGTGATGAAATTCGCCGACGTCTGTGGGCAGTATCTGACGTTCTCTCGCGTCGACGTCGATCTCTCCGCCGAATCCGGTTCGCCGATCGAGGCCTGCCCGCATCTGCTGGACCAGCTCAACGCCTTACCGCGGCACATCCGTCAATCCTATCTGGTCGAGCGGTTCTGCAGCGTGCTGGATTTTGTCGACCGCAAGCAGTCGGGAGACGGGTTGGATGACGAACTCAAGTATCTGGCCGACGTCGACGCCACTCGGCAACAGGAGAGTTTCTCACTTGTTCGCATCATCATCTGGGCGACGCCCATGTTGGGTTTTCTGGGAACGGTGATCGGCATCACGAAGGCACTCGGCGAACTGGGCGCGCAGTCCAAACTGTTGGCAACGGACCCGAACGCCGCGATGCAATCTCTTCTTTCGGGGTTGTACGTCGCCTTTGACACGACGGCCCTCGCCTTGAGTCTCTCGATCATCTTGATGTTCGTCCAGTTTCTTGTGGACCGGGTCGAGTCCCAATTGCTGGTTCACGTGGACGAACGGATTCACGACGAGATTGTGGGTGCGTTCGACCTGAACCATGCTGACGAACCGCAGGCCGTTGCCATGCAGTCGATGGCTAATGCGGTCGTCAAGACGACGGAGAAGCTGGTTCGCACGCAAACCGAACATTGGCACTCGACAATCAACCAGGCCAACGACAAATGGAACCAGATGCTCAAACTGTCCGGCGACACCGTGAAGAGCTCGCTGACCGAGTCCTTGGACGCGTCGGTTGAAAATCTCACCAAGTCGCTGGCCAGGGCCCACGCGGAGACCGACGAGAAGATGGGCCTGCGTTGGGAGCAGTGGCAAACCGCCCTCTCTGCCAACGCCCGCCTGCTGCATTCCCAGCAGCAAGAGATGGTCCGGCAGGGAGAGATCATGTCCAAGGTGCTGGATGCAACCGGGCAGGTGACGACGCTCGAGCAGGCCCTCAACAACAATCTCCAGGCGCTTGCGGGTGCCAAGAACTTTGAAGACACGGTCATGAGCCTGGCGGCGGCGATCCATCTCTTGAACGCTCGCCTGGCCCCAGGTGCCGAAATGCCGCAGCGTGTCGATCTGCAGTCCTCCGCAAGAACGCCGGACGGCGACGACAGCGCCAGCGCGGAGCCGGCTGAACCCCTCCAGGAACGTGCGGCATGACGCGGCGAATTTACCGCAAACCCAAGGTCAACGTTTCCCTGTTTCCGTTTCTGGCGGTCCTGGTTTGCACGATGGGCGCGCTGATTGTGCTCCTGGTGCTGGTCGTCCAGCAGGCCCGGGTGCAAGCGACGGTCATTGCGGATCCAGGGCCGACGGCCGAGGAACTGGAGCAGGCCAGGCAGTTCGAACTGGCCCGCGAAGATAGCGATTGGCGACGGGAAATACTCGAAGATCAACGCGCTGCGCTGACTCGGCAGCAGGCCGATCACCGCTTGCAACTAAGTCACCTTGAAGATCACATCCGCCGTTTGGAAGCCCAGTGGGGCCGTCTCAAGGCGGACGCCAAGAATCTTGTGGCCGATTCCGCGGGCCCGGAGGCGGCGGCCGCCAATGCCGAGTTGGCTCAACTGCGGGCCGCAATCGACGAGGCTCGTCAGGCACTCGAAGATGCCAAACTGGAGGCCGCCCAGCGGCCCCGTTCCTTCGCCATCATCCCTTACCGTGGTCCGCACGGCACCCAACGCCGGCCCATCTTCATCGAATGCACCGGGCGGGGCATCATCTTGCAACCGGAAGGGTTGGTCATTACCGGTGCCGACCTCCGCGGTCCGCTTGGGCCCGGCAATCCGCTCGACGCCGCCTTACGGGCCACTCGCGAATACCTGGTGGGCCATGGCGCCGTCGCAGGCGACGCCGCCGAACCATATCCCTTGCTGATCGTGCGCCCGGACGGCACGGAAGCCTACGCGGCCGCCCGCCATGCGATGAAGTCGTGGGATGACGAATTCGGTTATGAACTCATCGAAGCCGATGCAGAACTGGCCTACCCGGCGGCCGACCCGGTGCTTCGGAAACTGGTCGCCAAGTCATTGGCCGATGCTCGGCAGCGGCAGGAACTGCTGGCTGCGGCGATGCCCAGTCAGTTCGGCGGCCGCGGCGGAAGCGGTGGAGCCGGGAGCGGCTTTGGCGGAGGTTTCGGCGGAACGGGCGGCATCGTGGCGACACCGTACCGGGGCGGGTTCGTCCCTGCGCACCAGGCGAGCAGTGGCGGCGCGAGCCGGCGTCCCGAGTGGTCCAGGCAATCACCGGGTGGTCCAGGTCATGACGAAAATTCGCCGGGCGGGTCGGCTCCAGGCGAGGGAAGCGCAGAGGCCGGCGCGGCGGATGATGGGGCACCTTGGCGCCGCGCTCAGAACGGCAGTCCGACGGACGCCGACGGGAATCCGTTGCGTGGTGGCGCTGACGCCCCCGGAGGCCAGCCCGGTGGCACATCGGCACGGGAGGCCGGCATCGGAGGAGTGGCCGGCGGTCAAGGAGGCCAGTCCGGAGGCAAAGCGGGACGAGCCGGTGGAAGTGGCGGCAGCGGCTCGGCGCTCGACAGCGGACAGGGCCCCCGCGGAGTTGACTGGGCACTACCGGCGGCGGCCCGTCATGCGACCGGCGTCACGCGGCCGGTTCGCGTCGCGTGTTGGCCCGACCGCCTCTTGATCCTGCCGGACCAGGGTGATCAGCACGGAGCGCGCACGATTCTGATTGAAGATGCGATGGCCGACGAGATCGACGCGTTTGTGGAGGCCGTCTGGGCGCATACCGAGCGGTGGGGAATCGCGCTGGCCAGTGGGTACTGGAAACCGATCATCAACGTGGAAGTCGCGCCTGGCGGCGAAGCTCGGTTCGCGGAGCTCGAGCGGCTGATGGAAGGAAGCGGCTTGGAAGTGAAAAGGAAGAGCTGGTGACAAGGAAACGACGAGGCCAACAAGCCGAGGCACCCGGCCAGGATTCGTTCCTGGATATCGTGGCCAACCTGGTCGGCATCTTGATCATCCTGGTGATCGTGATCGGCGTGAATGCGAAGGACGTGATGCTGGAAGCCGCCCCCGCGGCCGCAGCGGACGTCGAACGACCCGACCTGGCTGCCCTGGCGGCAGAGGCCGACGCCGCGCGGGACGCGGCCAACGCCGTCGAAGCCGACCTGCTGGAGTTGGAAGCCAAGATCAAACGGCAGGACATCGAAATCGACTATCGCAAGCGGGAACGCGACAAGGTGCAGATGCTGGTTGCCCAGGCGGAGCAGGCGATTGCCGAACGGCGGGATGCCCTGGCAGAGGAAGCCCAACAGCGTTTCGACCTTCAGCGCGCCGTGTTGGCGGCCCGCGACGAATTGACGACCATTCAGGTCAGCACCCAGGCGGTCCAGAATTCCGCAGCACCGGTCACGGTGATTGAGCATTTGCCGACGCCGATGGCGAAGACCGTATTCGGCAAGGAACTCCATTTCAGGCTCGCCAACGGAAAGTTGGCGTTCGTCCCCTGGGATCAGCTCGTTGAACGGCTGAAAGCAGAGGCTCAGGAAAAAGTGCACCGCCTCAAGGAGCAGCCCGAACTGACCGAAACCTTCGGGCCGGTCGGTGGTTTCTGGTTGCAGTATACGCTGCAACGTGTCGAGTACCGCCGGCCCACGTCGATGGGGATCGCGACGCAACGGAGCGTCGAACTTGACCGGTTTATCTTAATTCCAGAAGACGAACAGATGGGCGAGCCGCTGGAGGAAGCGCTTCAGCCCGGTTCGAACTTCGAGTCCTTGTTGGCTCGGCATCAGCCCGAAGCCACGACAATCACCGTCTGGACGTATCCTGACAGTTTCGACGAGTTCCGGCAGCTCAAGCGGATCCTGTTTCAACGCAAGTACCTCACCGCCAGCCGGCCACTCTCGGATGACACGCCCATTGGCGGCTCGCCTCGGGGAACGCGGTCGTCCGCCCAGTAGTCGCCGAGGCGCCCTCGCTGGTCGCGAATGTCGACAAGACGCCGCGCATTCCAACCGGAACGCGTTGGGGATCGGTCTGCTCTGCTCTGCGAGCAACGGAACCCGGGCTAACTCCCAACGGCTGATGAATCATCGGGGCTCATCAAACGCGACCTTGATGAAGGCGGCCAGCAAGCCGTCCGTCTCCGGAGATTCGGCGCAGTGCCGGAGGGCAAACTCGTCGATCCCCACCCCCAGGATCCGTTCTACGTAAGCCGGGTACGCGCTGACGCGCTGCAACAAGGCTTCCCGATTCAATTCGGGGTGAAACTGGGTGCAGTAGATCGGCTTGCCGCGAAAGCGGAAGGCTTCGTTGGTCACGCGCGGCGACGACGCGAGCAGGACCGCGTCGTCCGGAAGTTCGACCACGATGTCCTGGTGTCCCAACTGCGCTTTGAAGCGAGCAGGCAGTCGTCCGAAAAGCGGGTCCGCCGCGCCGGCCTCGGTGAGATCCAGGTCGAGCGACCCGACCTCGGCCCGGTCCAGGTCCGTTACCACGACACCGCCCATGGCCCGGGCCATGGCCTGAAAGCCCCAGCAGGAGGCAAAGGTCGGCTTGCCCAGGTCATGGATGTCTCGCATTGCCTCCAAACCGGCCGCCAGCCACGGCCCCCCTTCGGCCACCGAGTACGCGCCGCTGCCTCCCAGTAAGACGACGTCGACTGAATTCAGCGTCTCTCGCGACGGCGCGCCGGAGATCAGGTCAAACACGCGGATCTGGGCAGCCGCGCATTGCAGGCAGCGGGCAAAGTTGGCCACCTCGTGCTCGCGCATCGGGTCGTCGTGATCACGAACTTGCAGCAGCAGGTAACGAAGCGTCTTGTACGGCATGGTCGGCAGTTGCAAATCACGGGAGCGCAGGAGCGCGGGACCGTTCATGAAGGTGATTGTTGGCAGATTTTCAGCGAATGGTCGCAGCCTTCGCAGAGCGAGAGGCTCGATCATTCCCACAGCTTCCCCGCACCGCGCGCGTCTTCGACCCACCTGCTCGGCGCGGGTCTCCTACCCACCTGCTCGGCGCGGGTCTCCGACCCACCTGCTCGGCGCGGGTCTCCGACCCACCTGCACCGCGCGGGTCTCCGACCCACCTGCTCGGCGCGGGTCTCCGACCCACCTGCTCGGCGCGGGTCTCCGACCCCGCCGAAACCACTGACCGAAGGTCTCCACCTCCCTTCGCATCAAGCATGCTACGGGCAAACCTGAGCAATCCCCGCTTCGATGGCCAGGCAGATCCGGTCGAGTTCTTCCAGGGTTACCGAAAGCGGGGGCATCACGACAACCACATTGGCCAGCGGGCGCACCCAGACGCCGTCGCGGATCGCCAGTTCACATACCTGCTTCCCGCGTTGCTCTTCCCATGGATAGGCTTCTTTGGTCTCCCGATCCTGTACGAGTTCGATACCCGCCATCAGCCCGCATTGGCGAACGTCGCCGACATGGGGATGTTGGCCGATGCGCGCCAGGTGTTGACCTAGCCGCTCGATCTTCGGGACCAATTTCTCCAAGACGCGTTCGTCGTCGAAAACCTCCAAGGAGGCGAGTCCAACCGCGGCCGCGAGCGGATTGCCGCCGTAGGTGTGCCCATGAAACAAGGTCTTTGATTCGGCATAGGTCCCGAGGAACGCATTCCAGATCTCGGTGGTTGCCAGGGTGGCGGACATCGGCAGGTAGCCGCCACTGATCCCCTTTGCCAGGCACATCAAGTCCGGCGCTACCCGCTCGTGTTCGCAGGCGAACATCCGGCCCGTTCGTCCAAAGCCGACCGCCACTTCGTCCGCAATCATCAGCACGTCGTGCCGGCGAGTCAACTCGCGAACGCCGCTGAGAAAACCGGCCGGATGCTTCACCATCCCGGCCGCGCCCTGCATGAGCGGCTCGATGATCAGCGCCGCGACTTGACCGCTGTGTTGCTGGAGCAACGTCTCCAGATCTTGCAGATAGTCCGCGCATGCCGATTCCTCGCTGCGGCCCGGCGGCAAGCGGTACTGGTCAGGAGATGGTGCCCTCACGACGTCAAACAACAGCGAGGCAAACATCTCGTGGAATCGCATGACACCGCCGACACTGACGCTCCCCATCGTGTCGCCGTGGTAGGCGTTGCCGAAGGCGACATATTTCGTCTTGTCGGGGCGCGGATCGTCACGTTGATGCCAGTATTGGTACGCCATCTTGAGAGCGACTTCGATGGCCGACGAACCGTCGGAGCTGAAAAACACGTGATCGAGTCCGGCCGGCGTAATATCAACCAGGCGTTTGGCAAACCGGACCGTCGTCGGATTCGACATCCCCAGGGACGTGACGTGCGCCACCTGCCGCATCTGCTCGACCAGGGCTGCATCCAGACGTGGGTGACGATGGCCGTGGACGTTGCACCAGAGACTGCTTACCCCATCCAGGTACTCGCGGCCGTCAACGTCGACCAACGTGCAGCCCTCGGCCCGCTCAATCAGCAACGGCTCGTACTCGGACATCTGCGTGAACGCGTGCCAGACGAGTTCACGATCCCATCGCCGTAGTTGTTCAGATTCTGCGGACATCATATCGAGGCGGCGGCGCGAGCGGTCAAGCGGCGCCGCTACCAGCTCACCTCGACTTTTTGGCCAACAGAAACTCCCAACATGATTCGTGCGCTGTCACCGACGATTTCCATTTCCAGGCAATTGCTCTCGCCAATTAGCGCAATCAAGGTCATCGCCGGCTGTTCATGACCCACCTCGAAGATGCCCGTCGTCTCATGATCGTCGCAGCGTACTGAAACTCGCTCGTCGCGCGGAGCGCCGGCCAGCTGTTCTGCTGTCACGTCCGTTATCAAGTTGCCCGATTCGGAAATCGAGCAAACACTTCCCGCGATTCGAACTGGCACGTTGAGAGTTCTCAGATGGGTGTCACGGGCTCTCAGGTTCCGGTAACCGCACTGTTAACGTCACTTTGTGTCGCTGCCCTGGCCAGACCCGGATGCGACGCACCCTGGTGAATGCAGCGACGGCAAACAGTCCCACGGCCCGGATGCACGTCAGGCGGCATATTCTAAAGAGTGCGAGTCAGAAAACCAAGATAGCTTGAGAACTTACGGTCGCGAAGTCGCCGCCCCAGCCGCTACTCGGCGACCCCGTTCCCCTCAAAGGGGCTGGTCGATTCTTCCCACCTGGCGTCGATCGCGGTTCCCAGGGTGGCGTCGAACACCTGGGCGGCGTTCCCGTTGACGACCGCCAGCTCCACACGACCGCTGGAACCGACCAGAATGACCGGTTGACCCTCGGGGGCGTCCGCGTAAGTCTTTGAAATGGATGCGGTTAAGGACTGTTTCTCAGCGACCCGAATTGTTGCGGCCCGGCAGTTCGGCGGCAACTGGTCGCCCTGCAGATTCGTGACGAGATTGCCGAAGGTGTCGACCTGAATAACGTGCAGCGTTGCCCCCGCGGCGGAAACCCCGGCGGCGGGCACGGAGGCCGGTTGGAGGCCGTTGGCAGCAGGTCCGAACCGGCCGAAGGCGACTCCCCGGGCCAGATGCGCGGCGACCGGTGCCATGATGTCGCGACCGTGAAAGGTTGGTGAAACCGGATGGTGCCAGAACTCCGGACGCTCCACGTAGACCACGCGCGTTGCCGATGACGGACCGGCCACGATCGAAAGCAGGCCGTTGTCCGGGGCGACGAAGTAGTGACCGGCGATTTCCGCCAAGACGATCTTCCGTCGGCTGCCGACACCAGGATCCACCACGGCCACATGAATCGACCCTGTGGGAAAATGGCGAAACGCATCGTGCAGGATGACGCCGCCGGCAAGGATCTGTTGCGGAGGCACGGAGTGACAGACGTCGATCAGGCGGGCGTCGTCGAGAATTCCCAGCACGACGCCCTTCATCTGGGCGACATAGGCACTGCTCGGACCGAAGTCGGTTGTCAAGGTGATGACCGGGCGAGGCATCGGTTGTCAGGGGCCCCCATTCAGGCGACGAATTCGCGTACGCATCGCGTCGGCAAGACCGGCGGTTATCCAGCCAACTGGGCCGCCGTCGAACAGAGAGCTTGCTGCAACCTGGAACGCTCCCGCGGGCTGCTCCCCAAACATGCATGTGCCGTGCGCAGGGGGCACGACGTACGACTTCGAAGGCGATGCAGACTACGAAGGAAGTTGCTGCACGAGCTCGATGCAGAGCGACTTGATCTGTCCTGGGTTGACGTTGGGATTCTTCTTCTTGGCTTGTCCGATCAACGCGCCGACAGCTTTCATCTTGCCTTGCTTCAGATCGGCGACGACGGCCGGGTTGGCATCCAGCAACTCCCGGCAAAGCGATTCGAGATCGGAAGAGTCGACTTTCTCGATCCCCAGTTGAGCCATCGCGTCTGCCGCGGAGGCGTTCGTGTCGAGCATTTCCTGGAGGACATCCTTCGCTCGCGTATTGTCGACTTCGCCGGCGACGATTGCTTTCAATAGTTCACCCAGGGCTGCTGCCGAGACCGGGAATTGCTCGATCGTCGTCTCCGTCTCGTTGAGCAGCCGGAGCACATCCTGCTGGACCCAATTGCTGGCCCGCTTGCCGTCGCCGCAGGCGGCAGCCAGCGCCTCAAAGTAGTCGACCAGCGGCTGTCCCTGATTGACCAGCACATGCGCGTCATATTCATCGATCTTGTACTTCTCGATCAACGTGACTCGCAAGGCGGCCGGCAACGCACCCAGTTGGCCGCGCACCGCGGCGACCTCGGCGGCGGTGGTCGTGACGGGAAGCAGGTCCGGGTCCGGGAAGTAGCGGTAGTCGCTCGACTCTTCCTTCTGGCGCTGAATCCGCGTGATCTGCGCCTGGTCGTCCCAGCCGCGTGTCGTCTTGTGACCTCCCGGTTTTCCGAGTTCAACCGGATTGGATTGCCAGGCGTCGAATTGGCGGTTGGCTTCGTACTGAAGTGCCCGCTCGACCGCCCGAAAGCTGTTCATGTTCTTGATCTCCACAATGGGTGTCGCGGCGGTGCGATCATCCAGAGGGATATGCAGGTTGATGTTGGCATCGACCCGGAGACTGCCCTCTTGCATGTTGCAGTCCGACACGCCCAGGTAGGTGAGCAGCAATTTGAGCTCGCTCAGGAAAGCGCGGGCCTCGGCGGGTGAGCGAAGATCCGGGTCGCTGACGATCTCCAACAAGGGAGTTCCCGTTCGATTCAGGTCGATCCGGCTATCCGACTTTCCGGCTCGTTCGTCGTGCATGCTCTTGCCGGCATCGTCTTCCAGGTGGGCGCGGGTGATCCCGACCTTCTTCGTTGCGAATTCGCCCTTGGGATCCGATATTTCCAGCCAACCGTGTTCCGACATGGGCAGGTCGAATTGGCTGATCTGGTAGCCTTTCGGCAGGTCGGGATAAAAGTACTGCTTGCGGTCCCATTTTGTGAATTCGGGAATGGTGCAGTTCAGGGCGACGGCGGTCTTCAATCCCAAGGCATAGGCATGACGGTTCATGACCGGCAAGCTGCCGGGCAACCCGATACAGACCGGGCACGTCTGCGTGTTGGGTGCCGCACCGAAGCTGGTGCTGCAGCGACAGAACAACTTCGTTTCCGTCTGCAATTGAACGTGGACTTCCAGGCCGATAATCGTTTCGTATGCGGTGTTCGTCATGATCGAAAAATACGAAAGTTGTGGGAAGCGGAGGCTGGGCCGAACGCGCCGGTGATTGTTTCTTTCTCCACGCCGGAGCGCATGCAGTGCATCACGTTAGACGGCATGGCAGCGCGCAGGAACGTGTCATCTACCATTCCCCGCACGTCCCTCCCGCTGCATTTACGGGAGTTGCTTTTGACTTGTTCCTGAAGGTGATGCCGTGGTCAGTTCGGGGCGTCGAGTGTGCCAGTCGGTTGCCTGTTGGAACATGTGACCGGCACGGAGCAAGCGGTCTTCCGCAAACGGCGGCGCTTGCAGGTGCAGTCCGATGGGCAAGCCGCCGGCCGTCATCCCGCAGGGGATCGACATGCCGGCGATCCCCGCCAGGTTTGCGCTGACGGTATACAAATCCTGCAAGTACATGGCCAGCGGATCGTCCACCATGTCGCCCAGCCCGAACGCGGCGGTGGGCGCCGTTGGTCCGACAATCAGGTCGACATCCTGGAATGCGGCATCGTAGTCACCGCGGATCAAGCGACGGACCTTCAACGCTTTCACGTAGTACGCGTCTTTGTAGCCGGCGCTGAGTGCATACGCGCCTAGCATGATTCTGCGTTTGACTTCGGAGCCGAATGCCTCGGATCGCGATCGGCGATAGAGCCGCATCAGGGGCGTGTCGAGGTCGTCCAGGCCGGCCTGATCGCCGGCAGCCTGAAGCTGTTTCTTCTCGGCGGCCAGTTCCGCGAGCATCTCCGTCTCATCGGTTCGATAACCGTAGTGCACGCCGTCGTAACGGGCCAGGTTGCTCGACGCCTCCGATGGGGCGATCACATAGTAGGTGGCGATCGCGTACTGGCTGTGCGGCAGTGAAATCTCGGTCACCGTCGCCCCGAGAGATTCGAACTCGCGAATCGCTTGCCGCACCGCTTGCTCGACCTCGTCGTCCAAGCCAGGGCCGAAATGCTCGCGCACCAGCCCCAGCCGCAGGCCGGCAAGCGGCTCGCGGACCGTTCCCACGTAGTCCGGCAGGTCAACGGGGGCCGAGGTTGAGTCGAGCGGGTCGTGGCCGGCAATCGTCTGCAACAAGAGGGCCGCGTCCTCCGCGGTCCGAGCCAGCGGGCCGACCTGGTCCAAGCTGCTGGCGAAAGCCACCAACCCATAGCGGCTGACCCGGCCGTAGGTTGGTTTCAATCCGGTTACGCCGCAAAAACCGGCGGGCTGGCGAATTGAGCCGCCCGTGTCCGAGCCGATTGAAAGGGGGGCCATCGAGGCGGCCACGCAGGCCGCTGAACCACCACTCGATCCACCCGGCGTGCGGCTGGCATCCCAAGGGTTGGTGGTGGGAAAAAAGGCGGAATTCTCCGTCGAGCCGCCCATGGCGAACTCGTCCAGATTGGTTTTGCCGATCAGCACGGCGTCGGCCGCTTTGAGCCGCGCGATGACGGTCGCATCATAGGGAGAGCGGAAGTTTTCCAGCATTCTGGAACCGCACGATGTGGCCCAGCCTGTCGTGCAGAGATTGTCTTTCACGGCGACCGGCAATCCGGCCAGCGGGCCAAGCCGTTCGCCTCGGCCCCGCCTCGCATCCACGGCGGCGGCCTGCGCGAGCGCCTCGTCCGCAGGCACGCTGAGGAACGAGCGGACCGTGGCATCGTGGCGGGTGATCTGGTCCAGGTAAGCCTGCGTTACCTCGACCGCGGTGATCTCTGCAGCTGCGAGCTGCTGCAGCAATTGGGTGGCGGACGCGTCAAGAAGAGACATGTTTCAACGGCCTGGGATCGGAACGTGTGAGGTGGTTACCCGGTGACGGCGATGACGCGGCGCCAGTGCGGCGATGCGGGCGTAGCACACCTGCGAGAGCCGCGCCGCGGTCCCGATGAACTTCAGCCAAGCTCGCTTGTGGCGAACGGCCGCGGGCCGAGCCCGGCAGGCGGCGATCAGTCGCCCAGGACTGCCGGAACGAGGTAACACTCGTCGTCCCGTTTCGCCGCGTTGGCCAACGCGGCATCGCGAGGCAAGCTGGGCCGCAGGACGTCGTCTGCGAAAACGTTTGCCAGATCGGCCGTATGCGCCATCGGCTCGACGCTGCTGGTGTCGAGTCCTTCCAATTGCTGGACGTACTGAAGCACCTGATCCAACTGGCGCGTCATCGTCGCCAGCTCCTCGTCGGTCAACTTGAGACGAGCGAGCGACGCGACTTTTTCGACGTCGGCTTTACTGAGGCTCATTTGGACGCTTTGGCCTTGCCCTCACCCGGAACGCGGAAGGGCTTGCTGCGGACCGCCTTCTTGACCGCCCCGCTGCGAATGCAACTAACGCAGACGCGCATCGTCTTGTTGGTGCCGTCGGCAGTGGTGACGTGAACCCGCTGCAAGTTCGGCTTGAATTTTCGCCGTGCGATACCCGTGATTTTGGTACCGACGCCACCCAGGTATTTCGCCTTACCACGCAGCTCGACGGAATTCCCCATTTGGGTCCGCTTGCTACAAACTTCGCACACACGCGCCATGCTTCGATTCCTTCGTACTAAGTAGTTCGTTGCGTTGATCTGTTGAATTGGGCTGTTGAATTGGGCTGATCGAGGATTCCGCCACGGCGGTTGCCATTCACTGGAAGACCAATCACTGGGGGCAACCCTGTTCGTCTTGCCAGCCCCGCACAGGTTGCCAGCCCCACATAGGGCCCAACGTTTCAGCCGGGCGGAACCGTCCCCGGCAAGCTGCCGGCACGGGGGCCGAAATGCTCCGCCGACCTCGTCGTTGTGGCAGCTCGTGATCTGTGTCTCGCGATTCTGAGTCTCGCGATTCTGTGTCTCGCGATATTTAAGTGATTACCGCCGCCAAGTTTACCGTAATTCCCAGCGAGCAAACTCGCAGTATAGCCGCTTTGTGCTCGCCTGCAACGGCAGCTCGCCGGACTCTGGCGTCGCCAATTGCCTCCTGCCGGGGGCCAATCAGCCGGCACAGAATGCGGCCAGTCGAACCATGCCGCGGCCCACCCCGGATCCACCTCAACGAACGTCGTGCGGGAAACGTGGTCGCAAAACCTTACGTGCCTCGCTAGAATCCATCCATCGACGGTCACCCTTCCTCCTGCCGATCTCCCGGCCGTATGCGGCTTCCGCCACGGCTCGGCGAATCGGTCACTCCTCGTGTAAGATTGGCGAACCAATGCAAGTTGCGCTCCTTGTGGCCCTCACCACGCTCCCCGCGGCTCCCCTGGAAAGTGGTACGGAGCTCGAGTTTCAGGGGCGATTCGTCGCCGAAAAGGGCGATCCCGCCGTGACACAGAAGGATTTCAGATTGTCCTGTCTGGTGGTGCGCGGGAGCCAACCGGGGGCCACCATCTATTGGACGCTTGGTGAACAAGGTCGCGGCCAATGGTCCTGGCTCGACCGCTTCGGCAAGCTGGATGTCAATCCAAAGTGGCGGGCCGATTCGTCATTGCTCCCCGCCTTGCTGTACCAGCGACCGGCCGGGACCAGCATCGTGCCGGTGATGCTGCCGTTTTTCGCGGCGGACGAGCCGTTGCGGTCGGATGCCTCCTGGGTTCAGGATCGGCTCGACTATCGGGTCACTGGGGATGCGCGCGTGGCCGGCCGCACCGGCTGGCACGTCGACGTCCGGAATGCTTACGGCCACCAGCGGACATTAGTCATTGACAAGGAGAGTCCGCTTCTGCTGGCGGCGACATCGACGGTCTTTATTGGTCAGGGAGAAGAGCACGAATTGTCGCTGCAATTGGTCCGGCGAGGCCAACTGTCGGCCGAGAAATCGGCGGCCGTGCAGCGCGGCTTTGAGGCGCTGCTGACCTTGCGGGGCCAACTTGAGCATGAGCCGCGAACGCGCGAATTCCAGTGGACGGCCGAGCGGCTGGCGACGCTCCGCGGCAAGCTGCCCAAGGCGGCCGAGCAGGCCGTGGGCGAGCCGCTGCTGACCATTGCGCAGGCCGCGCGCGAGGATGCCCGCCGCCAGGCCAATCGTTCCGGTGCGCTCAAAGCCGTTCGTAAACAGGTGGTGGGGCAGCTCGCCCCGAAACCGCCGCTGACCGAACTGGACGGGGCGAAGTTCGATTGGAAGCAGGTTGCTGGTCGAGTGACGGTACTTCATTTTTGGACCTACCGCGACAGCCCGCTGGAAGAGCCGTACGGGCAAGTCGCCTACGTCGATTTTCTTCGTCGCCAGCGGGAGAAGGACAAGGTCACGGTCCTCGGTGTGGCCGTCAACGAGCTGCTCGAAGATCCCGCCTCATTCCGACGCGGGGCCCAAAGCGCCAAGAAGCTGCGGACGTTCATGAACTTGAGCTACCCGGTGCTCCTCGATTCCGGGGCCGCCATTCAAGCATTCGGAGATCCCCGCATCACCGGAGCCAAGCTGCCCCTGGTTGTGGTCATTGATCCGCAGGGAAAAGTGGTCCACTACCACGTGGGGCTCTACAAGTTCGATCGAGATCGCGGTCTGGCGGAACTGGACGACGTTGTCACGCAGGCTTTGAAAACGGCGCCGTGATCGCCAGGACTTCATCAAGCACCCGACCATTGGTGCCGATGCCCTCACCGTGGTGGATGGTCGGTTCGCCCCGCCAGTCCGTAAACGTCCCGCCCGCTTCTTCCAGAACGACGCTGAGCGGCCCTGCGTCCCAGACGTTCATCAGCGGATCGACCATCGCCTCGGCCCGGCCGGTGGCGACCAGCAGATATCCGTAACCATCCCCCCAGGTCCGCGTGATCGAGGCGGCAGACTGTAGCCGGGAAAATGCCTCGGCGGCCTGCTTCTGAGCGAAGGAATCGACTTGCGAGGTGAGAAAGGTTCCTTCCGCGAGCCGTGCACGGTTCGAGACCCGCGCCGGCCGGGGTTCGGTGGCCCCCTGGGTCCACCAGGCCCCCTGCCCTCTGGATGCGAAAACACATTCGTCCAGGCCGGGAATCAGGATCACCCCGGCGACACTCCGGTCACCATGGAGGACGCCGACCAGGACGCTATAGAGCGGGACGCCTGTAATGAATGACTTGGTCCCATCGATCGGATCCAGAATCCAACGATAGCCGGATTCTCCTGGCTGCTCTCCAAACTCTTCGCCCACGATCCCGTCGGCCGGGAAGGCCTTACGGATCGCCTCGCGCATCAGCGTTTCCGCTTGCAAGTCCGCTTGGGTGACCGGCGAATCGTCCTCCTTGCGCTGCACCTCGTAGCGATCGCTTTGAAAGAACTCCAGCGTCCGCGTACCGGCCTGCCGGGCGATCGAGACGGCGCAATCCAGACGCCGACGGATTTCCTGATCCATGGGATCCCTAGGTTGTCCCGGTGCGTTCACGTTACGTCGCGGGCGGTTGCAGCAGTTGAGAGAACTTGATCGCTTCGAGTTGGCCGCGTGAGGTTTCCGTAATTTCTACCAACGCCGAGCGCAAGTTGGTTTGCGTCGAATCATCCAAGCCCTCCGCGGTCGCAGCGTCGGCATTCATCGGGCCCTCGATCGCCTCGATGACTTCCAGCAGTGAAATCTCCTCCGGCGGACGCGTCAGCGTGTAGCCGCCGTCAACACCCCGCGTTGAGCGAAGAATGCCGTGAGTCACCAGGTTTCGGAGGATTTGCAGGAGGAAGCGTTCCGGCATGTGCCCCTCGGACGCCAGCCGGCTGCACGGTATCGGTGCATCGGAACTCGTTCTGGCCAACTGCAGCGTGGCCCGCACCGCGTACCCTACTGTGCGCGAAAGCTTCATTCATCACCCCGGTTGCTTGGAATCGACGTCGCACCAATCTAGCAAAATCGACTGGATTGTCAACGAAATGGATGCAACTCGGCCTAGCGCGGATTATTCATTAGCCGTTGGGCGTTAGCCCCGGTTCCTTTGAAAACAGAGCAAACCGGACGCTAACGCGTTCCGGCTGATATGCGAGGCGTTTTGGGTAAGTTCACCACAAAAGATTGTGGCAAAGTAACTTGCACTGAATCGTCGCAGGTTCACGAATAATCCGGGCTAGCCGGGTTCCGGGGCGAGTTTCCGTTCTCGACAGGGCCGCAGACCGGCCGGTTGCCGCCATGAACTGCCACAGCGAGCTTGCCCCGTGGCGGGCCACAAAGAACGGAAGGTGCGGCAGGAAACAAGCGGGACCTGCCGTCCAACATCAAATCGCCGGACGCTGCCACATTACTCAGGTGGACGTGGCGGTCGGCCGCTTCTCTGCCGCGGTCGACTCGTTCTCGCCGCGCGGTGACTTGGCCGAAGAGTCCATGAATGCCTGCCACATCAGCATTGCGGCGCCGCAGACGAGCATCGAGTCTGCGATATTGAAGTTGGGCCAGGTGTACGAGCCGTAGCGGAACAGGATCCAGTCCCGAACGCCGCTCTCCCACTCCACCGGCATCCCGGTTTGGTACCAGAGCCCTAACCGATCGTAGAGATTTCCGAAAATACCGGCCATCACGCAAGAAAGGGCGATGGTCAGCCAGCGATCCCTGGCGGCACCGAAGCAAAACAGCCAGACCACAATGCCGATGGCAGCGACGACCGAGAGGGCAGCGAAGTAGCGGCCCCCACCGGCTCCCAATCCGAACAACGCCCCGATGTTAACTGCGGTTTCGATCCCCACGTAAGGCTCGATCAGCCACCACTCGTTGTGTGCCGGCCCCAGTGGAGGCGGCGGGCCGCGCCACGCAAAAACCGCCTGCTTTGTGCCTAGATCCGCCAGGCAGCCGAGGACCGCGATGGCGAAGAACAGCACGTAGCGGCTGGCGGGCGGACGGACGTGAGGGTCAGCGGCTTTCAAGCTTGCTGGCGCACTTAATGCAGTAAGGCGTGTAGGGAATTGCTTTCAGCCGCGTCTTCGTCACGCGACCATCGCATTCGACGCACGAACCATAAACACCATCTTCGATCCGTTCAAGAGCACCCTCGATCATCTCCAGGGTCTCTTCTTCGGTCTGCATCAGACTGAGCGTGAATTCCTGTTCGTAGTTGTCGGTGCCCACATCGGCCATGTGAATCGGCATGCTGGAAAGATCGCCGCTCGACTCCGTTCGTGTCTTGCTGAGGGCGGCTTCGGCCATCGCGTTGACATCGCCCCGCAATCGTGCCCGCATCAGGATCAAGCGTTCTTTGTAGACTTTCGTTTCTGCTTTCTTCATGTCCTCATTCTCCAACCGAAACACAGTCAACTGTCGGGGTCCCTCCCACCTCAAGACAAAACAGGTCGTGCAAGTAACTCATTCTAGGTACGAACCCAGCCAGTTGTCAAAGGTCGGTCGATCCATTGAGTGGGGGGTGAATTGGGTTGTAAGGCTACGTTTGATAGTGACTTATGGCGAACTTTTCAGTTTTAGACTTCCTCCGGGACGATTACCCGTGCAGCTCGCAGGCGGGGCGATCACCTTGAAGCAAGTAGTAGGCTAATTTAGACTTAGGCGGGTTGGCCGGCCGATGGTTGGCCGCGCGGCGATACTCCCCTTCAGCAGCAGTCCATGAGCGTGCCACTTTCCGACGTCGCCTACCAGCAGTGTATATCCCCCGATTGTGGTGAGCAGTACGGGGTCGCCGACGTTCGTATCAATTGCGGGCAGTGCGGCGGCCTGCTCGATGTTCGCTATGACTGGGGCCGGGCCCGGCCGCCTGAAAAGCTTGGCGACTTCCAAAAGCTCTGGTCGGAGCGGCACGAGCCAGCCCGCTTCAGCGGGGTCTGGCGGTTTCACGACCTGCTGCCGTTTGCACCCCTCGAGCAAGTGGTGACCGTCGGCGAGGGGCAAACCATCTTGCAGCAAGCGGATGCCGTGGCATCCTACGTTGGCGTCCGTTCGGGGGGCCTTTTCTTACAATATGAAGGGATGAATCCTTCGGGCAGTTTCAAAGATAACGGCATGACGGCCGCCTTCACGCACGCCCGAATGATTGGTGCCAAGCGGGCCGCTTGCGCTTCAACCGGAAACACCAGCGCCTCGTTGGCGATGTACTGTGCGGTCACCCGCCATATGAAAGCGGTTATCTTCATCGGTTCCGGGAAGATCTCGTACGGCAAGTTGTCTCAGGCGTTGGATTACGGCGCGCTGACGGTTCAGATTGCCGGCGACTTTGACGACGCCATGGTCCGCGTCAGGGAAGTCGCTCGGGATCTGGGGATCTACCTGGTCAACAGTGTCAATCCGTTCCGGCTGGAGGGGCAGAAGACGATCATGTTGCGGGTCCTCGAGGCGCTCCGTTGGGAAGTGCCCGACTGGATTGTCGTGCCCGGCGGGAACCTGGGTAACTCGAGCGCCTTCGGGAAGGCCTTTGCCGAATTGTTGGAACTGGGTCTGATCGATCGCGCCCCGAGGCTGGCGGTCATCAACGCGACGGGCGCCAACACGTTGTACGAGCTATACGAGAATCGGTCACTGCGTTGGAACGGTGGCCGCATCGACCAGCAGGTGAGTGACGCCTATCTTGCGGAACTTGATGCGGCGCAGCGTAAGGCGTCGACTTTGGCCAGCGCCATCGAAATCAACCGACCTGTGAATCTGACCAAGTGCCTCCGAGCGTTGGATACGTGCGACGGGGTGGTCCGCGAAGTCACTGACCAGGAAATCATTGACGCCAAGGCGCAAGTTGGGGCAGGCGGGATCGGCTGTGAACCGGCCAGCGGCGCCAGCGTGGCCGGTGCTCGGAAGCTGGTCCAAGAGGGCGTGATTGACCCGGACGCGCGGGTTGTCTGCATCTTGACCGGACACCAGCTAAAAGACCCGGACGCCACTGTTGCCTACCACACAACGGATCAAGACCGCTTTGACCGGGTGCTTGGTACGCGCGGCGTCAAGCGTGCATCGTTCGCCAATCGGGCTGTTGCGGTGCCCAACGATCTGCCGGAAATCATTAAGGCGATTCAGCTTTACAGTTAACCCCACGATAGACCGAATTCAGGGCGGACAGACGATTCATGACGAAACTTCGAATTGCGATCCACGGTGCCGCGGGGCGCATGGGACAACGGCTGATCGCCCTGGCTGATACTGACGACGGCCTGGACATCGTGGCCGCTTTGGAACACGCCGATTGCCCACAACTCGGGTTGGACGCCGGCACCGTTGCCGGCGTAGGCGAATCGGGGACTCCCATCACGGCCGAATTGAACGACTCGGTCGACGCGATGATCGATTTTTCCGTCCCCGCCGCAGCCGTGCAAGTGACTCAATTGTGCGTTGCCCGCAAGATTCCGCTGGTGATGGCGACCACCGGCCTGAGCGACGAACAGAAACGGGTCCTCACCGCAGCCGCTCGCGATATTCCCCTGGTCTGGGCTCCCAGCATGAGCGTGGCCGTCAATCTGACCATGCAGTTGGCCAAGATGGCGGCTTCCGCCCTGAAGGACCATCCCAGCGGCGCGGACGTGGAGATCATCGAGCGGCATCACCGCTTTAAGGAGGACGCGCCCAGCGGAACGGCCCTCCGCTTCGGCGAACTGATCGCAGGCGAGATGGGGCAGACCGTTCATCAGCATGGTCGGGAGGGCATCACCGGGCAACGGCCCAGGGACGAGATCGGCTATCATGCGCTGCGGGTCGGGGACAATCCGGGCGAACACACAATCGTCTACGGCCTGATGGGCGAGACCATTGAACTCACGGTCCGCGCGACCAACCGGGACAGCTACGCGTTGGGCGCCTTCCAGGCGGCCCGGTTTGTCGTCGACAAGGCACCCGGCGCCTACACCATGTTCGACGTGCTGGGGCTCTAGGCCGTGGCCAAGTGCGATGAAGGTTACCGCTGCGACGTCTGCGGCGGTGACGTCGAGGAGATCATCGACAGCGACCTTTATCTCCGCTACGTTATCGGGGCCGTTGATCCGGAAACGTTGCACACGACGCAGGAGCGCCACGTGGGGTGCAATCCGACGCTGGCTCAATTCATTGTTCACGACGAGTTCGTCCCGGTCCGCTGCGACGGCGACTTCGGCAAGCAGCACTTGGACCCGGCGTTTGTGAGTCAGCGCGAAGAGCTGGTGACTCGCGGCTGGCTGCGGTTGCGGGAAGTGGCCCGTTCCCACCTCACGATCCACGAGTATCCACTGCCGGAGGTCGTCCGGAAGTGGCAAGGGCCGGCGAACCCGCCCGAGTGATCTGCGGGTCAGTCGGCTGCTGCGGCGAGCGCCAGACCGCCCTGAACGACGACCGCTTCGCCCAACGCCGCGGGCACGATCTGATATGAATCGGCCAACGGGGGAAAGACATAGCGGGCAACTTCCTCTCGCAGCGGCTCCCAGAACAACGCGTCGGCCATCAGTGAAACGCCTCCCCCGACGACGACCGTTTCCGCGGCGGTGATGGCGATCACTTGAGCAATGGCCCAACCCAGGGTGATCGTGGCGGTGGTCAAGGCGGTGCGAGCGGCAAGGTGGCCGGTCGCGGCCAGCTCGGCGACATGCCGGGCGGTCAACTGGGTCAGGTCCCCCGCACAGCACTGCAGCACCTGTTCGCGCTCGCGGGGATCGCAACCCGCCTGCCCCACGTGGTTTTGCAGGGTCGAGACGATGCCGGGGCCGGAGGCATAGGATTCGACGGTGGCCGCCGGAGTGTCGGCACTGACGCCGGGACGCAAATGGCCGATCTCCGCCGCCGCCGGGCGGCCTCGCCCATGCAGCCGCTGCTCGATGACCAGCCCCCCGCCGATGCCGGTGCCGACCGTGACATAAAAGACCGTGGTGCTGTTTTTCCCCGCGCCGAAGCGAGCTTCCGCCAGGGCCGCGCAGTCGCAATCGTTGCCGATCACGGCTGGCACGCCGAATCGGTCGGCCGACCACTGGGCCAAGGGAAAGTCGTCCCACCCGTGGACTTGATGGCTGGTAATCGTTCTCCCCGTCCGAGTATCGACGGGGCCACCAAAGCCGATCCCCAGTCGCCGGACCGGGAATCGGTCGACCAGTGGTTGGCCGGCCGCCAGGATCTGGTCCTGGATCGCCGTGGCGCCATCGGCGATCGCCACCTCGCGCCGCTCCAGTGCGACTAGATCGCTGCCATCACCGGCTCCGACACCCAACTGCAGTTTCGTGCCGCCGATCTCGATTCCAAGGTACATGTCACGACCGCCTGCGACGCGCTGGAGAGGCAACGCGAAATTGAGTGAGTGGGTAGCTCCGCGTCTCGGGCTCAAGCGGACTGGTACCGGCCCTCGGCATTGATCCGCGCGAACACGTCGTTGAGGACCCAATGAAACAGGCAGAGATGGATGCTCTCCACCATCCCCATATCATCCAGTTCGACGTGCAGACCGTCGGCCTGAATCTCCTTGAGTCTTCCACCGCCGTAGCCTGTCAGACCGAAGGTCGTCAGCCCGTGACGATTTGCCCAGTCGACCGCGTTCAGCACGTTGGCGCTGTTTCCCGAACCGCTGATCGCCAGGACGACGTCGCCGGGCCGCCCGTAATTCATCAGTTGCTGAACGAAGATCTGGTCGTAGTCCAGGTCGTTGCCAACCGCCATCAGCCAGCCGGCATTGTCGGTCAGGCTCAAGACCTTGAGTCGCTTCTTTGACTCGTCCGCCAGGTCGCACTCGTGCAGCGTGCTCTTCCCCAGGTCTTCCGCCATATGGCTGGCGGTCGTGCCGGACCCACCGTTGCCGAAGATATAAACGAAGCGATCATTTTCCCAGGCCTCGAAGATGAGATCGGCCCAGCGTCGCATCGCGTCCTGATCAATCCGTTCCAGCTCGTCGCCCAGACGCTGCAAGTAGGCGTTTGTCGCCAGCGTCGCACCCAACATGATTCACTCCGTGGTTTCCTGGGAATCCGCAATGGTCTCCGAGTCCCCGCCGACCGGCGGCTCGTTCCGCGGGCGGTAGAAGATGGCCAGCGGGAGCACGATCAGGGCCATCATCGCAAAGTTCGCGCTGCGTGGCCATCCTTGCAGCCCGATGATGCGGTCGAACACTTCGTACAACACGCCGGCCAACAGAATGGCGATGAAGTTGAACAAGTTCATCGCTGCGATCATGCGTCCCTTTTGAGCCTTGGGCGGACGCTCCTGAATAAACACCTGGACGGGAATTGCAAAGAAGCCGGCCGACATCCCCAGCAGGATAAGCACCAGCAGGCTGCCGCCGAAGCCCAGCAAATGGACCCCGCCGGGGCGGGTGATGGCGAGCAATCCCAGCAAGACGACCAGGCCCCAAAGGCCCGTTCGAGCGATCCGAAAGTCGATCTTCCCGCGCGACAATCGCCCGGCGACAACCGCACCGGCGGCGATCCCCAACCCGATCACCGCCGTCATCACGCTGGTCCAGAACTTGTCCATGCCGAGCTGAACCAGCCCGAGCGAATTCACGGCCTGGATTGCGATCCCTGAGACGAGCCAGAAGACGCAGGACGCCAGCAGCGCCCAGGCCAAGGGGCGATCAGACCAGAGCAACCGCCGTGTTTCGAGAGGGACGACCAGCGAGTCGAAGCGCAGTTTCAGTCCGGGTTCCGCGGGTGGCAGGCGCCGGATCATCACGGCGGTCAGGGTGCCCAGGATGGCGATCCCCACGCAGATCAGTGATCCACGCCAGAGCCCGACGGCACGCAGCTCAGGCGCTCCCCCATCGTCGATCAACGACTTTCCCAGCAGGCCGGCCACAGCGGTCCCGAAGATGATCGCCAAAAACGTCGTCATCACCATCATGCCGTTGGCGCGCGGTAACTGCGAATTCGGCAACATCTCCGGCAAAATGCCATATTTGCCCGGTCCAAAGAAGGCACTCTGCGTCGCCATCAGGAACAGGACGACCAGTAAGCCGGTTGTGCCCAGGGTCTGAAAATTGAGGAAAGCAAACAGGCCCAAGGCCATCACCAGCACTTCGGCGACTTTCGCCAGCACGATGATCCGCCGCTTGCTGAGCCGGTCCGAAAGGTAGCCGGCGTAACCGGAAAACAAGATAAAGGGGACGGCGAAGACGATGGTCGCGATCGCCTGCCGGTCTTTTTCCACCGCGGCCGCGGCGCCCACCGGAATCGACAACAACAGCATCAATTGCTTGAAGAGGTTGTCGTTGAAGGCCCCCAGGAACTGGGTCGTCAGCATGCCCAGAAACGACCGGTTGTGGAGCAACCGCCCGGCCGCTGGAGGTGCGGGCCGCCCTGCCCCGCCGAGGAGGCGGCCGGTCGGAGCATGGCCGTCGCTCTGTCGAGCCCCTTCCACGGGGCCGGCGGCCGGCGGTCCGTCAGCGGGTCGTCCGTCTCCAACGCTTCCTTCTCTAGGCTGGCCTTCTCTGGATCGGCCCTCGCCCGGCGAAGGGGATGCTTCTGGACTCAGCACCTCGCCCGGATTGCTGGAAGGAGCATTCTGCGGTTCCGCCATGATGGGTCTTCCTTTGCCGGCCGGAGTCCGCGAGTGCTGCCGTGGGGTTGGCTCCTATTCTGGGGTCGTCGGCTCCAGTTCGACGAGCTCACCAGCATTGGCCATCTCCTTGATGTCTTCGGTGATCTTCATCGAGCAATACTTGGGGCCGCACATGCTGCAGAAGTGGGCGCTCTTGAAGGTGTCTTGGGGCAGCGTCTCGTCGTGATACGCTCGAGCTGTCTCGGGATCGAGCGACAGACGGAACTGCTCGTTCCAGTCGAACTCGAACCGCGCCTTGCTGAGCGCGTCGTCGCGGTCACGGGCCCCGGGCCGATGTCGAGCGACGTCGGCGGCGTGCGCAGCGATCTTGTAGGCGATGACCCCCTGCCGGACGTCATCGTTGTTGGGGAGTCCGAGGTGCTCCTTGGGCGTGACATAGCAAAGCATCGCCGCGCCGCTCCAACCTGCCATCGCCGCGCCGATGGCGCTCGTAATGTGGTCGTAACCGGGAGCGATGTCTGTGACCAGCGGACCGAGAACGTAGAACGGAGCCCCGTTGCATACTTCGATCTGCTTCTTGATGTTCATGTCGATCTGGTCCATCGGCACATGCCCTGGACCTTCCACCATCACCTGCGTCCCTTGTTCCTGGCCACGCCGCGTCAATTCGCCCAACACGTCCAGTTCTGCGAACTGGGCCTCGTCGCTGGCGTCGGCGACCGAACCGGGACGAAGGCCGTCGCCCAGGCTCCAGGTCACATCGTACTGCCGCATGATGTCGCAGAGATCGTCAAAGTGGGTGTAGAGAGGATTCTGCTTGCGGTGGGCCATCATCCATTTGGCAATCAGTGAACCGCCGCGACTGACAATGCCGGTGACGCGGTTCATTGCCAGGTGGAGATGCTCGATCAGAACGCCGCAGTGGATGGTCATGTAATCGACCCCCTGCTTGGCCTGATGCTCGACCATATCCAGGAAGTGCTGCGGTGTCATCTCCTCGATGTTGCCGCCGATTTCCTCCAGCATCTGGTAGATGGGGACCGTGCCGATCGGGACGGGTGAGGCGTCAATGATGGCAGCCCGGATCGTGTCGATGTTCTTGCCGGTGGAGAGATCCATCACCGTATCGGCACCGTAGTGCACGGAGGTGTGCAGCTTCTCCAGCTCACCGGCAATGTCGCTGGTGACAGCCGAGTTGCCGATGTTCGAGTTGATCTTGCATTTGGCTGCGATCCCGATGCACATCGGTTCAAGGTTCTTCTTGAGATGCACCTTGTTGGCCGGAATCACCATCCGGCCGGCCGCAACTTCATCGCGAATCAAGTCCGGCGACAGGTGTTCTCGGTTCGCCACGAACTCCATTCCAGGTGTGATCTCACCCGCTCGTGCCGCCTGGATTTGCGTCGCCATCAAGGAATCCTTTCGTAAAGATCTCGCGATCAAAGTCGTCGTTACAGGAGTCACGCATGTGCCTTCAAATCGTAGCGAACCTCGGTCGAAAGTCAATTACGAGGAAGGCAGCAGAGAGCCGCGTGGCGAGTGACGACCGGCGTCGCTCGGCACGGCCGCCAAGCCGTCCGGGTGCGGAATTGTCACACGGTGGGCGCGGTCGCCGAGACGACTTCCCGCCAGGCGTTCAGCTTTCGCTGGGAGAGGTTGTTGGCACGCGTAATCTCTTGAGTGACCTGATCGCAGACGCCGTCCACGCTGACCACCACGCGCAGCCGTCCGTTGTCGGCGTACTGAAAACGCACTTCAATGGGGGTGCCGGCCGGCAAGTCGTCAGGGAGATCGGTCACCGTGAACTTGCCGATCGCCGTGCATTCTCGCGGATCCTTGCTCTCCCCTTCCACGATCGTGGCGACAATGGATGACTGGCCGTGTTTGGCGGTGCGAAACACACGCTTGGCCTTGGCAGGCAGCGGCGTGTTGCGGGGAATCAGAATCGCCGTCTGCTTTCGCTGTGTCCGCGTGTCCGTGCCGACGATGCCCAGGCTGTGCGAGTTGACGTTGCGGATCTTGAGACGGGGCGAGCTATTCTGCAAGCGGTCGAGCACGACGCCGGCGTGGATTGCGGCACCTTGCGCGACCGCTTCATCCGGGGAGACGGAGATATCCGGTTCTTTGCCGGTCAGTTCGCGGACCATCTTGACCACCGCCGGCATGCGTGTCGAACCGCCGACGAGCAGGATATCGTCAATCTCGTTCCAGGTCAGGCCGGCGGCCTTGAGCGTTTGCCGCGTCGTGAAGGCAGTGCGTTCCAGCAGGTCCGCCGTAATCTGCTCGAAGTGCGCCCGCGTAATCTCGATTCGTTCCGCGACCCCGCCCAGATCGCAAACAATCCTGGCCTTGTTGCGCAACGTGAGGCTCCGTTTGGCGTCTTCGCAGTCGCGGAGCAAACGGCCCAGCGCGTTGGGATCCTCGCGGGGGTCCTGGCCATGCTCCCGAATGAAGGCCTCGGCCACGTAATCGACCAGCCGCTGGTCCCAGTCACGGCCGCCCAGTTGCACGTCCCCGTCGGTGGCCAGGGTAAAGAATTCACCCAGGCCAATCTCCATGATCGTGACGTCGAACGTGCCGCCGCCCAGGTCGTAAACCAACACGCGGCTGGGGACCAGGTCCAGGTCGCCGCGGTGCATGCGTCCCCGCTGAAAGCCAAACGCCAGTGCGGCTGCCGTCGGTTCGTTGATGATGTCGAGCACTTCCAGGCCGGCGATGTAGCCCGCATCCTCGGTCGCTTTGCGGCGGACTTCGTCGAAATAGGCGGGCACGGTGATCACGGCCTGCGTGAATTCGCCAAGCCGTTTCTGGGCGTCAACGCGAAGCTTGTTGAGGATCCAGGCCTGGACCACTTCGGGAGGATACGCCTTCCCGGCCAGCTTCTTGTGATATGCTTTGAAGCCCAGGTCGCGCTTGGCGCACTCGGCAATCGATTCCATGTCGGTCGCCATCGCCTTGAGCGCTTCCTGGCCGACGATAATGTCGTCATCGTCCACCAGGACAACACTGGGGGTCGTCTGGTCTCCTTCCATGTTGGAGAGCAACTGGGGGCGTCCCTGGTCGTCCAGGTAGCTGATGGCCGAAAAGGTCGTTCCCAGATCGATGCCGACCGCCTTGGAAGTGGCTGCCCGACGTCCGAACGGATCACCCGGCTCATCCGCCGCCCGGGTCGGCCGGTCCGAACTGCCTCCCGAGGCCGGTTGTCGCGCGCTCGCTTGGCCCGCGCTGCCGGACGCGGGTTGCCCGCTCGGCCCCATAATGGTCGTATCACTCTCGTTGCGGGCGCCCCACTCACGCGGTTCGGCCCGGATCCAATCGGTGCCGTCTGCGGGGAGTCCTTCGTAGATTGCCTCCAGTTCGCCAATCAGGGCGGTCATGGATTGGAATCGTTCCTCCGGATCGACGGCCAGCATTCGGTCCAGGATCTGCTGCAGTGCGGCGGGGGCCGCGGGACAATCATCTTGAATCCGGGGTGTTTCCTTCGTGCGATGGGCAATCAGCGTCTGCACGAGCGTCTCGCCCTGGTACGGCGGCCGCGCCGTGAGCAGGCGGAAAAACGTGCAGCCGAGACTGTAGATGTCCGACCGTCGATCGGCGGAGGACGAGTCGTCGACCTGTTCCGGAGCCATGTACTCGGCGGTCCCCACGATCTGGTTCTGCTGGGTCAGTTCGTCGCTGTCCACGATCGTTTGCCGCCCGTCGTCGAAGCGGGCCAGCCCCATGTCGAGGATCTTGACCACGCCGTCGGTATCGAGGAGCAGATTGTTGGGTTTGATATCGCGGTGGATGATTCCCTTGGAGTGGGCGTATTCGAGCCCCCGTGCGGCCTGCAGGGTGCAGTCGACGGCCTGCTTGAGCGGCATTCGGCCGCAGCGGGCCAGCAATTGTCCCAGCGGCTCGCCGTCGACGAACTCCATCACCAGGTAGTAGATGCCGTGCTGTTCATCCGCATCGAACGCCGTCACGACGTTGGGGTGGTGCAACTGGGCCGCCGCTTCGACTTCGCGTTGAAAGCGGCGAATGTAGTAGCTCGATTCGGTGGCCGCGGGTGGGAGGATCTTGACGACGACGGGGCGTTTCATCCGCCGGTGCTCGGCGACAAACACTTCGCCCATGCCCCCTTCACCAATCTTGTCCCGGATGACGTACTTGTCCAGCACCAGCCCTTCCAGCTTGCCGGCGGCCACTCGGGCCGCCTGGTACTTGGTCAACCGGCCCCGCCGCACCAGTTCCATCGCCAGGCTTTTCGTCGTGGGAGGCTGCAGTTCGGGGGGCAGCGTCACCATCACGGCGTGCACCTCGTCAGCGGCCATCAAGCCGCTGCGGGTCAGGCCTTCGATAAAGCGTTCGACGGTTGCCACAAGCGTTCTCACATTCCAACTCCGCCCCGAGGAACCGAGCGGTGGGAACGGACCGGCGGTCGTCCTGCGTCTGCGGATGGTGGGCGTCCGGCTGCCGGCAGAGGTGCCGAATGCGAGCAACCCAGCGCGGAAGGAATCGTCGGGAGCCGCACCGCGGCGTCGGCGACTCGCGAGGCAAGCAGATACGGGCACCCGGAACGCCTCAGTATACCCGTCGCGACCGGGAAAAGCGATTGCCTTGGTCCGCCGATCGCCGTTCCGCCGAACCACATGTCGCTCGCCCAACAGCGGAAACGCACGTTCGCGCCACGGCAGCGAAAGGAACGAGGTACAGACAGAACCTCCCCAGGGCCGGACTTGTCGATTAGAATTGCCGGATTCCTTCGGCGCCACCGGTGACCGGTCTGCCGCGGCGGTGGCCGGCGTCACCTTGACGGTGCCCCCATCCTCAACGAGCCAACTTACCCACGAGAAGCTTATGACCTCTGCCACGCCCCGCACCATGTTTCAGAAGATCTGGGACCAGCACGTGGTGCACGCTGAACCCGAAAAGCAGACGATGCTCTACATCGATTTGCACCTGGTTCACGAAGTTACCAGCCCACAGGCCTTCGAGGGGCTGCGGTTGAACGGCCGCAACGTCCGTCGCCCGCAACTGACGATTGCCACTCCCGACCACAATGTTCCTACCAGTGATCGGGCCCTGCCGATCGCCGACCCGATCTCCAAGCAACAGGTCGATACGCTCCGCGACAACTGCCGCGAATTCGACATTCAGCTCTATGACCTGGATGACGTCAACCAGGGAATCGTGCACATCATCGGGCCCGAACAGGGCTACACGCAGCCCGGCATGACGATCGTCTGCGGCGACAGCCATACGGCCACGCACGGCGCATTCGGCGCGCTGGCGTTCGGGATCGGGACGAGTGAAGTCGAGCACGTGCTGGCCACACAAACGCTGCTCCAGACCGTTCCCAAGACACTCGAGCTGCGCGTGGAGGGGACGCTGGCACCCGGCGTGACCGCCAAGGACCTGATCCTCTACTTGATCGGCAAGATCACGACCGACGGGGGCACCGGTTACGTAATCGAGTACACCGGCAGCGCGATCCGGGCGCTCAGCATGGAAGAGCGCATGACTGTCTGCAATATGTCGATTGAAGCCGGTGCGCGGGCCGGGATGATCGCGCCCGACGAGACCACGTACGAGTATCTCCGCGGCCGTCCGCACGCACCCGCCGACTTCGAGGCAGCCGTCGCCAACTGGCGGCAACTGCCGACCGACGAGGGGGCGACCTACGACAAGTCACTCGTCTTCGACGCCGCGGACATCGCCCCGCAGGTCACCTGGGGGACCAACCCCGGCCAGGTCGCAGCGGTCAATTCGACCGTTCCCGATCCGGCCGGACTGGACGATGAGACCGACCAGAAAGCGGCTGCCGGCGCGTTGGCCTACATGGACCTCGCCGCCGGTACCCCCATGACGGACATTACGATTGACCGCGTCTTCATCGGATCCTGCACGAACGCCCGCATCGAAGATCTCCGCCAGGCCGCCGCCGTCGCAGCCGGGCACCACGTCTCCGGGGACGTCTCCGCGATGGTCGTACCCGGAAGCGGGCTGATCAAACGCCAGGCGGAAGCCGAGGGGTTGGATCAAGTGTTCAAGGATGCCGGCTTTGATTGGCGCGAGGCGGGTTGCAGCATGTGCCTGGCCATGAATCCGGACAAGCTGGCGCCCGGGGAACGTTGTGCGTCGACCAGCAATCGCAACTTCGAGGGTCGCCAGGGGAAAGGCGGGCGGACGCACCTGGTCTCTCCCGCCATGGCGGCCGCGGCTGCCATCGCCGGACGGTTTGTTGACATTCGAGATTGGGATTACCAGGCCTCGTAAGAGACGCCTGGCCCCCCGCCCGACAACGGTTCGCCCCATTCTGTACGTACGTGGGAAGCCTTCCCTGGATCGCTTCCCAGAGAACCTACAAGGAAACCACCATGAAGTCGTTTACCACCCACCGCGGCCTGGTCGCCACCATGGACCGGGCCAATGTGGATACCGATCAGATCATCCCTAAGCAATTCCTCAAACGGATCGAACGGACCGGCTTTGGCCAGTTCCTCTTTTTCGATTGGCGGTTCCGGGAAGACGGCTCGGACAACCCGGCGTTCGAGCTGAATCAGCCGAACGTTGCCGGAGCTTCGATCCTGGTTGCCCGGCGAAATTTCGGCAGCGGTTCCAGCCGCGAACACGCCGTCTGGGCGCTGGACGACTATGGATTCCGAGTCGTCATCGCGCCCAGCTTCGCCGACATCTTCTACAATAACTGTTTCAAAAATGCGGTCCTGCCCATTCGTCTGGACGAGGAAACGGTCGAGCAGATTTTTCAGAACGCAGCCACGCATCCCGGCTACGAACTCTCAATCGACCTAGAAAAGCAGACCATCACGGATGATCAGGGGCTTGCCTTGACGTTCGAGATCGACGGCTTCCGGCGTGACTGCATGCTGCAAGGGCTGGACGACATTGCCCTGTCTCTGAAAATGGAGGATCAGATCGCGGCCTATGAAGCGGCCAACGGGATCAAGTAAGCCCCCCTTGGTACGACCTGTCGTACCATGACGACTCAACCCGTTTGAACGGATCGACCGTCCCGCCGATTTCCCCACCGGTTGAAAGGAACAGTTGCCCATGAGATGGATGTTGCCAATCGCTACCGCGATCGCGGTCTGCCTGCCGTCGGCACCGTGCCTGCGCGCCGCCGAACCGAAGGTGGAGACGGTGGTTGACGGATTGCACAACCCGTGTGCCGTCGCCGTGCAGCCGGAGACAGGCGTCCTTTTTGTGGCCGATAGTGGGGCCGGACGGATCGTGCGCGTGGTCGATGGCCAGATCCAGGAGGTGGTTGTCGGGTTCGAACGGGATGTCTACGGCAAAGGTCCGAAATTCGAGATCGGTCCTCTGGGGTTGGCCTTCCTGGACCAAAAGACGTTGGTCGTCGGTGGCGGGGACCTGGCGGACGGCGACGAGCAATTGCGAATCTTTGCCCTGCCCGAAGCGGGCAGCCCCGCCATTCAGGTCGGAGATGCCACGGCGACCTGGCAGCTTCCCGCCCAAGGCGAGCTGCCGGGCGAAGGCAATTTCTATGGCCTGGCCGCCAGTCGACAGGCAGTCTTCGTCACCTGCAACGGCGACGATGCCAAGGGCTGGATCGCGCGGGCACAACGCGAAAAGAATGAAGTGACCGAATTCAAACGGTTCCTGCCGACCAAGGAGGCCACCGGCGTCGATGCGCCGATCGCGCTCACCTTGAATGCGCGAGGACAATTGGTTGTCGGCCAAGGGGGCGAAGTCGACGTTGCGCGAGATTCCTGGCTCACCTTCTACAACGCGCAGACCGGCAAGCTGCTCCTCAATCTAAAAACGGGGCTCCACGATATCACCGGCCTGGCCTTCAGTGAGAACGGCAAACAGCTCTTCGCGACCGACTTTGCCTGGATCCGGCCGGCCGACGGCGGGCTGTTTCAACTGCTGAGTCGCGAGGAGAACGGGAAGCAGGCGGTCAACGCCAAGAAAATCGTGGCCCTCGAACGGCCTTCGGCCCTGGCAATCACGGACGGGGCGATTTACGTGACCGTTTTCGGCACCCCGGCCGAGGGGTCCGAGGAGAAGTCGGGCAAGCTGCTCAAGATTGTGATCGAGTAGTTGACCTGCTGCACATGCCCAGGCGATCAACCCGACGTGACCGGCGGTGGCTTCGGCCCTCGGTTCCGACGGCCATCATCGGTCGGGGAGGCTACTTCTCGCTCGGCAGACGCGCCGGCTCGTACACGCCGCTCCCGCCCCGGCCCGGACGATGCATCGGCCCTGGGGCGTCCGTCCCGGTTCCGGTGATCGCAAGGCAAACCGGCCGCCATCCTGCCTTTTCAGATTCGCGATGGTGCGCTACGCTTTACGCAGTCCCGCGGGACGGTATGCTGACGCACGCGGTCTTCTGGCCCCAGTCTTGTTCCCCGTTTTACCCAAGGTCGAATTCATGAAATCCTGGATCATGGCGCTGCTCGGATCGCTTCTGCTCTGTTCGGCGGTGGATGCCGAGCTCAAATCGGGCATTGACCCCAAGGGCTTTGACCCGTCGGTTCGCGTTCAAGACGATCTGTTCCTGCATGTCAACGGCGAGTGGATCAAGCATACGCCGATTCCGGCTGACAAGTCGAATTTCGGGACCATCATCGAACTCTCCGATGTCTCGCAGGACCGCATTCGCGAAATTATCGAAGAGGCCGCGGCCGGGGATCATGAGCGGGGAACGGACGCGCAACGCGTCGGTGACTTTTACAAGAGTTACATGGACGAGGCGCGGATCGAAGATCTGGGCATCAAGCCGCTCCGCGGAGAACTCGCCAAGCTGGACAAGCTGGCCACCAGCCGCGATGTGTTGCGACATTTTGGCTATTTGCAGACCGTCGGCGTCGGCACGCCGATCGGCTTCTTCGTCGACCAGGACGACAAGAATTCAACCCAATACCTGGCGGCCTTGATCCAAAGCGGCACCACGCTGCCGGATCGTGACTACTACCTGGGCGACGATCCCAAGTACGTCAAGGCACGCCAGGCCCTGACCGACTTCGTCACCCGCCTGTTCGAATTGGCCGAACTGCCCGACCCGGCTGGAGCTGCGGAAACGGTGCTCGACATTGAAACCCGACTTGCCAAAGTCCAATGGGAACGGACGCAGCTCCGCGACGCCAACAAGCGATACAACAAGTACTCGACCGACGAATTGGCCGACGTCACTCCTCAACTCGATTGGAACGTGTTCTTCGCCGGCGCCCGCGTGGAAGGGGTCGATCACGTCAACATGATGACGCCCAGCTTCTTTCAGGGGCTGGAAAAAATCTTGCACGATACGCCGGTTGCAAAATGGAAGCAGTACCTGCAGTTTCAGATCATCGACGGCTACGCGTCGGCCCTGTCGAAGGACTTCGTGGACGCTTCCTTCGAGCTGCACCAAAAGCAACTGGCCGGAGTTCCCGCGCAGAAGCCACGCTGGAAACGGGCGGTCGAGACGACGGCCGGCACACGCGGATTCGGTGTTTTGGGCGACGCCGTCGGACAGCTCTACGTCGAGAAGTATTTTACGGCGGATGCGAAAGCCCGCATGGACGTGCTGGTCAAGAACTTGCTGAAGACCTATCAGAAGAGCATCGACGAGCTGACTTGGATGACTCCGGAAACGAAAAGCCGTGCCCAAGAAAAACTGGCCAAGATCAATACGAAGATCGGCTACACGGAGAAGTGGCGCGACTATTCGGAATTGGTGATCGACGACGACCTGGTGGGCAACCTGCGCCGCTCGGCGGATGTCGAATACCGCCGGATGATCGACAAGCTGGGGCAGCCGGTCGATCGGACGGAATGGGGAATGACACCGCAGACCGTCAATGCCTACTACAATCCGGGATTGAACGAAATCGTGTTCCCGGCCGCCATTTTGCAGCCGCCGTTCTTTGATGCCACCGTGGATGATGCCGTCAACTACGGAAGCATCGGTTCGGTCATCGGTCATGAGATCAGCCATGCCTTCGACGACCAGGGAAGCAAGTACGACGGCGATGGCAATTTGCAGAACTGGTGGACGGACGAGGACCGGATTGCATTCCGCGAGTTGACGGAGAAACTCGTGGCTCAGTACGCGGCCTACGAACCGCTACCCGGCAAGCAGCTCAATGGCGAACTGACGCTGGGTGAAAATATCGCCGATCTTTCCGGGATGTCCATCGCCTTCAAGGCGTACCAGTTGTCGTTGGGCGGCAAGCCGGCACCGGTGATCGATTCGTGGACCGGCGAACAACGGTTTTTCCTCGGCTGGAGCCAGGTCTGGCGGCGCAAATACCGTGACGCCGAAATGGTTCGCCGCATTCTCATCGACCCCCATGCGCCGTCACGTTACCGGGCGAACGGCCCGGTGATGAACCTGGATGCCTTCTACGATGCCTTTCACGTCAAAGAAGGCGACGAACTGTACAAGCCGCCGGCCGAGCGGATTCGAATTTGGTGACGGCCGCGGCGGCCGTTGGACCCGTCGAGGACGAGCGCTCTGTGGTTCAGCCGACCGCCACTTCGTCATTGCGCGTGACCGTAAAGCCCATCTCTTCGATCATCTTGTAATCGGATTCGGGGGCCTGGCCCTTGGTCGTCAGGTAGTCACCGACGAAGACGGAGTTGGCGGCATAGAGGCCCAGGCACTGCATGTTGCCGAGGTGAATTTCGCGACCGCCGGCGATCCGAATTTCTCGATCCGGATTTGCGAAGCGAAACGCGGCCAGTGTCTTCAGGCAATACCTGGGATTCAGCTCGGGCGTGTCGGTCAGCGTCGCGCCCTCGATCGGAATCAAGAAATTGATCGGAATCGATTCGACGCCCAGCTCGGCCAGCTCCAGCGCCATATTGACGACATCCGTGTCCTTTTCACCCATCCCGATGATGCCGCCCGAGCAGAGCTCGAGACCCGCTTCGCGCACCGATTGGAGTGTTTCGATCCGATCCTGGTAGGTATGGGTCGAGCAGATTTCCTGGTAGAAGTCGGCGCTGGTGTTGACGTTGTGGTTGACTCGATCGACACCACATGCCTTGAGTCGTTCGGCATCCTGGTCGTTCAATAGGCCCAGGCAGGCGCAGATCTTGAGGTCGTATTGAGCTTTGATCTGGGGCACAATTTCCTCGACGGCGCGCATCTCGCGTTCCGACGGTCCCCGCGCGGAAATCACGATGCAGTAGGTCTTCGAGTTGCGTTCGGCGGCGACGCGGGCCCCGTCGAGCAGCTTGTCGCGGCTGAGGATGTTGTACTTGGGAATCTCCGCAGTCGCATCCTTCGACTGCGAACAATAGCCGCAATCTTCGGGACACAGCCCGCTTTTCGCATTCATCAGAAAGTAGAGCTGGACGGTGTTGCCGAAATACTGCCGGCGGACCCGATAGGCGGCCGCCATGATGTCCAGCAACTGTTCGTCGGGAGCCCGCAGGACGGCTAACCCCTCCGAGGCGGTGAGGCGGTGCCCGGCAAGCACTCGATCAGCCAGCTCGTTCCAGTCGCAAGTTGTTGGTGACGCTTGACTTTCGGCGGAAGCAGGAGTGTTCATCGTGGTCTCGGCAGCAAACGCGCTAGGATGGGAACATCGGTTGGCAGCTTGGCGATTCGCCCAGCTTCGGCCAGAATGATACCATCGTAGCGGCGGTGACGTCGACACCTCACCAATCCAGGCAGCATGACTGCTGGCCGTTGCTGTGGGTAACGGTGGGCCACCAATTCGCGTTTCCAGGAACGCAGCGGCGTGTGCAACGGCGACAGGTCCTGCCGCCCCAATTTTACATCAGGCGAGCAACCACAGGGCGGCATGGAAACCACGCTGGCAAATTACGGAATCCATCTGGTCCGCGTTGGCTTGTTGGGGCAGGTTGGCCGGTTTCAGGCAGCCGGGGGCCAGCGTTTTGCACGACAGGCCCGAGTCATCTGCCGCACCGCGCGCGGGCTGGAAGTGGGCGACGTCCTGCATTCGTCGGTTCAAACTCCGGGGCAAGCCGATGGGGAACTCGTACGGGGAGTCACCGTCGAAGACGACCTGTTGCTGGACCGAATCGAGCGACGTAAAGAAGAAGCGTATCGTGCTTGCGCGGACTTGCTGGCACGGCACGACCAGGATGCCGTGTTGATGGACGTCGAGCACCTGTTCGACGGCCAGGGTTTGTATTTCTATTTCCTCGGCGAAGTCTCACCTGAAGTCGAACGGTTGACCGGCGAACTGGCACAAGCGTACGAGACGAAGGTGCAGTTTCGCCAGTTCACCGAGACCCTGGCGGCCGGTTGCGGGCCCGACTGCGGTACGGAGGCAGCCGCGGGGGGCGGCTGTGGCAGTGGCGGTTGTGCGTCATGCGCGGTGGCTGCGGCGTGCAACCCGCGGACCTGAGGCGGCATTCGCGAAGGCGACCAGGTTGGCGACGAAGGCCCGCAGGTCGGCCGGGCAGCGGCCCTGGTCCACCGCGGCAACGGCACTGGCGAACCAATTCGCCTGTTCGCTCACCGCCGCATCACCGGCGAACCACCGCTGTAGCGAGCCCTCGGTTGAGACGAACATTCCCTTCCGTTTCATATCGTCGATTAGTTCCTCCAGGCTGATCCGCAAGTCGTGCGGCAGTGAGGCCAACCGGTCGCGACGGAACTGATGCCACTTGGCAAAACGCTCGTCGCGTTCGCTGCGCCGTTTCGCGACCGCCTCTTCGTCCACGCCATCCTTGAGCTGATCGAGGAAACTCTCGATATCGGTGGTTTCTTCCGAGGGGCCGGCATCGTCGCTCCCACCTTCCACGTGCCGGGCGAGCTGCTCGCGCGTCGCCAGCCAAGGCTGCGGCGGCGGGTCGCCCGTGACTGCCTGGACCAGTTGTGCAAACGCGTCCGCCTCCTCGAAGACATCAAGGTCCACAACGACGCTTACCGGCACGTGCGAAGTTCGCAGCGCGGCTGCCACGCGGCTGACATTCGCGCCGCCGTGCGCATGGTAGAATCCGACCCGCGCAGCTCCCAAAACCTGGTGCGCAATGAGTTCGCAGATGGCCCGATCCTCGTTCGTCGGGAGGACGACACTGCTGTCGGCGTACAGTGCGCTGATCGCCTGTTGACTGGCCAGCAGCGGAGATCGCACCAGTTCACGCGACGTCTCCGGGGCAATCGGCCGGACGGTGGTGTTGCCGCCTTCGCGAGCACAGGTTACCAGCGTCATTGCCGTGCGGCCCTGGCTGAGTCCCTCGATCAATTGGGGATGGCGGGTCGTCACGAAGACCTGGCAGCCCAGGTCGGCCGCGTGGTTGGCGATCCAGGCACCTAGCAGGCGCGCCTGGAGCGGATGGAGAAACGCCGCGGGGTGGTCCAGCAGGATGATGCGGCCTTGCCCCAACAGCATGCTGAGGACCACGCTGGTGAACTGGAGGATGCCGTCACCCTGCCCAGCCAATGGCGGCATCGCCTCGAATTCCCGGACCGCCTCGATCAAGTTGCTGGCCTCGCCCGGCAGCGACGGCGTGGCTCGCAGCGACAAGGTAATCCGCTGGCTGTCATCCAGCAGCACGTGCAGGCCTTCAAAGGCATCGCCGACCGCTTCGTCAAGGCGGCTATGGGTCTGTTCGCTGGCGTATTGAAGCTCCTGCAACAGGCTGGTGGGGCCCTGCAGCGGGCCTCGCGCGGCCACGGGTTCGAGAACCCGGTGCCGATCGTCAGGGCTGAGAAAAAAGAGCCGCAACGGCATGAACTCACCCAGCGCCGACCGCCTGACTCCTTTTGCCGTCAGCACCGGTCGGTAAAGGACATTGCGGATCTCGTTGCCCAGTTTGCGACGATAGGCGGTCGCCAGGTCCGGTCCCAAGCCTTGCAACGTCTTTTCGTCGGCGTCCGATGGATCGAAGCTGGTCAATCCGGCCAGCAGACGTTCGGCCGTCAGCTTCGGGACAAACGTCAGGTCGTCGATGACGCGCGTCGCGACCGGCTGGTCGGCGTCGTTGTCGATCTCGTCGTCGCCGGCCCGCGGGTCGAAGCCCGCCAGCAAACGGGATATGTCACGGAGCGCCTGCGTGGTTCCGCTGTTGTTCGGGCCGGTGAAGACCGTGACGGTTCCCACATCAAAACTGTTGCCCGCCAGGGGTGTCACGGATTTGACGAGCAGATGTTGGGTGCTGATCCCGCGGACCAACGGAGTCTCTTGCTTTTCCATTACGGGCTTTCACTGAGTTTGAAACGGCGTGCGTTCTCAACGTAGTGCTGCACGGTCTTGAGGTTCCGCGCGCGGTCTTCCGCGGTGACCTGGCGACGCACTTTCGCCGGGATCCCCAGGACGACCGACCCCGGCGGTACCTCGCTGCCTTCGGTCACCACCGCACCAACCGCCACGACGCTTCCCGCGCCGATCCGGGCGCCGTTCATCACCACGGCTCGCATCCCAATCAGGCAATCATCTTCCACCGTCGCGCCATGTACGATCGCGGCGTGTCCCAGCGTGACGCGATCACCCAGGATACAGGGAAAGCCGGGGTCCGCATGCAGCACACAAAGATCCTGGATGTTGCACTGGCGTCCCACCTGGACCGGGGCCGTATCACCCCGCAGCACCGCATGAAACCAAACACTCGACTCGGCACCCAAATGCACCTCGCCGCGCACGACCGCGCTCGGCGCGAGGTACACCGAAGGATCGACCAGCGATTCACGAAAGCGGGTCGCATCGCCCGCGCGGTCGCCCGAACGGTCGTCCGTGTCATCATTCAAGTGGTCGGTCATGGGGTCAGCCGAGGTTGACGGAATGGGGGAGAAAGCACGCAGCCGGTTGTTGTCTGCCGGTCGGAAACGATAAGCTACCTGGCGCGGCAGGTTGCCAACCAGGGTGGAGGCAGTTCTGCCAGGCGAGCCGTTCCGCTTGGGAAGCCGGGCTCGCCGGGAACCGTCGCCCCGGCCGCTCGCCTGGTGCGCCCGCACCGCGCGTTGTCATCCAGCAAATCACCAAGGAATCAACGGCCTCGAACCGAGCATCGCCTCAGAAATAACTTGGGTAAGTTCGGCGGAATTGACGTGCGGGAAGTTGTTCCTACCACACTCCGGCATGACGCCGTGCCAAATGACGCCGTGCCAAATGACGCCGCGCACCGCATGGACGAAGGAATCATGGAAGAACGACTGCCGCACCTTTCCTGGAGCCATCGTCGCCCGGACTTTGACCACCGCTACGATGCCATTGGCCCCCTCTCCAACTTATCATGATATCCCGCCTACCGACGATCGCGAATGCCGTCCACCAGATTCGGCAGGGTGAATTGACGTCTACTGAATTGGTCACGTTCTGTTTGGCGCGGATTGACCAGCTTGATCCGCAGCTCGGCGCTTGGGAACTGGTCGACGCCGAGGGTGCGCTCGAGACCGCGGCGGAGCGCGATTCGCAGGCGGCCGAGGGCGACCTGGTCGGTGCCCTGCACGGAGTGCCGATCGGGATCAAGGACATCGTCGACCTGGCTGGCTGGCCGACCCGGGCCGGTTCGCGGATCCGGGAGAAGCATGTTGCCGACCAGGATGCGCCCCTGGTGCGTCTGCTCCGCCAGGCGGGGGCGATTCTGCTGGGAAAGACGGTCACCACGGAGTTCGCTTGCTTTGACCCACCGCGGACGCGAAACCCTTGGAATCTCAATCACACACCGGGCGGTTCCAGTAGCGGGAGTGCCGCTGCCGTGGCCGCCCAGATGTGTATGGCCGCAATCGGCACGCAGACCGGCGGCTCGATTATTCGGCCGGCCAGCTACTGCGGTGTGTGTGGCTTCAAGCCGACGTTCGGGATCGTGCCGCTTGCCGGCGTCGTACCTGTCAGCCCACATCTGGATCATGCCGGACCGATCGCCCGTTCTGTGGACGACGCGGCATCGGTCTTCGAAGCGCTCCTGACGCCGTCGGCGCGGCAGGTGCTCGAGCGAAGTGACGACTCCGGTCTCCCCGCTTGCGCAGACGATGCGGTCGATCATCCGACAACGTCCGCTGACCGGGAGGCTCAGGAGGCTTCCCCGGCCGCCGCGACACCGATCCGGTTGGCGCCGCTGGAAGCGTTTTTCCAGGAGCATGCATCGGAGGCTGCCTGGCGAATTTTTCAAGACGCCGTCGGCAAGCTCGGGCAGGCCGTTGCCGTCGCTTCCCCCCTCCCCTTGCCGGCAGCGTTTGCCGAGGTGCACGCGCGTCATCGGTGCGTGATGGCGGTGGACGCGGCCGCCTATCATCGCGACGAGTTCGGGCAACGGCCCGCCGATTTCGGTCCGCATGTCGGATCACTGATCCGAGCCGGCTTGGGCGAGGCGGCCGTTGACTACGTGAGGGCGGTTGCCGCGCGAAGCGAATTCCGGGACGCGATGTGCGCGGCGATGGGCGGCGAAACACTGCTTATCATGCCGGCCACCACGTCGCCTGCGCCGACACGGGAGACAACCGGCGATCCCCTCTTTAACGCACCCTGGAGCTATGCCGGCTTGCCTGCGGTCACGGTGCCGTGTGGCTGCGACGCGGAGGGCCTGCCCTGTGGTTTGCAGATTGTCGGCCCACCCAACGCCGACCGCCGCGTCTTGCAGGCCGCTCGGCAATGCGAAGCGGCCCTGGCGTTTCAGCCGCCGGAGATGTTCGCATTCTGAATGCAACGTGGACACAGGCGGCAGGGCGCGGCAGCCGCTACGTTCGCCGTCCGTCCAATGGATCGGCGCCGGCTCAGACGGCGCTCGTCAGTTGATCGCGGAGCTTGCGAATCGCCTTGTACTTTTCGTCGCTGACGCGGGCCGCGGACATGTCGAGCTTGCCGGCGATCTCACTGGCTTGCCACCCGTCACGGGTCAGCTCGAGGATCTGGATTTGACGCCGGCTGAGGTGCTTGCGGGCTGCCGTCATCACTTCTTCCCAAGCGCCGTTCGCCTGTTCGGATTGGCCAGGAAGATACGATGCTTCCAGTTGGGCAGGTCGGGGTGCCCGCTGCCAGCGTTTGATTGTCCGCCAGACGGTCCGATTCAACTCCCGCCGCTCCGGAGACCCGTTATTCCGCATGGCCGTCTGCAACTGATTCTGGGAAACCCGTTCCAGCAGTTCTTGCAGTGCCTGCTGCGTGCAATCGGGCCAGTCCTGCTGGTCGATTCCAGCATTTCGCCAGCTGACGGTACAGTACCGTTCAATCTGGTGGATCGTATTGACGTCGCTAGCGGACGCCAGCGTCGAGCCGCCCACGGCCGCGGCCACGGCGACCGCGCACGCAGCGAACTTCAGCGGGCGATCATTTCTCTGCGGTTTTGACATGGGAACTCCGGTTGAACAGAAAATGGCGAGATTTCAAATTGCAGGTTCTTGCCGGTGACGCAGGTAGCCTCCCGCCAACCCTGCATGTCAGTCGGGATGTGGTTGACGGGTCCGAGGTCACCTGCACGGCACGCTCGACAATAACGGACAGGCAAGCCGGGGAATCTCTCTGCCAAAATGGCGCAATTTCCGGCCGGCAGGCCGCACCATTCTCTGAGTGACGCAAGACTCATGCCACGCCCTGCGTCCCGCGCGTTCGCCGCGGCTATTCCTCCGAGGCCACATGGGCATTCCGCTGCAGCGATTTGCGAATTTCGTTCTTCAATCGGACCAAGACGGATTCCTTATCGGTCTCTTCGAGGATTCGATGGACGACGGCTTTGGGCCCTTCATTTCCCCACGATGCCCCATGTTCGAAGTAATACCGGGCGGCCTGGCCGACGATGTACGAACCGTATCCGGCCGCGGCGCCTTGGGGGACCGCCGTCAGCACGGTCCCGTAACCCAGCGTCAGGGCCTTGAAGGCGGACGATGCGACGTGCGTGCCCAGTTCCGCCAGCATGACCCATCCGGCGGCCCGCGCGATGGAGGTCACCAGGCCGCGGGCGTGGGACCAAGACATCTCGAGGCCATAGACTTTGGCCAACGTGGCGACCATGGTGGCATCGACGGCGACTCCACCCAGCGTGTCGACGGCCGGCAGCGGGTTGAGCGCCACCGCGGTCGATTTGACAACGGCATAGCTCCAGATGACTTGGGTCGCCCGTTTCTCGCGCAGTTGCACACGCAGGGTGGCGATCCGATCCGATTTATCGGCCGCGTACATGGCAGCGTTGAGTGCCAAAAGGGCCAGCCCTTCGCCTTCGAGGACCTCCAGCATTCGGACTTTGAGCCCTTCGATGTCGGGCTCCGGTTTGCGCCATTCGCTGCGCGTCTGGCCGTCGGCGGATTCGATAACATATTCGACTTCGCGCGGGTCGGCCGAGGTGGTCACCAGGTTTTCCGGATCGACGATCTCCTTAAGACGCTCGTCACGCAATACGCTGCAGAGGCGTGCGCGCTGGTCGGGCGAATAGAGGTCGATCTTGTTCAGGGCGACGATCAGTGGTTTGTTGGTCGCCGCCAGGGTGGTGAGCGCAGAGAATTCGGTCTCGTTGAGATCCGAATCGGTGACGAACAGGATCAGGTCGGCGCGCGAGGCGGACTCGCGCGCCATGGCGGCCCGTTCCTGGCCCCCGACTTCGTTGAGGCCGGGGGTGTCGATCAGGACCACTTCCGACTCGTCGAGCCCGGCGATCCGATAGCCGGCCCCCTCCCATTCCACATGCCAGATCTCCTTGGTCCAGCCCCCTTGGACATCGACGGCCGCCACTTCCCGCCCGACCAGCGCATTGATCATCGCCGACTTGCCGGTGCTGATCTCGCCGAAGACGACGATCTCGATCCTGCCGTGGGTCAGCTTCTCGGTCATGCTCCGCAACTGCCGCAAGTCCTCGCGGAGGATCTCCTTCTCCTCCGGCGAACAGCCGTGGAGCTTGTTGATCGTCTGGTCGAGCGAGACGAGGGCCCGCTGGTAGTTGGCGTCCTGGATGTCGATCGGCTGCTTCAAGGGATGGTCACGCGTAGGAGGTTGGGGTTGGGAGAAGGCGGCGTGGAATCAACGGAATCAAGGCGTGCGACGATGGCGTTCCGCGCCGTGGTCGGACAGCTTTCGTCGTGCCTTGGCGACCAACCGGCGGAGCTCGTCGATCGTCGTCAACCGTTCCCACTCACGGCGCGCCAGGGCCGTCAGGCCACCTTCCGGCTGCTGCATTTCGTTCTTGTAGTATTGGATGAAGACGGCGCCAATCCAGCGCGTAATCAAGGCCTGGACGACGCCCTGGAGGAGCTGTCCGGCAACCGTGCCGACGCCGGGCACCGCTTTGAGGAGCGACCCCACGCCGGCGGCAACCAACGGCGTGGCGGCCGTTGCCCCCATGATCGAGATCAAGTTCTTTCCCAGTTCCCCCAGCAGTTTGAGGGCCGCATCGAGGTCGATATCCTGGCGGTAGACGCGTCCCAAGTCGACAACCATCTTGGTGGAAATGGCACAGCCGGCGACGAGGTCGATAATCGGGAACGGCGTCAGTGCCGCCGCTCCACCCGCGCCCCACATGTAGCGATCGACGATCGCCGCCGCCTTCGCGTCGAGTGCGTCTTGGACGCGCTGCCGAGCCGCCGTCACCAGGCCTCGGGATTGTAAGAGCAGGTTGGCTACCAGCAGATCACGTCCGTCCCGCTTGACAATGCTCATCATCCGCTCCGCCAGCGGTGTGATGTCGAGCGGGACGTCGACCTCCTCCTCGCATTGATTGCCGTCCGGAAGGACACGGACGCGGGTCCGCTTGGTGGTCCGCGAGCGGACGGCGACCAGGTCGTCCGCTCGGACATAATCCTGCACCTGCCGGCCGATCTGACCCAGCAGGGCCTCCAGGTCCGGCTGGGCAAACCAGTCCTGCTTGTTGAGGCACACCAGGACCCGCTTTTCCATTTCTCCCAGTTTTCTCAGCAGCTCGAATTCCCATTCCCGCAAGGGGCCGTCGAGCACCAGGAGGACCATGTCGGCGTCCTTGGCCGACTCGGCGGCGATGGCGCCGCGATCTGCACCGTCGACTTCGCCCAAGCCGGGGGTGTCGACCAGGACCACCTGGTCTGAACCGGGCCAAGGGACTTCATTGCGTCGCACCGTCGTCCCGCCGCGGGCGTCCGATTGAAAGATGTCGCGGCCCGCCAATGCGTTGAGGAGCGACGACTTGCCGCTGGAGATGGCACCAAAAGCGACGATCTCCAGCTTCTGGCTCTCACGCTTCTCTTCGATCTTCCGCTTGATCGGTCCGAGCTGATCGCGGAGCTCGTCGGCCGTCGGCAGGCCCCGGTGAAGATCCTCCGCAGCGTTCAGATTTTCCGTCAGCTCGCGTTCCCGATCCGCCGCCGAAAGCTGGCTCGGCGACCTGTCGCGCCGTACCCGCCGTTGCCGCTTGCTGGCCGAGCGCGCCCAGAGACGCCAGCCGACCGCGATCGTGCATCCCAGCAGCAGGATGCCTCCGGTGCCCACGACCGCCAAGTAGACGTAGACCAGCCAATCGGGGCCGATCTGCCTGACGGTCTCGATCTGCCCGGCGATCCACGACGGCACCATCACCAGAAACACGCCCAGCGCAGCCAGGACCACCAACAGGAAAAATCCGGAAGTGGCGCGTTTCAAGTCCATTGCCAGGGTCACCGCATGACGAAGATCGAGCCGCCTACGCCAGTGATTCGCCGCACCGCGTGGTGGATTGGCGATTCTGAAAGGAATCGTCATTCACATCAACCGCGATCCGTGACTCTCCCGCAAGCGTCTCGGCGAGAATCGGGGCCGGTGGAACGAACCCGTCGCCAGCCTCTTATTGTACGTCAAACCGGCCTGGGACGCCTGTCGGGGCACGTCGGCTCACGGCACCTGCCGATGGGATGAGAGATCCGCCGCCCACGCGTTGCCGAAGGGGCCGGTCGGGGCACTCCGGTGGGAATCGTGTCACCCGCTCCGCAACTCGGATTCGGCACGACGAATGGCGTCCGTTGCCCGGTAGCAGCCGGTGCCGACTTGCACGGTGGTCCCGTCTTGGACCCAACCGTTGACCTTCTTTTCCGCCGAGATCACCGTGCTGTGACTACGCCGGCCGAAGAAGTTGCTGATCTCGGACGACGCGGCCCGTGTGTACTTCCTCGCCAGCCACATCGCCAGCATCCGCGGATGGCTGACCGCCTTGGACTTCCGATCGTCTCGCAAGTGCTGCGGGGTCAGGCCGAAGGCCGAACAGACCGCCTTCTCGATGTCGGCCAACTGCACCACCTGGTCGCACGCTTGCAGTACGTCCCGCAAGGCCTCGCCGGCGAGCTCGACCGTGATCGGCTGTTGGAGCGCCTCGCTGGTCGCCCGCAGTCGGTTCAGCGCACCGGCGATCTGACGGCCATCACCGGCAATCTCGGACGCCAGCATCTCCCGCACCTCCAGCGGGATCTCGCATCCGAGGCGGTTGGCCGTTTGGGTCGCGATCGCCAGACGCGTTGGATAGTCGGCCAGGTCCAGCCCGCAAACCAGCCCGCCGGATACCCGCGCACTAAAATCCGCACCCAGCTCGGTGAGCGCATTCGGGGCCCGGTCGCCCGCCAGAACAAGTTGACGTCCGGAACGGACGAGCGTGTCGATCGTGTTCTGCAGCTCGACGATGGTCGCCTTTTTGCCGGCGAAGAACTGAACATCATCGATCAGCAACAGATCGACGTCGCGCGTCTTGCGACGGAAACTGGGAAGTCCGCCACCGTGCAGTGCATCCAGGAAATGGCTGGTAAACTGTTCGGAGCTTAAATAGAGCGCACGGCATGACCGGAACGCGTGTCGCATCGCCGACCAGATTCCTTCCAGCAAATGGGTCTTGCCGGAGCCTGTGGGGCCATGCAGGTAAAGCGGGGTGACCACGCCGGGCCGTTCGACCAACGACTGGGACGCGGTATATGCCAGGCGGTTGCCCGAGCCGACCACAAACGTCTCCAGGGAAGCAAAACGTCGCCCCCTTCGCGGACGTCCCATCCGCGGATTGCCAAACGACGCTGCGGGCGTACTGTTGGCTCTGTCGCCGTGCGATACCTGGGCAATTGACAGGCTTGCCGGAGAGGTGGCTTCGACCTGGGACGGCTGGGCGATCGGCGCCGGCTTGAGCCGTTCGTCGACGACAAAGCTGACCCGCGGCGCCTGGCCAAGTAGCTGTTGCCCGACCTCCCGAATGTCGCCGAGAAACTGCTTGCGCAATCGCTCTAGAATGAACGGATCGGAGACCCCGACCGTGATCTGGGCACCGTCAACCGTCAACTGGACGCCCGTTTGGAACCACAGATCAAATCGCTCGTGACCGATCTTTCGAGCCAACTCAGCCCGCAATTCAACAACGATCTTGATCCCGTCCATGGTCAATGCGGTCACATCCTGCGCATGCGATAGCCGATTCACAAAGTCATCTGTGAAGCGCGACAAAGGGCCCGTTCGTGACCGTTTGCGGCGGTGCTACCACGCGATTGATAACAGAAGAAAGTCGCGCTGCGAGAGCGTCGCGACGTGTTATTCAACTAACATGGGCGTTGATTGTACGCCCGCTAGCAGTGCTGTCAAACCTGGGCCAACGGCTTTCCAAGAAAGTAGGTTACGGGTCAGAATCGACGGATGGAATCATGCCGAAATCGCAGGATTTCACGACCGCGCAGAACGCTGACGCGTAAGGATTGGATGATGTTTGTGTGATCATTGGAACGGTGGAAAAGCTGTCAGATTGGCGTCGCCCCGTCCTCGCTGAGCGGTCCGGAACGGAGGTAACCTGTTGCGTGGTAACGAGAAGCGTTACGCAGGGCGAGGCCGCACGAAGACGGTTCGCTCGGCGCAGACATGCAGGCCTGCCGCGGTGTACACCATCAGCGCGGGGTCGTTTGCGGCATCGACCCCCAGGACCAAGTGACGCCGCCCAAGCCGGGCTGTGAAGTCCTTGGCGTACTCGGTGATCTGCCTTCCCCAACCCCGTCCGCGGGCGCCCGGAGCGAGGCCCATGTAGACGACCTCCACTCGATCCTCACGCCGCTGGTCGACCAGTAACAGGCAACCCACGTCGGCGTCATTCGAGCGAGCGAAGAACCAGTGCAAGTGCTGCGTCGGGGCGATCTGCGAATAGCCGTCCAGGACATCCGCGGGCTGGCGCACCCCGTTCAAGGCGGGGATGTCGAGCGTCTGCTGGTAGGTTCGTTCGATCACGGCGACCATCCGCTGGGTCTGCGCATGGTTGAACGGGACAAGCTCGAACGGAAGGCCCGAGGGACCGTCTGCGGGGGTAAGGTAAGCCGGCCGGTGATTCGCCGGAGCCCCGATCTCGCAGGCCATTGACAAGAGCCTGGCCGCTGGTTGAAAACCGTGACGTCGTAGGTGCGCCGTCAGTTCTGCCCCGCGAGCATCCTGTTCGTCGTTGGCCGGCAAGACCGCCTGGGCCAGATCGATTTCGTAGTTGACCAGGCGCCGGTCCACCTCCAGCATGAGGCGGGAGGCGGTCGCCGCTGGTTCGGCCGGAACCAAACGGGGCGGCCAGACGACGGCCACTTTCCCCGGCGCCGGTTGCACCCACGCCGCGCCGACGACGCGCCGGCCCCGCTGGGCGATCAGCAGGTCCGCGAAGCATGGATCGGCGCCACCCGCCGACGCCAGCGCCGGATCATTCGCAGCGACTCCTTCCAGGATCGCCTCACTACGGTGGCCACTGGTTGGCGGCACCAGCAGTTGGAGAGCCTCTGACCGCAACTCGGCCACCGCTGTCGTAATCGTAACTCTTGGGTCCGCATCCAAATCTCATCCGCCTCACGATCGTATGGGGAGAACGCAGCGGCACGATTCGCTGCCAATTGGACGGCCGGCTCCGCCCAGGTTGTCAGGCTGTTACCTTTGCAGGATGATAGGCACCGGCGTTGGCTCGGCGCGGTTCGAGTACCGCTCGGCGCGGGTCTCCAGCACGGCTCGGCGCGGTTCGAGTACCGCTCGGCGCGGGTCTCCAGCACCGCTCGGCGTGGTTCGAGTACCGCTCGGCGCGGGTCTCCAGCACGGCTCGGCGCGGTTCGAGTACCGCTCGGCGCGGGTCTCCAGCACGGCTCGGCGCGGTTCGAGTACCGCTCGGCGCGGGTCTCCGACCCCGCCGAAACCACCGACCGAAGGTCTCCAATCCCCCTCGCGTTTGCTACCCTGTTTGCTACCCTATGGCCCACGTCGTTGAAATTGAATGAGTGGTCACAAGCATCGAGGGCCGGGGTTTACTTCGCGGGCGGCGGTCGACCATTCGTCCCCAGACCTGCCTCGTTGGTTTTCTTTTCTACCATAAGGGATGAGTTTTTTCGTGGCGAGCGACTTTTCTAATTTGGAAATCAGGGCGGAATCTTCCGACCTCGATGAAGACCAGTTTGTCAGCCTCTGGAACCTGGCGGCGGCGACCGTGGGGGGCGACGCAACGCTGGCGAGAAATCTGGCCAGCAAGTTCCTGGGGTTTCTCTGCAAGCACCGGTACGGTTTGCTGACGGCCAGCCCGATGGATGTGAAGTACCTTGACGAGTGGTTTGAACGGGACAATTCGCTGCTCTTCGACTGGAAGCCGGAGAGCGACAAGGTGGACGTGGTGGCCCAGCACGTTCACGTGCCCCTGGACCACTTTCGCAAGTTCCTGGTCGACCACAAATTTCAAGGGGACAAGAATTACAGTCCCCGGCGGGCGGACCGCGTGGACTGGTTCACCAACGATTGGAATGTGGGTTAGCGACTGGCGTTGCAACATCCTCGCAAGGTGCGCGCCGGTTTCGCTCGCGACAGGCGAATCTCGGCAGACGTTCCTTCGCCAGTCCCTCGGTCATGCAGCGCATGCCGTCATGCGGTTTGAGAGGGGGCGGGAAGGAGTCATCAACGACTCCCCACGCATCCGGCCGCTGACTTGGCGAAGATTGTTCTCGCTGCGTTTCTTGGCGGCCGAGCCTGGACCGGCGCCGTCAGCGGAGCTACGTCGGTCACCAGGCGCGGTTGGTGCGGTGCTGTTGCACGATGGATGCGGACTGGGCGCTGAGTTGAAAACCGTCCCCTGGGCGGTTCAATTCGAGCAGAATCTCCAGCCTTGAATGGGGCATGTTGGCCCGAATCACCGGCGCCAGCGCGACGCGCAGCACGTTGACCGGCCGTCCGTTCCAGCGCGCGACGTGGATGCTGCCGGCGAGCTGCGGGTCAGGCTCAAGCTGGTAGACGCGGGAGACAAAGTCGACCAGTTTCCGCTCGTCACCCGTTACTCCATGCAACGTAATCCGCCGCAACTGGTGCTGGCCGTCGAAGTAATACGTCAGTGAACCGGCCAGATCGTCGAATTGCGTGCCGGTGACGACCGGCACGCGGAGCCCTTCCCATCCTTGTTCAGCGCGGACGGTTGAGACGCGACTCCAATGTTCGGTCACCCACCGCGGGGTGACGTCGAACCGCAGGACCGTTTCCAGGTCGCTGGTGGCAGGACCTGTGAGGGTCGGCGTCGCGATCTGGGGCAGGTTGCCGGGCCCGGCGGTACCGGCCATGGGCAGACGTGAAGTTATCGGCACTTCCTGCGGCCCGTCGCCGTGGCCTGTCAGCCAACTGCGGCTGGTCGATCCCGCCTGATCCAACCAGCCTTGCACGTTGTGCTGGAGATCCTCACTCCGGGGCGCGTGGTGCCAGACGAACGGCGCACCGACGGCCGTGCCCAGCAGCACGCCCATTCGCATCGATTTTCCAAGCATGGCGGTCTCCTGCTGCGGATCCCAAACTGGTCCAATTCAGAAGATCGACATTGCCGCCACCGGAACTTGCCACTTGTGATCGGGCGCGCCAGGAATCGCACAGGCGGACCCGGCGAGGTAGCGGGTACAAGCGGCATAAGAATCGTACCGGGAATAACTGTCACAGGTGGCGGCTTTCGCGACACGAAAACCGGGCCGCCCGTTCAGACGCTGCCAAACAGCTCGCCCAGCCGTTCCTGGGAAACGTTCAAGAGCGACGCCGCATACTCTTCGTCCGAATAGTAAGCATCACGCTCGTTGGCCAGTTCGAATCCCAGCGACTCCAGCATGCGTTCTGCCTGCTCGCTTGGGTAACGCCGTTCAAGGTGGCGGAGAAAATGGAGAAAGTCTTCATCGGCGAGGGCTTCCGGGACGGAATCCCAGCGTCCGATCAGATGGTGCGGGTTGTGTTCCAGGACGAGCTGCCGACAATAGGCGGCGATGCGGTTCAGACTGCCATAGGCGGCGGCAACCGCGGCCAGGACGAGAAAGCGGACGCGAACCTCGGGCCGCTGACGCGCGCCGCTGGCACGAGCCAGGTGCAAGTATCTCGCCAAGAGTTCCATCGAGGGCACCATTCTCTCATCATCCCTGCACGCGGAGATGTTTCAAGTGGCGGCGGCCGATCTGAGGGACTATCAATGGCTGGTCAGCGAAGCGGCGGACGCTTACTTGCGTCAAGGAGCCCGCGATGCGGCTGCGACGGTCGCCCTGGTCGCACAACTGAGGCAGGAACTGTCGCCGTCGCGAGCTCACCTGGTGATGGACCAGATCGAATTGCGGCATCGGGCGGGACAGAAGTTTCAGGCTGCCGAGCAGATGTTTTTTACGCGCAAGCTTTTGGAGCAGGCCACGGACGAGGCGACCGCGCGGTACAAGGCCGGGCGCTATCCGGCCGGTTCGTCGATCATCGACCTCTGCTGCGGTCTGGGCGGTGACCTGTTGGCCCTGGCCGGTCGCGGCAAGGCGGTTGGGTTCGACATCGACCCGGTGGCGACGCTGCTGGCGGCCACGAATTGTGAGCGCCTCGCAGCAGGTCGCGGTTCGGCGCGCGTCGGCGATGCACGGTCCGTCGCCCTGGATCCGGGCACGCTGTGGCATATTGATCCAGATCGCCGAGCGGGTGGTCCGCGATCGACGCAATTGCAGTATTGGCAACCGGATGGCGACGCGCTCAACCGCTTGATCGCTCGGCATCCAGACGGCGCCATGAAACTCGCGCCGGCCACCGATCTCCCTGCCGAAATTGCCGTGCATGCGGAACGGGAATGGATCGGACAGCCACGCACGTGCCGCCAGCAAGTCGCCTGGCTGGGCCGTTTGGCCCGTTCGCCCGGCGCCCATACGGCCACTGTCCTGGGCCGTGGCCCAGCAGGCTCAACGGCCAGCATCACTGGCCAGCCGGACCAAGGCGTCGACGTTGCGGCCACCGTCGGACGGTATCTCCACGAGCCTCAGGCTGCCATCCTGGCGAGTCGCTTGACTGGTGCATTGGCTGCTTCGTTGGAACTCGCCGCGATCGTCCCTGGAGTCGCGTACCTGACGTCCGATCATCGGATCGACGCCGATCCTCGGGTGGCAACGTTCGAAGTCGCTTCGGTCATGCCGTTTGACCTCAAGCGGCTGAAGGCCGAACTACGGCGGCGGAAGATCGGCCGGCTCGAAATCAAACACCGGGGCCTGCAACTCGACCCGGAGCGACTGCGAAAACGGCTCCGCGTTCCCGGCGACGCCGCCGCATGCCTGCTCATCGCCGGAACACGCCCTGGCGGTACGGTCGCCATCCTCGCCCACCGCGTCTTCCCGCGTTCAGCCGATTGATTCAGCAACGGCCGGGCGTTAGCGGACTTGGGGTAAGCGGTGCATGGACGGCATCCCGAGGGCTTGAGCCGGCAGCAGGCGAGGCGGTTGCTGCCCGACATGCTGGTAGCTCGACCGGCGAATCGGGAATTCCGCTTGGCTGGTGACGGCGGGGAACGGTTGAAGGTAGTTTTCCTGTGGTCGATTTTGCTGGGTCCGCAACTGGGCCGCTTCCAGCCCGTCGACGAGCTTGCCGATCGACTGTTCCAGACGTGTGATTCGTTGCTCGAGTGCGTCATCGACTTGGACTTCAACCAACTGTTGCTGTTGCTGCTGCCGCTGCAGTTCTCGCTGGCACTCGGGGCAATCGTCGTAGACCGCTTTCTGGTAAGTCTTCTGCAGTTCTTTTTGCTGCGGAGAGATGGGGGCGGATTCCTGAGTGCCGGGTGGTTGGTTGAATGGGGCAGACTCTTCGTTCCCCGTGGTGCCCGCCTCGAACGTGAATTCTTTGCGGGCGGCGGAGACGAGCGGGGCGATTGAATCGGCCACGCGCATGTGGGGCGGTTTCATGAACCGCGTGAAGCCGGGGATCCGAATCGTGGGAAACTTGAGGCTCATCGCCGGCAACTCGATGGTCGGACCGTTGATGCCGAGCCCTCCCGTGGCCCCTTCGCGAGTTCCCGATCGCGGGGGCGCCGCGTAGCCGGCCGACTCCGGTGTCGGGTTGTACGGCGCGGCCTCCGGGCTTCCCTTCTGTTGTTGCTGGTAATGGCCGTGCCAATGATGATGCTGGGCATCCGCATGGTTCACCAGTCCGCTGCCGAGCAGCGCGAGCACTGCGAGCGAAAACGTCGACGTTCGCATCTTACGACTCTCCATCCCTGGGGCAGACGTATGGGGATTCACTCGTCAGTGACCGCTCCTCGGTCGAGTGAACTATTTCATGATTTCGCTGTGAATGAGCTGGCGCTGGCGTGCGGCGAGTGGGCCTGTGCAGGTGGGCTGCGTTCGGTCACCCAACAGGACACTTGCGGCGCGAAGGTCAATCGTTCTCTTTTGACTGGTCGTCTTGAAGTTGGGTGACCAGCTTATCCAGCGACTCGTAGAGCCGAGATACGTGTTTTTCCAGATTGGTCAACCGGGCGTTGATATCGCTCGCCACAGCCGCCGATTCAGGCGCCGGCGCGGACTCCGGACGCAGCCGGCCGGATTCCCGTTGAATGCGAAAGTTGACCTGCTGGGGAACCGGCACCCGCATCACGGCCGCCGATTCCAGGATTGGCGCGGCCGGTGGATGGTGGCTGTAGAACCACGAGTGTTCCTTGTGCTGACAGCCATGGCTGCCGCCCTTCCCTTTCTGGGCGTGGCCCTTCTGCTCGTGCCCCTTTTGGGAGACCCCTTTGGAGTATCCCCGCGCTCCGTTGGCAAATTTCTGCGCGTGGGGCTTGATGTCTTTCTGGGCGCAGTGAAGGCAAAGCTCTTCACCGACGGCAGCCGACTGAATCGCCAGACCGGCAGCGAGCATCCAGGATGCGATCCGTGCAGGAGGAGATGTCTTCATGATCCGTTCCGCGGGGTGGCGAGGAGGGCGGGAGTGCCGGCGGTGCCGATTGCATCGCCAGCACAGGTTACTCTCTTCTTCGTCGTCCCCAAACGGAACCTTGATCGCAACACCTGCCAACTACCTTACCTTGCCTGGCCGGCACCTCAGGCATAATCGCTACAGTCTATCCGAACCAGGTTACGCCGCGACCGCTACTTGCCGTCGACGAAGTCCTGCAGACCCTGTTCGGCGATGTACGCCTTGATCGCTTCTTTCTTGTCGTCGGGAGCAAGGAGAAGCATCATCTTCATGATGTGCCGTTGATTGGCGCCGACCTTGATCGTGCCAATCTTGGCGTTCAACTGGTCGTAATGGGCGTCGGTCGGCAGGTCGACCGGAGGTGCCGGAGGCTGGGCGGCAAAGGCGAGCCCACTGGACCCGTTGAACCCGGCGGACTCCGCGGAGCCGTTTTCCGTCCCCGTGCTTCCTTCGGTTCCGGTACTTCCTTCGGTTCCCGTGCTGCCTGTGGTTCCGGTACTGCCTGTGGTTCCGGTACTGCCTGTGGTTCCGGTACTGCCTGTGGTCGGCCCCGGCTGTGCCGGCGGCGGAACCGGATCACCGGGCGCGTTGCCACCATTCCCGTTATTGCCGGTTGTCGACCCCGCCGAACTGGGGCCGCCGCCCGCACCGGTCGTGCCATAGTGAAGCTGATAATGGTGGTTCTTCAGGAATCTTAGTGGGTGGTGGGTGTTCTGCTTGAGCTTGTTGGCTGAGAATGTCGGCCATGAGCGAACTCACGAAACATTACAGCTTGC
>JAUIGN010000049.1 GCA_030430075.1 bacterium
ACGCGCTACTGCGGCCACCCCGAGGCCTGGGAAGGGCCTCGGGGGCCGCTGTTCCCGCCCCTCGGGCCCAACGGAAATAAGCAGTCGGACTGTCCTAAAAACCCGACGCACCTCAGACTGTCTCTGCAGGATTGACAGATGCTTAATCAGCTTGTTCTTGTATTCCTCGTCTTCGTGGGCATACGAGAAAAACACCTTGGCGGGCTTATCAGTCACGGCGGAATCCTCAAATTCCTTGGTTGGCTCAATTAGTGGTTCGAGCGGGTATCGCGTCAGCAGGCCTTTCGCGAGATCGGCCAGAACACGATACGTCTCTTCGGCCTTGTAGTTGTACTCGACGCCCGTTTCCGGGTGAACGAAGTTGTTGTCTTCCGGTGGCTCGGGATCACGCAAGTCGTGCCAGCGCGACATGGCGTCGTTCAGGCAGGATTCGGCTTGCGCGACAAGGTCGCGGACTTCGGACGGAACCTGGTCGCGATCGGCGCGATCGAAGGAATTGCTGGCAAACGACTGCGCGGCTTGTAGCAAGAGAGCTTCGCCGCGTAGGTGCGAGCCCGCCACGATACCCCAGGCGTAGCCGCATTCTTCGTCGGTTGCGGCGAGCAGTTCGGGCTGGCCGGTTTCCTCGTTGGCGGGGATGCCTTCGTCGAGGGCAAGTCGGATGTCGTCGAGGGCGGACTGTGGGTCGCCTAGGAGGAGGTTCAGGCGGGCTCGCTCGAGGAGCAGGTCGATGTGGTAGAGGCAGTAGCCGCAGTCGCGGGCGATTCTCAAGCCTGTGCTGATGGCATGAGCGGCCAGTGGTCCGCCCTGTTCAGCTCTGACACCGGACGCCAAGTGTTCTTCCGCCAAGTGAATGGCGCTGACCAATTCGCAGCGGCAAAGAAGTGACTTGTCATCGCTTCCGAGAGCGTACTCTCGCGCCACGGCGTGCAAAGATTCCGCCTCCGGCGAATGACCTGCGATCGCAGAACACGTCGCCTGGGTCAGTTGCCAATGAGCGATCACGCCTGCAGTCGTTCCGAGTTCGGGCTTGAGATTCTCCTGAAGGTCACGCGTGAATTCAGCAGCATCTTTGTAACGGCCGAGTCGTAACAGCACGTCCGCAAACCATATGGAGGCAAGAGAGCTGTCGCACAAGGGAGGTATGAATGGCAAGGACGAGCCCTGCATCTCACCCCTCAGAAATCGAGCGTAGCTTCCGAATATCGACAAGCTCTCTATCGACCCTACTTCGACAAGATCATTGCCCGCGCAACAGCGAGCTGCTGCGGACGTTGCTACCTTATAGTCCGCGAGTTCTTTCAGCCTGCCACACGAATGCGTCACGAAAATCAAGTTTACGACTGCCGGTAGGACGTCGGTACTCCAATCATCCTGGAGCGAATTCATGTGAACGATGGATTCATCGTTTCTGTCGCGGACGAGTCGCTGTATCGTCGCATCGATGACGCATTCGTAACAGCGTTTTGCACCGACGAGGTTGCCCAGCCTGTGAAGGTAATGTCCCCATTGGTTGATGAACACCAACTGCTCGCGTAGGTGTAGCGCGCGATAGGGTAATGATTTGCCTTCCGAGTTTCCTTTGCCCGGTGCGAGAGAATCGTAGTGTGCCCCTGGAAGTACACCGCAGGTAAAAGCTTCGCAGATACGATGCCCTCTTTCGTGATCCCCAAGAAGATCGCTCAAGAGCTTAGTGTTTCCCATGCGATGCCAATATATGTCCCAAGCCTCCTGTACCTTTCCCAACGCCAGGGTGTGATGCACTATCTCCTCAAGCACGTCGAGCATCGTTGGGTCTCGTGGCACTAAGTCCGGGACGAGTCCCATGTCACGCAACATTGTATCGATGGCTGCCGGCTCACGTGCCAGTAGACCAGCTCCCGGAATGAAGCGAAGCAGGCCTTTGGGTTCGTCTGGAGCGCGACGAAGCTCGTTCGGGAGTTTCTGCTCCAGTCCCCGGACAATCGCTGCGTGAATAATCGGTGAGTGAGTGTGATTAACCGTGGCGAGAAAGGCAGCACGAACAGCGACATGAACACGATAGAGAATCGTGGGAGGACCATGGTTTATGCCTTGCTGAATTTCCGCTGCTTCCACGACTCGCAACTGTACCAACCAGTTGAGCTTCTCCTGCAATTGGATTGCGTTGAGGCGAGATAATGGTTTGCCCGAGACTCTCGTTGACTTACGGCCGGTGAAGATGGCGGCGAGGGTCTCGCGATCGACGCCCAAGCGAAATAGGCAGATTCGCTCAAGCAGCGCAAGGGCCGCTTTGTCGCTGTCAAGCATCGCTTCGCGATAACGATGGGCAATGCGGGTGAAACGAATACCCTGCATTAGCACGGCCCGTTTCTTGTCGTCCAGTTGCTGCTCGACCTCGTCCTGCAGCTCTTCGGCCGTGCCCAGGTTCAGCGGCGTGGATGGGTCGCCGTGGCCGTACTCCTTGATGTAGCCCCCGGCTAGGTCGATGGTCAGCGCATGCCGGCCACAGTGCTCGACGATCGGGGCGAGTTGTAGGTCCGTGCCACGGATGCCGCGGGATCGCAGCAGGGCGATGCCGGCCGCTACGTCGATCTGGTCTACCGCGATCGTGTGGAAGAAGCGAGGGTGGCTGTCGCGGAGGTCGGTCAGGGTGAAGCGGCTGGTCACCAGCACGCTCAGCTCGCGTGCTGATCCGCAGGCGATGTGGTTCAACAGGTCACGGAGGCTCGGACTGGTCAGTCGCCCAAAGCCACCCCGCGCGCTGCTCTCCTGCACCTTTTCCAGCCCGTCCAGAATGATCAGACCCTGGTGCCGCTGGAGGAGCGGTTTCAACAATTCAGTGGTCAGCGGCTTCTTCCAGATCTCGGCAATCCGAGTTGCCGACGCCCCTTCACCTTCGAGCCAGATCTGCAGGTGCCGGGTCAAGTTCTCCGGTTTGTCATCATCGTAGAACGAATAGACGAAGACACAGTTTGGATGGGGAAGCGGGCGATCGTGTCCGTCATCCTCTGCCGCGTCGTTCAGAAAACGCTCTGCAATCGCCGTCTTGCCTGCGCCACCCATGCCGACAAGTGCGCATACACCTCGACCGCCATTACGCCACCAGTCGCAGACTTGATCGAACTCCGGTCGATGCTGCCAATCGCGAGCGCGGAGGAGGCTGTGGACGAAGTAGTTGGACATGACTGCCACCTAGATTTGGTTAACAGCCAAGTATTGCGAATCTCGTTGCCGCGCACCAGTTTGCGGAACACGGCAAGGCGCTCTCTCGAAGCGAGTTGCTTCCGGGGTGCGAACGCAACCAGGTTGTTAACCCAAAGGCCCGTGTCAATTGAGAGCGCGAGAGTTTCGGCGCGGTTCTGGACGAGGAGCGAAGGTGACGGCGCTCGCGCGCGACGGATAGAGGACTCTCTCCAACGGAGAGGTCGTCGCAAACCCTTGCCAGAACGGCGGAAAAGACGAAACGCCGGGAGCTCTCACTCTCGGCGTTCTTTGTTAACTGGCTTGTCAGCGGAAATTCCGCAAATCATAAAAGCTCCCCGAGGCGGTCTCAATCCGAACCGGGGATTCGTCGAGCTAGGCGCCTTTCGTACCAAGAGGTTACGACGATTGCCGGAGATCGAAATGTTCAAGTGGAACTCGATTTCCGACCAGATTCGGTCGGAATCAGCGGTTGCCAAGCCCAAGAGAGACCGTATGCGTTTGGCCCGCTACTATCAGTCGCTGCTCGACTCTGGTGAAGTCAAAACACGGGCAGAGTTGGCACGGTTTCTTGGAGTAAGCCGAGCTAGGGTGACACAGGTTTTGAAGAGATTGGAGCCTGATGGGAGCAATACTGACGCCGCGTAGATCTCGGGGCAAGACTGTGAATCAATTTGGAGAAAGACGCCTCTCAAGTTGATCCGGTTCCGTGGCGGTGGATGAACCGGCATGGCATTTCCTTGGTAGGGAAACTGTCGAGCTCAAGCCGGTAGGCCTCGGGAGAATCGATTGCGGAACTCCGTGAGCGGGATAGGTTTTGCCGCAGCAAGTCGGACGCTTTCCAGTGCAGCTATTTCGTCCTCGCGGATGTCACGGAAGTCGATGAACATAGATTGACTCATGGAGTTTCGGTTTGTGACTCTTTCTCTCGCAACAACTTCGCAATTCCCGGGCGGGCTTGCTTGAGTCGGTCGAGATCAACTTCGATACCAGTCGCATCGCCGATGCCCTTGTAGAGTGCCGCGAGTCCGTCGTTCCAGTCTCCTGAGACAACGTCGATCGCCGTGTCGCCGCGGGTATTTTTGTGGGTCAGGGAACCACCGTTTTTCAGCAGGTATTGAACAACTTCGGTGCGGCACATGAATGCAGCAACAATCAGAGGTGTATTGCCATCGCGGTTGGTTGCGTTCACGTCGGCACCCTGATCGATCAGCAACTTGACGATTTCCAGGTTTCCGTGAAACGCAGCATCGCCAAGTGGAGTTGAACCTGTTGCGGGTCGTCGGTCGTTGATGCGGCGTGGCCGATTCTCTGTTCGCTTCTTCACTTCCTCCACGTTGCCTCGTGCAATGGCGTTTGCCAACGCGTCGCGGACATCGACCTGTGACTCAGCAAAGCTTTGCTTCAATTCCGCCGCCGCGTCAGCATCCTTGGTAACATGGAATATGAAGTCATTGCTGAACAGTCCGTTCTCGGCCTGAACCTGAATCAAGTGCATGCCCTGCTCAGGCAGTTCATCCAGTTCAATCAGCACTTGTTCCTGTTCGTCATCCGTGACTTCGATGGAACCTTCTACACGATGTCCATCGACATAGATGCTGGCGTATTCATCAAAACTCCGACCGCTGATTGCCATCGTGCGATTGTCTGAGTAGAGAATCGGAAACTCTTGTGCCCCACGTTGTTCGTGGATTGTGCCCAACGTCCAAAGTGCCGGTTGAGGCGATTCCACGTCTGCGTTTTCACCATGTCGCCCGGTGAACGTGCCGACGAACTTTCCATCTGAAGCGAGCTTCAGAAGTTCATAGCGGCTGAATACGCGACGGTCCCTGGCCTTGCTGACATAGCTGCCATCCTGAAATTCGGGATAGAACTGGAATTCGACGCGTTCCGACGCGCCGTTCTCGATAAGGACACCTTCGCCCTCGAGCACGACGCCACCTTCGGTTGCTGCGACTTCCAACGCTCGCAGCAGATCGGTCGTCAACTCTTTTTTCACGGACGCAGTGTTCAGCGTGACTTGCCTGGCGAAGGCTCCGGAATAGCCAGTGCTGCCTTCCAAGACCATATCCCATACGGAGTTGAAGGCTTGTCGGCCGCCCCAGGAGAATTGCCAGACACTCCGCTCGTCATTCCCGGCTTCGGCAACGCGTCGGTAAAACGGGAATTCGACAATATTCAAGCGCCCCTGAGGAAGGATCAGGAATCGGTCGTAGGCACCGCGCCACGTTGGTGCTTCCATTCCCGTTCCGGGTGTGTTAGTGCTGGTATAGAACGGCATACGATGACAGTCTCCGCAACGGTTGCTGCCTGGCGTTCCGCCAACGTCGCCGACGATGTGGAACATTCGAAAGCCGTCTTCGGCGCGTTCCGACAATTCGTTCGTATAGGCCCGACGCTGGGACGGTGGGAATGAGACGCTGAGCAGATAGGTCGCCAGATCATCTCGCTCGGCGGCCGTAAAGCCGCCGGGTTTACCTTCATCGTTTACCGTTTCGTCACCATGTGCCTTTAGAATCTCAGCCATGCTGACATCGACCAGATGTCGCGTGCTGGTTGTTTGGTCTTCCGGATCTGAAGTTGGCTCAACGGATGTATAAATGTTCGCGCTGTTGTTCCCACCGTAGGGATCGCCGAGGACTCCGTCCCAATGAAACGGCGCGGTGTCGCGCAGACCTCGCACTGGCATCGTTGAACGAGGCATGATCTGATTGCCGCCAGTCACGATTGGCGTCTGCAGCACCCACAACAACTGATCAGTGTTACTGTCGGGGTGGCAACTCTCACAGGAAAACGTGCCGGTCGTGGAAACATCGGCGTCATTGAACCAGGTGCGGCCCAACTTGACCTGCCGATGTGTTGGATCTTCGAGTTTGACAAATCCTGCCACCTTCGGGCTGCTCGTGTCAGATATGTCAATCAATGAGACTGTGTTGGCCACGGCATTGTAGACCCAGGCCCGCGATGCCTTGTCGCCGTCGGTATTCTCAAGAGCAATCCCGCGAGGCACAGCGCCGACCGGCACGCGCCCGAGAACCTCACCGCTTTCCGCGTCGATAGTAAACAGTTTGTCCGATCCGGCAGCGGAGGCGACCAGCGTCGAATCATCAGCACTGATCTGAATCGCGTAGGGCGTCGCCAGCGCCATGCCCTTCTCAGGATGCTGGGGTGGCAACGGTTCCAGATTGATGAATTCAGGCTGCTTTGCCTCGCCGTCTCGGAGACCGACCCTCGTAATCTGGTTTAGGAACGCGCGATTCTCCATCTCTTTGATGCCATGCTTTTTGGAACCCGCGCGACCGTTTGCGTCGTTTCGTGCATCCGTCTGAGTAATAAACACATGCCCCTTGGAATCGACAGTCAATCCGTACAGCAGTGTCCCCAGGGTATCAACGGTTTCGATCAATTCGTCGGTCTGCGTGTCGAACACGAACAAGTCATGGTCCGGGACATCCGGGTGTTTGACGATGTCCGTGACGTGCCCCAACGACAGGACATTGTTGACTCGAATGGAATGTTCCCAGGCATCAAACGTGACCAGTTCACCATCGATGTCTTCTTTTTTTCCACCAGAGAGCTGCGTCCTGTTGTTTGACTCGAACGGGATGACGTATAGACGGCCGTCGCGGACTGCGATTGCACGCGGGTCCTGGGCAGGAATGCGGAGACGCTTCACAATTTCGCGGGTGGCAACATCCACGACCGCGATCTGATTCTCGGACGACAATGCGACGTAGGCCTTTTCGTTACTGGCGAACGCGATGCCGATCGGCTCATCGAAGGTGGTGGCCTTCGTTTCCGGGTCAAACTCTTGGATCGTCGCAATGACCTGCAGGTAGGTGAGGCTTTCAGCATCGTTGTCAATCACGCTGACGGAATCGGAGACGTGATTAGACACCCACACTTCCTTGCCATCCGGACGCAGGGCAATGCCGACAGGATCGATGCCAACGTTGATGCGGGTTCGAACCTTCTGCGTTGCGGCGTCAATGACATCGACCGTGTCGGCGGGAGTGTTTGCCACGAACACTGTCCCGTTGTGGACAGCAATCGGGTTGGCATGAGGACTGGCGAATGTCGGATGTCCAATTCGGAGCGGTTTGCGAGGAGCGGTGCCGCGATTTCCACTGGACGAGGGAGCAGCCGAAACACCAGAAGTGTTTCCGCCGGGAATGGCAATGGAACACAGGATGGTTGCACTCAGGATTGTCAGGCCAAGTATGGTGAATCGATTCATTTATCAAGTTCCTCATGTCCGCTGAAATCAGCGTGTTGTTTGTTTTCTGTCCGCTTTGAAGGCCTCGCGTTCAAACGTTCGACCAGATGACTCCGGAGGCCCAGAGAATGCCGAGCGCCGCGACGATCAATCCGCTGACCTGGAAGAAACGATGGACCGCATCGCCCCACAGAATTCTTGAGCGAGCAACCAGCAACCGGTAGACCACGAAGTCACTCTTCACCGTGCCGCAGACGAGCATGAACAGCCCGATGATTGCCATGAGTGTTCCCCAGAACCAGTGCATCTATTTCTCCGTGTTCTCGTGAGTCTCAAACTTCAGGGTGAAAAAGAAGCTCTTGTCCGGAAGCCCCACTTCCCAGGTGTGGGTGGCTATCGTCACAGCGCGTCCGTCCTTGCATGCTGTCAAGGCCTGGGTTGTTTGCCTGGCGTTCTGTTTGGTCACCCAAGTTGCGACGAACTCCATCGCCGGAGTTCCATCGGGAAGTTTTGTTTCGCTTTGCTCAACTATTTCAGCCGTGCCATTGCCGACCCGTTTCAGCGCTTCCACGTAACCTTTGGTGGCTTGTTCGGGATCTGCAGCTTGGCTGATGCTGATGGAAAGCGTGTTGAACGCTTTCTTGGCATGGAACACGCTGCCACCAGTCGCCTTCCCTTGGGCAAAGTCTCCTGGAATCTGGATGGTGAATGCTGGTTTATCGCGATACTCGAAGCGGTAAGGCTGTCTTAGTGCCGAGAGTTGAGCTTCGCTTTGCTCGGGCGTCAGGCGAACGGGGCGAGGGGCGTCTTTACGCAGTGCGTTTTCAACCGAGGTCTTATACACCCAAGCTGTGTTGGGAGATGGTCCGTGGTCCGCGACGAAGCCTCCGAAGTAGATCACCTTGCCTTTTTCGGACTCAAACGGAGAAATGGCGTAGGCGCGCACAGCCTGCAACGGACTCTTCTCAACGGTTGCCGGGCCGTTCACTTCGTTCAACCAATATTGAGCATTCCTATCGCGGATTGCATACATCGCGCCGGCGTAGAAGCCTCCGCGATCGTTGCCTTGCCAGCATGGAAACTGTCGCCCGCCGACCCAGCATTCGAACCCCATCAGATAAGCGGGTTCTTTGGTAGTGGGATTCAAGACTGGCAGGATGTTGTTGTAGCCAGCCAACGCATAATAGACGGGAGTGCCGGACAGGTACTCGCTCATCAAGTCCGCGACACATTCTTCCTTTGTGTGTGAGTACCTGCCGTTGTCGTCCCTATCGAGCCGAATGACACAACTCCGGGAACGCGAGTCGGGCGCCCAGACGAACAAGAGTGATTCGCCAAGCCCGTTGGAATTCGGGATGACGGACAGTCCACGAACGCCTCCGACCGGCGAAGCGACGGGGCCTTTCGACAACTGACTCGCATCGAAGATCATCGAATGCGTCGGAGAGGGGCCGTCATTCCTTCTGTAGATCTTTGTGCCGCTGGAATAAATGAGCGAATCATTGGCCTCGATGATTGCCAGCGAGCGTTTGTCCAAACGTCCGGTCTCTGGCGTTTTGTCCCATCGGATCTTTCCCGGCACATCGGGATCGTAGACTCCCGTGAAAATCCCGAGCAGGCCGACGGGCAGGAACAGGCGGTCCACGCCGGTGACTCGGTCTCGATAAACCGTCATGCATCGAGTCGAGTTGTTCTCGCCGCTTTCACCAGTGCCGCTGAGTAAGACAGTCTTTTTCCATGTTCCCGTGCCGTCATCACGAACAAAGACGTTGATGTCGGCGCCTTGAGTATTCGGAGAGTACGCGGTGGCGATCAGCAGGGTAACGGGCTCCTCAAGGCTGTTGCCTGCCCCATCAGTTGCAAAGGTGACCGACTTGAGGTTCTCCGCGCGGAGATTGTTGGGGCCCAACTCAAGGTCGACCTCCCATTTGCCGTTCGGGCGGTCGAGCCGAAGAATCTGGGACCAGGGCGTCTTTGGAGTGTTGCCGCCGTACCAGATGTTACTCGGTTCCATCCAATAGCTGTTGGCGGCGTAGAGCTTGCCTTTGTGGCCTTCCAGGTGAAGGATCTCAGACCCGCCCGCGTAACGCCCCTGGCTGTCGACATATCCCGCTTTGTAGGATTGCGTCCAGCCGGACACGGGACGAGTGCGTGGTGTCGTGTTCAGTCTGCTAAGTGCTTTTAGGTCGGGTCGGTTGAACCTTGCTTTGTGCGGATAGTCTTCGCCCACAATTTGTCTCGGTGCATTACCGGCGGGAGGTATGACCCATTCGCAGCCGGCCGTATTTTCGGGACCATCCTTCCACGCCGCCAGAAGTTCCTCAAAATCTTCTTTCAAGCTTCCAGGATCGTGTGGCGGCATGTGGTGGTTGGGATCCCAACCGTTTCGCATAAACAGGCTCATCGTGGTCATGCCGACGCGATGACATTCGAAACAAGCATTTCCTTCGATGTGAATCGTCCGCATGTCCCAACTCTCGCCGCCGATGACGTAGTACGGCGAATCTTTGTCAAGTGCTGGTACAACGCTCTCGTCTGTGCCCGGGATTTTCGCGGCATTGATAAAGTCATTGGTAATGAACGGTGCGGCCTGATGACACTCTACGCACTGGACTCTTCCCGGGGTCACGAATGCACGATTAAACTCATCTGGATCGTTAATCCAAGGCATAACGCCTCGCATTCGCCAGGTCTTCTCATCGAGACTGATCCAGGGACGGAGATTACTCCCGTTGCTCTCGAAGAACGCCGTCGCGCCTGTCCTTCGGTTGTAGCCAATCATCTGCACCGAACCTTCGATCTTCTCGAAGTCAACTGTCGAGTTTCGACCGAAACTGATCCACATCACATCGGGCATTGGCTTCCCATCGGCCGTGCGTCCAGCATGCCGCTGCAACGTGGAGCCCGAAACTGTGTCCTTTCCGAGGTAGCTGCGGTTGTCGCACGCCGTTCCCAGATTTCCATAGGCACGCTTGCCATTGACAAACAGCGGGATCTCGACAGCCTTGTTCAAGTCAACTCGCGGCGGAACTCCAGGCTGTGGTTCGATCAATTTGGCGTACTCAAACGCGGTCCCGGGAAAGTTGTGCGCATGGGAGCCCGCTTTAGTCGACGGCGCCCTTGCCGAAAAAGCCGCTCTCTGATTCTGCAATTCTTCTGCACCCGCAGTTGCGGTAAGGAGCAGCACAAACAGACAAACGATCGTCACTACCAATCCGCGAAGTCCATTCATCGCGTGGCCTCCTCCGAGCGAAGCTGCCAATTGATCAGGGTTTCTGCGATCTTAGCTCGCGTTTCACGTACGAACCGTTCGTCACACTTCAGCCCCAGAGATTCATATACATGGCGGTAAGCACCACCCAATTCCTCATCAAACTCGATTGATACGACATCGAGTGGTGTGAAACCACGGCTGTTCACCGCGTGAAGATCTGCCCCCGCATTCAGAAGAAGTTCCACGATCGCTGGTTGGCTGAAGAAGCAAGCAACATGCAAAGCAGTGCCGCCCGAGTTGTTGCGTGCATCGAGTTCCGCACCTTCGCTGATCAAGAATCTGGCCACTTCAACTTGCCCAAACGTCGTTGCCACCATTAACGGGGTGCTGCCGCTGAGATCTTCTTTCAAGTTTAAGTCCGTGCCGGCTCCGATGTGTTGTTCGACGGCAGGCGTGTTACCCGTCATCGCGGCTTGCCAGATGCTGACAGGCGGTGCGAGGTCTGGCGGCGTTGGATTCTCAGAAGCCAGGAGCCGGAGAATCTTTGGCCTCTCCTCTCTGATCTTTTCAAGGTCTAACGTCGTGTCGAGCACTCGTTCAACGTAGTGGTAATAATCCTCCAGTCCAGGACTCCACGTGATCGCCACATTGTCCAACGAACTGAAGCCCAGGTGGTTGCGAAGCTCAGGGTCGGCTCCCGCTTTCAGCAGCATGCGAACAAGATCAGTCCGCCCCAGGAACGATGCCATGTGTAATGCCGTGTTCCCTTCGCGATCGGCCAGCGACACATCCGCACCGGAAGCGAGAAGCAACTCAACAGTCGCCGGGTGATATGCCAGTGTCGCGATATGGAGGGGTGTGAGCCCGCAATCAGCCTTCGCATCAACGAAGGATGGCTCCGCTAGTTCTTTGCGGATTGCATCAAGATCGCCGTCAGCCGCCGCAGCCCAGATGTTTTTCCCGGACTGCGGGATATCGACAGTCAATTCACCGAGCGACGGATGTGCCATCGCTTCCCGGTGCGGTGGCATGCTGAACAGGACGATGGCCACGAGAATCGTCGCCGCTAGGGTCGAAACTCCGGAAATCCACCTCCAGAGCTTGGGTGACGTGCTCGGACTGGGTGAGTCGACAGCAACATCAGGCTTTGTAACGGACTGAGCTTCCTGACGCAGGTGCGCATCAATTTCCGACTGGAAAAGGAACTCATCCTGAAGCTGGTCGTCAGCGAGGAGACGGGCTTCAAGTTCCCGCACTTCGTCGTCCGTAGCGACCCCCATCATGTACCGATGGATCAGTTCGTTTGATGACTTGCTCATAGGATCTCCGCCGGTAGCTTGAGACGGATGCAGTCGGCTAACTGTTCTCGGAGTCTCCCCAAGAGCTTGTATAGGGCGTTGGGAGTCTTCTCGCGGCGTTCTGCCAATGCAACAACCGAGGTCGCACCACTGTGGGGAGCCAGCAACAGTTCGCGATGTTCCGCAGAGAACTGCCCCAAACACTCATGCAGCGCCTTGCCACGTGCCGCTGCCACCTCTGCCGAACGGCTCTCGCCGCGATCAGCGAGTTTCGCCAAAACCTCGTCGCTGAGCAGCGGGCGCTGAGACCGCAGTTTCTCGACCTGTCTGAGGCATTTGAATCGGAGAATCACCCTCGCCCAAGGCACGAAACCGTCGGAACTTTCCAGTTGTCCGCGCTTCTGCCACATGGTAACGCTCGCTTCCTGCAACGCCTCGTCCACCAAATCCCAATCGGGCACGAGGCTGCGTGCATAGGCGCGGAGCGCCGGTTCGTGCTTCACCAACAGCGTCAGGAAAGCCGATTCCGTCAGTTCGAATTGTGGTTGCTCGATGTCCATGTATTTCTCTATCCGGCGGCTTCCCGAAACCTGCCAGATTTTCTGGAAAAAGACATCAGACCGGGCATTCCGATCACTAACGGACGTGCCTCGTGCCAAAGCCGAACTCGGCAATCGAGGGTACCAGACGTGGCATCGTGTTAAACTACCTGCACGAAATGACCTGACTTCCGTAAAGCAGTCCACGACGATGATTCTACTAAACCGCCAGATGCTGCACGTTTTGGCTTTCACTCTCTGCTTTAACTTTTGTGCTTTCGCCGAAGACGTAACAGATTCGCGCAGTAATGCATCGAAGCAGAATGCCGCGCCATTGATCCTCGCCCACTACATGCCGTGGTACACGGCCAAGCCGTTCAGCGACCACTGGGGCTGGCACTGGACGATGAACCACTTCGATCCGGAGAAGGAAATCGGTGGCAGACGGCAGATCGCATCAAAGTATCACCCACTCATTGGGCCGTACGACTCGGGCGATCCTCATGTGCTGGAGTACCACCTGCTGCTGATGAAGCTCGCGGGCATTGATGGCGTCATTGTCGACTGGTACGGATTGACGGACTACCGCGACTACGCCGTTCTGCATCGCAATACGACCCGACTGCTGCAGCAATGCGAACGCCTGAAGATGAAGTTCGTCATCTGCTACGAGGATCAGACGATTCCAGCGCTCGTGGAGGCCGAACGCATTGCAGCCACTGACCGAGTCGCCCATGCCGTGAGCGAAATCGACTGGCTCGGCAAGTACTGGTTCAAGTCGGGAAGCTACGTGAAACTCGATGGCAAGCCAGTGCTGCTTTCCTTTGGCCACTCTGGAATGACGCGCAAAGAATGGACGCAGTGTTTGTCGCGTCTGGAGTCTCCCGTCTCCTACTTCAGCCAGGACATTCGACGCGAGGGGGCGATTGGTGGTTTTGGCTGGCCATCACCCAAGGTCGGTATGCAACAAGTCGATCGATTCTTGGCTGACTCAAGGTGCTGGCCGCAGGCAATCCCCGCCGCATTCCCTCGCTTCGATGACATTTACAAGCAAGCGGGCGTCAGCGAAGGCTACCCGCGACTGGCCGACAACGACGGTCGAACTCTGAATGAAACGCTGAAGAAGGCTCTCAACTCACACGCTCCCATCATCCAAATCGCAACATGGAACGACTGGGGTGAAGGCACGCAGATCGAGCCAAGTCGTGAATTCGGCGTAAGGGATCTGCAGATCATCCAATCGATTCTTCGGGAGGCCGGCATTACGACGTTCACGCGTCAAGATCTTGCGTTGGCTAATGACCTGTTCAACGCACGCAGGTCCGGATTTCAAAGCGAGAAGGCCGATGTGATTGCAAAAGCGATAAGTTCCGGGCGTTTGCAGTTCGCACGCACGAGTCTTGCTGCGTTACTCGGCGACAAATAGCAAATCAAGCAATCCGAATCCTCGAACTTCATCGCGGTTCGGATGATCGGTTGAGTTCTGAGCTGGATTGAGACCCGAACCCGATTGCTCTCTATCCAATCGAAAAAAACGAAACCCTCGGCCACAAAACAACTTGGGATCGAGGGTTAATGGTTCGGATTGTGATCCGGTTTTTCGAAGCTCCCCCGGCAGGGCTCGAACCTGCGACAAACGGATTAACAGTCCGTCGCTCTACCAACTGAGCTACAGGGGATCAGTGAACTCTATGTTATTTCATGATCCGGGATTCGACAAGCGGTCAAACGGGCCAGATTTTCTTTAGGTATCGCAGGCAGAGCGCCCCACCAAGCGTCCTTCTGTAATCCCTCCTCAGAACCGAAGTCGAGCCGCCCTGAAGAATACCCTGCGAACACTCGAACCTGGAAATCCTGCGGAGGGAAGGCGAAATTACAACGTTCTTTTCACGGACCCAAGTGACCTCCGAGCTGCACCGTCGAATACGGCAACCAAGCTGAAAACCGCAGCCCGTTGACGCTGCTGCGGAACTCACTCGTCATCGTCAAGCGGTTGCGGTGAGACGCCCTTGACTTTCGTCATGGATACCCGGTTGCCCCTTTCATTGTAGTCAACCGTGCCCATGAACGTTCGCATCAGCATCAGGCCGCGGCCCGAGGGAAGCTCAAGGTTCTCTTCGAGCGTCGGGTCGGGCACCGCTGACGGGTCAAATCCAGGCCCTTCGTCCTCCACCTCGATCTCCAAGTCGGTCGCGTTAAAGCGATAATCGACCTGGACGGTCTTACCTGGATCGAGCTGATTGCCGTGCTTGATGGCGTTCATCAACGCCTCCTCGACAGCCAAATGGACGCCAAACGTGTCCTCGTCTCCCCAGCCTTCCTCGGTCAACTTCTGTAGCATCTCATCAACAATCTTGCGCGCTTCGTCCGTGTCGCTGGGAATCTTCGCATCAACCGACCAGAGCCAATCTACTGACATAGTTTTCCGAGCTTTCGATACTAACCACGACTCAAAGGTGAGCCGTGCACCTCGGTCTCGACACGCAATTTCTCGGCCAGAACCGCCGATTGAAGGCCGGCCGCTCCAGGGAGACTGCCCTGATTCTAAGGGGAAGCGACGCCGTATTTCCACCTGCTATTCTGGGGGAGTCTTCCGGTTGAGCCGCGAACTGGCGGCTCTGCGAATCCCCACCATCGAGGATACGGAAAAACGGGGAAGGCCCCCGCGAGCCAGAGCGGCCCAGCTGCTGCCTCACCGGATCGGGGTCTCAACCCTCTCCATCGCCAATCCCAAAATCTTGCCCAGCCAATGGCCTAGAACGACTCCAGCGCGGTCGCCTCATCTTCCACAATGTCAAACAGCTGGTTCAGCCGTGTGATCACGAACACCTCGAGAATCTCCGGCTTCAGGAAACACAGCTTCAACTGCCCGTCGATCCCCTTCATCTTCTTGTCCAGGATGATGAGCTTGTTCAGCGCCGCACTGGAAAGAAATTCAACGCTCTGAAAATTCAGCAATAACTTGCTTCGCTTTTCCACCTCGACGAGTTGAAAAAGTTGTGCCCCCAGCTCTTCGATATTCGAGGCGTCCAGAATCTTGCCGTCGGCAAAACGAACGACCGTGACGTCACCCACATCAGAGATTTCCAGATGCTTTGACACGTATTCCATCTCCCGTGGTTTTCGTCTCCCGCGGCCGGGCGTGACCCGTGCTCCCTGCCCCGTTAATCGCGTCACCATGATAAGGTAGCCAAAACGCCTGTCAACAGTGGGATTGCCGCTTGAAATGCCGCAAGAATCAGCGGATTCCTCCCCCGGATCATCGCCCCGATCGCCGTCCTCTTTCCCACCCGCAGTTGCTACTCGACAAACCGGCCATTGACCGTGGTGAACCTGCGGCGACATGCGCGATTTCCTCGCGTCGCCGGGCTGCCTGCCGGCCGACGGGCCGCTGTTCCTGGACGTCCAATGGGCCAGCTCCGGGAATTGGACCTTCACCCAGATTGTCCATGAATGAACAAACTCTCTGTGCAAGCCATTGTCTCGCAATCGTTTGTGGCGGACTTGCCCAGAATGCCGCGTATTTGAGCCGGAACGCGTTACCGCTTGGTTTGCTCGGCGATCAACGGAACCGGGGCTGACGCCCACCGGCTGATGAAAAATCCGGGTTCACGCCCAGCCACGGCGACGTGTTGCTTGGGCTGGCACCTTTTGGCATTGACTGTAACTGTTGCCGGACGAAAGCGGCCCCTTGCCCGGCAAGACGAGTGGCTCGAAGAAACACGAGCCCCCGATCGGGCAGGCACACCATCGCGGCGAGCGTTCGGCCAGGCTGGAGCTCGACCGCAGGGACGCTCGACCGCAGGTCCATCCGCCCCCGGCCAAACCAAACCGAGAGCAGCCTGGTGTGCCCGGCACGCTTACGGCCGGCGGGTTGCCGGCGACTTCAATCGGTCAGTGGTCGTTCAACCTATGCTCATCCGGGCGGCCGCATGGTGAGGCTATGAATCACCAGTACGGCACCAACGGAGAGGAGTGACCAGCCCAGCCAGCGGGGTGGTGTGATGGTCTTCGAGTAACCGGCCGGCGAGACGGCCATCAGCGAAGCCAACGGATTGACTTCTACTTCCGCTTCGGCCTTGCTGAAGTTCTCAGCCAGAAACTGGGTCGTCTCCTTGGTCAGCCGCAGCGATTCGACGAAGCGCAGTTGCAACCCCAGCAAGAGAACAATCGTGCCGACGGCAAAATAATGGTTGCGGTTCAGTTCCATCATTAATTCCTCACAACGACCCGCGGCAGTGGCCCATACGACAACGGCTATCGATTCGTATCGCCATCGGCGCCGGCCGGCCTGAAGCCGCGGCCGGAACTACCTGATTCTGCGAGTCGGAGGGAAGATCGGGATTTGCCGCATCTCGCGTTTCCTGCCGGCATTCGGGTTGACGAAGCACGTCGAATCGTCCGAAACTATCGCAGCTTCGGTGACCAAGTGATGCGAAAGGGGCGAGTGTCCGCCGCTCGATTTGCTTGGTGCTCAAACCGTTTTGCCCCGTGACTGCCGGGGTGTTGATGCCAGGCATTGCATGAATGCGCCCCGACCAACTGACGCCGGAATGGCGACCCCGGATGACGACCCGTCCGACCCGCAAGGATCAGCCAGGTTGGCAGCGACCAAAGCCGACAGCCTGTGGAACTTGAGTTTCCTGGGGCTGTTGTTCACTCAGTTGCTGACCGCCGTCAATGACAATATCTTTCGTTGGCTGGTGATCGGTATCGGCAAGGATCACGTCGAGCCTTCGAATGTCGGGATCATCCTCACCGCGGGAACGGCCTGTTTTGTCTTGCCCTATCTATTTCTCGCGGCTCCGGCCGGCTATCTGGCCGACCGCTTCAGCAAGCAGTCGGTGATCCTCGGTTGCAAATTTGCCGAGATCGTCATTATGGCGTTGGGCGTCGGCGCAATCTGGTACGAAAGTCTCCCCTTCCTGTTTGTGGTCGTGGCATTGATGGGTGCGCAGAGCGCGATCTTCTCGCCGTCCAAGCTGGGAACGATCCCGGAGATGCTCCACCCGTCCCGAATCTCAGCGGCCAATGGGCTGTTCGGGCTGACGACGGTTGCAGCAACGGTCATCGGCATGGGTGTCGGGAATTGGCTGAGCGCGTCAACCGGCTACCGTGGTCGAGACAACCTGGCCCTTTCCGCGGCGGTTCTGATCGGCGTGGCAGTGGTCGGCACGATACTCAGCCTGCTCATCCGACGCCTCCCGATCGCCAATCCTGACCGCCCGATTCCCTGGAACGCGCCAGCCCAGACATGGCGCGACCTCCGCACGTTAGCCAGCCACCGCCCCTTGCTGCGCGTTGCCTTGGGGATCGTCTTCTTCTGGTCCGTCGGTGCCCTGGCCCAGCTGAACATCGACCAGTTTGCCGCCGAGGGCGGAGCGTTGTCAGAGACGGACAAGGTGCCCCTGTTGGCTGCGCTCGTGGCCGGTGTAGGATGCGGCAGCGTGATGGCCGGTGTCTGGTCCGCCGGCCGCGTCGAGCTGGGAATTCTCCCGCTGGGCGCGTTGGGGATCTCCATCTGCGCGATGCTCTTGTTCGTCGTTCAGGGCACGATCCTCGATCCCGGCGGCGCATTGACGGTCGGTTTTGTCTTCGCCTGCCTCTTGCTGTTTGGACTCGGCGCGTCCGCCGGTCTCTTCTCTGTCCCGCTGGAAGCGTACCTGCAGCATCGGAGCGAGGTATCGACGCGAGGTTCCATTCTGGCCGCCACCAACTTCCTCACCTTCTCCGGCGTGCTGATATCAGCGCTCGTTTTCTCCGCCCTGCGTACGCCGACCTACCCGGGTTCACTGGAAAATCTGCCGGGCGATCTCTGGGCGGCTTCGCTGTCTCCCAGCCAGGAGGAACATGTCGCTGAATTGGTGGCCGCCTACCAGGCACTTCCTCGGGAAGCGGCAACGCCTGCGCAGCTCGAGGCGATGGTCGCTCAAACCACGCCTCCCGAGTCGACGCGGGCGTTGGCAGAGATGCTGCTCTGGGAATTTCGTAACCAGCGTCACCAGCAGAACATCGTGAACCTGGATGCCTACTATGCGCAGTTTCCGGAAGAGACTCTACTGGTGAAGAGCGTTCACCGCCAGGCATTCGATCAGCCCTTATTCACATCGCAACAGATCTTCTTCCTGGCCGGCTTTCTGACCCTCCCCGTGTTGGTCTACATCATCTGGCTGATTCCGCAAGCAACGCTCCGCTTCGTGATCTGGCTGTTGAGCCTGACGGTCTATCGAATTCGCCTGTTTGGCCTGGACAACCTGCCGGAAGACGGCGGCGCGTTGTTGGTCCCGAACCACATCTCGTGGCTCGATGGCGTGGTGCTGCAGATGACCAGCTCGCGGCGGATTCGGATGGTGGTCTGGGAAGGCAACTTCAAGAATCGTTTCCTGCGGATGCTGGCCAGGCAATGGGACACGATCATGATCATGCCAACGCCGAAGGCCGTCATCCGGGCACTCCGCGAAGCCCGGCAAGGGCTCGCAGACGGCGACCTCGTTTGTATTTTTCCCGAGGGCAGCATTTCCCGCAGCGGGCAGATGCAGGCATTCAAGCCGGGCCTGATGAAGATCGCGCAGAATACTGACGCACCGGTCGTACCCGTATACCTGGACGGCCTCTGGGGCAGTATCTTTAGCTTCGAACGAGGAAAGTTCCTCTGGAAGTGGCCCAAGCGTTGGCCCTATCCAATCCAGATACACTACGGCAAACCTTTGACGCGCCCGCCGGACATTCAGACCGTGTGGCGTGCGGTGGAACGACTAGGAGTCGATGCGGTGGCACAACGGGTGAACGAGCAGACCGGGCTGTTACAGACCTTTATCGCCAGTTGCAAACAACGGCGATTTCGCTCGAAGGCGGCCGACTCGACCGGCCAGGACATGACCGGCAGCCAACTGTTGATGCGGACGTTGATTTTGCGCCGCTTGCTCCGCCGCGAAGTCTTGGAGGACGCCGAGCAGCACGTGGGGCTGCTGCTACCTCCCGCGGCCGGCGCGGTGATCGCCAATGCTGCCCTGGCACTGGATCGGCGAATCGCCGTCAACTTGAATTACACCGTGTCGTCCGACGTTATGAACGCCTGCCTCGCTCAAGCGAAGATCAAGCATGTCTTGACCAGCCGCAAGTTCATGGAGAAGATGAACTTTGAGCTCGACGCAGAGGTCGTCTACCTGGAGGACCTCCGCGAGAAACTGCAGCTCTCGGATAAGTTGGTGGCGGCCCTCCAAACGCACATCGTGCCGGCCAGCACACTGGCCCGCAGCCTGGGCGCGGACCAGGTTGCGCCATCCGATGTGCTGACCGTGATCTTCACCTCCGGCTCGACCGGCACGCCGAAAGGCGTCATGCTGACCCACGCCAATATCGTTTCTCAAATCGAGGCCATCGATCGCGCGATCGGGATTCGTCCGGACGACACGATCCTGGGAATTCTCCCGTTCTTTCACTCGATGGGCTACACGGTCACGCTTTGGACGGCCATGTGCCTGAATGCGAAGGGCGCGTACCACTTCAATCCGTTGGACGCCAAACAGGTCGGCAAACTGGCTGAGAAGCACCGGGCGACGATCCTGCTGTCGACCCCCACCTTTCTCCGCAGCTACCTGAGACGCTGCGAGAAGTCGCAGTTCGAAACGCTGAACGTCGTCGTAACCGGCGCGGAGAAGCTCCCATCGCCGCTCGCCGACGCCTTCGAAGAGAAGTTTGGTGTCCGTCCGGTGGAAGGGTACGGGACCACGGAACTATCTCCGTTGGTCTCCGTGAACATTCCCCCCTCGCGGTCCAGCGGCCATCACGAGGTCGTCAGGAAAGAGGGCACGGTCGGCCGCACGGTGCTCGGCGTCCGCGCCAAGGCCGTGAGCCTGGAGACGGGCGACGACCTCCCCGCCGGTGAATCCGGGATGCTGCTCGTCAGCGGTTCGAACGTCATGAAGGGCTACCTGGGGCGCGACGATCTCACGCGAGAGGTGATCAGAGACGGCTGGTACGTCACTGGCGATGTCGCTTTTCTGGACGAGGACGGATTCATCACGATCACGGGGCGCGAGAGCCGGTTCTCGAAAATTGGCGGCGAAATGGTCCCGCATATCAAGATCGAAGAGGTCCTGAACGGCCTGGTTGAACGCGACGAAGAAGCCGGTCCGACGTTTGTCGTCACCGCCGTCCCCGATGCCAGAAAGGGCGAACGGCTGATCGTCGTTCACGTCAAGCATGATCGAACGGTCGAAGACCTCCTGAAAGGGCTCGCAGACGCCGGCCTGCCAAACATTTTCATCCCCTCGGCCGACAGCTTCTTCGAAGTGGAAGCGTTGCCCGTCCTGGGAACCGGGAAGCTCGATCTCAAGGGCATCAAGCAAGTGGCCCTGGAGAACTTTGGCGAGTAGCGTTGCCGACCGGGTCGGATGAACCTATCTGGCGGCTCAATCCCACCACCACTGGCCCGGTTTGAGCCCGTCCACGGTGGTCGCCCTGTGGGTCGCCTTGACGGTCCCCTCTTCGTCGTAGAGCCGGTGCTCCGCTTCGAGAGCCAGGCGAGCGTGAATTTCGACGCCACCGCCGATCGGCGTCATCAAGCGATTTCGGCGCCAGTAGGCGGCGACCGCGGTCTCAACCTGCTTGGGCGCCTTCCCCGTACGGACCGGAAAAGACCCCTCGTCCGCGAAGGTCTCCATCGACCAGCCGGCTTGCCCGTAATAATCCTGCTTCTGGATGTAGGCGGCCGCGATCGTCATGTCGATGCAGTTTCGCAACTGGGCGTAGACCGGCACTTCCTTGGCAAGCTCGGCGTAATTCTCCGTAAAGCCCCGGACAAACTTCGTCCCGGCCGCATCGATGCGTCCCGCCTTCATGCGCGTCCCGTCCGCGGCGACAACTTCATCCGCCCCGACCAGTTTCACGCCGTCCCCCACCAATTCCATGGCCAACCGGTCGTCACTCTCCCGCACACACTCGTAGTTAGGCACAAAAAACCAGCGCTGCATGGCGTTCTTGGAAACGGCTGCCGGCGTGGTCAGTTCGACGTAGCTCTTGATGTCGGTGGCGATCCGCTCCAGCCCGATGCCAATCAGCTTCATCCGATAATCGGCTTCGACCAGAACTTCTGCAAAATGCGTGTCCGCATCAACTCCCGTCACCTTCACGTTTTGCATTCCGAGGCTCTGCCGCAGGCCATTGGAGATGAACCGCGTCTGCGAGGGAACGGCACGGCCGCCAAGCTGCCGCAGAAACTGCTGCATGTTGGCCAGGCCGGCCTTAGTCGGATCAATCGATACGCTGAGAAACGCGCCGTCACTCCCCTGCGGCGGGAAGGCTCGCAAAGCGACGACCAGGTCGTCCAATGGAATCACGGGGCGCCCCGTCTCAATGCCCCGCAGCCGGTTTGCCGGGTCGAGTGCCCACGGTTCGGCCGGACCGGCGATCACGATATCGTTCGTTTCAGGATAAAAGAAGACATACTGCAGACGAGTCAACCCGGCCAGCACCTTCATGGTCTCCGTCGGTGCCTTACCGCGTGCCAGGTTCTCCGTGACGGCCGCTTCCAGCCGATTGAGCGAGATTTTTCGGAGTTTGCTGGCTTTGCCCAGGTCACCGGCCAGGCGGGCCCGGGCCTCCGCCACCCGTCGGCGTGACACCATGCCGCCCCGATCAGTCACGAGATTCATCTTCATCACGCCCATCGCGTCGACGATCACGCCGGCCACCTGCGTCGTGGTTGTGGTGGTGTTGCCATTGTTGTTTCCACCACCGCCGTTGTTCTGGGCGAACGACTGCCCGGGACCGACCAACGCCAGACTAAGCGTTACAACTGATAAGACCCAGACGCGAAAGTGTCGACGGGACATTCCAGACCTCTTCGTGTGAAAACAATGACCGGTACGTCCCCACCCCGTCGCGAACGAAAGCGGGGTGAGAACGCTTGATTTGGGAATAGGTGTGCAGCTGATTTGGATTCCGCACCGCCGCGGCGGTACGGATCGGGCGCAAGCGCGAAGCATTCCGACCACAGTTCGATCTTAGTTCGCCATCTTGGGCAAAGCAACAAAATGGCAATCCGCGTAAGACAATTCTCCTCGCGGAACAAGCCGAAAACACGAGTCAGCCCGGTTTTCCAGGCGGTTTCGCCACGACGAATCGCTGCAGCCGGCGAAAACGGGCAGACCTCGAGCATCCCAGGGACTTGGCGAGCGGCGTCGGCGATTTGGTGCGCGGCCCTGCCGTTTCGCAGCCAGTTCCAACGCGGTGGCTCGACAGGGTCCTACGTTGCCTGCAAGGCCCCGCGGCGCCCCTTCGGACGGGCCGGTCCGGGTGTCGGCTTGGACGTCATCAGCTGAAAATTACCTTCGCCCAGCAGGTCGTTGATACGATTTCGCAGTTCTTCGTTGATCTCGACCCGCAGCCGATTCGACTTCAGGAGCACCCGGCTCCCATTCATCAACCGCAACATCAGGCTCAACTCGCAACTGCCCGGGTAGGCCCGCACGACTTCCCGAATCGTGCTCAGCTTTTCCGTGCCATGGACCTCTTCGTCGACGCGAATCACGACACCGCTCGTGTAGCGCGTTTCCAGATCCTCCAGCGGAATCAGTTCATTGACGATCAGATTTGCTTCGTCACCTCCCCCCCGCCGGTCGATGGCACCCCGGGCAACCAGAATGGCGTCCGCCTGCACCAGTTCGCCGAACTGCTCAAAGTCGCTCGGCCACAGGATGCAGCGGATCGAGCCGGCCATATCTTCCAGATCGAAGTTGGCATACTTGGCCGGCGCCCCCGGTTTGGGGTTCTTGATATGGGCCATTTTGATCGCCGAGATCATGCCGCCCATCATCACTTCGGCCCGATCGGCCAGCCCACCAATCGTGGCCGTGGTATGCGAACAATAGGTCCGCAGCGTTTTTTCGTACTCGGCCAGCGGATGGCTGGCCAGGTAGAACCCGAGCACCTCGCGTTCCATGAGCAGCCGTTCGCGCTCTTCGTAGTCGTCAACTTGCGGCAGGCTGGCCACCGCGGCACCCTCCCCTTCTTCTTCGTCGAGTCCGCCGAAGAGGCTCTTCTGGCCGCTCTTCCGGTCGGCCAGCGCCGAAGCGCCTGCCTGCATCGCCCGATCAACCGCCTCGGCCATTTGGCGCCGGTTACCACCCGTCGAATCCAAGGCGCCGGCCTTGATCAGGGTCTCTAATGCCGAGCGGTTGCAGGCCGCCGGATCGACCCGTTCGCAAAAATCGAAAATATCTTTAAACGGGCCGCCTTGGCGACGTTGGTCCACAATCGCCTCGGCTGCTGATCCTCCACAGCCCTTGATGGCGGACAGGCCGAAATGAATCTTGCCGTCGCTGACGGTGAAGTCGACGTCCGACGAGTTGATGTCGGGCGGCACAACCTCGATCTCCATCCGCTGGCAGTCTTCCAAATGCTCGACCAGCGCGTCCTTGCGTTTGAAGTTACGGCCCGGAATGTCTGCCGAAAGCAGGGCCGCCATGAACTCGACCGGATAGTGCGACTTGAGGTAAGCCGTCTGGTAAGCGATCAATGCGTAAGCCGTACTGTGCGACTTGTTGAATCCGTAACCGGCAAACTTGATAATCAAGTCCCAAATCGCCTGGGCATCCTTTTCCTTCATCCCCTTTTCTACGGCGCCGGCGATGAACTGCTCGTAGTTCGCTGCGATCAGCGCCTCTTTCTTCTTGCTGATCGCCTTAATGCAGGTATACGCGGCGGCCAACTTGATGCCGCCCAGCCGATTCAGAATCCGCATCACCTGTTCCTGGTAGACCATGACGCCGTTGGTCTCCGCCAATACGTCTTCCAGAACCTGGTGATCGTATTGCGGCTTCTTGCGCCCGTGTTTGACCGCGATGTAATCGTCCACCATTCCCCCTTCCAGCGGTCCGGGCCGGTAGAGGGCGTTGGTCGCGATGATGTCCAGGAAGCTGTCGGGCTTCATTCGCTGCAAGAGGTCACGAATCCCACCGCTTTCCAATTGGAAAACGCCCTTGGTTTCGCCACGCCGCAGCAAGGCGAAGCTGGCTTCGTCATCGAGCGGGAACTTGAGCGGGTCGATCCGCTCACCCGTCGACTGCTCAATCATGTCGACCGCCTTGGAGAGAATCGTCAGGTTGCGCAACCCGAGGAAGTCCATCTTCAGGAGGCCGGCATCCTCGACGTCGTTCATCGACCATTGGGTGATGATGTCGGTCTTGCCGGAAACGCGTCCCAGCGGCACGTACTCGGTCAACGGCTTGTCCGCAATCACGACGGCCGCAGCGTGTGTCCCCACGTTGCGTGCCAACCCTTCGATCTTCAGCGCCAGATCGACTAGTTCACGAATCTCGCTGTCGCCTTCGTAGGTGGCTCTGAATTCATCGCTGAGCTCCAGCGCTTTGCTCAGGCTGATCCCGAGTTGCTCGGGAACCATGTTGGTCACTTCGTTGACGCGGGCCAGCGGGATCCCCAAAGCGCGGCCCACGTCCTTGATGGCGGCCCGCGCCGCCAGCGTCCCGAAGGTCCCGATCTGCGCGACGTTGGCTTCTCCGTACTTGTCTTTGACGTACCGCATCACATCCGCCCGCCGATGCTTGCAGAAGTCGATGTCGATATCGGGCGCTTCCAGTCGACTCTCGTCCAAAAACCGCTCAAACAGCAAGTCGTACTTGATCGGACAAACGTGGCTCAGGTAGAGCGCGTAACAAACCAACGCCCCGACCCCGCTGCCGCGGGCGGTCGCCGGGATATCCTGCTCGCGGGCGTAACGGACGAAGTCCCAGACGATGAGAAAATAGTTGGGGAAGCCGAGCTTGCTGATCACTCCCAATTCGCGATCAAGGCGGGCCATCACGGTTTCGCTCAACTGGCCGTTCGGCCGCATCGTTTCGTTGCCATCGTAGCGCTCGTTCAGGCCGCGGAGGCAGATCTCGCGCAGCAGCTCGTCTGCCGTCTTGTCCTTGGGCAACGTGAAGGTCGGAAAGTGCCGCTTTCCCAGCTCGAGGTCGATGTCGACCGTGTCGGCGATTTCCTGGCTCCGTGCGACGGCCGATTCCAACCCGGGAAACGCCTCGTACATCTCCGCGGGGCTCTTCAGATAGTACTCGCTGCCGTCCATCTTCATCCGGTTCGTATCGGTACGATATTTCCCGGTGTTGATACAGAGCAGCACGTCTTGGGCGTCGGCATCTTCCCGGTCGACGTAATGCGCGTCGCAGGTGGCAACCAGCGGTAGACCGAGCTGATCGGCGATTCTGGTTGCCCCTGCCGTCGCCTGACGCTGTAGATCGAGCCCGTTGCTCATGATCTCGATGAAGTAGCGATCACCGAAGACCCCGTGAAACCACTTGCAGATGTCCACCGCTTCCTGCAGATCCTCGTCGCTGCCGGCGCCCCGCAGGATGGCCCGATTGAACTCGCTCGACAAACATCCGCTGAGGCAGACGATCCCCTCATGATGCTCCTGCAGCAGTTCCTTGTCGATCCGCGGTTTGAAGTAGAATCCTTCCAGCGACGCGGCTGACGCCAACTTAAGCAGATTCTTGAAGCCGGTCCGATTCTGTGCCAGCAAGGTCAGGTGGTAGCTCGCCTCCTTCATGCTGCTGGCTTCTTTCTTCAGCCGGCTGCCGGGTGCGATGTAAGCCTCGTACCCGATGATCGGGTTGATGTCATTCGCCTTGGCCTGGCGGTAGAATTGGAGGGCCCCGTGCAGGTTGCCGTGGTCCGTCAAAGCCAAGGCATTCATCCCCCGTTCCTTGGCACGGGTGACCAGTTTGCCGAGCGAACTAGCGCCGTCCAACAGGCTGTAGTGGCTGTGGCAATGCAGATGAGCAAACGGGCGATCAGTCATGGCTTACGATCCGTCGTGTAGGCGAGCTTCCCAAGCGATAGACGGCGGCGTCCCTGTTCAGCTCGAATCAGGTTGTCGAGTTCTCTCAGGACGACCGCTAGCGGTACCCCTGATTTTAAGCAACTTCCGGGGCACGCCAAGCGGTCACCGCACCAGGCAGCGGCGCGGGCAGCCGATGGTACGGGTCGTCAACCGAGCGGGAATCGGAGCCGGTCGGCAACTCAAGGGCAGAGAGAGTATGGGCGCTGAGAATCACTGCCGCTGAGAAATTCGGGCGCCGCGTCGCAGCCCTCGACCGCTAAGCGGTTGCCCGCTTCGAATCGAACGTTCACTCGGGTCGATTTGGATCGCTGACACCCCGCAGGTACTCGGCAAGCCGCGATTGCAGGTCAACCAGCCCTTGCCATTCGGCTTGGTCGAGAATGACTCGGTCGCCTTTGACGTCGCAATCGACGGCGTCGAGCAATTCGCGGATGCGAAGATGAACGAATTCGAGCAACTCGGCCAATTGGGCCGCTTGCCCCGGCGACAACCGCTCGGGCAACTCGGGCGGCTCCATCGCGTTCAACGGCGCCCCCAGCGCGCCGTCGCACTGCACGTCAAAGTCGAGCGACTCGGATGGATCGTTCGGATTGGGGTCAATCGTAGCTCGCCCCGACGCCCGCCCCCGCTTGGAGCTCGCCACGCGGTGTGCAATTTCGTCACGCGAACCGAACAACAGGACCGACCGACCGACGCTCACCATGTCACCGAACCTCAAGATCCTCAGCTGAATGTCCTCACCGTTGACCTTCGTGCCGTTGGTACTCTCCAGGTCGGTAAGAACGAGCTTCTCATGGTCCTCTTGAATCTTGACGTGAAACCGGCTGACGCGCTCGTCATTGAGCTGGATTGTGTTGCCTTCTTCGCGGCCGATCGTAACGGGCGGCGACAGGTCGCCATACACGCGACCGCGGTCGGCCCCGTCCAGCACGCGCAAAGTAATGCCACCCATAAGTGCGTTCGCAGTTGGAAGATCGAGTAGACTCTGTTCCCAAATGGTATCATCCCATCCACGCATTTGGCGGGTCAAGTCGGAACGTCCGAATTCGCCAAAAATTTTGGTCGGGCTGCGGCATCATTGCGGTCAGCCATTCATCATCAATCAATGGCGACCTCAACCACAAAAGCGAACAAGATTCGCTATTCCGCATCGATTACAGCAGGGCATCCAGCACTTCCACGTTACAGCGGGCGCAGCATCGCCCGGCGAAGCAGAAGCAGAACTCCGCCAACCAGACCCAATTGCAATTTCCGCCGCAACGTTCTATTCTGCTGGTGTCGTTGAGCGAAACTCAACAGGCGCCCGTGGCGCAACTGGATAGCGCATCGGTCTTCGGAACCGAGGGTTGCAGGTTCGAATCCTGCCGGGCGTACTTCTTCTGTCGCGCGATGCAAAGCGCGACGGGGCGGTGCAGATTGGTGCAAATCGGTGCAGAACTCGCGACCGTTCGCGGGTTTGCGACCTCGCGCTGATCGCCTCTTTCGACCGCCCTTCAAGTCCGTTTCGGTGCAAACCGATGCAGACTCATACTCGGGCGATGCGAGCCGTACGGCACCATTTTCGGCACCCGACGGCACCAATACGGGCACCTTTTCTCTGTCGACTTCTTCGCCCGACTCCGCCGTCCCGCCGTCTTTCTCGGCACCAGCACTCGGTTTTTCTGAACCGTTGCCCTGGTTTGACGATGTGTTCCCCGAGTGCGACGACCCGTTGGCTTTGACCTTCCCGTTGCCATTTCCGTTGGCCATTGGCGGTGGCGCCGGCAACGTTTCGATCGCCTCCGCCTGGTCCATCAAGGCGATGTGTGTGTAGACGCCCATCGTCAATCGGATGTCCGAATGTCGCGCGAGCGACTGTGCTGTCCGTGGCTTCACTCCCACACGTGAGAGGTTCGTGATAAAGGTATGCCGGTTGGCGTGGAAGTCGGCATACAGCCCGTTCTCGTCGCAATAGGACAGGAAGTCCGACTTCTTCCGCGCCTCCTTCTCTTCCGGCGTCTTACCTTCTTCGATCCACTTCTTACGAGCCGCCTTTAGATCCGTGAGCATCATCTTCGACGTCCGTCGATCCTTCCCACCCTTTACCTTGTCCGAAACCGGAAACAACGGCGCGTCCGGCGGCAACTGCTCTTTCGTCGCCAGCCACTCCCGCAATCGTGCCGCGACTTCCGGATGCAGCACCTGCGTGTCGGTCCGTTTCCGCTTGCTGTAAGCGGCCGCCACGGTCACCGTCGGCGGCGTATCGTCCAGCTTCAGCGAACGCTTCGTCAGACTGCCGATCTCCCCTTTGCGGTAGCCGGTCCAGGCAGCCAAGATGTACATCATCGCCCGGTCGGGCCCCGGAATGCAGATCTTCGGCTTCCCAGCCTCCGCTGCCTCGATCAGTCGCGAAAACTCCTCCGTTGACAGCGCCCGACGATCGTGGCGGCGGTCCAACTGCACGTTCAGCATCGCCAGGTGAATCAGCGGGTCATCCGGAGCCCGTCGGTCGCGTACCAGCCACCGCGAAAACTGTTTGATCCCGCGCAGGTAATGGTTGCTCGTCTGGACGCTCAACCCGCCCGCTCGGCGATCGGCCAGGTACTGCTGCACGTCACCCGCCGATACGTCGCGCAGGAACGACCATTTACAGCCTGCGACGAACTTCCGTACGTGCGTGCTCACCTCCTGGACATGTTTCGCCGTGTTCTGTTTGTTCCGCAGGTGAGCCTCAAAGTCGTCGACGTGCTCGTTGATCGGCTGCTTCGCGTGCTCTTCGAACGGGTCGAGCTTTCCGGCTTTGCGACGTTCGACCTTCACGACTAGCTCGTTCAGCATTGCCTGAGCCGCGGACTTGTCGGTGGCCAGCGGAACGCGCCGTTCCACGTCGTGCTCGTCGCGGTATCTGCCCCACCACTTCTTTGACTTCAGTTTGATCTTCTCGCCGGTCCTCGGGTCGCGTTTGACGATCGGCTTCTTGTACAGACTTGCCATGCATTTATCCTCGTAATCTGTTGCCAACAATGGCTTGGTGACAGTGTGCCAGGGATTTCAGAAAGCTCAAGCGAAGCCGGCGGCTCAATTGGCCGTCTTTTTCGCTTCCCATTCGCTGCGTCGGGGGCAGCCCGCCGCGATCCAGTCCCGCAAATCGTCTGCGCGCCACAGCCTGCTGCGCCGGATGCAGACTGGTGTCGGAACGAGTCCGGCCGCGTCCCAGCTGCGCCATGTTCGCAGCGACTTTCCGCACAACTCGGCGGCCTGGCGAGCGGTGAGCAGCAGTGGTTCGGTTTGAGTGGCTGTCGAGCGGCGGCGCAATGACCTGCTCGCCAAGCAGCGGCAACGCGATGATCTGCAGGCACAACTTAAGCAGCTCGAAGAGCGCCGTGCCGAGTTGCTGGCCAAGCGGTCTGAGTTGCTGGATGAACGCTTCGCCATCCGGCATAGCGTAGCAACTCGGATCAATGCCAATCTTTCGCCGGCGATCCGGGTCAGCGTCGTGCAGTTCGGTAATCCGGAGCGATATGTCCGGTTGCTCGAAGAGAAGCTGAAGGATGCCCGGATCAAGCACTTGATCGTGGCCCAGAAGCTGGCGTCGTTCTGGCCGGCAGATCTGTCTCAGGCTGTGCGTGAGCGTGATTCGTCGATCCTGGTCGACCGTGGGGAACTCAACCCGGAGCAGGCGTCGAAGGTGATCGCGGCTCTCGCCACGCCCGCCACGTTGTTCGAGCTGGAGACGGTCGAGTTGGTGGATCTACCGAAGGTCGAGCTTCGAGACGGTGACACCTACAAGGATTCGTCGGCGCTTTCGACGGGCCAGAAGTGCACAGCCATCCTGCCGATTCTACTGCTGGATAGCGAGAACCCGTTGCTCGTGGATCAGCCCGAAGACAATCTCGACAACCGCTTCATCTTCGAGGCAGTCGTGGACAGCATCCGCAAGGTGAAGACTCGTCGGCAACTGGTCTTCGTCACTCACAATCCGAACATTCCGGTACTCGGAGATGCCGAACGAGTCTTTGTTCTCGACTCGAATGGCACGATCGCCCGCAAGTCCAACGAGGGGAACGTCGACGACTGCAAGGCCGACATCGTGACATTGCTTGAGGGTGGTGAGGACGCTTTCAAGGCCCGTAAGTGCAGGTACGCCTACTGATGGACGCCATCATCAATCTCGAAGAAGCCACCGCTTGGCTGCGCGGCACGTCCGCTTCGGCATCTTGGGCCGAGCGACGCGACCTCGCACGCAGCGTCGTGGAATCACTGGCAGTGGGGCCGGCGAGCAACGGAGGTCTGGCGCTGTTAAAGGAACTCGCCAGCGATGCGAAGTGGGAAGTTCGCCGCGAGGTGGCCGAGGGGTTGCTGTACGTCTCGGATTCGGATTTCTTTCACCTGGCCGGTCAACTGGCGAACGATACGAACAACTTCGTTCGACGGGCCGCCGAGCGGGCGATGGATCGCCGACGTCAGATTGCCAAGCAGGCTGGTGTCGCTCGGCGGACCGTCGATTAGATCAAGCGGCAGGTCGACCTGCTGGAGAAAAACGCCGGTCCGGCGGCAGCCGCACGGGCGTGGCGGATCTGCGATCGCTACGGCGAACTGGTCGTCGGTTCGATGGTGCACGACCTGCGAAGCATTCTGACGTACTTGAAGAGTCACTGCCAGACGCTGATCGACGAAGGGAACAAGCGGCGCAAGGCTGCGACGCGAGTTGGCTCGGACCTGGACTTTCTCGAGCGGACGATCAACGACATGGAGTCGTTCACTCATCGCCTCGCACGTGAGTTACGAGACCGAGCGGCGCGAGTACGCGCACATCGACTGTCCGGGCCACGCCGACTACATCAAGAACATGATTACCGGCGCGGCACAGATGGACGGCGCGGTTCTGCTGGTCTCGGCTGCCGATGGCCCGATGCCGCAGACGCGCGAGCACGTTCTACTCGCGAGGCAGGTCGGCGTGCCCCACCTGGTCGTGTTCCTGAACAAATGCGACCTGGTGGACGATCCGGAGCTGATCGACCTGGTCGAAATGGACCTGCGTGAGCTGCTCGTTCGCTACGGATTCCCCGGCAACGAAGTGCCGTTCATCCGTGGCTCGGCGATGCTTGCGCACGACAACCCGACCGATCGGGAGGCGACGCGGTGCATCGACGAGTTGCTGGCGGCGCTGGACAGCTACATCCCTGACCCGATCCGAGCCGTTGACAAACCGCTGTTGATGCCGATCGAGAACGTGTTCACGATCGCGGGCCGCGGTACCGTGGTCACCGGCAAGATCGAGCAGGGACAGGTCCGCGCTGGCGATTCGGTCGAGATCGTTGGTCTGGCCGAAACGCCACGGCAGGTGGTCGTGACGCAGGTCGAGACGTTCGGCCGTGTGCTGGACGTCGGCCAGGCCGGTCACAACGTCGGTTGTCTGCTGCGAGGGGTCGGGCGGGACGAAGTCGAGCGAGGGCAGGTGCTGGCGGCGGTCGGTTCGATCACGCCGCACCGAAACTTCGAGGCCGAAGTTTACGTGCTGACCAAGGAGGAAGGCGGGCGGCACACGCCGTTCTTCGACGGCTACACGCCTCAGTTCTTCTTCCGCACGGCGGACGTGACCGGCTCGACCAGCGTGCTGGGCGACGCCGAAATGGCTATGCCCGGCGACGGAGTGAAGCTGGGAATTTCGCTGCAGAACCCTGTCGCGCTGGCAGACGGTGCCCGCTTCGCGATCCGCGAGGGCAGCAAGACTGTCGGCTCGGGCGTCGTCACGAAAGTGTTTGCCTAGCCAGCGACACCGTAGCCTCGGGTTCGAGCAATCGAGCCCGGGGCGTTTTCTTGGCATCACGGCTTCGTTGGGGTTGGCCCCAACCAGAACCATAGTCCAATGGTTATGGAAGCCAGCACGACACCCAGGACGAAACTCGGCCAGAAGCTCAGGCCGGTCCTGCTGGAGATCGCAAAAGGAATGAAGAACGGCAGACCGAGGGGGACGAGCACGAGGGTTTCTCGTGCCAGCCGCGTGATCGCCGTCATCTCGCCTTCTTTGGTCCAGAGCATGACGAAGGCCAGAATGCTAACCAACGGCAGCGTGAGCAGTAACGCACCCAAACGCGGGAAACGGCCGGACACCTCGGCAACGGCCACGATGACCACTGCCGAGATGCCGGCTTTAATGAACGTCCAGAACATGGGAGTTAACTCATTCGTGAGAGTGCGCGCCGTGCGGCTCTTCCTTAAAGTCGCCGGAGTAGGGAGTCCCATCAACAACGCCAGTAATGGTTCCGGCGTACTCCTGAACCACTCCGAGACTTTCGTGGTTGCCGACGAAACGCGACGCGGAACCCTCCGGATCACCCTCCTGCGACGCCGCTTTCAACGTGACCTGCATCGCCGGGTCAGTGATGCTGAGCTGAATCTCCTCCGCCTTGATCGGCACTGGTGTCTTCTCGTCGTCGCCCAGGATAAAGACGGTCGCTTCCTGCTTGTCGTGGTCCACGGTGAATTCGACGTGGTACTTGCCGCCGCCCCAATCCGCCAGCGTGCCGTCATGCGGTCCGGCACCGTGACCGGAGTGAGGGTGATCATGTCCGTGTTCCTCTGACGAGGACGTGGCAGCCGGCGCGCTGGACGCCGGTTCGGGTTTCGAGCCATTGCAGCCAACGAAGGCCACTAGTGCGCCAATGGCCAACAGGCTTAGAGTCATTTCAAACTTCTTCATCGCTCACACTCCTTTTCAACGAGTTGTGCCAGCTCATGCCATCGGGCGTGAGAGTGGAAACTGGCGTGGATTACGAAAACACATGCTCCGAGTTGTCTTCCAATTCATGCAGACGAACCACCTCAGCGGCGCCTTTGCCGCTGAACTTCCAGAACATTCCAGGGTGGATCAGGAATTCACAAAATGTCGAGGTAACCAGACCGCCGAGGATCACCGTCGCTACGGGATAGAGAATCTCGCGCCCCGGCTCCTGGCCGCCGAGTACCAGCGGCACCAAGCCGATGCCCGCAGTTAACGCGGTCATCAACACCGGTGCCAACCTTTCCAGGCTGCCTCGCAAGACCATCTGCTGGGTAAAGTCTTCTCCCTCTTCTCGCATCAGGTGGATGTAATGCGTGACGAGCAGAATGCCGTTGCGAACGGCGATTCCGCCGAGCGAGATGAATCCCACGAGACTGGCCACGGTCAGATCCTGCCCGGTGATTACCAAAGCCATGACGCCGCCAATGAAGGCGGTCGGCAGCGCGTTGAGGATCTGCAGCACAATCCGCACCGAGGGAAACAGGATCATCAGCACGACAAACATGCCGACCACCGAGACGCCGGCCAGAACCAGAATCAGCGTGGTCGCCCGCTGCTGGCTCTCGAACTGGCCGCCGTACTCCATGAAATATCCTTCCGGCAGCTGGACCTGCGATTGCACTCGCTGCTGGATTTCGGCCACGGCACTGGCCAGGTCGCGCTCCTGGGTGTTGCAACGGATCACGATGCGGCGGCGCGCGTTCTCCCGATTGACGGCATTTGGCCCCATGCCTTCCCCGATGTCAGCCAGTTCCCGCAGTTCGATCTGGCCCCGATTGTCGGGGAGGTCGATGCGCAGCCGGCCCAGGTTGGCGTAGTCGGTGCGATAGCTTTCTTCCAGGCGAACCAGGAGATCGAAACGTCGCTGTCCCTCCAGGACCTGAGACACAACTTCTCCTTGCAGGGCCGTCTGCAGAATCTGCGCGACGTAGGCTCGCGTCACGCCGTGGAACGCCAAGTCGTCTGACCGGAGTCGAATGTGAAGTTCCTCGGTTTGGCGGATCGGCTCGACGACTGGCGGCGTCAAACCAGGTATGGGCTGGATCGTTGTTCGTACCTGTTCGGCCAATTGCTGCAGCGTGTCGAGGTCGTCGCCATAGATCTTGATGGCGATCTGGGCATAGACACCTGAAACCATGTGGCTGATCAAGTGGGCCAGCGGCTGCTCGACTTCAATGTCGACTCCGGGTACTTCTTCGCGCAGTTCGGCCAGCAACTGGCCGATCACCTCTTCTCGGTGCCGCCCGGATTCGGGATTCATGCTCAGGATGTATTCGCCGGCATTGACGGGAGCCGCGTGTTCGTCCATCTCGGCACGTCCGGTGCGGCGAACGAAGTGCAGAATCTCGCCGCTGGCGTTTTGCTCCGACTTCTGCATCGAACGGAACTTGGCGTCGATGATCCCGGAGGCCTGATTCGATGCATCGAGCGACGATCCGGGCGGCAGTGTGACGTTTACCAGCACGCTTCCTTCGTCGAACTGCGGCAGGAAGTTGCGTCCTAATCGGGCGAACTGCCAGCCAGCCAATGCCACGCCAATCCAAGTCGCCAGCAGCAGCAGGGCGGGCCAAGCCATGCTGAAGCGAACAAGGTAACCGGCCACTCGCTTCAAACCGCGGAGCAGGAATCCGTCTTTCTCGCGGTGCGTCGCCTTCGACTGCGGCAGCAGGTAATACGACAGCACCGGCGTCACGGTCAGTGACACCAGTAAGGACGCCAGGATCGAAACGATGTAGGCCACTCCCAGCGGCGCGAACAGTCGGCCCTCGACGCCCGACAAGGCAAACAGCGGAAGAAAGACCAGGATGACGACCGCCGTGCCGAAAACGATCGCGCTGCGAATCTCCTTGCTCGCTTCGTAGACGACCTGCAAGGCTGGCCGGGGCTCGTCGAGCGTGTTGTTCTCCTTCAAGCGGCGGAAGATGTTCTCGACGTCGACGATGGCGTCGTCGACCAGTTCACCCATCGCCACGGCGATGCCGCCGAGCGTCATGACGTTGATCGACAGATGCGTACCGGTGAAATGCCCGATGAGCCGAAATACCAGCGTCGTGATGACCAGCGACAGCGGAATGGCCGTCAGCGTGATGAACGTGGTGCGGAAATTCAGCAGAAACAGAAACAGGATGATCAGGACCAGCACGGCCCCGATCACCAGAGCCTCACCCACGTTGAAGATACCGCGATCGATAAAGTTCTTCAGGCGAAAGAGTTCCGAGTTCACAACGATATCGGCCGGCAACGACGCTTCGGCTTCATCCAGCGCGGTGGCGATCGCATCCGTCAATGAACGGGTGTCGATGTGCGGCTGCTTGACGATCGTGAAGACAACGCCCGGCCGGCCATTGACGCTGCCATCGCCCCGCTTGAACTGCGGTCCTTCGGTGACGCGAGCGACCTGGCCCAGCAGCACTGCCCGCTTCTCGTTGACTTTGACCGGGACCTTTTGCAGGTCTTCCAGGACAACTCGGGCCTCCGGACCCAGTCGACCAAGAATGCGGATTGGCCGTTCGGTCTCACCGGTGACCGCGAACCCGCCACTGGTGTTGATGTTGCTTTCCTGAAGCGCCAGCTCGACGTCCTGTAGCGTGACCTCATACTCGAGCAGTGCGGTGGGGTCCACCAGAATCTGATACTGCTTGCGATCGGCACCCTGCAGAAAGACCTCCGCCACGCCGGTGACCTTGAGCAGTCGTGGACGCATGACCCAGTCGGCAGTCGTCCGCAGTGACATCTGCTGCTGTTCGGCGGACGGGAACCACACTTCATGCACGCGGCCATCGATCGTCACACTGGCTCGACGATCGTCTGGTGCGTGCCTGGAGGCTCCTTCATGAGCGACCCACAAGGTGTTGTCCACGGGAATCTCGTCCCAGGATTCGACGCGATGTCGGTCTGTCGGATTCCAGACGTGTAGTCGCGGTGAACCATCCGCTGCCGGCACGAGTTCTGCGAGATAGCCTGTCTTGTCGATGGACGTGAGCTCCCCGCCGTTGGGACCCGGTTGGCGATAGATCCCTGCGATCACGATTTGCCCCATGATCGACGACGGTGGAGTCATCTGCGGGTTAATGCCCTCGGGCAATACGCCAGCCAACGACGACAATCGCTCCTGGACTGTCTGTCGGGCGGCCCGAATTTCCACGTTCCAGTCGAACTCGATATAGATGACGTTCAGACCGGCCGTCGTCTGGCTCCGCACGGCTTGCACGCCATTGGCCCCCAGCAAGGCGATCTCGATCGGTTGCGTCACGAGCGTCTCGACTTCCTCTGTGGCTAGCCCCGGACACTCCGTAATGATGATGACCCGCGGGCGGTCCAGATCGGGGAACACATCGATGGGCATCGTGGTCGCCAGGTACGATCCGTAGACCAGCATGGCGAGGCTGATCACCACGACCAGCATGCGATATCGGAGCGAAAACCGGATGACGGCGTTGAGCATTTTCGATTTATGAGTTTTGATTTGCGACTGAGGATTGCGCTGATTTGCGCGACGCGACCATGATTGCAGTCAGTTCATTGGCTTCTTGAAGAAGCGGCTCGATCAGGTTGGACGGCAGTAGTTCGCCTTCAATCACCAGTTCCAGCCAGTAGCCGCTTTCGTCCGCCTCTTCGACGACGACGCCCAGTTTGGCGATGAACTCTGCCTTCGATCGCCCTCGGCATGCCGACCGATAGTTCGCTCCCACGGCAGTGCCGCTGCGAATCAATTGCGAACCGATTGCTCTGCCGACTACGTTCTCCGGCAACGCACCAACCAGCTTCATGACACGCAGCCCGAACTGCTGCGTCCTCTTTTTCAATTCCTGTTCGTCCATCGTTCTCCTCCAATCGACAATCAACAATCGCCAATCGACAATCCGTTAATGCGAAGCATGAACGGTTCCGTCGGCATGTACGTGGACGTCGGCGCGAACGCCGCTGGCGGCTTGCGCCTTCAGGACTCGGTTCAACGACGCGGCCGAACTTTGAGCCAGAAACACACCTGGCGTTACGCTCCCGTCGTTGGCCACGACGATGTTGAGCCGATCCTCGTGCAGCACGTGGACCGGAATGCGGTTGAAGAGGTCGCCGTTCTGTCGGAACACGTAAGCTTCAGGACCTTCGCGGACGACGGCGGACGCGGGCAGTACGAGCACGTTATCGAACCGTTCCACAGGCACGTGCAAGCGTACACGCTGACCGGGGCGGAATCGCCAGACGACAAACGTCTTGCCGTCTTTCTCGTAGGCACGCGACTGGTTCGTCAGCGGAATGAAAAAGTCGAAGGTCCGGTTGGCCGAATCGATCGTGTTCGCGAGGTGGCGGATCTGAAAGGTCTGCTCGAGCGACGGCCAATGCCGGCTGTCGTCCTCGGCGAACTCAACCTGGATCGGCCAGCCGTTCTGTGCGGCCTGCTCCAGACTGGGCGCTTCCTGCTTGAACGCGTGGCCTTCGATGTATAGCGCGCGGTGATTCGAAAGGATGGACAAGAGCTGGCCGGCTTGCACTTGTTGACCGAGATCGACTTTCAGTTCCTGGACTTCGTAGACCAGCGGTTCCACTTGCTGGGCGTCGGCCAGGAAAACCACCGGTTGAATCGTGAGTTGGCCCCCCGAGCGTTCCAGCGGCGGTGGCGCGACCACGTCAATCAAAGACACGAATTGCCCCTCGGTGATCTGATCGATCTGCTCGGGAGCCAGACCGCGAGTCAACAGGTCCTGTCGGTAGGACTGAATGAGTCCGTCCTGCCGGCGAATGCGCTGATCGAGTTCAATAATGCGAGTTCCGGCGATCGTGCCCGATTTGGCAAGTTCCTCAATTCGCTGCCGCTCCTCCTTGATCAGTTGCGTTTCGCGTGTGGCCTTGAACAGTTCCGATTGCGTGTTCTGCAGGTACTCACTGCAGAGCCGTAGTGTGAACAACCGATCGCCCGGCTTGACCGTATCGCCCGCGAACGCATGCACCTGCGTGACAACTCCGACCGCGGGTGACGTGACACCGCGGTCAGTAATCCCGGGTCGATCGACAATGGTGCCGGGTACCTGGATCGTGCGCCAGTAGGCTTGCATCGCCACAGGCTTCGAGACGAGGTCCAGGTTTTTTCTCGCCTGCGGGCTAAGCTTCAACACTTTGGGTTCGTCGATGGGGGTGGGCTGGGCGTCGTCATGGGCTGTTGCCGATTCACGAACGAACCACGGCCTCCATTGCTCACGCATCAGGAAGGCCGCGACGCCAGCGCCTAGGACAGCGACGATAATCGCTGACGCGCCGACGTTGCGGAGGATCTGTTTCTTACGCATCTCTGGACCTCGGCAACGAGTACGATGCCGGCCGTCATGGCCAGGCAATGAGTCGAAAATGGGGCACGCGGGGTAAACAGCGCAACAAGAACGAAGCGACTCAACAGGAGTCGATCGGGCGCGCAGGATTACAAGCGCAGAGAGAGAGTGCGCAGGAAGATGGGACAGTCGGCGTCAAATAGCGCCAGCGGCGGACCCACGACAGGCCAGGGGCGAATTGCGGTCCCCTCGCTCGCCTCCACGCAGAGCATCCACCCAGCCGCTTGATCGTCGGCTAGTCGTTTCACTGCCGAGTCAGTCTTCAAAGTGATCGGCGTCGTCACGGCGAAGTAGACGGCATCATGCTCATGGTCGGGTGCGGAAGTTCGCAGCACCGGGGTCGCAGTCACCAACTCAGCCGCGCCCTCATCGGGATGATGCGCGGACTCGTGCGAGTGGTCTGCGTCGTTATCAGGGGCATGCACCGCATCGTGGTCATGTCCGTGGTCAGCGTCGCCGTGACTGTGGCTACCCGAGTGGATGTGAGGACGAGACGCGTGATCCGGCGGCTGCGAGTCGTGATGCGCATGCGCCAGGCACAGGCCCTGGTTGGCCAGCATCAGCGGCATCAATAACAGGCTGATCACACGACGGATCATTCAGGACTCGACTCGTTTGTGTTTTTTTCCCTGCGGGTACGCAAACCGCTGGGACCCTACGGAATCGGGGTCGTAGCCTCTTAATCATAGCTGACCGGCCGGAACCGGCAATGCCGAACGTAAGTGCCTGGGGTTTCGGGTGTTGGCGTTCATGACTTCGGCGGCCCCTCTTCCAGGCTGTTGGTCAACAGCAGTCCCTCGATTCCTCGGCCGCTGACCACATGCTGCCGGATTCGGGTCGTCGGGGTTTTACTGCCGTTCTTACCCGTGTGCGGTGAAGCGGCGGTTGGCCTCGGTCCAGTCGATGTGCTCGATGAACTTTTCGACGTACTCGGCCTTGCGGTTCTGGTAGTCGATGTAGAAGGCATGCTCGTAGGTGTCGATCACGATCAGCGGGATGGCCATCCACAACAGGCCCATTGCGTGCTCGTCGCTGACAACGTTGTACAGTTTGCCATTGACGGGGTGCTGGACCAGCATCGCCCAGCCAGCGGCATCCTTTGCTGAGGCGATGAAATCAGCGGCCCACTTTTCGACCGAGCCGAATCGCTTGTCAATTGCAGCTCGGATGTCGGCGGCCGGATCGGGGGCTTTCGGGGCGAGACCGTCGAAGTACATCTCGTGCAACACCACGCTGTTCCCTTTGCTGTTGACCGCACGCCTCAGCGCCCCGTAAGCCGCCGGATCAAGCGGCTGGCCGGCCTTCACCGATTCTTCAATCTTCGCGTCTGCCGCGGCGTAACCCTTGAGCGCTCCGCCGTAGTGCGCCGTGTGGTGCGGCGCGATCTGTTCAGCGCTGAGAAAGCCGGGAATCGATTTGTGCTTGAGCGGTTTGGGTTGGCCCGTAACCAAACCGCTACGTGAAAAGTCGAGTCCGTGCGCATGGTCGCCTTCGGCGGCGGTGGCCAGGCCTGACACGACCATGTTTCCGAGGGCGGCTCCGGAGGAGAGGAATACGAAGTCACGTCGAGAGAAAGGGCTCATCCAATTCCTCCTTTGCATTACCGCGTAGATTTGATCCGAGACATAGAAGGAATCATCGCCCTGTTGCCTCACCTTCGCAAGCACAGTCCATTGCGGTGTCCCACTCAGATACGCTTCGAATGTCCCCGCATCTGACCCCGCGAATGTCCCTGCTTGTCCCCGCTTGTCCCTGCATCACGACCCCGCATGTCCCTGCTGTTTGGTCGCGCGGACCATACCCAGCACGCCAGCTCGGACAGCATCCGGGAGCGTGTTCCAGGCGGCGATGATTTCGACCAAATCGGCTGGCAAATGAGGGCCAAAACCGGGATTTGGTGCCGACGACACCACTGTGGGCACCTCGCGATTTTCCGATTGGCGTAACTCCGCGACGGGTTTGGTGGTTACGTCGATCGGTCGGCCGTCTTCGGAACCGAGGGTTATAGGTTCGAATCCTATCGGGCGTGCTGCAAGAAAACACTTTGTTTTAAGGCCGGAGCGCTACAAAGCGTTACCACTGTTCGGTGTGCGGCCCCGTTTGAAAACTGGCTCTCTACTGCAAAACCCAGTAGGAGCCACAACGGGAGGCCCCACCGATGGCAAGGCCGAAAGCGAAAGCGCCCGCGCGTCAGTATCACATTTCTGCCAGACGATGCATCCGATGAATTCTTCGAGCTGTCGCTGATCGGCGACGGCGAGCGAATCGGTCATCGATCACGACGATCCGAACCCAAGCCCAGGTGGCTGTGCGGCGCCTCAAACCAATTCCCGAATCGGTTCGCGACGGTCGACCAGATACTGTGGCCGACCCGCTTGATCCGGAATCGTGGCGTTTCCGACATCGATCCCCAGCCGGTGGTACAGCGTGGCGAACACGTCCTGGTAGTGGACTGGACGATCCTGCGGTACTTCGCCCAGTCGATTTGTCGAACCGATCACTTGCCCCGTGCGCATGCCGCCGCCGGCGAGCAGGCAGCTAGAGACCTGTGGCCAGTGGTCGCGACCCGCGCTCTTATTGATTCGTGGCGTTCGACCGAATTCGCCCCAGGCAACCACACTGACGTCCTTGTCGAGTCCTCGTTCGTGTAGGTCTGCAACCAGTGCCGTGATCGCCTGATCGAATTTGCCAAGCTGATCGGGTAGTCGAATGAAGTTGGAATGATGCCGATCCCAACTGCCAAACGACAGGGTCACGCAACGCACCCCGGCTTCCACCAAACGTCGCGCCACCAGGAACTGGTCCATCCAGTGCGGCCCGGCGTCTTCGCCGAAAGCCGGAGCGGCACTGCCCCGACCGTATCGGTCGCGAACGGCGGCGTCTTCGTTTTCGAGGTCGAGCGCTTCGACCAGCTTGCTGGATGTGAGCACGTCAAACGCCTTCTCCGTCAGGGCGTCGACACCGCGATAAGCCTCCTGCCGATCGACTTCGCCTCGAAACTGGTCGAAGCTGGCCAGCAACGCCTGTCGATTGCGGAGTTGATCGAGCGTGACGCCGTTGAGTCGCATGTTCGCCATTCCCTGCCCGTCGGGTTGGAACGCCGCATGCGCGGCGCCGAGAAACCCGGGGAACCCGGGATTGCTGTATGGCGCGTGCTTTGTCTTGATCGTTAGCCCGACAAATGGCGGCACCGCCGGATCGACTGGCCCTTGCACTCGGGACACGGCTGATCCGAGCGACGGTCGATTGCCTTGACGTCCCTTTGGACCGATCGGGTATCCACTGAGGCATAGGTCCGAAGCATGCTGATCAGGGCAACCGTAGAGCGACCGGATGATGGCGAACTTGTCCATCATTTTTGCCAATCGCGGCAAATGTTCGCAGATATTGATCCCTGGTACATTCGTGGCGATCGGGCGGAACGAACCGCGAATCTCCAGCGGCGCGTCCATCTTCAGATCGTACATGTCCTGATGGGATGGCCCACCAGACAGGTAGATCATGATCACAGCCTTGTGGGACGGTGATTGGCTACCAGTCGCCGCAGAAGACCGCTCGGCCTGAAGGATCTGCGGCAAGGACAAGCCTCCCAGCGCCAGCCCGCCAACCTTCAAAAAGTGCCGTCGCGTGCGTCCATCGCAATGGCGTCCGACCGAACTTCCGAGGAGCTCGAGCATATTGTCTTCCGTTCCGATTGAAGGTTAGTATCAGGGGCGATGTCTCTCACCCGCGCATGGACTTCGGCGACATGGAGGCGGGCCGCGGTGTGATCCCGGCGCCCAGGCGATCCCTAGCATCGATCACTTGTCCGGTGAAGAAACCTCTCTGCGAAATCAAACCGTCGCCAACCTGAGGCCAGTGGTCGCGACACGCATTGTTGTTGATCGTTGGTGTCCAACCAAACTCGCTGCAAGCGGACACGTCCAAGTCGTCGTTCAAGACTTCGATCGTGCCGGCCCTGGTGCGGCGACGAGCTATCCCGTCACCGCGCCGCTGTGTGTTTCCCGTATTTTGCGACTCGGCAAATTCTTCACGTTCGTCCGCATTGCTTGATGCCGCCATCAATGACCATTGGGCCGCTCTCAATGACCGTTGGGAGACGCATCGATTGTTGTTGATTTGTTTGCCTTCGTCAACGGTGGAAGATCCAGTAGGCGGGGCAGGGTGCAACGGTCCGCAGTCCAACGGGGCGGGGCAAGCCTGCCCCGGATGGTCTTCATGCGGACAGGTCCGGATTAGAGATAAACAAACGGTCATTCGGCGCACGTCGTTCTGTTGAATCTGGCTGCGGTGCCATTTTCCCAAAGCGCCGCGCATATCAGCCGGAACGCTCCAGAGAGCGTCCCGCTGAGGTTTGCTTATTTTCCACCCGTCCGAGTTTGGACGGATGCCCCTGAGGTCAGGGCCAAATCGGCGTTTCGGACGGGCATCAGTTCGTTACGATTGATTAGGTCTGAAGATTTCCAAGGGGTGAATCTCATGATCTCGAAACGCATGCAGAGTTTTCCTACGGCTTTTCCGCTGAGAGGGCACGTGGGACGCCTGCAGGGGCGACCACGCCGCCCTGCAGCGTTCCATTCTCGATCCCGCCGCCGAGATGGACCCGGGCTTGGTCGGTTAACCCGTGGGTCGCGACCTTCCGCTCCTGATGGATCTTGGTTGCGGGGAAGGAATTCGGATCTTGACTGCTGGCTTGAGAGGTACGCGGTCCGTCGAAGCTCGACAAGACGATCGTTGGCAGTTGGCTAGCGATCAACATCGGTCGTTTGCATCGTCCTGGAAGGCGGTCCGACGGACGGTGTCATCAGCTTGACATCCGATTCGTCCGTGACTAGTTGGACAGCGCCAAGTTCGAAGATTTCCACAACATGCTGAAGCTAGCACTTCGCTGCAGTCGCAACATATGGTGCTTTTTCGTGAACTTGGCGCTGTCCAACTAGGTTCCGAACCGTCTGGAAAAGCAAATCTCCAAAGAAGGTCAGCACCATGTCAACCTCCTTGTTCTCACTTGTTTTGGTTCTCGCGACGGCTCAGGCGCCAGCACCCAACGAGCCGCAATTGAAGCCGCTGGAGTTCCTCGTAGGCGATTGGACTGCGAACCCACAGTTGAACGGCCAAGAGCTTCGATTCGAGGGCGGCTGGGAGTGGTCGCTGAATCGGAACTTCATCGCGTCCGATCTTCAAATAAAAGTTGCCGGTGCGACGGTCTTTCAGGCAAAGAGCATGTTCGGGTGGGACGCAAAGAGCAAGAGAATCGTTGCGTGGGCTTTTCATTCGGACGGCAAACACTTCACGTCGAAAGTCTCAGCCGGGGACCGGAGTGTTACATGGGATAGCGTGGGTGTTGACGCGGAAGGAAATCGAGTCACCGAGACATTAACGATCAAAGCAACGGGTGAGGACACGCTTAATATGGTCGTCTCGAATCGCAAGGCGGGCGACCAATCCCTGCCCGACATCAGTCTGGTTTGGACGAGAGCCGGAGAATAGACGGCTCAGCATGCCTTGCCAATTCGCCTGTTACGCGCGGCATCTTGGAAACACAATTTGGTCGATTTGCTGAGGTTCCAACACTGGTTGCGGATTCCGGAGAGAACCGCGTGGCGTTGACAAGATGACGCGTGTGCTCACACGGAGACCGCCGTTATGAACGCAAATTGGCGTTCGATCCAGCGCACGAAACGGGACTCAAGACCGCCAACGCCCCGTTCCTTCCGGGGAAGCGTGTGCCAGAGATTTCGCGGAGTCTGGCCGCCTGGCAGCTGAACTGTCCTTTTAAGACGGCGAAGGCCGGGAGGAAGCGGACCACGGTGCCGGCGGCCTTGCTGGACGCCGGGGCGCTGATCTTATCTCAGTGGCCAGCGAGGAAGCCTGGCACCGGTCCCCGACTTGATTATGTGAGCACGTGGTCCAACTGGCCGGCAGCCTCCGGAATCCTGCGTGATGCTGCAGATCAGGCCGCAGATGAAGATCTTGATGACCATCGAGCCGGCTGATTTGCGATTGGGCACCGACGGACTGGTGCGACTCGACCGGGAATCTCTCCGATTTGATCCGTTCGCTGGTGCAGTTGTCGTGCAATCGCAATCGATGCGGCACCGCGGTTGAGACGCTGGGCAAGGATTCTGGCTTTGCCGCAAGCGTCTTTCGAACGGGCAATTCGGCAACGGGCCGTCCGCGCCGGAGGGCTGAGACACAACCAACGGGCCCCCACAGCCGTGATTCCCTCAGCGGTCATTTCGAGCGGATCGCGGGACATCGCGTTGAGGCAAGTAATTCATGCGGCATATCCGGACGATTTTGCTAGAATAGCGGCGTTCAAGGCACTCGACAAATGACAGCTCGACGACTCATGCGGTTGACTCTCTCGATTACACTCGGCTTCATCGCACTTGGCTGGTTTCCCCGGCCCGGGTGCGGATCTGAGACGACGGTCGATTACCTTCGCGACATCAAGCCGATTTTGTTGAAGCACTGTTCCACATGTCATGGCGGCTTGAAGCAGCACGGTGGGCTGCGGTTGGACACAGGCGCGGCGATGATTCGCGGCGGCGAGTCCGGCGCAGCGATCACGCCAGGGCAAGTTGAAGACAGCTTTCTGCTGCAGGTTCTGCGTGGCGAAGCGGGGTTTACGATGCCGCCGGAGGGTGAAGGAACGCCTCTTTCAGAAGCCGAGGTAATGCGGATCGAGCACTGGGTTCGCGAAGGTGCAGACGTTCCCCAGGAAGAGAAGCCTCAGGCGGATCCGAAGACGTGGTGGTCGTACCAACCGCTGAAGGGCGTCGATGTCCCAGAGGTTCGCGATGCAGCTTGGATTCGCAACGAAGTCGACTCCTTTGTCAGAGCGCAACAGGAGGCTCGGGGCTTGCGTCCGCAATCAGACGCACGGCCCGAGGTGCTGCTCCGTAGGCTGTATCTCGATCTGATCGGGCTGCCACCGACGCGTGAAGAACTGACCGCGTTCGCCGCCGATCCCAGCGAAATAGCGTACGAAGCGGCCGTGGATGATCTGCTGGCGCGACCCCAGTACGGGGAGCGGTGGGGACGCCACTGGATGGACGTCTGGCGATACAGCGACTGGTACGGCCGCCGTCCATCCAACGAAATTCGTTACAGTCAAAGGCACATCTGGCGGTGGCGGGACTGGATCATTCGGTCGCTCAACGAAGACAAAGGCTACGACCAGATGCTGGTCGAGATGCTTGCCGGTGACGAGGTCGCTCCGACCGACAACGGGGTGCTCGCGGCAACGGGATTCCTGGGGCGCAACTGGTATAAATTCGACAGGAACACCTGGCTATTTGAGACCGTCGAACAGACCAGTCGCGGCTTGATGGCGATGACGATGCAGTGCTGCCGATGTCATGACCACAAGTACGATCCCGTTTCACAAAAGGAATACTACCAGTTTCGTGCCATCTTTGAGCCTCACGGGTTTCGTACGGATGCGCTGGCGAGCAACATAACGGAATTCGACAACGGCAAAGAGAAAGTACTTCAGGATGGGCTTTCCCGGGCATTTGACGAAGAACCGGGCGTCGCCACCTACTTGTTTATGCGGGGTGACGATCGCCGTCCTGACACGGACCATCCGCTTCAGCCGCAAGTTCCGGCATCGCTTGGCCGCAAAGGTTTGAGCATTGAACCGGTTTCGCTGCCGCCGGAAAGCTACGTCCCACAGATCAGCGAAGCCTCACTTCGGCGAGCGATGATTGCCGGCGAGCAAGCCGTTGCCAGCGCGAAGGCGAAACGCGACGGCATCAGGCAGGAAATCGATCGACTTCAGGAGCAGGTCAAGGCCTGGGAAAACTCGGACGTTGCGATCCTGGCGAAACCATTCATTGATGATGAATTTGACTCCATTGACCCGGAGACGTGGAAAGTCATCAAGGGGACTTGGGAAACGAAGGACGGGCGGCTGATCCAATCAGAGGTGACGAGTTTCTCAACGATGGTTTCTCTGCGGAATCACCCCAGGAATTTTGTGGCGAAAGCTCGCTATCGAAAACTCCGGCCAGGCCAGTACCGGTCGATCGGGTTTAGCTTTGATTACGTGAACGGCGGAAAAGACTCGCAGGATGTCTACACATCCAAGTCAGATTCCAATCCAAGGGGCGGAGTACAGGCGTTTCACCGTAAGGGTGGCCGGCAGGTCTACCCACCCGACGGCATTCGGCAGGCGGAGATCAAGGTTGGTGAATGGATCGACCTGGAGTTTGAAGTCCGGGAGACAAATCTCACGATTCGTTTGAACGGCGACGTCAAGCTCGAATACGCGCTGCCGCTCAAACGCGTTGATGGGAAGTTTGCCGTCTGGGTCCATACCGGTGCGGCCGAATTCGAGCGGCTCAGCGTGACGCCCGTCGTTCCGTCCGTTGCCGATCTCAGGTCTGCAATCACGGCTGCCAGACACCGACAGCGGCTGGCGGAACTCGCGATTGAAGTTGCCGAAGCCGAAGCGGATTTCCGCCGCGATCAGATTCACGCCGAGCGGGCGCGACTGGGCGCCACGCCAACTGCCGGAAAGTCATCAGCCGTTGCAGCCAGTCGATCCGAACGACGGCTTCAACTGCTCAAATGCCAGATTGAGGTTGCGACGGCGGAGCGAGAATTGTCTTTGTCGGACACGCCGGAGAATCAAAAGCAGCTCGAGGATGCTCAGGCCAAACTCGGCGCCGCCTTGGACTCGCTGTCAAAGGCGGACGGCGCGTATACGCAACTGACCAGCGAATACCCACGGACAAGTACGGGACGACGCTTGGCGCTCGCCCGCTGGCTGACGCGGCCCGACCATCCCCGCACTGCCCGAGTTGCCGTGAATCAGATTTGGATGCGGCATATGGGCGAACCCATCGTGCCCAGCGTCGATAACTTCGGGCTGTCGGGGCAGGAACCAACACACCCGCGATTGTTGGACTGGCTTTCCCGACAGCTCGTCACCAACAACTGGAGCATGAAGCATCTGCACAAGTTGATTGTCATGTCCAGTACCTACCGCCAGTCGTCGCTCTCCGGCATGGACAACCCCAACCTGCAGAACGACCGCGACAACCGCTATCTGTGGCGCGCCCATTCAAAGCGGATGGAAGCAGAAGTCGTTCGTGACAGCTTACTGGCAGTAAGCGGGGAACTGGATGCCACGACGGGTGGGCCCGATATCGACGAACAGCAGGGGCAGACGTCGCGACGTCGCAGTCTCTATTTCAGGACAACCCCCGACAATCAGATGCAGATGTTGGCGCTGTTCGACCAGGCGAGCCCGGACGAGTGTTATCGTCGACGCGAAAGCGTGATTCCACAGCAGGCACTCGCCCTGATGAACAGTCGACTGGCGATCGACCTGTCACGTCAACTCGCAGCAAAGCTCAGCAAGAATATGCCGAGCGACGATGCGAACGCGGATGCCATGTTTATTCGCATCGCCGTCCGGACAATCCTTTCGCGCGAAGCGACTGACGAAGATGTTCGTGACTGCCAGGAGTTTCTTCGCGAGAGCAGGCAGATTCTCGCGCAGCAGGCCGAGCTGCAAGCATTCTCCGCCACATCAGCCAAGGCGGCGGTTCCTCCGTCCAGTGATCCCGGGCAACGCGCTCGCGAGAGCCTTATTCACGTCCTGTTCAACCACAACGATTTCGTGACGATTCGATGACCATGACTCAACCGGCAGCCAATCGTAACACTCCGTGCGGACGCATTCGCCGCCGTACGTTCCTCGCTGATTGCGGCATGGGGATGATGGGCGTAGCGCTGTCGTCGATCCTCGCGCGAGAAGGGCGCGCGGGAACCGTGCCCCACTCTCCCGATGGTAGTCCACACTTCCCGCCCAAGGTGAAGAGCGTCATCTGGCTGTTCATGCTCGGCGGTACCAGCCACATGGAGAGCTTCGATCCGAAGCCCGAGCTGAATGTCCATGCGGGCAAGACCTTCGACGAATCGCCCTATGGCAAGTCGATTACCGATAGCCCTTTCTACCGCAGCAACGTCCGCGACTTCGCCGGCGTGCCGCGCGACCTGATGCCCAAGATCTATCCGATGCAAGTGGGATATCGTAAACGCGGAGAGGCGGGCATCGAAGTCAGCGATTGGTGGGAACACGTGGGTGAATGCATCGACGATCTCGCCGTGGTCCGGTCGATGTGGACGACGGACAACGACCACGCAGCGCAGCTTCAGTTTCACACGGGCCGGCATATCTTTGACGGACTGCGGCCTTCGATCGGCGCGTGGGTCCACTATGGTCTCGGCTCGCTCAACGACAATCTGCCGCAGTTTATCGCGTTGGGGAACCCGCCCCGCGATTGCTGCGGGGGCGTGGGCGCTCACGGCGCCGACTACCTCGGACCGGAACATGCCGGTGTCGAACTGCGGATTGATCCAGGCAATCCACTGCCCTTTGGATCGCCCGGATCGGATGTCTTTGTCGATGAGCGACGCCAGCAACTGAAGCTCTTGAAGCGACTCAACCAACGAACGGCCGTGGAATATCCGGAGGACGCCGCGTTGCGAGCTCGAGTCAAGTCATACGAACTTGCCTTCCGCATGCAGATGGCCGTGCCGGAGGTGATGAAGCTGTCCGCGGAAACAAGGGCAACTGAAGACCTATATGGACTTGAACAGCCGGAAACCAAGTCGTTCGGACAGATGTGCCTGACGGCTCGGCGACTCGTCGAACGTGGCGTCCGATTCGTCCAGTTGTACGACGACGGCTGGGACGCGCACTCCAAGCTCAAATCGAATCACTCAACCCGCATCAAATGCGTTGACAAGCCGATTGCGGGATTATTGCGCGACCTCAGGCAACGCGGCCTTCTTGATGAAACGCTTGTTGTATGGGGTACCGAGTTTGGCAGAACACCAGGCGCGGAACGGTCCGATGGTCGCGACCACCATCCCTACGGATTCAGTATCTGGCTGGCCGGTGGCGGTATCAAAGGCGGCACGGTACACGGGAGAACCGATGAGCTCGGATTCCACGCCGTCGAGGACCGCCACTACGTTACCGACCTGCACGCCACTGTCCTTCACCAACTCGGTCTAAACGCTCGTCAACTCGACGTCCCCGGCCATAAACGACTGGAAATTGATTATGGCAAACCGATTGACGCCGTCATGGCCTAGCCGGGGCTACTGCACGAGGAAATGGCGCCCAACGGCTGATGAGTAGCGAGAGTGTGCCTCAGGCCATCGCGCCATGGAGCGTACACCGATGATGTACGAAACTCGACTCAACGGTGAACGTGTTGCCGTGTCAAGCGTCACGATCCGGTTTGGCGCCGGGGTTCGATTGATTGCCAGGCGAATCGGACCCTAGCGCGGATTATTCATTAGCCGTTGGGCGTTAGCCCCGGTTCCTTTGAAAACAGAGCAAACCGGACGCTAACGCGTTCCGGGTGTTATGCGAGGCGCTTTGGGTAAGTTCACCACAAAAGATTGCGGCACAGTAACTTGCACTGAATCGTCGCAGGTTCATGAATCAACCGGGCTAGACCTGTTCGATCGTCGGAAACGGCCAGTTACCGTCAAGCACGACCTGATCTGGCCAGTAGAGCCGAATGGTCAGGGAGAAGGAGTCGCTGTCTTCGGGGACCGTCATGGGCAGCCAGTACTTTTCCTTGTCGCCGCCTGGAGTCTCCGATTGGATATAGATTTCCAGGCAATCGCCTTGGAAACGGTCGGCACAGCTTGGACCTGGCCCTGTTCAAATCGAACAGTTCGGCGATGCGTCCTCTCGCAGCAGCGTCGAACGTGTTGTCGACGCACATCATGTGGGCAGAAATCATGGCCGCACCTCGGTGTCCGTCGGCGAAGTAGTTCAGTTTCGGAGCTCGCGCCAAGGCGTTGATGCCCAGCGCGGCATGAAGTCTCGACGACACACGGCCATTGGGTCAATGGGCTCCGCTGGCCGTTGGCTGACTACAAATAGTCGGCCAGATATTGCCCTGTAAATGACTGTTTGCAGGCCGCAATTTCTTCCGGTGTTCCACATGCCAGCAGGTCGCCTCCTTTGTGGCCACCTTCGGGACCGAGATCGATGACGTAGTCGGCCGTCTTGATCACATCGAGATTGTGTTCAATGACGATCACCGAGTGGCCATGGTCCACGAGTCGGTTGAGCGACTCGAGCAATCGATCGATGTCCGCGAAATGCAATCCGGTCGTTGGTTCGTCAAGAATGTACAGATTGTGTTTGCCGCGTTTTTGCTTCCCCAGTTCGGCAGCCAGCTTCACCCGTTGGGCTTCGCCACCGGAGAGAATGGTCGAGGGATGCCCCAGGGTGATGTAGCCCAGGCCAAGCTCATCGAGCACGCCGATCTTGCGGGCGATCGTCGGCTGATCAGCGAAGAATGCCACGCCGTCTTCGACGGACATTTCCAGCACATCGGCAATGCTCTTACCCTTGTACTTGCAGTCGAGCGTGTCCTGGTCGTAGCGGGCGCCTTTGCAGGTGGGGCATTGCACCTCGACATCGGGCATGAATGAGAGTTGCGTGGTAATCGTCCCTTCGCCGGCACACTCTTCGCAACGGCCTCCTTTCACATTGAAGCTGAACGTGGACGCCGTAAATCCGCGTTGTCGGGCGTCGTCCGTTTCGGCGAACAGCTTCCGAATCGCGTCATAGAAGCCGATATAGGTTGCCGGATTGGATCGCGACGACCGGCCAATCGGCGCCTGATCGATATTGATCACATCGCTCACATGTTCGTGGCCTGTCAGCTCGTCGTGATCGCCCGATAACACGCGGCTGTCGTGGAGAAGTGAATAGATCTTCTTCTGCAACACTTCGTGGATGAGCGAACTCTTTCCCGAGCCCGATGCGCCCGTCACGGCCACGAGGCATTCCAGCGGAATCTCCACAGACAGGTTCTTGAGGTTGTTCTCTCGTGCCCCGACAACGTTGATCCATTTGTCTTTCGGCGGGCGGCGGGTCGTGGGCGTTTCAATCGACTGTCTGCCAGTGAGGTAGCGTCCCGTGACGGAATTCTTGTCGTTGAGAATCGTCTTGAGTGGACCGTCGACGACGACCGTGCCGCCATGGACTCCCGGCCCGGGCCCGATCTCGATAATATGATCCGCGGCCCGGATCGTCTCTTCATCGTGCTCGACCACGATCACCGTGTTACCCAGGTCACGGAGTCGGCCGAGTGTCTCGATCATTTTGACGTTATCCTTGGGATGCAGGCCGATGCTCGGCTCGTCCAACACGTAAAGCATGCCCATCAAGCCCGAGCCGATTTGCGATGACAGCCGAATTCGTTGCGATTCGCCGCCGGAAAGCGTCGACGATCGGCGGTTGAGGTTGAGGTAATCAAGTCCGATTGCGATCAGCAACTCCAGTCGGGTCGAGACCTCTTTCAGGATTGTCTTGGCCACGGCCCGCTGTCTGACCGTGGGCTTAAGTTTTCCCAGATACGCAAGCAGCTCGACGAGATGCATTTCGCCCACTTCATACAAGTTTTTTCCGTTGACGGTCACCAGCCGCCGTGAACGCTTCAGTCGGGCACCGTCGCATTCGGGACAGTCGTATTCCACCATCACCTTCTTCAAGTACTCATCCATGCCCGCATTGGAAGTACCCTGTTTGCGATACCAGCGGTAGCGATGCTCCAACTGGTGCACGACGCCGCTGTACTTGATTCTCTTTCCCGCGTGTTGCTGACCCAACTTGGCCCCCGGCGGCACGACGACTTCAAACTGCTCGCCCTTGGTACCGTATAGCAGCAGCTCGACGTGTTCCTCCGGTAGATCTTCAAAGGGCGTATCGAGGTTCAGTCCGTAGTGGGCGGCGAGGCTGTGCATGATTCGCCCGCCCCAACTGTCGCGGCTGTTGCTCAACGCTGCCTTCACGAACGCGCCGTCGTTGAGCGAACGTGTCGGATCGGGTACCAGCAGACGGGGGTGAACTCTCATTGATGTGCCGATCCCGGCACACGTGGGACAGGCTCCCGCCGGATCGTTGAACGTGAATTGACCCTGATGCATCCCGCCCGCAACGACACGATGCCTGGTACAACCGAAGTCCTTGTAAAACGCTTTCAACTTGGGGGTCAGCCGCTTGGGCTTCACGATATGAAATCCTAACAAGCCGTCGCCCAGCTTGAGCCCATGTTCCAGCGACGTGACCACGTGCTGATCGATCCCCGGCTGAACTACAAACGTATCGATCACCGCTTCGATCGCGTGGTCTTCGTCCTCGTCGAGCTCGATGTTGTCGCCCAGGTCGACCGGTTTGCCGTCGATCCTCGCGCGCCGATATCCGTTGACCCGAATCTGCTCGAACAAATACTCATAGTCCTCGCCATAAATCTTGTAGACGGGTGCCCGTATCTCGACTTCGGTTCCCTTGGGTAGCGAGACCATGTGCTCCATCATCTGATACGGCGACCGGATGGCAATCGCCTCTTCGCATAGCGGGCAATGCGGGGTGCCCATGGTGGCGAAGAGCATCCGCAGGTAGTCGGAAATGTCGGTCATCGTGCCGACCGTCGACCGTGGATTGGCGCCGATCGTCTTTTGGTCGATTGACACGACGGGCGAAAGGCCGCTGACAAAGTCGACATCGGGTTTCTTCAGTTGGCCGATGAACCGCTTGGCGAACGTCGACATCGACGCCAACAGTCGCCGTTGCCCCTCGGCATAGACCGTGTCAAATGCCAACGATGACTTCCCCGAACCGCTCACGCCGGTCACCACGACCAGCTTGTCGCGCGGAATCTGCACGCTGACATCTTGCAGATTGTTTTCGCGGGCACCCTGGACTTCGATCGTTGTTCTCATGCTGTCTTTCATTCCTCCGAGCCAGCAGCGGAGTTACGCCGCCAGCGCTGCTTGCCGAGAGCACAAGAAGACGGGCGAATGAAACGCTCGCTTTCGTGCCTTGCTGCGTGCTCGCGGCGATGCCACGAATCGACATGCGCGACTCGACGCATCGCCACATCATTCCAAGTAATAGGCCGGCTCTTCCACGTCCTCACGGCTTCGTTTGGTCAGTTTGAACGGTGCCGACACCTTTTCCAGAAGCCCCTTTTTCTCCAGCCACTCGCATGCCGATTCCAAGTGCCAAGGATAGAGCTGCGAGTAGGCAAAATGGTCGCTGATCTCCGACAGCGGCACGGTCTGCTTCTGCTTCTTCAAGTATCCCAGTAGCGGCTTGAGATGGGCCCTGTAGTGAGAATCCACGTAGCCATCGATCGCATCGAGTGCCGCCGCGAGCACCTTCTTGCTCTTCCGTTTGGCAAGCACATCGAGATAGATCACCTGGAACAGTTCCGGGGCGCCTTCGATCGCCCGGTAGATCACCGCCTCTTCCCACACCTGGCCCTGGCGGATGATCTCCGTGTGGGCCACGCTGTGCGCGGCCCCCAGGATCTCCTGCCTGGCCAGATCCAGATCGCCCTTGATTTCCAGCCGCTGCCGGGCGTGCCGGTGGGCGTGAATCGTCCACGCGGAAAACGCCAGCAGTTCTTTTTCCTGGTCCTTGACTGCAACGGTATTCGCCTGATCGAACCAGTTGTCGATCGAGGGATCGTCGCAGTAGACCAGCTCTCGCTCGGCAAAGAAGTTACACGAGAATGCCGTGCGGGACGTCCCATCGACGATCTGCTTGAACCGGCTGCGGGGAATCACTTCGGCGTGAATGTTGATTCCATCTTCGACCAGGATGCGGAAAATGCGTTCGTTGTTGCCATCGCTTCTCAAGCGGCGGGTGACGCCGTCGGTCTCGATGATCCACAACCCGATTGACTCGCGATCCCAAATGGTTTCCTCGCGCAAGCTGCCAACCAGTACCACCGCCAAGACATAGCGATCGTCGGCAATGCGATCAATGAGCCGATTCAAAGCTGTTTGGAATCGGGCGAGTTTGCCAGCGCCGTCGTAATTACCCATTTCGCTTACCCGGGAGAACTAGGAAAGAATCACATGCTGATCATACTTCAAGGTGGCACGGTGTTGCTCGGCGATCAGCGGAACCGCGGGTTAACCCGGATGATTCATGAACCAGCGATGATCCAGTGCAAGTCGCCGTCTCGCAACCGATTGTGGTGAACTTACACGCAAGCGTTCAAAGCGGATTGTGACCTGGTGCTCGTTTTTACGTTAAGCGCGCTAAGTTAACGCTTAACGTTTACCGCTTAACGGTCTTCCCTGCCGCTGGTTCGGCCGGCTCAATTTTTGCCAGCAGCCCTTCCTTTTTGGCGGTTCCAGGCGATTTCCCTTCCGTTTTGCGTCGCCCCGCCTGTTTGGCACGCATGTTGCCTAACGAACACGGGTAGCGAGGGGCACCGGCCAAGCGCTGGTTCGCTCCCGAATCATGCGTGCACTGTGCGTGCGTGTGACAACGTAAGACGCAAACACAGGACCCGTATTCGACACACGTTCCTACCTGCTCGGGTTGCGAGGAGATCTGGCATGTACTTTCAACGATATTATCTCGGTTGCTTGGCGCACGCTTCTTACATGATCGCCGACGAAACAACCAGGGTCGCGGCGGTCATTGATCCGCAGCGCGACATCGACCAATACCTGGCCGACGCGGCCGAGCACGGGTTTCGGATCAAGTACGTTTTCCTGACCCATTTTCACGCCGACTTTGTCGCCGGGCACATCGAACTGCGGGAGAGGGCGGGGGCGAAGATCTACCTGGGGGAGGAGGCGGAGGCCGAGTACGACTTCACGCCGGTCAAAGACGGTGACGTGGTCGAGTTCGGTGACGTTCGGTTGTCGATACTGGAGACACCCGGTCATACGCCCGAAGGGATATCGATTCTGGTCTACGATCTGGCCAAGAGTGATCGCGCGCCGCATGCCGTGTTGACCGGTGACACGCTGTTCATCGGCGACGTAGGGCGGCCGGACCTGTTGGCATCGATCGGAGTCACCGCCGACGAACTGGCCGAGATGCTCTACGATTCGCTGCACAACAAGCTGCTGCGGTTGCCGGACGACACGCTCGTCTATCCGGCCCACGGCGCGGGTTCGATGTGCGGTAAGCAGCTCGGCGATGACCCCTACAGCACCATCGGCGATCAGCGAAAGTACAACTATGCCCTCCAGCCGATGAGTCGCCAGGAATTCAAGGAACTGGTGACGGCCGAGCAGCCTGAAGCGCCGGACTACTTTGTTCAGGACGCGATTCTCAACCGGCAAGATCGTGCTTCGCTGCACGAGGCGATGCAGGATTCACTCAAGCCGCTTGCCCTGAACGACGTTCTGCGGTTGCAAGATGCAGGCGCACAAGTCCTCGATGTGCGTGACGCGGCCGACTTCGCCGGCGCGCATCTGCGTGGGTCCCTGAATATTGGCTTGGATGGGAAGTACGCCACCTGGTGCGGGACGGTGTTGGACAAGTCGAAGCCGATCGTGGTTGTGGCAGGTGAAGGCCAGGAGCAGGAGGCGATCATGCGACTGGGGCGAATCGGCTTCGACGACGTCCAAGGCTACTTGGAAGACGGTCCAGCAGCACTCGGCCCCCGGCCGGCGCTGGTCGCCACCACCAACCGCATCACCGCCGCGGCCCTCGCCGAGACGCTCGTAGATCATGACGTTCCGCTTGTCCTCGACGTGCGGGCGGTCAAAGAGTGGGACGAAGCACACATTCCCGGCAGCATCAATATCCCGCTAAATCACCTGGCGGAACGGTTGGGCGAGCTGCCGCGGGCACGGAGTCTCGTCGTCCTCTGCCGAACCGGATACCGGTCGTCACTGGCGGCGAGCCTGCTGCAACGTGCAGGGTTCACCAAGGTGTGGGATCTGGTCGGCGGGATGGAAGCCTGGCAGGCGACGCATCGACAGCCGGCTGCGCTCTAGCCCCGATGAATCATGAACGAACAATCATCGAATAATACTTGCGCCGCGAATGGACCAGGACAACCAACGGGAGTCCCAGAAATACGGCCGCGCGTTGCTTGCCGAAGGCTCATTTGCCGCGCAGCCATCAATAATGCTTGTTGTGGCGCGAGCGTTTGTGGTGAATCTGCTCGAAGCGCCGAGCAGATCAACCGGTACGCGTTAGCGTCCGGTTGACGCGGCGATCGACGGAACCGGGGCTAACGCCCAACGGCTGATCAATCATCCTCGCGAATCACGACAACCGCAACCGCAACCACAACCACAACCGCAATCGCAATCGCAATCGCAATCGCAATCGCAATCGCAATCGCAATCGCAACCGCGATTGCAACACTCGGCACCGGAGAACCGTGATGAGCAAAACTGCTTCCACTGCGGCGACGCCCGCACAGCAATCGACACAGGACTGGCCGACAACCCATCACCAGGTCGTGATCGTGGGTGGCGGGACGGCAGGGATCAGCGTCGCCGCCCGCCATTGCAAGGGGTGGTTCACTCGGCCGGACGTGGCCATTATCGAGCCGTCGGATAAGCACTACTATCAACCGTTGTGGACGCTGGTCGGTGCGGGTGCGGCGCGCCGCGAACAGACGGAACGGGACGAATCGACGCTGATTCCTCGCAAGGCCACCTGGATCAAGGACGCCGTCGCGTCATTCGAGCCGGAGCACAACTACTTGCTCACGCGGGGCGGACAGAAGATCAGCTATGACTACCTGGTTGTCGCAGCGGGAATTCAACTGAACTGGGACGGCATCCCCGGACTTCAAGAAGCGATCGGGACCAATAGCGTTTGCAGCAACTATGCGTTTCAGCACGTCAACTACACCTGGGAAACCCTCCAGAACTTCTCCGGCGGCACGGCCCTGTTCACGCATCCCGCCGGAGCCGTGAAGTGCGGCGGCGCTCCGCAAAAGATCTGCTACCTGGCTGACGATCATTTCCGTCAGCGTGGCATTCGCGACCGCTGCAAGCTGATCTTCGCAATTGCCAAGCCGACGATCTTCGATGTCAAGCGATACGCCGACACGCTGGACCGAGTCGTGGAACGGAAGCAGATCGAAACGCGTTTCAATCACAACCTGGTCGAACTGCGGTCGGAGGCCAAGGAGGCGGTCTTCGAACAGCTTGATACCGGCGAGCAAGTGGTGATCAAGTACGACATGATTCACGTCACGCCACCGATGAGCGCCCCGACATTCATTGCGGAGAGCCCGCTCGCGGACGGGGCCGGCTGGGTCGACGTCGACAAGCAGACGCTCCGCCATCGTCGCTTCGAGAACGTCTTTGCGTTGGGTGATTGCAGTAATCTACCCACGTCCAAGACCGGTGCGGCGATCCGCAAACAGGCTCCCGTGGTGGCCGCCAATCTGCACGCGGCCATCGAAGGACGGCCGTTAACCGCGTCGTACAGCGGGTACACGTCCTGCCCGCTTGTCACGGGCTACGGCAAGCTGGTTCTGGCTGAATTCGATTATGAAAAGCAACCCATGGAGACCTTCCCCATCGACCAGTCCAAGGAGCGATGGAGCATGTACATGCTGAAGAAATACGCATTACCAATCCTGTACTGGAAAGGAATGCTCAAGGGCCGCGCGTAACCGCAATCGTTCCGCACGCCCCACAGCCGGGCGGAGGCCGCGCCCGCCGGCCTGTCGCTGGATACCACGACGCCGCACCGCCACGTTCGGGAACGTGCGGAAGTCAACAACACCACCCCATACAAAGGATGCCAATCATGACCGGTGCAAAGCGATTGTTTGCCGGGCTGCTCATGGCCGCCCTGGCCGGCTGCCAGCCGGCGGCCACGCCATCGCAGACGAAGGAAGTGAGCGGGTCGAGCGACCAGAGTGAGGCCGCCCAAGCGATTGCAAGTCCGCAGGAGCGGGCGATTGCGGCACGGGACGCACTCTTCAAACAGCTTTCGACACGCCTGGTTAACGCCATGTCCAACGGTGGTCCCGCCTCAGCGATCGAGGTCTGTGGAACCGAAGCACCACGGATCGCGATGGCAGTTGGGGAGGAATTTGGAGTCGCGATTGGCCGCACTTCGTTCCGCCTACGCAACCCGAAGAACCAACCGCCCCCATGGGCCGGGACGCTGATCGACGAACGGCCAACCGAAACCAGATTCGTCGAGTTGCCGGACGGCCGCACTGGGGCGCTGCTGCCGATCATGCTCAAGTCGCAGTGCCTTGTCTGCCACGGACCGGACGAGCAAATTGCTGAGAAGGTCAAGACGCAACTTACCAAGCAGTATCCCGACGACCAGGCGACCGGCTTCGAGGAAGGAGACTTGCGGGGCTGGTTCTGGGTCGAAGTCCCCGCCGGAGCAGAGGCGGAGGCCGCCAGAGGTGATGACGTCGTGCAGGCTGAACCGCAGGGAGAGCCGGCAACCGCGGATTCGGGACACGGCGGAGGGCACGGCCCGGGACGAGGCCGGGGGCACGGGATGGGGCGGGGAATGATGGGCCGGGGGCCGGGGGCCGGCATGCGCGGAGACATGATCACGATTCATACGATGTTCGACAACCGCGATAAGATCCGCCGCACCGTGAAGAGCTTGCCTGACGGCGCCGAAGCGTTGACCGAGTCGGACGACGAGGAGATTGCGTCCCTGATTCAGGAGCATGTGCCGGCGATGGAGGGTCGTGTGATCGGGAACGAGCCCTTGCCGCCCATGACGTTTCACCCCATTTTCGTCGGGCTCATCAAGCATGCCGACGATTACACGTTGGCCTACGAGGAAACCGACAAGGGAGTCAAGGTGACGTACCGCGCCGCAGACCCCTATGTCATCATGCTGGTGCAGGAGCACGCCAGGTTAGTGAGCCGGTTTATCAAGAATGGCATGGAGGAAATCCACAAACCCTACACGCTGCCCGCAACCGAGACGGCAGCGCGTCCCGCGGCGGATGCGGCAGCCGTCGGCGGTGAGGACGCAACGACCACTTCGCCGCCCGCTACCACCAGCGGCCCCAAATCTCAACCCGCGCCACCGACCAAGTCGGCGAAAGGAGACGAACGATGAAGACCGCACGAGTGATCGAACTGGACGACGGCAATTTCGACCACGAGGTAATTCAGAGCGACCAGCCCGTACTGGTCGAGTTCTGGGACGACTCGTGCCTGCCGTGTCCGACGTTGACCAGTACGCTGGGCGACCTGGCTCGCCAATATGAGGGTCGAGCCAAGATCTGTCACATGGATGTCGAGACCAACGCGCAGACAATCTGTTCGCTCAGCATCGAACAACTGCCGGCGGTGCTCGTATTTCAAAACGGCCACGTTGTCGATCGATTCGTGGGAGAGAAGCCGCGCGGCGTGTATTGCTCGGCGATCGACGGAACGCTGGTGTTGAACTGGGTGATCTGAGATTGCCGAACGAACCAGACGACAACAAGGGCCCTGTCTTGCTAACCGATGATGTCGTGGATCACGTGCCCGTGGACGTCCGTCAGTCGCATATCGCGGCCACTGAAGCGGAAGGTCGAGCGGGTATGGTCTACGCCCATCAAGTGCAGCATGGTCGCGTGCAGGTCGTAGACTTCGGCCCGATCCTCGACCGCCTTGTAACCCCAGTCGTCCGTGGCGCCGTATGTCACGCCAGGTTTCACGCCGCCGCCGGCGAGCCAGACGGTGAAGCCATACGGGTTGTGGTCCCGGCCGTTCTTGCCCTGTGCAAACGGCGTGCGGCCGAATTCGCCTGACCACACGACCAGCGTTTCATCAAGCAGGCCGCGCTGCCTGAGATCCTTGAGCAGGGCGGCGATCGGCTGATCGACGGCGCGGGCGTTGTTCTCGTGCCCGGCCTTGAGATTGCTGTGTTGATCCCAGCGGTCGCCGGAGACTTTGGGGCAGGTTAATTCGATGAAGCGGACTCCCTGTTCGATCATGCGCCGGGCGATCAGGCACTGTGCGGCGTAGATCCGCGTCGGCTCGAATTCCGACTCCAGTCCATACAGCGCACGTAGGTGCTGCGGCTCCTCGCTGATCGACATCACCTCCGGCACCGCCATCTGCATGGCGTAGGCCAGCTCGTAGTTGCGGATGGCCGATTCCAGGCTGTCGTGTTGGCCGAACTGCCTGGCGGCGAGGCCGTCGAGCTGATTGACCAGATCCAGCTTGACGCGCTGCTCCTGGTTGCTCGCTTCGTGCGGCGTGATATTCGCGACGCCGGTACCGGATGGTTTGAAAACCGAACCCTGGTAGCTGGCCGGGAGGAAGCCGCTGCCGAAGCAATCGAGGCCGCCTGGCGGAATCAGGCCGCCGTTGAGCACGACGAATCCGGGCAGATTCTGGCATTCGCTGCCGAGTCCGTAGTTGACCCAGGCACCCATGCTGGGACGGCCTTGCAGCCCGCTGCCCGTGTGGAGGAAATAGTTGGCGAAGGTGTGCTCGGGAAAGCCGGACGTCATCGAGCGAATGACCGCCAGTTCGTCGACGCATTCCGCGACGTGCGGAAACAGTTCGCTGACCGGAATCCCGGATTCGCCATGCTGCTTGAATTTCCAGGGGCTGGCCAGCAGTGTGCCGTTATTGTTGAACTGCGTCGGTTCGACATCAAAGAGTGGGCTCGGATCCTGGCCGTTGTACTTGTCCAACAGCGGCTTGGGATCGAACGTATCGACCTGCGAAGGCCCTCCGTCCATGTAGAGGAAAATCACGTGCTTCGCGCGGACTTCATGGTGAGGACCGTGACCGGCGAATCCGGGGCCGGGTTGGTCTGCCCGGTCACGAGCGAATGCGGGATCCGATTCAAGTGCGGCGAGGGCCAACGCTGCGAACCCGCCGGCGCAGTTCGACAGCATCTCGCGTCGGGTTGTGGGTCGAGCTTGATAGCGCTGGCAGGGATATCCGTTATGTTCGATCATCGGAGGAAGATAAACTCCTTGGTGTTCACCAGGACGTGTGCGAAGCTCGCCCAGAGACCCGCATCGTCGGTCGGCAGGTTGCGGTGTGTTGCCTGCGACGCCAGGAACGCCGACGCCGCGGCGGTTTCCTCCGTCGTCGGCAGACGCCCGAAGCCGGAGAGGTACATCCATTCGATCCGCCGCGAGCGAGGAGCGGCGCCGGTGCCGGTGACCTGCTGCAGGGCGGTTTCGCCCCACTTGCGCGACAATTCGACGACCAGTGGGTCGTTGAGCAGAATCAGTGCCTGTGCCGGAACGTTGGACACATTGCGCCGGCCCATCGCGCTGAACGGGACGGGCGTATCGAACGTCAGCATGAAGGGTGAGAGAAAGTTGCGGCGAACTGAGATGTAGATCGAGCGCCGGCCGTTCCCGTCGAGCGGCCCGCTTGTCCTCGGGCGGCCGCGACCATCCATGAAGGGCGTCAGGTGAATCGGGACGGGCGGCCCGAAGGCCGTACGATCGAGTCGTCCCGACAGCGCCAGCAATGCGTCGCGAATGACTTCACCTTCGAGGCGCCGCGGCGGGCAATGATGCCAGAGCAGGTTTTTCGGGTCGGCTTCCCGGGCCGATCGGGGCGCATGGCCGGACATCTGATACGTGCGCGACAGCACGATGTACCGAATCATCCGCTTCACGCTGCGGCCCTCGGTAAGGAAGCGTGTCGCGAGGTGGTCCAACAATTCTGGGTGCGTCGGTCGCTGGCCAAGAAAGCCGAAGTCGTCGACGGTCGGCACGATCCCCCGCCCCAGGAGATGATGCCAGATGCGATTGACGATCACGCGTGACGTGAGGGGATTCGCCGGATCGTTGATCCGTTCGGCCAGTTGCAGTCGACCACTTCCCGATTTGATCGGCAGCGGCGCGTCTCCGGACACGGCCGTGAGGAAATGCCGAGGCTCGACCTTGCCCGGTTTCGAAGAATTCCCGCGGATCAGCACCCGGTCGTCTTCGCCCGTGCCGTCCAGCATCGCCGGCGCGACATGAGACATGCGGACGATCTGCGCGGCTAATTGAGTGCGCTCCTGCCGCCACGCGCGAACCAGGTCCTGTGCCAACTCGCGGGGAGTCCTGTCCGTCGCAGCGGGATCGATTGCCTGGCTTGCGGATGGTGCGCCGGTGCTCCGAACGTCCTCAGCGGGTACCGGCTTGCGGAAGACGATATGATCGATGCCGATGTTTCCCCAGCCGGCGGTGTGGTTATCGACAACCTGAATGCGGGCCTTCTTTCCGGAGAATGGCCGCACGTTCCAGGTGTGCAGCGACATCTGGTTGCTGGCGTTGCCGGTGGCCGACTGCACGGTCTTGCCGTCGATCAGCAGATTGACACAGGTCCGTTCCTGGTGGTTGCCTCCGCCGACCAGAAATTCGATCGTGTCGAAGTCAATGATGAATTCTGAGGACGTCAAGGTCCCCGTCAGCCCGTCACCCTTGCGAACGTCGCCGCCCGGACGAATATTGTGCGAGTTTACGAAGTACTTGCCGCGACCGTTAATTCGCCCCTGATAAGGCGCGATGGTCTCCAGCGTTTGCGGAATCTCCCCGAATGCCTCGCCCGCCACGGTCCAGCCGTCGTAGGTGCCGGACTCAAAGTCGGCAAAGACGGTTTCTTCCACCTTGCCGCCCTGGCCGTCGTTCAGAATGGCTTCGGCGGCCTGGGCGTACGCTTCGTACTGCCTCTCCGCCTTGGCCAGACGCTGGTCGAGGTCGGCTCGCTGCTTGGCGTCAAGGCCCTGCGTCACCAGTCGCACTGACATCTGTTGATTGGCGGCCGGCACGAACTCCAAGTGCAAACGATGGCCAACGTACCTGGCCAGGTTCATGGTGACCCAACGCTGACCGGCCTTGACCGGAACGATGGTCTGTTGGTGCAGCGGTCCGGCGACGAGCCGGTGCGAATCGACGCAGGCGATGATGTGTCCGACGCCGTCCACCAGGGCACTGACGGTATCATGCTCCAGGTCGAAGGTCGGCGACCGTAGCGTCCGGCCGCTCTTGGGAAGCCTGGCGACCGCGCTTTGGTTCTGGATGGCCCCTGAGGTTACGGAATCCAGCCCCGACCAGATGGGATCGCTGACCGCAGCGCCGTAGGTGGCAACACGGACATGACCAGTATCCGAGAAATGATACGCCAGCCCGGGGCGTCGGGGAGATTGGCCGAAGATGTATCCATCCTGCCGATATTGGCGCCGCGGGAGGTTCGCATAGTCAACCACGATGGCCGCGTCATCGAGGTGTGCGGGCGGCGCGGGTGGCCGGATCCCCTGACGCTCCAGCACATCGAGGATTTGCCGCTGGTACTTGGCATCGACGCGAGCTAACTGCGCGGCGACGTGGCGATTCTGCTCCATGGATTCGAAACGAACCTGCCGATAATCGCTGCTTTGGAGAAAGCCGGAAAGCGAATAGTAATCAGCCGTTGAAATCGCGTCGAACTTGTGGTCATGACAGCGGGCACATGCGAGAGTGACACCAAGAAAGGTTTTCGACATGACGTCGAGCATATTGTCAAAGCGATCCGCTTCGTCCTTGCGGATATCGACCGGCGAATGAACCCATTCGCCAAGAAACCAGAAGCCCGTCCCCAGCACGGACTCATTGAAGTTCTCGGTTGGATGCAGCCGCGGTTCGGCAAGCAGGTCGCCCGCAATGTGCTCGCGGACAAACTGGTCGTACGGGACGTCGGCATTCAACGCACGAATTACGTAGTCGCGATACTGGAACGCGTTGGGCGTGTCGTTATCGAATTCGTGCCCACGCGACTCCGCGTACCGGACAAGATCCAGCCAGTGCCGGCCCCAGCGTTCTCCGAAGTGCGGTGAGTCAAGCAGCCCGTCCACAAGACGCTCGACGGCGCCCGCGTCGCGATCCGCCAGGAAGGATTCGACTTCGTCTGGTGTCGGCGGAAGGCCGACCAGATCGAAATAGAGCCGCCGGAGGAGAGCCGATCGATCTGCATCGGCTGCCGGCTGCAGTCCTGCTTCTTCCAGGCGGGCCAGGATGAAGTGATCCAGGTCATTCCGGGGCCAGCTTGAATCGTTGATCTGCGGAGGATCCGGGTTTGCCACCGGTTGCCAGACCCAGAATTCGGACTTGCGTTGCTCGAGGTCGAATACGTCCGTGGGTTCGTCGGCGGTCGGAACGGCCTCGTCCGGCCATGGGGCGCCCAGTTCGACCCAGCGTACGAGCGTCGCAACATCCTGCTCCGGCAACTTACCTTTCGGCGGCATCTCGTACGATTCGTAACGGACCGCTTCAATCAGCAAGCTCGCTTCCGCATCTCCCGGCACGATGGCCGGCCCGGAGTCTCCGCCGCGCAGGTGACCCTGCCGGCTGTCGAGCAAGAGCTTGCCTTCCAGCCGCTTTGCCTTCACGCTGTGGCATGAATAACAGTGCCGCGACAGCAGTGGCCGCACCTGTTTTTCAAAGAACTCCAACGATTCCGGGGTCGGTTGTCGCTCGTCGGCTTCCGCGGCGCTTGCCACGCCGACCAGCAAGAAAGGCGTCAGGGCGAGAACGATGAATGATCGAAAACTAGTCATCACGCTTCCAGTTAAATGAACTGCGACAGACGCTGATGCGAACAGAAGGAGCACGGTCGATTCATCAACCGGAACGCGTTCGTGGCCGGGTTGCTCGGCCAACAACGGAACCGGGGCGAACGCTCAACGGCTGAAGAATCATCCAGGCTCCTTCTATTGTCGCTGCCGCGAGCCATTTGTCGAGGCGAGCTGCCGTGACTGGAGCCGGTTGCGCTGTTCGCAAGTCGTTTGATTCGAATAGGTTGGAACGCGTTGAAATTTGTCTTCCCCGCAGCGAGCGTTCTGATCTCCGAGGTTTGGTCATTCTGGTGATCGTTAGAACTATTT
>JAUIGN010000050.1 GCA_030430075.1 bacterium
TCGATCGTAAAGAAGCATCCATGCGTCAGTCTCCATGGTCAGAAAAGGCTTAACAAACTAACCTCTTCTGCTAGCTGACACAATATTTCTTACAGGCCCCAGAGTGACCCCCATACCCGCCTTGGAACGGGCAGCGATGACTTGCCTCGGAGTCAGATGGATCATCGGTGGCTCGTCCCGGTTGCGCTCCACCCAGTTATGTGGCGCAATAATGGAGAAGCCAGCTTCGTTGTGGACTCGACGTTGCTCGGCTGGCGGCTCTACGGGTATAGGGCGACCAGATTCCCACGGCTTCGTGTCCGAACTGAGGATTGGCCACCAGACCAGTCCCATGACTGGAATGACGATCAGGAAGACGACAGCGAGTTCCTGCCAGAGCTTCCGTTTCTTTACCACTGCGACTCCAGTTCGACGCCCCATTCGTCCGTTACAAATGTTGGAATAACGCCGAAGCTCGCCCGGCCATCGGCCCACCTAATGGTTTCCCGCCTCTTGGCCGCTGCGGTGCAGAGCCGACTCGGATGCGGCATGATTCCGACTCGACCCAAATCAAGGCGATCTGAATCCCAACAAGTCTGGATCGTCACATCGGCGTGCGTCCGCTGATGGGTGTGACTGTGACACGCCTTGTACAGTAATCGAAATTCATGGTCGCCGAGGTCGAAAACCCGGCCCCGCAGTTCCATGGCGAATTCAGCGGCCCGTGGTCCGTGCTCGGGATCGGTGACTTCGTTTTGCCGCCGTGAGTCGTGTAGCACGGCGAACAGTTGCACGACATCAACATTGGCCCCGGTTTCGTCGGCGAGTCGCATTCCGTTTTCGAGCACACGAGCCCAATGTGCAACGCCATGATCGCCGTTGAGCGGGAGGGCGTAGTCTTCGAGAACTGTCTTCAGAACAAGAGGGATGTTCACTTCCATGTCGTCACTTCGCCTCGGCCTTCACGTAGATCTCTTCGGGCGCTTCGTCGAGATACCGGAACAGCGCCGGGCACAACCATCCCTCTGCTTCCGGCTCGTCGCTGCTGTACCACCAGCCGCCAAACTCTTCACGCAACCGTGTCAGTTTTCGCTGGTAGCTGGGAAACGGCGCTGCCGAGAACAACAGCCGAAAGCCCTGCCGTGCGTTGGGAATGTCGGCGACCAGTTTGTCGATCATCTCGGGTACGCCACTGACGAACGGCTCCTGCACGAGATCAACAGCCACATCGTCAAACACCCACGTCTCGACCGAATCGAGCCAGTAGGGAGCGATGACGAGGATCTGATTGGCCATGGCTTGGGGGCTCGTCGAAGTTAGCGGTCGGAAAACCGGGAGGAATGGACGCCAACTACCGATTCTATCGCCCCTCAGTTCAGCAAGGTAGAATGTCGGCATTCAGCGTTGGACGCAGCACGGAGGCGAGCCATGGCACTATCCACACCGAGCGATTCCCTTCCAGAGTTGGACGCATCGGACGTTCCAGCCGAATACCGGCGTGAATTCCTCGAAATCGTTGCCCTCACGGACGGCTTCTGCACAGCGTGTCTCAACGAAGAGTACCAGCAACTTTGCCGGGCAATGGGTATGGCAATTTGTCAAGCCGGGTCTCCTGTGAAGAGGGGCAAGCGGGCAAGCTGGGCCTGCGGCATTGTGTACTCGGTCGGCTGGGTCAACTTTTTGACCGATCCGAGTCAGGGGCCGCATGTCAAGGCTGAAGAGATTGCCAGTTGGTTCGGCGTCTCGATGGCCACGATGCACAACAAGTCCAAAGTGATCCGAGAAGGTCTGGACCTTATGCCTTTCGACCCGGATTTCTGTCTCCGCAGCCGCCTCGAAGACAACCCGCTGGTCTGGATGATCGAGATCGACGGATTCATCATCGACATACGGCACGCCCTACGGGAAATGCAGATTGCGGCCTATGAAAACGGCCTGATCCCCTACGTCCCATCAGATCAGCCGGGTGACGACGAGAACAGCAGGCCACCGAAGTAGTCATCGAGGATTTGAAATCAAAGGAGTGAACATGGGCCAATATGCAAAGCGATTGCACAAGAAACTGGCGAGTAAGTCCGCAAGTCTACCCACCAAAGAGCCCAAGAGGCGTCCCGGCGATCCGTTACCGGGCGGCGGCACCGACATGGAGACGCTGATCAAAGAAGGCTATGACCCGATCCACGCCGTTTATATTTTCATGCAACAATTGTCGGCCTTTTTCGCCGAGGGCGTGTCGCAATTGCCGGAAATGAAAGCATGGGCACGAACGGTCGAGAAGGCGGAAGACGAGTATATGCCTGCCGGTCCCCCGATGAGCCCGCTGACCCGAAGCTACTTCTGGTTGTGGGCGCTCTACGATCTTCGCATCGGCAAGAGCGACGACACCTTGGCCTTGTGCCAGATCGCTGCCAACGACGTGATCCTAATGAACCCCCATCAACTGGATGCCTGCAAGAAACTGGCCGCTTCCCGGATGGGGATCTATGAGCATGTTGGCCGAGAAGGGCCGCATGTTCGGCTACGGGAATTGATCACGGACGACCAGTTCACCTGCCACTCCCCGGCTGGATACGTCGGACGTAAGGGCGAGTTGTGGTACGTGCGACTGGTCCCGCCTTTGGAACCTGAACTGGCTCCTTATTGGATCGCCTTGACGACGCCCTACATTCTGATCGAAGCGAGCAAGACGGACTGGCTCGACTTCTTGAAACGGGCGATGGTCCAGTTTGACGGCCCCAACGAGAGAACACGCCTGCATCATTTGCTGAAGTACGGGCCGGAGACCCACTATTGGAATGAGTTTGTCTTCAAAGCGTATCACCATCACCAGCAGGATGCCGTATTTCTGGCGGGCATCCCAGATGTGAAGGCCAGCCTCCCCCATGCTTAGTGAGTGTGACATGGCCAAGCGCAAGTCATCCAATCCCTTTCTCGGTCGCTGGCAGATCGTTTCGATGACCGAGTGGGACGAAGATTATCTCAACGCCGAGGTTGAAGCATACATCGAATTCAGCGCCGACGGTCTCGGCGATTTCCAGTTCGGTTATGTTCAAGGTGCCATCGACCACCGGATCATAGAGCGAGAGGGGAAACCCGCCGTGGAGTTCTCGTGGGAGGGTGGCGACGGCGCAGATGGAACGCCGCTCACGGGTCGTGGTTGGGCCGTTCTCGAAGGCGATGAATTGAGTGGCATGATCTTCATCCATCTCGGAGATGAATCGGGATTTACTGCTCGGCTTGCAGGGAAGAAGAGCGGTCGGAAACGCCGCTAAAATCGTCAGCGCAATCGGAGGACGTGTCGTGTCCAAACAGAAGAGCAAGACGCTGCCCACTGCCCCATTTCGGGTCGGCGACAAGGTACGAGTAAAGCACGGCTTCATGGACGTGGATTACTCGGATATGCCGCTTGGCGGCTGGGCTGGGACCGTCACGGAAGTTCAAGGGGACGATACGTTCACCGTGCGATGGAGTAAGCAGACGATGGGATCGATCCATCCCGTCTTCTTGCAACGGTGCGAGATCGATGGTCTGGACGCCGAAGTATATGTGCTAACCGGTAACGATCTCGAACCGGATACCGGTGGTCCACTCGACATCGAGCAACCGAAGAACATCTCCACCAAGCCGCTCTCGCCAAGAGACCAAGATGATCGCATCAGGATGGTCTTCGGGCTGACGAGCAACGATACTCTGCCCGATGTTGATGACGAAACGCTGGAAGCCTACCACGAGTTCCTGTCGAAGAATCTGGTCTTCCCGTTCACAGCGGAGCACGGAGGAGAATACGGGCACCCCGAAAGAGTAAAGGTCGTTGGACTCGGCGACCCCGACGAGGAACCAATGATCGCCGACGACTACGGAATCATCTGCGAAGCTCGACTCGAAGGGCAGATAATGAATGTGCCGTTGGGGGAGTTAGATGACGCCAAGGGAAAACCGAACCGGCAAATGGTCGATGACTACTGCTATTGGTTCCACAACTGGAGTTAGGCATTGGCCAAACGTGCGGGTGAAAAACGCATCACGATTGTCCCTGCGATTCACGGCAAGCTGACCTACGATGGCAAGATCAGCGAACCGGATGTCGCATGGATCATTGAAAGGTGGCTCGACCGGCATCCCGATGTCAAGAATCGGCCCAGTCGGATTCGAGCGGTTCGTGGTCAATGGACGACGGCGGATGGCCTGAAAACCGAGGTCGTCACCGTTACGATTGTCGCTGGCGATGACATCGCCGAATACGATCCCGAAGAGGATGCCGATCTCTACGAATACTGGAAGGCCGAGGCTCGTTACTGGGAAGCCGGATGAGTATGGCCGTGAAGCAAGTCGCTATCGCCTACCTCGCCGTGGTGCTTGTCTTGAGTCTTGTTGCCTTTGTCTTCTACGGATTCGACAAGCGCCGTGCTCGGAAGGATGGCCGCAGAGTGCCCGAGAAGACCCTGCACCTGATTGCATTGTTTGGCGGCTGGCCGGGTGCTTTGATGGGGCAACGAGTCTTTCGCCACAAAACGCAGAAGCTCAGCTATCGGATTGTGTTCTGGCTGTGTGTGATGCTGCATCTGGTTATCGTTGCTGGGGTCGTTTGCCTCTTGCGAAGCCGAGGTTGGCCGACTGTGTAGATCACGGGTTGGCTCATTGACCACGACCTGCCACCTTCTCGACTGCAAAGATTGCCCAATCATAGAGACGTTTGGCTTCGTTTGCGGAGCCACGGAAGACGTATTCTTCGCCGATATTTGTCGTGATGACGACCCGCTTGCGAATCAGCCCGTGTGGCTTGACCTGATCAATGGCCTCAATCGGCAACTCGACTACAGTTTCCAGTCCTCCCAATCGGTCGAAGATCAAGTGAAGTTCTCTGTCCACGCCGAGCAAGTTTAACGTCCCTTCTACGGCGAGTCCTCTTTGATCGTGTGTGCAGGGTAGACCCTCGGCCAGCAAGCGTCCCGAGGGGAATTCAGTCGGTGCAGCGAGCGAAATCCCGGACCATTCGGGCGACAGTTTAGGAGCGAAGAGGGCGATCAAGCACATCCAGAAATTTGAAGAACTCAGTAATCTGGTTCTCAGCGTAGGTCTTAGAGCAGCGTCTGCCATGCTCTGTTACTGGTCGTTTGCGCCAACGATCAACAAACCCCTTGATCTTGACGAAAGATAACTCGTGCAGCCAGCAATCCTCTAGCTCAAGGAACTTGTCGATCTGTTTGGCAAGCCGTTGGCCTCCTTGGTAGCCACCTGAATAGTTTCCCACTCTATCTTGCTGGTATGCCTTGATCGCTTCGTGCAATTTGGTAACAGCAGGCTTGCCTTGTGGTGTCACATCGGCATCAAGGTGAACAGTAGCCTTTGCTGGTTCGCCTACGACTGAGATTGGAACACCAACGTCTCTCAACCGTTGGACGAATGAGTAGTCTCTGTTATCTGGTATTCCGGGCACTGGCTCTACATGTAGAACAGCAGATCCGAGGCGTTCGATCTGCCTTGCGATGTCGAGGTAAGTGCTATTCCAAAAGTTGTGTTGGAACATGCGGCAGTTCTCAACGTAGATGGCCTCAATCCACTGTCTACGTTGGGCCGCAATAGCCATGTCATGGCCAAGATAGAACTTCAGGACTGAACCGCCTCTGGTGGACCTGCCGATCTGCCGCACGTATCCACGCCGGGTGCGCCTGAGCGGTGTCTTGCGAATCGTGGGGACCACTTTGGTCTCTCGCTTGCAATGGGTCGGATGGGATAATCAGACCGTTATTAGATCACTAATAGACCACGTTTCAAGCTGCGACCCCGGCCCCACTCTCTCAGCAGACTCGTAAAGCACATAAAAATAGCCACTTAGGAGAAATCCTAAATGGCTACGATGCGGATGGGCTGGGATTCGAACCCAGGGTACGCTTTCACGTACAGCAGTTTTCAAGACTGCCGCCTTCGACCACTCGGCCACCCATCCGGTGCTTGTTTTATCGGCGTTTCTTGCGTTTTTGGCCCTTGGAGCCCATCGATTGCCCGGGGTTTGACACCTGCTAGGCTCGCCGGTATCAAAATTGGCATCACCTGAACCGCTAGGCACGAAGTGATGACAATGGAAAAGTCTACCAGAAGCAACCGGGCGAACAAGTTCACCAAGCCGCACCCGGATTTCCCCCCCTTTCCGCACGCCACCGGTCGCTGGGCCAAGAAAGTCTGCGGCAAGCTCTGCTACGTCGGCAAGTGCGCAGACGATCCGAAGGGGCAGGCCGCCCTGTCTCTTTGGATCAAAAAGACGATCTGCTGGCGGTCCTGTTTCTGGATGGGCCCGAATTGGTTGTCTGCGCTGAGCTCACCGACCAAGACGCCGAGCTGGATTGGCGCAGATCATTCATGCGATCGGGTTTTTGGCCGTTCTTCCAATCATCGTTGCTATTCTTGTATTCATGCTCCGCGCGTGGACGTGGTCGGCACACGATCGGCTGATTCACCGACGCCGCAATGTTTGGCATCCGTCCACGCAAAGTAAGTTCAAGGAATCCGGTCTGCGACCATAACGCCATGACCTGCGAAAAGGACAAGGCCGGTGGATTTCAGTTCAGCCTTCGCTTTCTCTTCGCGCTCACAACCTTATTGTCCGTAACCTATGCCGGCTTGAACTGGTTCGGTTTCTTGGCCCATGCGGTAGTTTGGGCAGCCTTCCTGATTGGTGGGCCTATCGTTGGTGTGATCCTTGGAATCCGTCGGTTCAAGGAACCCAATCCGATCGTGAATGGCGTGCAGGCTGGTTCACTGGGCGCGGCGGCGGGATATGCTGGCGCATTCTTGCTCCTGTCTCCGACCTTTGCCAGGTCTCAGTTCGAGCCGCTGTTGTTCGCCGCATTTATTGGGACAATGATCGCGTTTCTTTGTGGCGGAGCATTCGGACTTACAGTTGGCTGTCTTCGATGGATTGGTAGCTCACGGTCCGCAAAGATTATAAGCATGCAAGCTGAGATTGATGACCTGAAGCAGCAACTTCAAGAACTACGTCGCTCCTGATGACCACTGACCCCACCACCCCGAAACGCTGGCTCCCCCGTTTTTCGCTCAGGACGTTAGTCGTGCTGGTGACGCTGGCGTGCTGCTACGCGGCTTGTTGAGGGCCGACCAAGACAAGGGGCATTCGGGAGGTGCATGCTCATATCTGGCGAATCGAGATATCTCTGTAGGGCACACGTGGATGGTTGGGTGCGCTGTGTTCGTCACATTGATTGCGTGTTCATCTTTGACCGTACCAGGAATTCTTCGTGAGACGCCCATTGTAAGTCTGCGTGTCGGCTACTATGTCTGGCTCGTGTCGTTTGCGATGCTGGCCGTGGCTGTGTTGTTGCGAGCGTATCAGCGATCGGCAGGCCCAAGCAGCACCGCAATTTGATCCACCACGAACCGCTGGCCAACTCTCACGGGCTCACCCTGCCGGGATTGCCCGTCGCCAGCCTTCTTACGGCCGCCGGCCCGTACGGCCTCCAGCGACCCTGCGCACGGAAGACACTTGCCGCACTCGCTACGCAACGCTTACCCCGCTGGCGGGTCAGGTCACTGCGCACGACTGCGCAACTGGCTCGTCATCCGCGACCGGGCCGTTATCCGTTGAGGTACGTTGCAATCTTATCGCGAATCTCGTCCCGGACGCGCCGAAAGACGACCAGCTTTTCGTCATCGGTTGCGCCGGTCGCATCCGCCGGGTCGTCGAATGGCCAATGCAGCGTCTGCTTGGCGCCCGGGAAAACGGGACACGACTCCTTCGCGTTGTCACACACAGTTACGACCAGGTCAAACTCCTGATCGCGAAACTGCTGCAGTGACTTGCTCTCGTACGCAGAGATGTCGATGTCCAACTCGTGCATGGCGCGAATCGCCAGGGGATGCACATAGCCGGAAGGCTTCGAGCCCGCAGATGCGGTTGCCCAATCGCCGTTCCCCAGGGACTCCCACAAGGCCTCGGCCATCTGAGACCGGCACGAGTTGCCCGTACAGAGAATCAACACGCGGTTCGTCATCGGAACAGCTTCCTGTCGTGAGTGAATATCGTTCGATCAATGCGTGTCGCCGATCGTTCTGCGAACGCTGTGGCGACATGCGACGGTCGCCGAGCGAAAGTCGACCTTGGCACGGTCACTCTTGGCACCGTCGTTCGTCGCGTGGTCCTGCCACCTTCGGCGCGGGCGACATGCTGGCATTCTTGATCGGATTCGACAAGCGGGCTTGCCGCGCGGCATCCGGCGTACGCGTTGCCCGCGAGGCCGGCAATCCGGGCGGTGTAAGAGGGGTAGGCCCCCTCACCCCCGGCCCCTCTCCCCCAGGCAAGCTGGGGGCGAGGGGAGCCAGAGTGGTTGGGAGCGAAGGAAGCCAGTGTGGCTGGGGGCGAAGGGAGCCAGAGTGGTTGGGAGCGAAGGGAGCCAGTCTGGCTGAGGGCGAAGGGAGCCAGTCTGGACGGGGGCGAGGGGAGCCAGTCTGGACGGGAGCGAAGGGAGCCAGTGTGGCTGGGGGCGAAGGGAGCCAGTGTGGTCGGGGGCGAGGGGAGCCATCGGCCGCTTGCCCGGCCCCCAATTCTTCGCGAATTCTTAGCGAGAAAAGCACCAAAGCTGGCCATTCTCCAGGGCGACAAAGATCCGACCGTCGGCGTCCATGGCGGTCCCTCCTTTGACGGCATCGGCCGCCAACGGGTGGATCCAGGAATCACGACCGTCGTTGGTCCTGATCGCCGCCAGGAAGGGCTTGTTGGGTTGGCGATCGGGGTGCCCTGAGGCCAGCAGCAATTTCGGCGTGGCGATGAAACTGGTAAACCGACGGTCATGTTGGTCTTCCCAGAGTTTCTTCGGCTGAGGCATGTTGCGACCACGTCGACGGAGGAATTCACGGGCCTCATCCTTGATCAGGGCCCCGGGAGGCAGGGGCGTATGCAACGCCAGGTTGCCGAACATACTCCCCTCGTAGCTGGCATCATGCGAAAGGACATTGCCATCCTGGAGGCGATACTCCAACGAGACAAATTTTCCGTAGGCCGGGTAGTAAGGGTAGAACGCAGTGCGGTACTGCGACGTAACCTGAACTCGCGGCTGATTGAGGCACTCGAGCGAAACCAGGTCGAATCGGGCCGTCTCGTAAACGCCGCCACCGAGGAACCGCAGTTCTCCATCAACGATCTTTAACTCGCCCTGCATGCTGATTCCACTATTGACCTCCTCCGCCAGCTTTCCGGAGGTGGTATTCTCTGCGATCAACTGCCCGGTGGCAGCATCCAGGGAGACCACGCGCGTCCCGTCATAGTGGGTCAGTCCGGCCGCCGCGTAGACGCGTCCGTCTTCCACGACCACGCCGCCTGCCACCGGCCAGGCAGAAACGAGCTTGCCGAAGATCGGAATCAACCGCTCCTCCGGGGCAACTCGAAAGTTCCATAATGGGCGTCCCGTACGCGCCTCGAACGCGTAGACGCGGCCATCCGCCGAACCGACGTAGAGCCGGTTGTCGTAAACCGCCGGCGGAAAATAGATCGCACCGGTCGTATACTGCTTCCAAACCGGTTGACCTGCGACGTCCAACGCCTGCACCACGCCCGTTCGATCGGCAATAAATACGAGGCCGCCGGCCGTTACCGGAGCCGTGGGCAGGTCCGCTCGACAAATGTCGACCTTCCATTGCAGTGCTACGTCGGCGGGTATCTCGCGATCGCTGGCATCCGTACGGCTGTTGTTGGCCCGGTAGGCGACCCAATCCCCGGGACGCGAAGGCAACGGCGCCACGTAGGAGTGGCCCGAGTGGACCGTCAACCGCGGTGCCGGAGCCGGCCGCTCGGCCATCGCGCCGGCAGGCGCCAGCCCGATGTTGCCGTACAAGGAAAGCTGGCAACCACACATCCAGGGTCCCCAATAGAGCATCCCGTTGGAAACGATCACACCATCCTGGCAGGGCGGGCGCATGGGCGCGATATGCTGCGCCGTGTTGGTGTACGTCATCACTCGCACGGTTCCGCCGGTCGCCCGAAAGAAGATACTGTCGGCACAGCCGGTCGCCCGCGTGCAGGCGCGACGCGCGGGAAATTCGTCGAGGACGTTACCGGTCACGTAGTCCAAGCGGACCCCGGTCGTTCCCTGCTGCCCGGCCGCGAAGATGGCATCGTCACGCAGCACCAGTTGGAGATTTCCGACCGGGTAAGTCCAAGCCAGGTTGCCATCGAGCGCCGATACGGCCACCAACCGTTTGCGTTGCGGGCCGGCGAAAAACAGGTACTCATCGTTGCACTTCAGGTAACAGGTCGTGGCGTAACCGGTGGTATAGTGTTGCGCGCGTTCGTTCGGACCGATCGCATCGAGCAGCTCCTGGGCGGCGTTCTTCCAAAGCAACGTCCCGTCCGAGGCATTCAAGCAGCACAGGAATTTCTCCGGACTGTAACAGTAGATTCGGCCGTCCCGCATGCAGACCGCGCGCGAATCGAGGAACTGTTCATCGCGATAGTGCCAGAGCAGTTTCTTGGTGGCGAGGTCCACGGCCACAAAGGTGCGGCCAAAGCCGAACGATCGTTCGGGATTCTTGTAATCGTGGCCCTTCCACATCCCCCAGGGCCAATGTCCCAGACCGCGCCGATCCGACCGTTGTGTGTCGACCTGGATTTCCAGGTTGCCGACCAAGGCGTAGAGGACGCCGTTCCTGATTGCCATCCATTTCCAAACGGGACCGTCGGTGATATCGGCGGGTATCGTAATCTGCTCGCGCACCTCGCCCGTCGTTGCATCGATCACCTTGCACGACTCGTGATCGCCCATGTACAGGGCGTCCTCCGTGGCGACCATCGTGTTGCGATGGATCATGAACCCGGGCGGATTCGGACGCTTCCAGAGAATTGTCCCGTTGTAGGCGTTGACACACAGTAGCGTGTTGAGCATCTCATTCTGATTCGCCTTATGCGCGATATGGCCCATTGCTTTGTAAAGTCGTCCGCCGGCAGCAACGGTCTGTTGCGGCATGGGGCTGAACTTGGGCGTCGCGATAAACTGTGTTTGAAAGTCGCCCCGCACCAGCTGGTCTTGAGATTGGGGGTTGTTATCCGGGCCATGGTACGGGTGACTCCAGTCGTCGATGCCGGCCGGCACCGGCTTCTCGATGCTCCGCGAGCCCACCCGAACCACGCCTCGCGGCCGCAGCACACGGAGCAATTCGGCGTCGATGGTTCGCTGCGCTGCGGCAGGCGCCACGAGTACGGCGTCCGCGACATTGTCCGCCAGGGGAATCGAATCCGGCGGCCCGGTTCCGACGAACAGGCGAGTTCCCAAAAGTTCGGCTTGCTCGGCGGCCCGTCGTACGGCGAGCACCTGCGCGGCATCCGCGGATTGAAAATAGACGGTCGCCTCACCCGCGGTTGCCGCCGCCACCAGCCGCTCGGTGCCCCCTTCCGGAAGATCGACCAGGCAGACGATTCCTGGTTGGGCCGTGAGCGGTTCCAGCCGGTCGTCACCGATCGCTAAGCGGGAGACGCAGCTCCCTGTCATGCCAAGTCCGACCGCGGCGAGTGCCAGCAGATTCAACATCTTCATCAGACGTACCTCCCGGGGCGACATAGACAGTCCACATCCACAATGGATGGCGGACCGTCATTCTAACCGTTCCGATCGCCAATTCCCATGAATTGCCGCCGTCCTGTTTGCAGTGCGAGTTCGCCGCCGGTCGCGGCATCGGCTATGCTCACAGGTAGCATCCGCCTGCATGGGCAAGCACCGCGGCGAGCCCCGCACCCGTACCGGCAGCCAAAGGTCGAAGACCCTCAGTCAACGACGGCGGATGGCCATCGCATCTCGAGAAACGGAATGACGTCTTTAGAAAAGTTGGCTCGAGCACTGGCCGCTCTGGTCGGAACGACATTCCTGGACGCGGTCGGTTACGTGCTGCTGGCCGGTGGCGTTTGGCTGTTTTTCTATGTTGTCTTTCAACAGGCGCTTCGCCATCGCCGAGTGGGAAGGAGCGGGCCGGCGGACGGGCAGGCGTGGCGTGAGTTTCGTCATTCGCTGCGCAGCATCGCCATTTTTGGGATCGTCACCGGAGCCGTGGTCTACGCCGGCTACTCCGGCTGGACGCGACTGTATTTGCACATCTCCGACTACGGCTGGAGTTGGTTTCTGCTCAGCATCGGCGTGATGATCGTCGTGCATGATGCGTACTTCTACTGGACGCATCGCCTGATGCATCATCGGCGGCTGTATCGCCTGCTGCGGCATGACACGCACCACCGTTCTTCGCATCCCACGCCCTGGGCCGCCTATGCCTTCAGCCCGGCCGAAGCGTTCATCCAGGCCGGAATCGGCCCCCTGATTGTCTTCGTGGTCCCCGTTCACCCGGTGGCCTTTGGGCTGTTCATGACTTGGCAGCTTGCGTTTAACGTCTTTGGGCATTGCGGCTACGAGATTTTCCCCGCCTGGTTCCTCCGCAGTCGAGCCGGTTGGCTGTTGAATTCCGTAACGCACCATGCCTTGCATCATGAAGCGTTTCGCATGAACTATGGCCTCTACTTCGCGGTCTGGGACCGTCTTCTCCGGACGACCCACCCGGACTACGAACAGCGGTTTGAACGGGCCGCCGCCGGGCCTCAGGTAATGGCAGCCGCAGCAGGTCGCCGGTCAACGCGTTAACGATGTTACCGGGCATCCGCGGTCTTCCCGCTACCACCTTCGGAAAACAACGGCCCGCGAAATCCGCATGGATGGTATTGCGGCTCGGGAGTGGGAGTCCGGAGCGTCATACAAAGCCTGACCCACGGAAGTGCGGAATGCAGTTGAACCGTATCCGAACTAATGCCGGAAGATGAACTCTTTGGAATTCAAGAGCGCCCAAGCCAGGTCCTGGGAGACGGCAATCCGGTCGTCGCTGGCGGAGAACATCGCCAGGCTGTTGCGCAGTTCCTGCGGCCGCGGCGCTCGGCTAAGCACCATCCAATAAAGCTGGTCGATCAGCGCACCGTTATCGTCCACGGTCCGGCACAGTTGCTCGACGCGATTCCCCGGCTGGGTCAGCCGCTGGTTCAGCGAGCCGCCGATGAGTGCGAAGGCCTGGGCGAGCGTTGTTTCATTGGACCGTTCGCACTCGCAGGCCAGCAGCCGCTCGGGTTTCCCGAACGCTTTCAGGAACCGGTCGCCGGCCCGTTGTTTTCCGTCGCGCGGCCTGGTCCGGTTCACTCCGGGCAACTGCACGGCCCGCAGGCCAGGCGCAAACCCTGCGAACTCGGCCGGCGTTCCCAGCACCTGGCTTTGAGCATCCAGCAAGACTTCGGCGGGCAGACGCTGCACCCGGGCATGTGAAAACACGGGCAGCTCGGCGACGTCCGTGATTTCATCGGCCCCGGCCGGTGGGGCGGCAGCCAGTTGGTAGGCGCGCGATTGCATGATCGTGCGGACGAGATGACGCAAATTGAAGCCGGTGTCGACCAGGGTGTCGGCGAGTGCTTCAAGGACAGTGGGATAGATAGGTGGGTTGGTTGAGCGAAAGTCGTCGATCGGATCGACCAAACCCCGCCCCATCAAGTGGTACCAGACCAGGTTCGCCTGGGCTCGAGCGAACTGCCGGTTATCCGGCGACGTCAGCCAGACTGCAAGAGGAACGAGCCGGTCGTGGTACGAGCCGGGTCCGAGGTGGCGGTCACCAAGCAACTTGCTGGCCACACGCCGGCCCGACCGGGGATCCCGCACGCCCTGATTCGTATTCAAGACGACAATCTGCTCGCCGTTGAACTCGTTCTTGTCCAGCTTGTCCTTGCGCTGGTTGTCAACAATCTCATAGTCCAGTTGCGCAAAGATCGCCGCCCACGAATAGTAATCGTCCTGAGTCCATCGATCGAAAGGATGGTTGTGGCATTTGGCACACTGCAGCCGCACTCCGAGAAAGAGGCGAGCCGTGGTTTCGCCGCGGATCGTGGGAGTCCGATTGGCCCGCCAGTAGTTGGCTGGGGGATTCTCATAAGTGCTTCCTTCGGCGCGGAGTAACGCTCGGACAAACCCATCGACGGGCACGTCATCGGCGAATTGCTGACGCATCCAAGCGTGAAAGATGTCGACGCCCTTGGGATCAAGGACCTTCTCTTCAACCCGCAGCACGTCGGCCCACTTGAGGGCCCAATGATCGGCGAACTCCGGCCGCCCCATTAACTGGTCCACCAGCCGCACCCGCTTGTCCGCGTCGTCGCTGGTGACAAACCGGCGCGCCTCCGCGGCGGTCGGCGGCAGGCCCAATGCGTCAAGGTAAGCCCGCCGAACAAATACCCCGTCGTCGGCCAGGCCGGCCGGGTTGGTTCGCAGCCGGCGCAGTTCGGCGAACAACAGCCGATCAATCATGTTGTTCTCGGGCGGGCGGCTCCAGACAAAGTTCGGATTCTCCGGAACGAACGCCAGTCGCACGGATTGCTGTTGCTCCAGATAGCGTACGACCACCGTCGCCTGGCCAAAGCGATCGCGGCGGACCACGCCCCGGCGATCGACCGTCACGTTCAGGTTGGATGTCTCGTACGTCGCCAGCTCGGTGAGGTCGCGTCGACTCCCATCGGAGAACGTACCCGTCACGCGCAGGGCCACTGTCGCGGCCGGCGCCACGACGACCTGGTAACCGGGACGCGCTTCCAGCTTCACCAATGACACATCCTCACGCTGCGGACCGGGCGCACCGGCCCGGATCCATTGATGTAGAATCGTGTACTCCAGCGACTCCGCGTCAAACCGTGTCCCGCCCTGGTGCGGTGTTCTCCCGGTCGGCTTGAGCAGGATCAGGCTTTCCTCCGGCTGCAAACGATTCAGTCGGCGGCCGCCGAACTCACGAACCAATTGGGAATAGTCAAAGGCCGGATCCTGCCCGCGGAGTGACAGCTTGAAACCTCCCTTGCCGTTGGCATTGCCGTGACAGGCTCCCATGTTGCAGCCCGCTTTGGAGAGCACAGCCATGACTTCATTGGAGAACGAAACCTCTCCTGCTGAGCTGCGTTTTTCCCAACTCGCGAACATCGCCAACCCGATCAGGAGCAGCGCGGGTCGTTGTAAATCGAACACGAATCTGCCTCGCGACATAAGGTCCGGCGATCAAAGGAAGGAAGACCGCCGGCATTCTGGTGAACACGATTTCACGTTGCTGCCAGTATCAATGATCCACCAGGTCCTTTCAACGGTCGGAACCGCGGCGCGAACGTCACGGGCTTGCAGGTCCACTGGCGACGGATTGGCCACCGCGCCGCGACCATCGGCTCGTTGCCATGCCGAATGCCGACGGGTTAAGATGCGTGGCAAGCTCGAGAGGACGCCATGCCGGTAGCGGTCCGTGCATGCCGGCCGCCGATGCACTGAATCAAGGGGCCCTGTTTACAACGGCAGTCGAGTATCCGGAAGCGTGGCCCGAAACGAACAAGACCGCGAAGACTTGCTGCGCGAGGCAACGGCGCTCGTCGAACGGATCGAATTCGAACTTCCCGGGTCGGACGAGACGATCGTCGTCGGCTTTCGCCGTGATGGATCGGCCAGTTTCTTCCTGGGGGTGGATCCGGTGTTTCAATTCAATAGCGGGCACCAACTGCGCCGCGCCTATGTCGATGGCAAGCTGCTCAAGGCCGAACGCGGAGGATTGGTCGCCCTGGAGAGGAGACGCACCGCGTCCCAAGTCGAGTTGCTTCGCACGGAGCTTGACGAGGCGGCCTGCGCCGTAGTGCTCGAAAACGCCCAGTCTCGGTTACGCGCGATTGCCGGGCACCTGCGCGACGGGACGTGCCGCGCGGTGGGGCAAGTGCCCGAGTCTGCGGATGTGACGGGCCGCCTTCAACGTTGGCTGGCCGATTGCCCGCAACCCCTGCAGGTCGCCGCTCGCCCACATGCGGGTTAGTCTCACTCGGCGTGGCATGCGGCGCGGATGTTTCTGTGGCGACTGGCGGGCGCGATCGAGATTTCGGTACGTCGCTTTGTGCCAGCCGCTCTGACATCCATACGCTCGCCGCCAGGCGGCGACCGCTCAGGCCAAGGGCAACGTAACGACGTCCGCGTGCCCCGTTGCTCCCTCCAGCCGTTCGCCTGTTTCAGCCAGCTCGCGCCGGACGTAGGCCAGGGCGAGCGGTCCGTTCAGGTGGGGCGACCAGCAAGCGGAAGTCGTCCTCGCCACAACGTTGCCGTCCCGGAAGAACTCTGTTCCGGTTGGTGGCACTTCCTGCGAATCGAGACGCAGCCCTCGCAACAGCCGATTCACGTGTCCCAGGGCATCAATGCGTGCCACCGTTTCTTGCCCCAGATAGCAGCCTTTCGTGAAGGAGATCGCGGTCGCGTTACGGTCCACTTCCTGGGGTAGGTTGTCGTCGGTGATGTCGATCCCAAAGACGGGCGTCCCCATTTCGATGCGGCCGACTTCCAGGACGCTCGAATCGCAAGCGACGGCCCCTGCGTCGACGAGCGCTTGCCAGCCGCGGTCGGCTGCGGACGATTCGAAACCGACCAGAAATTCGGGCGACCCGCACGCGTCCACGCGGCGAATGACCAATGGTTGCCCGTCCCATTCGCACGTCGCATGCTGCCAAGGTTGCAGGGCTGCCTCCATGGCGAAGGAACGTTTGAGCAGGGCGGCGGCCTGGGGTCCCGCCACGCGGAGCAGGCTCCAGTCCTGACTGTGGTCGACCAACTGAACGTCTTCTCGGATGATGTAGCGATCCAATCCGCCGATCATCGGCTCGACCTGGCCGGCAACCGTTTCCAGCACCAGGCGGCCCGGATCGCAGAAGACGTTCACCAAACCGACCGTCCTCCCCTGGACGTTGGTAAGAAACGCCTCGCAACCCTCGCCGACGGCGAGCCGCTTGATGTCGTTCGTACAAAAGCCGTGGAGAAAGGTCGCCCGGTCCTTTCCGGTGACGGCCAGTTGGGCTCGGTTGGCAGCACGGGCCAGAACGGCTCCGGACCGCAGGGCATCGTATTTTGCTTGCATCTGGTCGGAAAGCGGAGGCATAACAACGAAGCTCGTGTTGGGTCAGCGGGAAGTTCAAGCGATGAAGACGACAACAGCTTTAACGGGCATCCGCCAATCCGCCGGGCCCTCGCTCGGACCGCGTTCGCCCCATGGCACCTTCCGTTTTTCCGAGCCGTGAAGCGGGTTCTCGGCCGTCGGGGCCGGTCAGCTCCCGGCTACTCTTCGACGGTGGCCAGCATCGCGTGCTGGGCGTTCCCCAGCAGGATGCAACTGTCGAACTGCCGGCTGAGGCGTTCGACTTCGTCTGCCGAGGCGACATACCCGATCCCCAGTTCCTCCACGTCATCCTGCTCGAGGTTGCTCAGCAGGTAGACACGAGCTCGGATGCGCTCCGTTGCCAGCATGGCGGCGGCCACAGCATCATCCGACCGTTCACGTTGCAGGGCGTGCAAGAGCTGCTCGTCCGTGGCATCGCCCTTGAGCTGCCTTAAGGCGGCGCCGGTTGGGCAACTGAGTTCCGTGCAGAGGACGATTGCTCCGCCGTCGCACACGGCGCGGCCCGCTGAAAACAGGGCCCTCGAAAAGTTATCCCAGGTCTGGTGCTCGGGACCACCCTCAATCGAAGCCACCACCAGTTCGCCACGGGTCGGGGACTCGTGCTTCCAAGCTGCGGCACACAGTTGCCGCCCACGCTTGGCAACCGAGCGTGCATCACCCGCAAGAACGTGCAATATGGTGTCGCCCGGTCCCGGCGTGACCTGCAACGCGAATTGCGCCCCCAGTTGCCACGACGCTTCTTCGGCTTCGGCCGTGCGGCGACGCTGGTGCACGGCGGAGCTTGTGGTGCCGGGCGAGCGGAATCGGCCGATCGTTTGCGCGTCAGAAAACGTCGGGTAGAGACACGAATTGATGCCGAAGTAGGAAAGCCCTTCTTCCAGCCGCAATGTACCAATCGGCAAGACGACGTCCGCGTCCAACAGGGCGCGATGGAAGCGAATCTGTTTGCCTTCCTGTGAATTGGCCAGGAACCCGATCGCGTCCGCGTCTTGTGGATCATGGATGACGACGCGGATCTGATCGCGGACGTCGGCCGGTAATTGTGCCGTCAATTGGCCGGCATTGGGATCGGTCGAGACGATGGTGATGTCGCTTGGTCGAGCGTGGCCGGACAACAACGTATGCACCACGCCCGCAACCACGGCCGCCCCCTGCGGAACGGCGCGATCGATGGCCAGCGCGATCAGGTCCCCCGGGACCGTCGCTTGGGAAACCGGAGGAAAGTCCAGCGGTTCCACCAACGCAGCCGCCACCGCAGCCGCCGGGTCATCAAGGGGCTCGCCCCGCGGGACGGAGCAATTGGCCAACACTGCCGTGTCCGGTACATCGACACGAACGAACGCGCTCGTGCCGTAATTCAATTCACGCGGCATAGAGATCTGATCCAGAGAATTGACGGGGAAGACGGCCGGGAACTGGGCCGCGGGAGTCGCAAACGAGATGGCCACAGAGCGGTTGCAGATCGCAAGACGGGTTCTCCTGTTCCGACTGCATTGAATCATAGTCCGATGCCGAAAATAAGGTCAAGAAGCGACTTGCGTGAAAACTTCACGACAACGGCGGCTCGGTGGACCGGGTGCGAAAGGCGTGACCGCGCCGGTAAGAAACGTGTCTCAGGAAGAGGGTGCCGGATGCGGACTCTATCAGGATGCCAACGTCTGGACCGGTTCATCCGGATCTGCTGGCTGGCCGCCGCATTGCTGGCCGTCTTGACCGGTTGCGGGCAGTCCGAGGCCGATCGCGACCTGGCAAGTGATGCACCACCAACGGCGACGGATGTCCTCGAGAAGATGGTCTCCGCCTACCGGAATGCGACCGCCTACAGCGACCGCGGGGTGCTCTGCTTGCGTTACGAACAGCAGGGAACTCGATACCACGACGAAGCACCGCTGGCCGTGGTGGTCGAGGGTGACGATCACCTGCGCGTGCATGCTTACCAGGCGACCATGGTCTGTGATGGACGGCAATTGCGGGCTCGCATTGAAGGATCCGGCTCCCCAGAAGTCGACCGACAGGTCCTGCTGGTACCCGCACCCGGCAGGTTGACCCTGGACAGCCTGCTGGTGGACCCGATCCTGAAGGAGGCCGTGATCGGTGGCGCGGGACGACTCCCGATCCAACTCGAGTTGCTCCTCGGCGAGGCTCCGCTGGAGGCGATTCTTCCCGCGGAGGTGGAAAAACGTTTGCTGCCGACTTCGCGAATTGAAGGGCATCCGTGCCATCGCGTCGAAGTCTGCACCGACGAAGGCAAGTTCGTGTTCTGGATCGATACGTCCAGCCACGTGTTGCGTCGCCTCGAATACCCGCAGACAATCGTTCCTGCGTCGCTCGGGGCCCAAAGGCCCTCACTGGTCGCCGAGTTGCGGATGGCGCAGTTCGCGTCGACTGAGGCCCGTGAGACATTCCTGGTCTCCGTCTCCCCGCCAGAGCGCGCCGTAACCTCTTTTGTCGTCCCGCCCCCACCTTTGCCGACGCCGCTGCTCGGAAAACAGGTCGCGGGATTCCACTTCCTCGACCCCGCCGGTGCCGATGTGACCGCCACAGGACTGCGGGGGCGGACGTCTGTGCTGCTCTGGTTCAGTGACCATCCGGCCTGCCGCACCGCCCTCGAGCAACTCCAACAGGTCCGCGGCCGGATCGACACGAACGAAGTCGCAATGCTGGCAGTGTGTGCCGAGTCCTCGCAACGATCCCACGCTGAAATCGCTCGCCTGATGCGGGAGTGGCGGGTCACGATTCCGTTGGTACGGGACCTGCGTGCCTTTGGACGCGACCTGTTCGCCATCCCAGGTGCTCCCGCGCTCGTCGTCCTCGACAGAAACGGCGTCGTTCAGTTGTTCCAGGTCGGGGTGAACCCGGAACTGGCAACCGAACTCCCGGCGATCCTGGAACGGGTCAGCCAAGGAATTGATGTGGCGGGCGAAACACGGACCCAGTACGAGGCCAATCTGGCCAAGTACCGCGAGGCCCTGAAATCGATCCAGTAGCCGGGATGACGGTTGTATGTGCGGCAACCGCGTGAGCGTTGTGCCAAGTTTCGTCCACCGGGGTTGAACGCTTCACACCCCGTCGGCTGATGCGTGAACCGGGGCTAACGCCCGACGGCTGATGAGTGATCCGGGATAGGGGCTCGGTGGGCTCGGCAGCGTGGAGATCCACGGTGGTCTTGCCGGACGTTATTTCTAGCGGCGCAAGATGTTTCATATAAGGCACTTGTCGCATTTCTTCGGTGGCGACGGCGGAGCCGGACTAGACGTCCGGCGAGGCCGGTCAGCCGTTTGAACCGGGCTCAGGCAACACGACTGTAAGAACCGGATGCGAAGTTCCTGGAATACGGGGAAGAATAAAGGCGACCTGTAAAGATGCGTCAAATGGGTTGTCGATAGAAATCACCAGACATCAGCACGAATTGCTGAGCCGAACACATGCTCGTCGACAGATGCGTGCAGCCGCGACTCCAGAGACTCCGGCTCAATGCGGGGCGCGATGTGATCGGTGACGACTTACCGTATCGATTCTTTTCCGGATCTTAGGAGCCCTCCCATGCGACTTCGGACCATTACGATGATGCTGTTGGCCATCGGCCTGTTTTGTACGGTCAACTCTTCGAGTGCCAACGCCTTTGAACTGCTTGACCGTGTTTTGACGATGGGGTCGAGCCAGAAAGGCGCTCACCAGAAGGGTGACTGCGGCGGCGCCTGCCAGAAAGGTGGACATGCCCAAAAAGGTGGCTGTGCCCAGAAGGGCGGCGCCTGCCAGAAAGGTGGTTGCGCCCAGAAAGGCGGCGCCTGCCAAAAGGGCGGATGCGCTCAGAAGGGTGGCGCTTGCCAGAAGGGCGGTTGCGCCCAAAAGGGTGGCGCTTGCCAAAAAGGTGGATGCGCCCAGAAGGGTGGCGTTGCTCAGAAGGGTGGCAAGTTCCACCGCGGTTTGTTCGCCGGCTTCGGTCACCGTAGCCACGGCAAGGGCAAAGGCGGCGCCTGCCAGAAGGGTGGCTGCGCCCAAAAGGGTGGTTGCGCTCAGAAGGGCGGCGCCTGCCAAAAAGGTGGTTGCGCTCAAAAGGGCGGCATCTTCCAGAAATAGTTTTCATTTGATCGCCACCGTCTGATCGTGGCTCGAATGATCCGAGACTAAGAGGCCCCGCCCCTGTATGGCGGGGCCTTTTTTCGTTCTTGCCACACCATCCGCAGGCTGGGCCCCCCTTTTCCCGGCCGGCTCGTTGACGCCTCTGACTTTCCCGTCACACGCGAACCTGCTTAGAATCAGGCTGGTGCGGCAGGCCACGGCCGAAGCGGGAACGTGCCAACATCTGGCTTGGTCCCGCTCGGCGCTCCCGACGCCGGGACGCATCGTGTCCGCAGGTCACCACGAAAGACTCTAACGACGTCTGCGTCATTCCAGGCAAGGGGAGCGAGGTCGGATTCGAGGAAGGACGGATGGCGATGAAACGCGGCGAATCAGCAGCATCTCAAGCGCAACGTTGGCGGCGTCTGGCGGGGCGACTGTTCTGGTCCATCGGTTTGGCATGGCTCGTCGGCAGCGGCGCCCCAGCCTCGTCGGCGGAGCCGTCGGTTGACCAGCAAATCTCGGCTCGCCTTGCAGCGGGCGAATTCGGGCCGGCTCGCCGCATGGCAGATCAGTTGGCGGACCCGGCCCGGCGGGACAACTGGCTGCGGGGGATCGCCGCAGCGCAAATGGAAAGCGGTTCGCGATACGCCGCGCTGAACACCGCATTTGACATTCAAAACGGCGACCTGCGCGGACAGGCGATGGACGAACTTGCCGGTCATCCCGTTCTGGGCGGGCCGCGGGGCGGCGCCGCGTTGGCCGATTTTGATTCGCTGATCGAACTAATCACCGCCACGATCGCGCCCGATTCGTGGGATGACGTGGGAGGCCCGGGGGCGATCGAGTCGTTTCCGGGCGGCGTGTACGTCGACACGACGGGGCTGCTGCGCCGCGTCGATGCGGACGCCGATTCATCGGGCCTGGCGACCGTGCGTCGGCGGGCGACGTCCGCAGGGGTTAACCTGGATGTCCGTCGCCGTGCCCCCCTGCGAAAAGTTTCCCTGCCGCGGCTCGAACAGCACGTGCAGATGCAATGGGCCTTGGGGCGTCGACCTGATGACGCGATGCGGCACCTGGCCGGGCTCGAAGCCATCCGGTATCTCCTTTTCTACCCGGATACAGGAGACATCGTCATCGCCGGGCCGGCCGGCGATTGGCAGCCGGATTCCACCGGCCGTCCGGTGAGCGTGGCGACCGGCAAGCCCACCCTCCGGCTTGACGATCTCGTCGTCGTGTTGAGAAACGCCTTCGATGGCGATGGTCGCTTCGGCTGCTCGATCAACCCGGTGCGCGAAAATGTCGCTCAAGTCCAGCGTTACTCGGCCGAATCGGCCAAGCGGTCGCTGCAGCCGTCCGAACGGGATGCCTGGCTGGCCGGTCTCCGCGATCGGCTGGGGAAGCAGACCATCTCCATCTTTGGTATCGATCCACGGACGCGCACAGCGCGCACGCTGGTCGAGGCAGACTATCACATGAAACTGGTCGGCATGGGGCTCGCAGACGGTACGGCCGGCGTGACAAGTTACCTGGACCGAATCCAGGTCAACGAGGGCGAACGTCCGCCGGCGATGGACGTTCTGCGGTGGTGGTTCACTCCGAATTTCGATCACGTCACAACCACCAAGACCCGCGATGCGTTTCAATTGCACGGGTCGGGCGTCAGGGTGCTCAGCGAGAACGAACTCTTGACCGAACGTGGAGAACGTGTTCACACGGGAACATCGGATGCATTGAACCAGGAATTTGCGCACAGCTTCACCAAGCACTTCGATGCGTTGGCAACCAGGTATCCGGTGTACGCCGAGCTGCGAAATGTGTTTCAGTTGGCGTTGGTCGCGGCCATCATTCGTTCTGAAGACCTGGCGGCCCGAGTCGATTGGGATGCCGGGCACTGGCGACAAACGGATCGCTTCCACGTCGAATTGGGCGAGGCGCCGCGCCAGGTGCAATCCGTGATCAACCACCGCATCATCAATCGCCGGCACATCGTCGTCGGCGTCAGTGGCGGCGTCGCCGTCGATGCCAACCAGTTCGTCTCGACCACGCGATTCGAATTGGACCAATACGGTCAGATGACGTCCAGCCACGCTAGTTCGAAGCCGCGCCAGCCGCCTCGCGATGCCTGGTGGTGGGACTGAAGTGCGAGCCGCGAGCAGATTCGGCAGATTCCGCAACCCGGAGGTGCGGAAGATCGTTGATGACGGGTTCCTGCGACATGCCGGGCCGTGTGAGGCCATGCCTGGCATGACGTAGGGAATGACGACAGGACGACTGCTTGGATCGAGAGTCAACGCCGCGCGCTGATCCGCAGCCGCAGCGTTTCGATTTGTCGCCGTTGTTGGGCGGCATCGGCGCGGGGGTCGAATTGTGTGGCCGTCGGCTCCGTCTCCGCCAGGCGGCTGGCTGCCAATTGCTGCGCTTCGACGTCCCCGCGCGACAGAATCGCCAGCCACACTGAAGTGTCATTGAGCATCCAAGCGGCAATCCGTTCGGGGCTGTCGACTTTCATCAGGGCCAGGTCGCGTTCAATCCGTTCGATCCGCTGTCGCTGTTCCCGCGTCAAGGTCGTCCGATCCAACTGCTCCAAACGGGCCAGTACGAGAATGCCCAGACTGCGGAGTTGCTGATCGGCGCGGCGCCGCGCTTGAAACTGCGGCTGATCGAGGGCATCGACCAGTTCACGGACGTGGGCCAAGGTCACCGCGTCGCCCTCGGCGGCGGCACGCAGGAGACTTGTTTCGATGCGTTCGGCCGATTCCATCAGGCGCCAATGGGGACGCAGGAGCTTCAGCACCGGCAGCAACTGGTGACGACAAAGGACCGGCTCGGCAAGCAGCAAGTGCCAGAGGCTCTTGGCCTCCACATCGGCCACCACGGCATTCGGCGCGCCCAGGCGTAGCGAGACCGGCCCCTGCTGCGGCTGTACGAACTCCAGCGGTACGGTCTCTGAACCGGGTTGCGCTTCGCGCCGAATGGTCACTCGATTGCGGCCCAGGATTTCGACGTGCAGCCGCTGGTGGCGGTCCGTCCGTTCGTAGCTTACCGCGGGAGCGTGGCTCTCACCGGTGACTGAGAGAAGTTCGCGGGGCCCCCCCGTGCTGCTTGCATCGAGGAGGCAGTTCTGACGGCCACCTCGAATCTGGGTGGCGGTCAGGCGTCCCAACACGAGGTCGAAACGGACCCAGTGCTTCTTGGCGAACAGGCTGCGTGGTTCGTTTTGATCTCCGGCACTGACTCGACCAAGCAGACTGGCCGCCAGCACGACAAGCGCGATCCTTCGCCGCATACTACACCCCTCCGTAGAACTTGGAGACGTTGTTCGCGACGATTCCGCTTCGCCGCAAGTCTTCGGCGCACTGGTGTCGAATCTCTGAGGTTGTTGCTCTTTATCGGATAAAGGCCGCTGGTGGCAGCTCGATTTGTGCGGATTTCGCACAGTGACTGCGGTGCTGTCAACGCCTGGCCGGCCAACCGCGGGTCGACTAAGCGTTGCCGCTGAACGGGTTACGATCCCCGGACCGCAACGGACGCTTCGCCAGGCGATGCGGATTTTTTGTCGTTTTTCTTTCGAGCCGGCCTTCGCCGGGTTGCTCGTCGGGCGTTGTTTCCCACGCATGGATCGGTTGCCGGGCTGTCCGCCAGGGCGAGGTATGCTCGTCGAGCCAGCGGCCGGCGGCCGAATCGTATCGGCGGCTTCCGGCTAGCCCGGCAGAGGAAACGCGCCGCGCCGCCATGCTTCCAGGAATGTTCGGTTGCTTTCCAAGAGGTCGGGCAATGCTCCGAGCTCCCCAGGTTCCAGCCAATGAACCGACTCGACTTCCTCCGGGTTGGGCCGAGGTTCGTGGGTCAGCGGCGCGCAGAGCCACCAGGCCAAGCCAACCTCCCATGGTGTGACGCTCGTCCAAAGCCGGCGGATCGGCTCGACGGTAACCGCCAGTTCTTCGCGGAGCTCTCGCTTGAGGCCGTCGACTTCTGGCTCATCCGCTTCCAGGCGGCCCCCCGGGAAGCAGACCATCCGCGGGGCGACGACACGCGTCGAGCGGCGGATGGCCAGCAGGCAGCGGCCCCTGGGGATCACCGCGACCACCGCTTCGATCGGTCGATTATTGGACATGAGGGTTCGCTCGCCCGGATGTTAAGCAGCCGCTGGATCCGCAGCCGCTCGATCGCGGACCCAATACCGTCCCGGCTACCGAAAGTGAATCTCGCAACTTCCACTCTCGCAATCGGCCGTTTTGCCCATCAGGTAGCGGCGTTTGGCGACTTGTCGGTAGAGGAATTTCCAGATCCCCAGGCTGCCCGGAATGTGCAGAAAGGGGGCCAACGGCCACAGCCAGGGCAGCCGCCGTGTCAGGTAGCGGAAGGCCGCGGCGCCGCCACGGGCGTTCCCAGACCGGTCGACCACAAACATCTCTTCCATCATTTGGTCGTAGCTCAGTTCCGGGTAGCGCCGCTCGACTTCCGCGTCGTGGAGCGAAATGAATGCCAGGCGCGAACCGGCAAGTCGGTGCAGGCGGCGCACCGAGTTGGTGCAAAAACGGCAATGGCCGTCGTAGATCACGACATCTGCCGCGGGGAGATCGGCCGGTGACGGGAGCGGGCCGGCGGAAGCCATACCAGTGGAAACCATGAAGCACCTTCTGCGATTCACTTGAAGACGGGGCCGTCACGGGCGGGCCCGGAAACGGTCTCCCCTCTCCAAGTTAACCGAAATTGCGGGCAACGGTTAACCTGCGTTGTTCAAAGGCCAAGCCAATCATCGCGTCGTGTCGCGGAGCCAGCCCGCATTGTACCGACGAGTCGGCCAAGCGATCGATTTCCGCCCGGGGCGGGACGCCTGGTCGCCGGCAAATTGCTGAAAAGCGGGCGATCCCCCAGTCTGCCGCCAAGAATCGCGCCCGCCCGACGAATCGCTGCCTGGCGCCGCCATCGCATCGCATTCTAAAATGGCGAAAAAAGCCGGCAAGAAATGACCAATTCGGCGACGTAAGGGCCGATCACACGGGATATAATACCGGGCAGTCGAGGCCAGGCGGGAATCGGGGATAAGGGGCCCGCTCGGCGAATCAACCGAGGCCTTGCGTTGTTCTTTCCACGGGAGTCGAGAGATGGACGAGATTAAGCGTCAAGTCACGACCGCCAGACGCCGTATGATTCTGCAGCAGTACCTGGCGCTGGTCCCCTGGACACTTTTTGCCACCCTGCTGGTGGCCGTGATGGCCGTGGCGGCGATTAAGGTCCGGCCGATCGACGTCGACTACGCCACCTGGACGTGGTCGTGGATTGGCGGTGCCTTTGCTGGCGGGTTATTGATCGCCGGCCTTTGGACGTACCTCGTCCGCTACGACACGATGAATGCGGCGATTGAGATTGACCGGCGATTCGGCTTGAAAGAGCGGGTCTCGAGTGCGCTGATGTTGGCGCCGGACGAGCTGCAGAGCGAATCCGGCCGGGCATTGATCCACGACGCCTCGCGTCGCATCGAAGTGATTACGGTGAAGGACAAGTTTCAGTTGCAGAGCGGCTGGCGCGCCCTTCTCCCGTTGGCTCCCGCTCTGGCAGTCATCGGCATCATGTTCCTACCGGACGCGCAGCCTTCCACGAAAGCCGGCGCGGCGACGGTCGAGTCTCGGAAGAAGATCAAGTCCGCTGCCGAAGAGCTGAAACGGCGGATCGCCCAACGCCGCAAGTCGGCCCAACAGAAGGGCCTCAAGGATGCCGAAGAACTGTTCAAGAAGATCGAGCAGGGCGCGAACGACCTGGCCAACAAGGATGATGTCGATCGCAAGAAGGCAATGATCGAAATCAACGATCTGGCCAAGCAGATCGAGAAACGCCGCAGTAGTCTGGGCGACTCGGAAGAGATGAAGAAGCAGTTTGACAAGCTCAAGAACCTGGAAAGCGGTCCGGCAGAACGCGTTGCCAATGCGCTTAAATCAGGCAACTTCAAGAATGCCCTCAACCAGCTTGAAAAGCTGCAGGAGAAGCTGAAGAACGGTGACTTAAGCGAAAGCGAGAAGAAACAGTTGGCCAAGCAGTTGGGGCAGATGAAACAGAAACTGCAGGAAATGGTTGACGCCCAACAGGAGGCCAAGGAGAAGCTCGAGCAGGAGATCCAGAAGAAGATGGAGCAGGGAGACCTGGAGGGGGCCAACAAGCTGCAGCGCAAGCTGGATCAACTGGAGCGGCAGAATCGCCAGATGAGCCGAATGGAGCAGATGGCAAAGCAGATGGGGGAATGCCAGAAATGCCTCCAGGCGGGTGATACGGAGAGCGCCGCCAAGCAGTTGGATCAACTGGCGTCCGAACTGTCCGAAATGCAAAGCGAGATGGACGAGTTGGAAACGCTCGGCGAAATGATGGACGAAATCGCCAGCGCAAAGGACATGATGCAGCAAGGTGAAGGGGAAAGTGACATGTTCAGCGAATTCGGCGGCATGTCAGATCAGTTCAGCGAGATGCCCGGCAATGGAATGGGGCAAGGACGGGGCGAAGGGTACCGGCCGGAGGAAGAGACGGAGACCGGCGAGTACAAAGCGCGTGAACGGGGCAAACTGCGGCCCGGCGAAGCGGTTCGCGTTGGAGATGCCTTCGGCAAGAATCGGGCTGGACAGACCCAGGAAGAGGTCAAACAACAGATCCTCAGCTCGATCAGCGAGGATCCGGATCCGCAGACCGAGCAGCGGTTGCCCAAGTCGCAGCGGAAGCACGTCAACGAGTATTTCCAACGCAAGCGGGACGGCTGATGGCCGTTGGCCATTGACCATTGACCATTGACGCCGCCTTGAGGCGTCTTCTACCCCTTGCCATTTCATTGGCGGCCGAAGCGGGGGCTGGTCCCGTCGGGATCGACTGGGAAGTTCGTACTGGCTGCTCGTCTTAGTCCCGCTGAACGGTCAACGCATAGAGGGCAATCACCACGCCCCCCGACAACAGGCTCCAGGGTGCCCACTCCGGTGGCTTGAACGTGTGCCGAGCGGTTCCCGGTTCGTCGGCCTCGAAGATCGGGATCCGTTGTTGCGAGAAGGGGTCGCGCGGAGCGGTCGTGGCGGCCGGGACGGCACCCTTCGTCCGTCGCGGGTATTTGAACACGGCCTGATCGACGACCAGGCACTCTGCTCCCACGAGGCACATCGAGACTCCGACAGCGATGAGGAAAGCTCGAAACATCTTCCACCTCCTGAACCGGTCGAGTTCCGTTGCCATGTTGTCGCAGCACAACGGTTGAACTGGCCGGGCGATTTCTCCGTACGTATCGAGTCATCGGCTCGCCGCACGCCGCCGCTGCAATCGATGCTGGCCGATGACCCGGGCCGCACGCCGCCGTTCGCCAGTCGTGTCAGATAGTCGCTTCGTAGCACCCATGACGAATGCCGGGCAGGCTCGGAGGACGCCCGTCCGTAGCGATGGTAGTGATTGTCCTCCGCCCGGACCGCCGGTCCCCCCTTCAACCATCGTTCGCCCGGATTAAGCTATTCGGGGTAAGCCCCCGACGAACGGCCCGACGACCATCGCGAGAACCCACCATGCACGTCACAGCGCCCGACCGGCATTCGTCCCTCAAATCGCTGCCCGTGACCACGCGGCTCCCTGCCTTAAGGCCACTCCAAGTGCCGGCTGACCACCGGTGCGGCGGGGCATCCGACCCAGCCAGGTGCGGCCGGGAACGACGGGTGCCGGCTCTTCGCTGGTGGGCGTTTTGGGGGTACGTGGTTTTGTCCGTGACGCCCTGCCTGATCGTCGCCGGTTGTCCCGTTGTGCAGGGCGCCGACGACTTCACGCCGCAGCAAGTGAATCTGCCCGTGGCGCCGCCGGCGGACGCCATCGTGCTGTTTGACGGGAAGGGGACGAACCGCTTCCTCAGCATGGCGGGTACGGAGATTGACTGGCCGGTAACCGATGGAGCGTTGGAATCGACGCGGGGCCAGGGCCGGACCAATCACCTGGTGTCGGAGGTCCATTTTCGCGATGCAGAGATTCATGCCGAATTCATCCTGCCGGCGGCGGGGAGCGGGAATAGCGGGCTCTACATCCACGGCAATTATGAGTTCCAGATTTTCAACTCGGCGGGCAAGTCAACGCCGGGCATGGGGGATATCGGCGCCCTCTACGGGTTCGCAAAACCGTTAGTGAATGCCTGCCGCCAGCCGGGCGAATGGCAGGTTGTCGATATTCGTTACCGGGCACCTCGCCGGGACGACCGGGGGAAGATCACCGCGGAGGGCGTCCTTACCGCCTGGCTCAACGGGCGGCTTGTCCAGGACCAGACGACGTTTGGCGAACCTCGGTCGAAATACCATCCCTTCCGATACGGCACGACACCCTTTCTCAAGCAGATTTGGCAGCGGCAGAAGCGCACGATGGTGGGCCCACTCTTTCTGCAAGATCATGACAGTCCCGTCCGGTTCCGCAACGTCTGGATCCGACCGCTGGATGGCTTGGCGACGACGTATCGGCCGCGGGCTGACGAGTAGTCAGGCTGCGGTGGTTGCGGCGAAGTGTGTTCCGCCGGCCGGCGAACTTTTCAAGTTTTTTCGGCTTGTCACGGGGAACAATTCGCGATGGCGAATTTCCCAGTTATAATGTCGGCACGACTCGGCTTGATGCCTGGCGGCGTCCTCACCGACATCCCACCCCGCGACGTATCGACCCCACCCTGAATCTTGCCACGGATCGGTGCGGGGTCGTACCCATCCTGCCGACCGCGCGCAGCCTCATCCTTCGACGACCCAACCAACCGCACGGAGATCGACCATGTCGCATTTGAACCGCCGGAAATTCGTTCAGCACTCCCTGGCCGCCGCGGGCGCCGTTGCCTTGGCGCCCCGCCTCTCGACCGCTCAATCCCCCAACGAGAAGATCGGCGTCGCCATCATTGGTGCCGGCGGTCGCGGAGGTTCGCATATTGGTCAGTTCTTGAAGGACAAGCGGACGGACATCCTGTACGTCGTCGATGTGGACGAGGCGAAGGGCAACGCACGGTGTGACGCGATTGCCAAGAGCCAGTCGTTTCGTCCCAAGCTGTTTTCGGACATGCGCCGCGTACTGGACGACAAGTCGGTCGATGCGATCAGCACGGCAACACCCAATCACTGGCATGCGTTGTGCGGCATCTGGTCGATGCAGGCCGGCAAAGACGCGTACATCGAAAAGCCGGTGTGCCATAACATCGCCGAGGGGTCCGCGTTGATCGCGGCCGCTCGCAAATACAATCGCATTTGCCAGGTGGGGACGCAATCGAGGTCCAACCCGGCCTGCCGTGAAGCGGTCGCTTTCCTCCAGAGCGGCGGGATTGGTGAAGTCAACTTTGCACGCGGCTTGTGCTACAAGCGCAGGAAGTCGATCGGTCCGAAGGGGGACTATCCGATTCCGGCGGGAGTGGACTTCAACCTCTGGAGTGGCCCGGCCGAATACACGGATCCCAAGATCACCCGGCAGCGCTTTCACTACGATTGGCACTGGCAGCGTCATTATGGGAACGGTGACCTCGGGAACCAAGGTCCCCATCAGACCGACATTGCTCGCTGGGGACTGGGAATCGACACGCATCCCAGCACGATCGTCAGTTACGGCGGCCGGCTGGGATATCAGGCGGAGCGGATGGATCCCGACTACGTTGATGCGGGCGACACGGCCAACACGGAAGTGACCATTTACGATTATGGCGACAAGTGCATTGTCTTTGAGACGCGCGGGCTCGAGATCAAGGAGTCGGCCGACGATGAACTCAACACGCTGTTCGGCAGCAAGAAGGGGAACAAGATTGGCGTGCTGTTCTACGGCAGCGAAGGCTATCTGGTCCAGCGGACCTACAACCACTGCATCGCCTACGACAAGGATCTGAAGGTCATCAAGGAATTCAAGGGCGGCAACGACGAACTGCATTTCCAGAATTTTCTCGATGCCTGTGCGAGCCGTCGCATGGAAGATCTGAACGCGGACGTTCGCGAGGGACACTTGTCTGCCGGCATGAGCCACCTGGGCAACATCTCCTACTACTTGGGCGAAAACAACCACGCCACGGTCAAGGAGATTGGCGAGGCGCTGGAACAGGTCAAGAGCCTTGACGACAACCAGGAGACGCTGCGGCGCACGGTCGTGCACCTGCAGGACAACGGAGTCGACCTGGACAAGTACCCGCTCGCCCTGGGGCCGGTGCTCAAGTTTGATACCACCAACGAGACCTTCCCCGATTCGCCGGAAGCGACGGCCCTGCTGTCTCGCTCCTACCGCACCGGCTTCGCCTGTCCTACGGCGGACAAGGTCTAGCGAGGCAGGGCCTCGGACCGACGGCGAGCTGACGCTCGCGGCATGTTCGTCCGCTCCCGTTGGTCGCTCAAACTTGACTCATTTGTAAACCTAAACCTGATCCAAGCCATCTAGCGCCCGAATGCCTGCTGCCCGGCGCAGCGCCGCGCGGGCAGCCGCTCCGACGCGGCTGCTCGCCTGGCTGCAGCCGGGGAGGGAAACCCCGCCGCCCCATACGGGCTGGACCGAATCATGGGCCCGGCGGCCAGATGTCTGGGTGAGGAAAAACCGCACCAATCGCGGCTCGCAGGAGCCCAACTGGCAAGACCTGGCAACGACCGGCGAATCGATTCATGGCCACCGAAATTTTTTGGTCCACAAACGTCCTCGATTTCTCCGTTTGTGCTGGACATAAGGAAAAAGTCTGTCAGGCTAAGGTGGTCGTCAGAAAAGATTGTCGCGGCCGGGAAGCAGGGTCAATTTGTTCTGACTAGGCAACCGATTCAAGAACTATTCTGCGGACTGATGTTTGTTGGTTGTTCGGCCGCTGGTCGAGTCCTATAATTTTGCCGACGTGTTGAAGCGTTATCAGGAGATTGGTGGGTGTCGCACAAGCCCAAAGTCCTCTGTGTATTGAATCACGACGATGCTCAGAAAGACCTGCCGGAACGTTTTCGTGACGCGTTCGAGATCGTGCCTGCCGAGAGTCCCTTTGCAGCCTTATCGGATGCTGCAACCCAGGACTTCGATGCGGTTTACATCGATTCCGCAGCCGCCGCTCAGCTCAGCCACCTGCTGCAGAGCGAGCAAATTCTAGATGGTATGCCGGGCGGCGTGGTGATGCTCGACCCGGACAGCACCATCCTCTGGTCGAACCGGCAATTCCAGGAGTGGGCGGTTGGCGACTCGGTCGCCGGACGCAGCTTCTATGCCGCCCTCGGAAACCCTGAGATCCTCGGTCCGGACTTCTGCCCTTTCCATACGGCGCTGGCGACCGGGAAGTCGAGCTTTTCGACGGTGCGCGTCGAGGGCGATCAATACTACCAGGCACACGCGGCTCCCGTTCTGGAAAAGGGAGGTTTCCCTTCCTGCTTGATTGTCACCGTCCGCGATGTGACGGCGGAGATGCTCCAGCAGCAGAAATTGGATGCGATCCACAAGGCCGGCCTCGAACTTTCCGACCTGACGCCGGAAGAAGTCTACAAGATGGGAGTGGACGAACGGATCGAGCTGCTCAAGCAAAACATCCTTCACCACACCCAGGACCTGCTCAAGTTCGACGTCGTGGAGATTCGGCTGCTCAACCACCATTCTTCCCAGCTCGAGCCGCTATTGTCGATCGGCATCGACGACGAAGCCGCCGGCCGTCCGCTTTATGCTCGGCCTCAAAACAACGGCGTCACCGGGTTTGTTGCCGCGACAGGGAAGAGCTATCTGTGCGAAGACACCACCGAAGATCCACTGTATCTGCAGGCCTTCCAAGGCGCGAAGAGTTCGCTAACCGTCCCCCTGATTCTGCACGATCAAGTCATCGGCACGTTCAATGTCGAGAGCCCGAAACCACGCGCATTCAATGAGAGCGACCTGCAGTTTCTCGAACTCTTCTCACGCGATGTCGCCCTGGCCCTGAATACGCTCGAACTGATGGTGGCACAGCGGGCGAGCACCGCGCTGGAGAGTGTGGTCGCAATCCATGGCGCCGTTGCCCTCCCAGTCGACGAAATTCTCAACGATGCCGTCAACATCATGGAGTGCTACATCGGGCACGAGAAGGAAGTCGTCGAGCGGCTGCAGCGGATCCTCAAGAACGCCCGTGATATCAAGCAGATGATCCATCGGGTCGGCCAGGAAATGGTCCCCGCCGAGGTCGTTCCGGGCGACATCAGTGCTGGCAAACATGCCAAGCTCCACGGACTCCGCGTGCTGGTCGTCGACGATGATACTCGCGTCCGTAACGATGCCCACGCACTCCTGGACCGCTACGGATGTGCCGTTGAAACGGCCCATGCGGGGGGTGAGGCGGTCTTCATGGTCCGCAACGGCAGTCCGGGAGACCGGTATGACGTGATTATCGCGGACATCTGCCTTCCCGACATGAACGGGCACGAGTTCCTCACGAAGCTCACGCCCCTCATCGACCCAGTGCCCTTGGTCTTGATGACCGGTTTCGGTTACGATCCGGGCCATTCGATTGTCAAGGCACGAAAGGCGGGACTGCATCCCAAAGCGGTGCTGTACAAGCCGTTTCGGCTCGACCAACTGGTAGAGACAATCGAAACCATCAGTGAGGCGTACCGCGTGCTGCCACAGGCGTAGCCGAACCGTTGCGGCGGGCCGCCCTCGCTCCTGACTCCGTCCAACTCCGACGGACCGTGCCCGCACTCGGTTGAATTCGCCATTCCATGGTATCGCTCGTCGATCTGATCCTGCTCACCGGCTTCCTCTTTGGACATTCGGCCCTCTGGGTGGCGATGTTCAATCGCGTTCATGCGTTGCCCTTTCCCTGTCGACTGATCAATGCGTTGGAAAAGGTCCACGTCGTGATCCTCGTCGCCGGGCCGTCAGCCGCTGTCTGGTGGCTCTGCAGCGGACCGGCCGCAGAGAGCCGCCTCACCGATCTGCTCATGGCCCATCCCTGGCTGGCCGGTTACGGTGTCGTCTGCGGCGGGATTGGCGTGTTCATTCCGACCATCTGGGTCGTCCGCCGGTTGCACCAGCCGGAGCTCGCCCAGCCGCTGAGCAACCATACGGAGTTGGTCGACGTCCAACGCGAGCTTGGTCGGAGCCTGGTGGGCAGCCGCAGCGCCGCGCTGCTCGCCCGCATCCCCGGCAATCAACTTTGCGATCTCTCCATTCATGACAAGGTGCTGCTGCATTCCCGGCTGCCAAGGTCGCTGGATGGCTTGACCATCGGCCATCTCTCCGACTTTCATTTCACGGGAAAGATCAACCGTGACTACTTCGACTACGTCGTTGATCGCGCCAACGCCATGGATGTGGACCTGGTCGCGATCACCGGCGACATTGTGGACAAGAACGAGTGCGTCGACTGGATTCCGCAGACGCTGGGCCGGCTGCGGGCCCGCTATGGCGCCTATTTCGTGCTCGGTAACCACGACAAACGCGTTTCCGATGTGCCGGCCCTGCGAGCTGTCATGCGTGACGCCGGACTGATCGAGGTGGCCGGCCGCGCGCACGAACTCGAAATCGCCGGTTGCCGGATTGCGATTGCGGGTAACGAACTCCCCTGGTTCCGGCCGCCGGGCGAATTGACGGGGGAACAGACGGGCGACGACACGTTTCGGTTGTTACTTTCCCACTCCCCGGACCAACTCGCCTGGGCACGCCGGCGGCATTTCGATTTGATGCTGGCTGGACACACGCATGGCGGGCAGATCCGCTTCCCGCTCATCGGCCCGGTCGTCTCGCCCAGTCTGTATGGGGTGAAATACTCCAGTGGGTTGTTCTACGAGTCGCCGACGCTGATGCACGTCAGCCGAGGCCTCTCGGGGCTCGATCCAATCCGCATCAATTGTGCGCCCGAACTGGCCAAGCTGATCTTGCGCTGCCAGCCGTAGGTCGCGGCATCAAGAGAACCGCCGCCGGACGTTCCTTCGGCGCGGTAACTGGCCGTACCCTGCATGGAACCAGCGCCGGACCAATGGTTGCTCCCGCCGGCGTTTCCTCATTTGACCTCGGGCGATTCATCCGCCGTTGGGGGGTCTCCCACGCTGCGGTTGATGGCTGAGCGACCGGGGCGCTGACGTGTTCCCGCTGAGATGCGCGGCGGCTTGGGTAGGTTCACCGCAAATGACGGCGAAACTCCGACCTGCACGGAATCGTTGTACTCTGGCGAATAACCCGCGTTTGCCGCTCATCGAGAGACCACTTGCCGGTGCTCCCTCGGGGTCGTATTATGGACACCTCGTTGACGCGGGCGTGGCGGAACTGGCAGACGCGCAGGATTCAGGTTCCTGTTCTCGCAAGAGAGTGGAGGTTCGACTCCTCTCGCCCGCACTCTTCGATCTGCAAAGCACAACGACAGCAGGGACTCGGAGCGTTGCTTCTGAGTCCTGTTTTCGTTTCTTGGCTGCCCGTTTTCCCCGGCCCGAGGTCAGCTTCCGTCCGGATTGCCGGAGCTGCCCCCCTTTTTTCGCGCGGTTGAATGTGGAATTTCTCGCCGGCCGCGTTAGCATTACCGGTCGCGGAGGATGCCGTTGGCAGAAGGCGGTGGCACGCAGGTTCTCCAAATCGCAACGAGGGATGCTGTTATGCCTTGCATTACGGAAGCAATCGATTGCTGTACCGGCCGCTCGTTCGTGGACCGATTTGCCGCCGCGGTGCGTGGGGTGGTGCACCGTCATGCGAGCGTCCCGTTTGTCTTGCTGATCTGGTTCGGTGTCGCGTTGGTGTCGACTGCCGCGCGAGGCCAGGAGGCGAGATCGGCAGCCGGGGCTGCGGGCGTGGGACCACTCGATTGGCCGCAACTGGGCGGCACACCGCACAGGAACAACACACCTGCAGGCGATCACATTCCCATCGACTGGGACGTCAAGGCAGGCAAACATATCAAGTGGACCGCCAGGCTGGGGACGCAGTCTTACGGAAGCCCGGTCGTTGCCAATGGCCACATTTACGTCGGCACGAACAATCAAGGTGGCTATCTGGAGCGCTATGACAAGCATACCGACCTGGGAGTGTTGCTCTGCTTCCGAGAGTCTGACGGGAAGTTCCTGTGGCAGCATTCCTGCGAAAAGCTCGCGACCGGCCGAGTCAACGACTGGCCGCTGCAGGGGATTTGTTCGACTCCTGTCGTGGAGCGGGACAGGCTGTGGTGCGTGACGAACCGGGGCGAAGTCGTCTGTCTTGATACGGAAGGCTTTCTGGATGGTGAGAACGATGGGCCGCTGCGAACCGAGTTGAACGAAGGGCCCGGCGAGTCGGATTTCATCTGGTCGCTCGACATGATGCAGGAACTTGGCGTCTTTCAACACAACATGGCGACATGCGGTCCGACGATCTGGAAGAACACGCTGTTTGTCTGCACGTCCAATGGTGTCGACGAGACCCATGTGCGCGTACCGGCACCGGAGGCACCCAGCTTTCTGGCGCTCGATAAGCGCACGGGGCGAGTGTTGTGGAAAGACAACTCGCCGGGGAAAAACATCCTCCATGGCCAATGGTCGTGTCCGGCCGTAGGCGTATTCGACGGGGTTCCCCAAGTCATCTTTCCGGGCGGTGACGGCTGGCTGTATAGCTTTCATGCCGAGCGTTGGAATGACGACGGGACGCCGATTCTGCTTTGGAAGTTCGACGGGAACCCGAAAGATTCACTCTGGAAACTGGGAGGGAGCGGAACCCGCAACAACATGGTCGCCGTTCCTGTCGTCGACGACGGGCTGGTGTACGTCGCGATGGGGCAAGACCCGGAGCATGGCGACGGCAGCGGCCATCTGTGGTGTATCGACCCGACCAGACGAGGCGATATCAGTCCCGAACTCGTTGTTGACAAGTCCGGAAACGTCCTTCCCCACCGCCGCCACCAGGCTTTCAATGCGTGGGGTCAGGGTGTTGCGGTCGGGAAGGGGGCCGATCTTGCCGGCCAGCTCAATGAGGGGCACATCGCGGACGGGCTGCGCATCGCCTTGCAGCAACAGGGGATCGAACTGCCGACGGATGTCGAAGTTGCGACACTTGACGAAAGCCGCGACTGGCTGGTCAAGTCGCAGGCCACCAAGGAGCAGCCGCGATGGAAGTTGTCACTCCGACGCAGTCGCGTCCAACAGGCAGCCGTATTGACGGTCTCCCGGCGCACCTCCGAAGCAGTGATCCCCAACCCGAATTCATCCGTTGTCTGGCACTTCAGCCAGCACGACATGAACGGCGATGGCGAGATCGATCGATGGAACGAGCAATTTCATCGGACGATTTCGAGTCCAACGATCAAGAACGGTTTGCTCATCATCCCCGACTTCAGTGGTTTCGTATTCTGTCTCGATGCGAAGACGGGCAAGCCCTACTGGGCTGCCGACTTGTTGGCCCAATGCTGGGGCTCGCCGCTGATCGTGGAAGACAACGTATACGTGGGAGACGAAGACGGCGATGTTGCGATCCTCAAGCTGTCGCCGAATCCGGCGGATTCCGTCGGCTGGAATCAAGAGTACAAGATGTTTGAACCGCTCCGCGAGATCGTGATGCCGACGAGCATCTATTCGACGCCGGTTGTCGCCAACAATACGATGTATCTCTCGACCAAGAATATGCTGTACGCGATCAGCGCAGGCGATCCGCCGCCTTCGCGACCGTAACCGTTTTGCCGGCGTGGTGTTGCGCGAGGTGTGAGACCTGGCGGTCGTGCGGGGTGCGGGGTCTGGAGACCCGCGCACAGCGCGTTGGTGCGGGGTGCGGGGTCTGGAGACCCGCGCACAGCGCGTTGGGAGACCCGCGCACAGCGCGTTGGGAGGGCCGCGTACAGCGCGTTGGGAGGGCCGCGTACAGCGCGTTGGGAGGGCCGCGTACAGCGCGTTGGGAAGGCCGCTCACCGCGCGGTCGGAGGCCCGCGGGCAGCATTTCGTGAGACCCACACACGACAACCACTCGCACACGGCGACGTGCACGAACCTGGACAACTCAACAGCGGTTGGATGTTCACCCACAATTCCGCCGCGCACTCAGCGGTTCGCGGCGAAGCGAACCGAGCCGGAAAGCGAACGCGCACGGGCTGAGATGCGCGGTGCTGTGAGCGACTCCACAGCAAACGTTGGCCCTCCTGGAGCGGTTTACGGAGTCGTCGGGAACCGCTATTTTGAAAGATCCGAACCGTTTCCCGCTCTCATCCTGCGACGTGGTCTCCATGCGATATCGAAATGTCTGTGTCGAGTCTTTCGGCTATACCTTGCCGTCCGAGGTGGTTACGTCCGACGACATCGAAAACCGTTTGCAGCCGCTCTATCGGCGGCTCCGGCTTCCAGAAGGTCGCCTCGAGTTGATGACCGGGATCCGTGAACGACGGTTCTGGGATCGGGGCGTGATGCCCAGCCAGAAAAGCGTGGAGAGTGCCGAACTGGCAATCTCTGCTGCGACGATCGATCGCGAGTACATCGGCGCTTTGATTCATGGTTCGGTCTGCCGTGATTACCTCGAGCCTGCGACGGCCAGCACGGTCCATCATCATCTCGGGTTGGCCGATGACTGTGTGATTTACGACGTCTCGAATGCCTGCCTGGGGCTGCTTAATGGCGTCATCCAGGTTGCCAACATGATTGAGCTCGGTCAGATCCGCGCCGGGCTCGTCGTGGGCACCGAGAGCAGCCGGCAGTTGGTGGAGACCACCATCGACGCGCTGAATTCCAACGAATCGCTGACTCGCAACCAGATCAAGAGCGCCGTTGCCTCGCTGACCATCGGCTCAGGGAGCTGTGCCATTCTGCTGACGGACCGGGAACTGAGCCAGACCGATAACTGCCTCAAGGTCGCTCAAGTTCGCGCCAACACCCGCTTTCATCAGCTGTGCCACAGCGGGGCGGACGAAGCCGTAGGTTCCGGGATGCAGCCGCTGATGCAAACCGATGCAGAACAGCTGATGCGGGAAGGGGTGGCGACCGGGGCGGCGACCTTCGAGCGGTTCCTAGCGGAGGCGGCTTGGGGAGTGTCCGATCTGCAGAAGACTTTCTGTCACCAGGTGGGATCGGCACATCGTAAGCTGATGCTGGAGTCGCTCGGCATCGAACCGGGCAAAGATTTTTCCACGCTCCAGTGGCTTGGCAATACCGGATCGGTCGCCCTCCCGATCACGATGGCCGTTGGCCTTCAGCAGGGCCATGTCAGCCCCGACGACAACCTGGGGTTGCTCGGCATCGGCTCGGGAATCAACTGCGTGATGCTGGGAGTGAACTGGCAGCGAACGCTGGTTGAGTCGCAAGGGAGTCTGCCGGTGGCTGCCGCAGCATCCAGTGCCGGTGATGAACTGCCGGTTGCCCGCTAGCTCGGATTTGTCACGGACCAGCAACGATTCAGTGCAAGTCGCTGTGTCGCCATCGTTTGTGGTGAGCTTCCGCAAAGCGCCTCGCATCTCAGGCGGAACGCGTCGGCGTCGGGTTTGCTCGCCGACCGACGGAACCGGGGCTAACGCCCGACGGCTGATGACGCATCCGGTTGGGGAGCGATTCGAAAACAACTTCCGTAACATCGGCTGCTTCGATTGACCTGTGGCCACGTTCGCTGCAGGCGAAATGCGAACGTGATTCTGCCCTATTGCCTAGAATGGCGTTATGGTTACCTCGTCGCCATCACCTTCCCGCGCCGATTCGCCGCCGTCCCGGCTGCGGCTGTTCGCGTTTCGAGCGGTGGCTCTCGCGTTGGGATTCATGCCGTTGCTGGCCGCGGAACTTGTCTGCCGCGCCAACGGCTGGGGCCTTGTGGGCGAAGCCGGTGATCCGTTTGTCGGCTTCGCCGGCGAGCGGCCGCTGTTCGAGCTGAACGAGGCGGCCGGCCGATATGAAGTGGCCGCCACCCGCCAGGCCTACTTCCGGCCCGACTCGTTTGCCGCCCACAAAGGCGAACGCGAATTCCGCATCTTCTGCCTGGGCGGCTCGACCGTTCAAGGGCGGCCGTACGCCATCGAAACGTCCTTTACGACATGGCTGGAAATCAGCCTGAGGGCGGCCGACCCACAAAGAGAATGGCAGGTTGTGAATTGCGGGGGCGTGTCCTACGCCAGCTACCGATTGGCACCGATTATGCGCGAGCTGCTGGCGTATCAGCCCGACCTGTTCGTCGTGTACACCGGGCATAACGAGTTTCTGGAAGATCGCACGTATGCGTCGGTCAAGCAGACCCCCCAGTTGATCGCTCGGCTGCACGGCTGGTCGTCTCGTTGGCGATGCTACAACGCGCTGCGGCAGACCTGGCTTGCTCGCACCGCAGGCGGCCGGCGGCGGAGTGCGCAGGCAAGCGAGGGGCGAGCCGCCTTGGAGCTCGAAGTGGACGCCCTGTTGGACTATCGCGGCGGCCTGGATGATTACCATCGCGACGACCGTTGGTACCGGGACGTCGCTGTGCATTACGAATACAACCTGCATCGGATGGTTGCCATGGCGCGGCAGGCCGGCGTGCCGTTGATCCTGAGCAATCCGACCCGGAATCTCAAGGACTGCCCCCCATTCAAGTTTGCTAACCTGGAATCGCTCGCACCCAACCAGCGGAAACAATTCGACCACCTTTGGGCAGAGGCGAAGGACGAGCCGGACCTTGAGCGCCGTGTCGCCCGCTTGCAGGCGGCGCTGCAGATCGACGAGCGGCACGCCGGCGCCCACTATCTGTTGGGGAGCACGTGGTTGCAGCAACGTCGGCCGCAACAGGCCCGTGTCTCCCTTGCCCGTGCCGCTGACGAGGATCTCTGTCCCTTGCGGATGACGGAGCCGCTCTACGCTGCCCTTGAACGGGTCGCGGCACAAACCGGCACGCCGCTCCTGGATGTGCGTGGTATGTTTGCCGCGGCAAGCCGCGATCAACTGCCTGGCAACCGGATGTTGCTCGATCACATCCATCCCACCATTAACGGTCATCAGTTGATCGCCGAGGGGTTGGTCGAGGAGATGGCGGCACTTCGCCTGGTTGCGCCGCGCAGTGACTGGAAGCCGGTCCGTGAACGTGCGTATCAGCAACACCTGGCGACGCTGGATGCGCTCTACTACGCGCGCGGCAAGCAACGCCTGGAAGGGCTGATCAGCTGGACCCAAGGGAGGGCGAACAAACTCAAACCGACCGCCGTCGCGCCCGAAGTTCCCGAGAGGAAGTTCCGCTCAGAGTAATTCGGCAATCGGCTCGATCCCCGAATCGACCGGGTAGCGAGGTGTCCCAGAGCCATCGAAGACCCGATCGCGATGCGCGTCGAGCCCCAGTTTGGCGTACATCGTGGCAAATACTTCCTGGAATTTGACGGGACGCCGATCCGGTTGTTCGCCAAACTTGTTGGTGGCTCCAATCACCTGACCGGTACCCAGGTTTCCAGCCAGCAGGGCCGCATTCGCCCGGGGCCAATGATCGCGGCTGTTGCGTTTGTTGATCTTGGGAGTGCGCCCGAATTCTCCCCATACGACCACACTCACATCGTTCTGCAGACCCCGTTCGTGGAGATCTGTGACGAGTGCCGCCAGTCCTTGATCGAGGAGCGGGAATTCCTCGCGCGAACGGGGAAAGTTCATCCCATCTCCGCCGTGCCAGTCCCAGCGACTGTAGTTGAGCGAGACATAGCGGGCGCCCGCTTCGACCAGCCGCCGGGCGATGCAGAAATTCTCGATCATTTTGGGCGCCCCGTCGCGCTGGAACTTGGGGTCGCTCTTGCCGTAGCGAGCCAAAATGCGCGGATCTTCCTTGGTCAGGTCAAGCGCTTCGCCCAACTTGGAATCTGTCAGGATCCCCAGTGCCTGCTCGGCGTAGGTGTTGACGCTCTCCAGCTTCCGCGCCACGTCCGCGTCCTGGCGGAAGGTATCGAGGGCCGTCCGTAGTTGATCGCGATCCTGCAACCGTTCGAGCGAGATATCTTTGAGGACCATGTTGTCGGGACTTTCACCCGGCTTGCGGCCGACCAGGTTGAACGGATTGTGCGAGATCTCCAGGAAGCCACTGGTGCCCGGTTCGCCCCAAGTCCGGTTTCCGGTCGGATACATGAGTGCCAGGTTCGGCGGCACGGCCTGGTTGACCGGCCCACCCAGGCGCGACACCCAGGCACCTGCGGCCGGCCAGCCGCCGTTCGGTCGGCGTTCGCCAAACTTGTGCCCCGTCATGCATTGATAACCGTCGTGCCTGCCATCGGAATCGCTCAGCGAACGGATGATGGAGAACTTGTCCATCATCGCGGCAACACGCGGAAATAACTCGCAAATTTGAATTCCCGGCACATTCGTGCGGATCGGGTTGAATTCGCCGCGGATCTCCGCCGGCGCGTTCGGTTTCAAGTCCCACATGTCAAGATGCGACGGTCCACCCGGCAGGTAGATGTTGATGATCGCCTTGTGTGACCGGCCGATGCCAGCCTGGGCTTCGAGTTGCAGCAACTGTGACAGCGAGAGACCGCCGACCGCGGCAGCACCGATGGACAGGAAGTCGCGCCGCGATACGCGGTCACAAGCACCGGCTTGGACCGTTCCATTTCCAAGGATCGTCAACATGGCAAGACTCCTGGTCCACGAAGCTGGGTCATTTATCCATCGCTGGGCGTCGGCCCGCGGTTGCAGTGGTCGTCGAGCGTTCCGGCCGCTCAGGCGTTTCTGGTGATCGGGCCGGCCTCGATCGCCGGCCCCTTATTCTACGGCACCCCGGTCCGTGTGTCATCGCAAGAAGCCGGCCGAGTCGGGCTGCCGAGTCGGGCTGCCGAGCCGGCTTGGAGGGCGGGTTGCACAGGGGGGGGCAACGTCCTACGAGGCGCGTGCAGCGGTGATCAGGTCGCGGGCACCTTGGGCCAGCAACTGCTCTCCCGCATGTTGGCCGATCCGGGCGGCGGCGACCGGTTCATCGGCAACCTGGGTAGAAATCCGTTGCCGGCCGTCGGCACTCAAGACGACCGCATCCAGCACCAGGGTTTCTCCTTCGATTCGAGCCCACGCTCCGACGGGCGCCAGGCAGCCACCCGACAATGTGAGCAGCAGGGATCGTTCCGCCGTGACGGCCGCGGAAGTCTGGGGATCATCCAGAACGGAGACCGCCGCCATCGTGGCCTCATCCCGTTGGCGGGTTTCGATGCCCAGCGCGCCTTGCCCGACGGCCGGCAACATTTGCTCGGGCGTTAGCCGTTCAGTAATCCGATCGGCCAGGCCGAGCCGGTGCAGGCCGGCCTGCGCCAGAACGATGGCGTCGTATTGACCGTCGTCCAACTTCTTGAGTCGCGAGTCCACATTGCCTCGGATTTCCGCCACGTCCAGGTCCGCCCGCAGGTGCAGTAGCTGGGATTGCCGGCGGCGACTCCCCGTGCCGACCCGAGCGCCCTCGGGTAGACCAGCCAGGCTGGCGTAGGCGACCGACACGAAGGCGTCGCCGACTTCCGCTCGAGCCGGCACGGCCGCCAAGGTCAGGCCAGGGACCGGTTCTGTCGGGAGGTCCTTGAGGCTATGAACGGCCAGGTCGATGCGTTCCTCCAGCAGGGCGCGTTGGATCTCTTTTGTGAAAAGGCCTTGCCCGCCCACCTCGCGAATTGGGCCGGAGGTTACATCACCGCTGGTCGTGATCAACACCTGTTCGACCGCCACGCCGGCAGCCTGGAGCTGCTGGGAAACCCAATCGGCTTGCCACCTGGCCAGAGCGCTCGCTCGTGTGCCGAGCCGGAGGCGGTGTTCATTCGGCGGAGTCGATGGAGCCTTCGGAATGCAGTTCGCCAGATTTTCCGTGCTCATGTTCGCCGTTCCCCTGTTTCCCGTTCCCACCGGGCTGTTGTGCGATCGCCGCGGAGATCTGATACGGAACCGGGGCCTTCTGAATCTGTTGGGGCGGAATGACGACGCCGCAACTGACAATAAACTGGATGGCCTGGTCGATCGTGATGTTGAGATCAACGGCTTCACTTTTGCGAACCGTAATCGTAAACCCAGTGACGGGCATGGGGGAAGTAGGCATCAAGACACTTAGAACTGGCTCATTCGCGGCCGCCGCGATGTCCAGCATGCTCTCGCCGGTGACGAAGCCGACCGACCAGATACCCTTCCGCGGATATTCGACCGCGACCACCCGATTGAACTCGATTTCCCGTTCGCTGAAGACGAAGTCGGTAACCTGTTTGACCGCCGAATAGACGTTGCTGATGATGGGCAATCGCAGAATTAGCGATTCGGCCATCCCCACCAGGAACTTTCCGATACCTGCCGCTACGAAGCGACCCAGGATGTAAACAATGGAAAAGAAGACCACCAGGAAGAGCGGCAGCACCCGCCAGCGCTGAAGATATTCCCGCTTGACCTGTTCCTGGTTGAGATATCCGACCCATTCCCCGTCTGACGATTTCGTGTAGACGCGGCGATCCAGTTTGAACGAGACCAGCTCCCCGCCCTCGTATTCGCCCCCGGCAAGATCGTCCGGCGGGGCCGGCAGCGTTTCGGATTCGTACCAGACAATCACATGCCCGGCAACGTCCTCGACCGGCACCAGCACGTAGTGCTCGATCAGATTCCACGCCCAGATAAACAGGACGATGGTCAACAGGGGAGGCATCAGGATCCCCAGTCCGCGCAGGACGGCGCGCCGAATCGGGTGGACCCGTTTCAGGGACGCACCGGGCGCGGATTCTGGAGAAGGTGAAGTCATGGGCTAATACGGCAAACGATGCTGGGAAGCGATCGAGCCGAGTTGGCCGCCGGCGACGACATGGGCCGACGATCTCTTGAGTGTTTCGTTCGTTTCGCGGCCCGCGTGCTTTGTCAAGGCATCAATTTGGGGCTGGCGAAAAAGGGAGTGGTGTCTTCCCCGTTCGGGGACTCACGCCTTGTTGTGTATCGACATTCTATACACCTTGGTCAGGATCATTCATCAGCAGTAAGGCGTTGACCTCGATTCTGTTGATCGCCCAGCAATCCGGACGCTAACGGGAATCGGCTGATTGGCGTGGCGCGTTGTCTCAGTTCACCACAAACGACTGCCAGAAAGCGACTTCCGCTGAATTGTTGTTCGTTCACGAATCATCCGCGTTCGCAGAGGACACGCCCGCCTAAATCGCGAGCGAGGCTGGACCTCGCACTCATTGCGAGCGAACACTTGCGACATGTTCATTCGCTCCCGTTGGCCGTTCGAAGGTGACTCAAAACGAACGACACCGGATCCACCCGGCTGCTAGCCTGTACCTCGGGCGACCACCGCGACCGAAACACGGCCTGCGCCCGCCTGCCGCAGCACGCGGGACAGTTCGTCGGCCGTGGCCCCCGTCGTCATCACATCATCCACCAACAACACATGGGCCCCCGTAATATCGTAGCCCGCGGATACCGAGAAGGCGTGGCGAACGTTTCTGCGTCGTTGATCGGGCAGCAAGGTTCCCTGTTTTCGGGTTGTTCGCCGGCACCGCAGTAGATCGATAAGTGCAGGGACAGACAAGGCTTGCGCCATCGTCTCCGTGAGCACTTCGGGGGGATTGGTCCCGCGTTCCAGGCGGCGAATCCAATGCATGGGGGCCGGTGCGATCAGGTCCGGCAGGTCCTTCGCCATGGCGCCAGTCTCCAGAGCGGGTCGGCAGCTACCGACCGCCGTCATCTGCGAGTCGTTCGGGTGTTGCTGCGGAGCGGCCGGCGTTCCAGCCATGCCGCTCGATCCACCCAGACGCGGACGGCCCGCGTCGGCCGCGGCGGCGCCGTTTGCCGGCGCACCGACGTCCAGAACCCGTTCGGCCAATAGCCGGCCCATCGTCAGGGTGAGTGTTTCGCCCTGCACACGCTTCATCCTGAGCACGGCATCCCGCAACGGGCCCTGGTAAAGGCCTAACGCCTGAACTCGAGAAAACCGAAACCGGGCCGTTCGGCAGGCGGGGCAGGGGCCTGAGCCGGGCAAGGCCGGATGGGGCAGCGGCATGGCACAGGCGTTGCAAAGTGCCCGGCGAGCTCCCAAACCTGCTCGGCAGGCCGCGCAGACGTGAACCTCCTTGTCCGGCCCGATGTCCTGCGAACATAGCTGGCAGACAGGGGGGCAGACGAGGTCCGCTGCGGCCAGGCTGCCCCGCCGCACCAATCCCACGGCCCGCTCGACCAGTTGCCAGCCGGCCGATCGTCCGGGCGGTGTGGCAGCTTGAAGTTTGAATTCGGCGATTCTCGGCATCCGTTCCCCGAAGCGACTTGCAGTAAATCGACTGTTCTTGTGAATCACGCACCGCGCTATAATTGCGCGCTGGACGGCACCTGCGCGCTAGACGGCACCTGCGCGCTGGACGGCACCTGCCGGCTCGTTCCGTGGGCGTATTTCCCAGTTTCATCCATCTTGACCGAATTCGGCAACCTGCCCTATCGTACCGAACCCGCGCTTTCGAGGTAACTGCAGTGAACGCTTCTACCATGTCCAACCCTTATTCACCCAGCAAACGGGCCGAAATGGCGGCCGGCCAGCCAATTTCGATGTTGATGGCCCACGCCTTGGAGAACGCTGACCTGTTGTCGCTGGCTGCCGGGTTCGTGGACGAGGCGACCCTGCCGACCGACGCTGTGCGCGAGGCCTGCAACGCGATCATGGGTGACGAGCGGGCGGCGCGGGCTGCCTTGCAATACGGGTCGACCGCGGGCAACCGCCGGCTTCGAGCCATGTTGTTGGACCGCTTCCTGGCCGATCAATCGACTTCGCTCGCCAGTCCGCCCGGCATCGACCAGGTGGTGATCACGGCCGGCAGCAACCAACTGCTCCACTTGATTGCCGAGAGCATTCTCGATCCGGGTGATTTAGTGCTCTGCACAGCGCCGACCTACTTCGTTTTCCTGGGGACGCTGGCCAACGTCGGCGCGCGGGGACACGGCATTGAGACCGATGATAAGGGCATGATCCCCGAGTCGCTCGACGACCACCTCGCTCACCTCAACGCGGCCGGAGAACTGGCCCGGGTGAAAGCCATCTATCTGGTGCCCTACTTTGACAACCCGCAAGGCATCACCACGTCACCTCAACGGACCGCCCGGATCGTCGAGATTGCCAAGCGATGGTCGATCGACCACACGATCCACGTTATCGCTGACGAGGCGTATCGGGAGCTGCGCTATTCGGGTCCGCAGGTCGATAGCGCGCGCGCCTACGACGACGATGGCGAAACCGTAATCGTCGCGGGGACGTTTTCCAAGTCATTTTCTCCGGGGTTGCGTGTCGGCTGGGGAATGTTGCCCAGAAATCTGGTCGAACCGGTCTGCAACCAGAAGGGGAACATGGATTTCGGATCGCCGAACTTCGCCCAGTCCATCATCTGCTATGCCGTCGAGCACGGGTTGTTCGATCGGCAGATCGAAGTCCTCCGGCAAGGCTATGCGCCCAAGCTCCAGGCCATGCTCGAAGCGGCCGATGAATTTCTGGGTCCGATCGAGGGGACCAGTTGGACGCACCCCACCGGCGGGCTCTATGTCTGGGCCAGGATGCCGAACGGCTTGAACACCGGTCCGGACGGCCCCCTGTTTCAGCGGGCCATCGAGGAGGGCATGCTGTACGTCCCGGGCAGATACTGTTTTCCGCTCGAAGGCGAACCGGTGCCGGAGAACACGATGCGATTGAGCTTCGGTGTGCAGACCGCCGAGAGAATTCGCGAAGGGATGCGGGCCTTGGCGACCGCGGTTCGCAAAGCACAAGCCACTCGCTGACCGGGCCAGGGCCAGCGAACCGGACCACGTCATTCTGGAAACGGACTTCCATGAAAACCTATGACCGTTACCTTCTTCGCTTGTTCGTGCGCGTCCTGGTGGTTTGCTTTGCCAGCATCACCGGGCTCTACGTGGTGATCGACGCGTGTGGTAATGCGGACGAATTCATGGAGTATGGCGAGCAACAACATGGGTTGCTGCCCGTGCTGGCCGACTACTATTCATCGCGCGTCCCCTGGTTCTTCGATCAGATCAGCGCGATGTTGACCCTGATTGCGGCGTTGTTTTCGATCGCCTGGCTCAAACGCAGCAACGAAATGACCGCCTTGATGGCGGCCGGGATTCCCACAGCGCGAATTATCCGGCCGTTGTTGTTGGCCGCGTTGACCGTCAGCCTGATGGCGGCGGCCAACCGCGAGTTGCTGATCCCGCGCGTCCGGGACAAGCTGACCCGGAACGCCCAGGATTGGCTGGGAGAACAGGCGCGGACCGTGGAACCGGTCAGCGACAACAAGACGGGCGTTTTGATCAACGGGCTCCACACCTACGCGGTCGACCAGCGGATCGAACGGGCCGTCTTTCGCCTTCGGCGACGGTTGGGCAGCTTTGGACGCAAACTCGAGGCGGAAAACGCCTACTACCGGCCGGCGACGGAGAAACACCCCGGCGGGTACCTGCTGCGCGAGGTGGAACCCGAACAGATCGCCGGCCAGGCGACGGCCCTCCTGGACGGCGAACCGGTGATCTTCAGCCCGCTCGATACGGAGTGGTTGGAGCCGAACGAGTGCTTTGTGGTCAGCGCGATCACCTTTGACCAGTTGGCCGGCGGCAGCCAATGGCGGCAACTCGCATCCACGGTCGACCTGATCCGAGGAACCCGCAATCCCAGCCTTTCTTTCGGTCTGGACGCCCGGGTCACGATCCATGCCCGCTTCGTCAAACCGGTTCTGGATATGTCGCTCTTCCTGATCGGCCTCCCGCTGGTGCTGTCGCAGCGCAACAGCAATGTCTTTGTGGCGGCCGGTTGGTGTCTGGCACTCGTCGTCGGCTTCATCATGATGCTGATGGTCTGCCATGCGATCGGGGCCAACGGCGGCCTGCTCTCGCCAGTCGCCGCGGCTTGGCTCCCTCTGATCGTCTTCGCGCCGCTGGCGGCCGCCGTCTCCCACTCGCTGTGGGAGTAGCCCGGCTGATTCACGAACGGACGACGATTCATGGCAAGCCGCCGTGTTGTCGTCTTCCGCGGTGAACTCATCCACAACGCCGTGCATGTCAGCCGGAACGCGCTACCGCCCGGTGTGCTCTGCGATCAAGGAAACCGGGGCCAACGCCCAACGGCTGATGAGTCACCAGGTAGGCGTCCGATGTGCTCAGCGTGGACGGGGCAGTGAAGAACCTGCCGCACTCCGCGCCTCATTCCGGGGCGTCTCGATCCGTTCCTCGTCCCAATCCCGTTCCACGATCCCGTCCCGCGCGGGTTTCTCCGTGATGCGTGTTGCAGGTGACGGATGGAACGGGGGGAGCCCGAAAGCGCCGGCAAGCCGCTCCTGATGGCTGCCTGCACAACCGGACCCGGCAGGTGGAAAACGCAGAATTAGTCAAGTTTTCTTAATGCTCGAAATTTGACAGAGCCCCCTCGTGTAATACGTTTCCAATGTGGGGGCAAACCTTGGGTTTCTCTCCCACGTGAGGGCATCCCGCGGGCGTTCCGAGCGTCCTTTTTCGACCGCTCAACTCTGCCGGGTTTACTGTGCAATCGCATTTGTTGGCACATGCCTAACCTCGTTTCGAATCCTAGGCTTGTTTCGTTGGTTTTGCTTTTCTGGCCAAACGTGAGGTCGGACGCAGCCGTAAATGTTGGGAGATAGTTATGAAGAATTTCACCACCAAAGTCGCGCGATTTCTGAAGTCTGAAGATGGCCCCACGGCCGTCGAGTACGCCGTGATGTTGGCCCTGATCGTGATCGTTTGCCTGACGGCGATTACCGCTGTTGGTACGCAGGCGGCCAAGCAGTTCAACAACATTGCCGATCAGATCGGCAGCAATTAGAGCTGCGTTTTCGCCCTTGTCTCGCACAGACAAGCGCTTGCGATGCAAGACCAACCCCCGTGGCGATTCTCGCCACGGGGGAGTTTTGCGCTTGTAGGTACCTGCGGTGAAGGTCCACCTGCGGACGGCGGTCAGTCGCGGTAACTTCCACGATGCGGCCACCGCACCGGCGTTCACCAAACACGAATCACCTGGGGGAACGAAACAATGTACGGGTTGGGTTCTGCGGACGCCTTCACGCACGCATTTGAAATTGTTTGCTGTTTCGTAACCGCCATCACCGCAGTCATAAGCTACCTATTGACCATGCGGTTCTAGAGGCCACGGTCGGACTCTGGCGGAAATATCACACGGACGGCATGCACGGGGACGCGAACAGACGGGGAATGAAGATGGAACTGCTCACAAGCTTGCAAGTCGGTGTAGTCGAGAACTGGCATATCTGGTTCCTCTCCACCGCCATGGTCGTGGCCGCGGTCATCGACGGTGTCAAACTGAAAGTACCTAACTGGTTGACCTACCCGCTGATCGTCAGCGGCTGGGCCTTTAGCGCCATTTCCTACGGACTCAACGGTGACCCCTGGCTCGAAGGACTCGGTTGGAGCCTGCTGGGAACGCTGGTCGGACTGGCCATCCTGCTGCCCGCCTATTCCATCGGCGGCATGGGAGCCGGTGACGTGAAACTGCTGATGGGCTGCGGTGCCTGGGTCCACGTGACCGCCACCGTCTACGCCTACTGTGTGGGATCGATCGTGGGCGGATTCATCGCGATCGGAATGGTCCTCCTGTCCGGCACCTGGAAGCACCACTATCGCCAGTTCTTCACGATTCTCAACGAAATCAACGTCCTGCGTGATCCGGACAAGTTGGCCCAGATCGCCGCCGGGCGGAAGGACACCATGCGAAAACTACCCTACGGCATTCCGATTACGATCGGAGCCCTTTGCTACTTCGGCTGGATGGGAATGCTTGTCTAGCGAGGCCGGGCCTCGGACCAATCGCGAGCTGACGCTCGCGGCATGTTCGTCCGCTCCCGCTGGTCGCTCAAACTTGACTCATTTGTAAAGCGAAACCTGATACAAGCCATCTCGTCAGGTTCAAGATGAAGAAACTAGGTCATTCGGGGCAGCCGCAAAGCACAGGCGGGATGAGTTGAAGTTAACGGCGCAGCCGTTCAACTTGTACAAAATGTGTCGATCGTCCCGAAAACAACGAGGAGCAGGTTCCGCGGCTAGGTGTTCGAATTCGAGCCAGCCAACGACCCGCTCGGGCGGCAATGACTCCCGCAGGGCCGTCAATCTTACGACAAGGAATATCGGATGCGTGCCAAGAACATGATGCTGTTTGTGATTGCGGTCGGCTGTGGCCTGGTCGCGTCCATCGGGGTCAGCCAATACATGGAGCGAGCATCTGGTGCCGGGACACCGGAGATGGAGACGTCCAAGATTTTTGTTGCCATTACGGACATCAGTCCGGGCCAGAAGCTGGACGCTCAAAACGTCAAGTTGGAGGAATGGCCACAGGACCGGGTTCCGGACGGAGCCATCTCCGACCTGGAGCAGCTCGAGGATCGTTTCACGAAGGTCCGGTTGTATGCCGGCGAACCGATCATGTCAGCCAAGATGATGGATACGAACGACCGGGGCAGCGAGGCGATCACGATTCCCAAGGGGTATCGCGTGGTCTCCGTTCCCGTAACGGTCGACACGGCGGTTTCTGGATTGCTGCAACCGGGAGATCGCGTCGATCTGCTCGCCTTCTTCCGCAAGAACTCGGAAATCCCCGAGACGGCCACACGGACCTTGTTGCGTGATGTGAACGTATTCGGAGTCGACGGGACGACCGATCGCAGCGTCGACGCGGACGGAGAGACGCGCAACCTGCGCACGGTCTCATTGTTGGTGACACCGAAGCAGGCGGAAACGGTGATGCTCGGCAAGGAACTGGGGACACTCTTCTTGAGTCTCCGGCGGCCGGATGAATCGTCGGAATACATCAGCGACGGCGAGACCGTCAGTTCGCTGCTTGGCCAGGTCTCTGAAAACGCCAATGAAAAAAAGAACAAGCGTGTCGACGAGAACGCGGATTTCGCTCAGTGGCTGAATCAGCAGGACGCCGGGTCCGCGGTGCCTGTGTCGGCCGCGGCTGACGAGCCGGTGTGGAAGATGATCGTCCTCTCGCCGAACGGGAGCCGCGAATTTCAATGGTCGGATGAGAACACGCTGCCCCGGGAAGTCACGGCGGAGCCGGAACCGGCGCCCGCGGCTCCACCGGCGCCGGCAGTGACTTCGCCGGTGAAAGAACCGGGCCCACCCAGTCAGCCGATCAGCGAACGGTTGACGGACGGACCAGCGGAAGCAGACGAAATACGATTTGACTGGGATGCATCTGACAGGACGTCAGCCGGGACCTGAATCAGGTCGCGGAACTTCAATTAATCGATCGCGTTGATGATTAACGCAACATCGCAAGGAAGCGAAGCATGTCTAAGAACCGCCTGAGGGCGATCTCCGCGTTGCTCGGCCTGCTCCTCTTGTCAGGGCCTTGGGGACGAACCGCTTGCAGTCAGACCCCAACTCGCCCGGTTTCCGCCCGGCGCCCGCTGAAATTCGAAGTCAGCGGCGCCGGCGAACGGCTCGAGATGATCATCAACACCAGCCGGATCATCACGACCGAGCACAAGATTCCGCAGGTGCTTGTCGAGAACGAGTCGGTGGTACGGGCCCAGCCCATTTCCGCCAATCAGGTGCAGATTTCTGCCTTGCGGACCGGGTTCACCAGCCTGACGGTCTGGGACGACCAGAACCGCGAGTTCACCGTCGACGTGCTGGTTTACGGTGATGCCCGCGAGCTCGAGAATCTCCTCATGACGGAGTTTCCCGACGCCACCTTGAAGGTCCGACCGCTGGCCAGCAGCGTCGTGATTTCGGGATTCGTTCCGCAGGTGGAAATGGTCAGTCGGATCGTGACCATGGCGGAAGACTACTACCCCAACGTGATCAACAACATCACGATCGGCGGGGTTCAGCAGATCCTGCTGCATGTCAAGGTGATGGAAGTCTCGCGAACCAAGCTCCGCAAGCTTGGTTTTGACTGGGCCGCCTTCTCCGGCGCCGACGGGCTGATCCAGAGCGCGTCGGGGATCATTGTGAGCGGAGGCGCACCGGGAGCGGTCACCAGTTCCGGTGCCGAAACCTTGGCCGCGACCGTCGTCGGCGGGGATTCCTTCTTCGGCTTCCTGGAGGCACTACGGCAGTACAACATGGTCAAGGTGCTCGCCGAACCAACACTGGTTACCGTCAGCGGCCGCGCGGCGAGCTTCAGCTCGGGCGGCGAGTTTCCCATCCTCGTCCCGCAAAGCCTGGGGACGATCTCTGTCGAGTATCGCGAGTTCGGGACGCGCGTGGATTTCGTCCCGATCGTGCTTGGCAATGGCCGCGTTCGCCTGGAGGTTCGCCCCCAAGTGAGCGAAATCGACCCGGCGCGCAGCGTCACGATCAACAGCACAACGGTCCCCGGACTGCGCACGCGTTGGGCGGACACGGCAGTCGAGATGAACGCGGGACAGACCCTGGCACTGGCCGGGTTGATCCAGAACCAGACCGAGGCGGAGAACAAGGGACTTCCCTGGCTGGCCGACCTGCCCTGGTTGGGAGCCGCCTTCCGTCGCGTCGAAGAAAAACAGAACGAAATCGAACTCCTCATCCTGGTCACGCCTGAATTCGTCTCTGCCCTCGATCCCCATGAAGTTCCGCCTTGCGGCCCCGGTCAACTGACGGGCAGCCCCAGCGGCACGGACCTCTATTGGCGGGGTTACCTGGAGGTGCCCAAGTGCTGCGGCGGCAGCGGCTGCCAGGAGTGTGGCGGTGCCGGACCGATGCCGTCGGCCAACTACGGGCTGCTTGATGAGACCAAGATGCGCAACGTTCGAGGTGGCCAACCGATGGTTGCTCCCGGAAACGGCCTGGTTCCGGTCCAGCCGACGTCGTCGCGCGGGCTGAGGTTGCCCGGCCAGACGACCACTCCGGCTGCTCGGCAGACACCCGCCGGGCAACCCACACTGATCGGCCCCTTCGGATACGACGACTTGAACTAAGGAATGGCAGCGAATGAGTAACGTACTTCGCTTAGCGATCGTCGATCCTAACGACACGACGCGCGATGCGCTGAAATCGATGCTCCTGGGCATGGATATCGTGTGGTTGGAGGCCGAATGCTCGCGCTACGAGTTCTTCGCGGATGTGGTCGGACAGACAACGCCCGATATCGGAGTTGTCTCGATCGACCACGACGCGGAGAAGGCGCTCCAATTGATCGCCGATCTTCGTGACAGCGCACCGCTGTGCAGTATTCTGGTGATCAGCACGTCGACCGATGGTCAACTGATTCTGCAAGCCTTGCGCGCCGGCGCCAAGGAGTTCCTCACCCAACCACTCGGCGTCGAAGACCTGGTCGCCGCGATCGAACGGATCGGCAACCAGCGCTACGGAACGGGCGGCGGCAAGGCGCGGGGTTGCAAAGTCATCGCCGTGGCGGGCGCGACCGGCGGAGTGGGTACGACCAGTCTGGCCGTCAACCTGGGATGCGCTCTGGCCAAGCGTTCGAGCCTCTCCGTCGCTCTCATCGACCTCGACCTGTCCGTGGGAGACGCCGATGTGTTTCTGGACACGATTCCCGACTACACCCTGGTCGATGTCGCACAGAACATCAGCCGGTTGGATTTCACGCTGCTCAAACGGTCCCTGACGAAGCACCCGTCCGGACTCTACCTGCTGCCCCGGCCGGTCAAGCTGCAGGACACGTCACTGATTACGCCGGATGACCTGCATCGAGTGATCGGGCTCTTGAAAGCAACCTTTTCGCACCTCATCTTCGATCTCTCCAAGAGCTATAGCGAAGTCGACATGGTGGCTCTGCAGGCCGCCGAACATATCCTGTTGCTAACTCAATTAGACCTTCCCTGCCTGCGCAACGTCGTTCGCGTCCTGATGTCGCTGGACGAAGCCGACGGATTCAAAGAGAAGATCCAGGTCGTTGTCAATCGAGCCGGCTTGCAGGATGGGCAGATCAGTTTGAAGAAGGCTCAGGAGACCATCGGTCGCGAAATCAACTGGCAGATTCCCAACGACTATCGCACGATGGCCGAAGTACGCAACAATGGCGTGCCCCTGATCAATCAGGCGCCGACCGCCGGCATCACCCAGGCCGTCCTGGCCCTTGCGGAAACCTTCAGCGGTGAAGCGCCGGTGGAAGAGGAAACCGAACCGGTCGCCGCCAACAACTGGCTGAGCTTCTGGCCGGGACGGTTCAAAGCCAAGACCTAGCGAGGCCGGGCCTCGGACCAATCGCGAGCTGACGCTCGCGGCATGTTATTGATACGTGCGCAGCGAATGGACCAGGACGACCAACGGGAGTCCGCAGATATACGGCCGCGCGTTGCTTGCCGAAAGCTCATTTGCCGCGCAGCCGTCAATCGTCCGCTCCCGTTGGCCGCTCAAACTTGACTCATTTGTAAAGCGAAACCTGATACAAGCGATCTAGCGCGGATCACGCATCAGCCGTTGGGCGTTAACCCCGGTTCCGTTGCCAGCAGGGCAAACCGGACACTAACGGCCGATGGTCGAACCCGGCTACGGCCCTTCTACGCGCGGCCGACGATGGGCCAAGGGCATGAATCCGATCGAGGTCTCCAGCCAGGTTCCGCAACTGCAGCCGCCGCCCCCTTCCGGGGAGAGCAGCATGCCGCCCGCCGGGATCGTGCTCAACCAGCAGTCGGGCCGGAGTCGTGGCCAGGACGTCGCCTTGCCGGTACGACCCTCCCACATGGTCACGGTACTCGAGCGAAAGAACAGCGCATCGGTCGTGCACGCATAGGTCCCACATCCGCCGGCCGGCAACTGTTGCGGCAGCAATTGTCCGGTGGCCAGATCGATCGCCTGAGGTCGGACATAGAGTCGATTGCCGACAATGGCCGGGCGCGAAAGTGCCTTGCCGTGATCTCCCTTGTTGGCATACCAGCGGAAACTGCGTTTCCAGAGCGGTTGGCCCGAGTCGTCGGAAAACGTGTTGACGTGAAACTGGTTGTCGTGCGAAGAGACGGTAACCAGGCGGTCGCCTCCATGGGCCAGGTAAAAGGCGACCGTCCCCGGCGACGTCTGCAGCGGCCGCTCCCAGGCAACCGAGCCATCTCGCACGTTGACGGCCACCAGGTAGTGGTCTTGCCAGAACTCGTGACCGACGCGTCGCTGAGGTGACGCCTTCACCGCTTCATTCCGGCACTCGACAAAATAAACCCGGTCCCCGGCGATGGTGATCGAGGCATTCATGATCAGTCCGCCGGCATAGGTCCAGTGCAGCTCACCCGTCCCCGGGTGCATCGCGAACAGGTTGTCGCTGCAGACCTTGTGTGTCACTTCGCCGTCCCGCGCGTCATACCAGCCTTCCTTGCCCCAGAATTCCTGCCAGGACGTGCCCTGCTTGGCCGCGCTGCCAACCAGCATGTCACCGTGGCGGGCCACAAACCCCCAGTCCGAATTCCACGGGCTGCCGGCCGCCGGTTGCACCGGATAAACCTGGATGACGCGCCCCTCATCGGCGGCAAGCTGCCAGCACATTCCTCCCACGACCACGTAGAGGAAATCACGATCCGCGCACCAGTTCCCGCAGTCCCGCGGAACGTTGTAACGCTCGAAGTGCGGTATCTCCAATGACCAGAGCGGGGTCCCGTTGTACGCGTCGACGGCGATGATCCGGTTTTGCCCCTGCAGGAACAGCCGGCCGGCAGCCGACAAGGGTGACGGCTTGCGACCGCTCCGATCCGCTTGATAGCGAGGTCCGGGCCGGCCGATCCATTGCACTGCCAACTGGCCGGCCGTCTTGGCACCGGCCAGTTGCTCGCCGCCGAATGCCGAATTGTCCGCACGGCCGTAGAGGTGGGTCCAGTCGCCGGCGCCCGGCAAACCCGGTTTCCGGTGCATCCACCATCGCAGGCCTCTGCCGGCAACGGATGGACGATCATCCGGTACGAGCGGCGCCAAGGTTGCCGCGTCGATGGGGGCATCTCGCCTGGCCAGCAGAGCGACGCCACCCGCGGGGCGGAGTACGCGCACCAGCTCGCCAACCTGCCTCGGTTCCGGCTGGAGTTCGTCCCCGCCATGCGACACGACGAGGTTGGCAAAATGGCTTGGCAACGGCAGGCGGTCCAGGTCGTCGACCTGCTCGACCGTCACCCGGGCCCCATAAACGCCCCGTTGCCGCAGCCAGCGGCGCGCCTCGGAGGCCCGCTTGGCATCCGTGGCGACCTCGATCACGCGCAGATCGCTCTGCCGAGCCAGCTCGAAGGCCAACCGTCCGTCGCCAGGGCCGACAATGAGGCAGATCCCCTGCCGGCAATCCGCGCGACGCAGAATCTCAGCCGCCAGCCCGGCATGGCCGCCGGCGTCCCGTTGCGGGCCCTCACGATCGGCCGCTGGCGGCACGCTGCGCGGCCGATAATTGAAGTGCGTGTCGCATTCATAAACCGGGGTCGTCTGCGGTCCGTCATCGCCCGGAAGTTGAATGGAATAGCCGTAGATCCGCCGGCGGCGGAGACCGGTCAGGCGCACTTCGTGGTTGCGTTTGCGAGCCGCATCGCCGTGCAATTCCTCGCGACCATCTCGGAGCAAGGTAAGCTGTGTCGGCACGTCGTCGGCAGTCCGCCAACGCACCACAGCAGAGTGTGTCGCATCGAATTGCAGCCACGGCCCGACCGCGACGCGAATGCGGGGGACGTCACGAATCTGCGGGTCGAGGAACGGCCGCTTGTCCTCGACGTGCTGCTGCAGCTCGGCAGCCGACAGCGCCCCGCGATACAGGCGAACTTCGTGAAGGCAGCCGAGCGTCCGAAAGTATTCGTCCTGATCGTGATACGAACCGATTTCAAAAAATGCTTGCGGCGGATAGTGAATCGGTCCCTGCTGATCACCGGTCTGGTTGGACAACCGGCCGTTGATGTACAGCGACATCGTCGTCCCGTCATAGACGCCGGCCACGTGATACCACCTGCCGGTGTCGAAGGATTCGCCCGCCGTCAGGTAACTTAACCGGCCGTTGCCTTGCTGGCTGGCCAGGCCGAAGCAGAAACGGGCGTTCCGAAAGCCTAGCAACCAGCCTCGTTCAAAGGCGCCGTTGTCCTGGATCGCGCCGATGATTCCTCCCCACGGCTGCGGGCGATCGACACGAACCCAGGCTTCAACCGTGATCTCTTGCTCCGGCAACGCGGCCTGACGGTGGTCTTCGGTGATGAGTACCGTTTGGGACGTTCCATCCAGGAACAGCCCTTCGTGATCCGCAACCCGCTCCAGTTGGGGGCGGGCGGCCAGTGAACCGTGCAGCTTGCCGTGCTGAGCCAACAACTGGTTACCTTGAACCGCCGGTCGCTGAAAGACCCAGCGGCCAACGAGCCGCGGATCGTCGACCGGTTTGATCGGCGCCAGGTAGGATTGCGATGCGTCGTTGGTGACTTCGTTCGCGACGTCAGCCGTTGCGGTGGAGGCTCGAAATGCGTAGATAATCCCCGCATCCGTGCTGACCAAGAGTTGCCCGTTGGCCACGGCCAGCCCGTGGGCACGCCCTGCGACGGCATGCCGCCAGAGCGCGTCGCCGCTCGCGGCGTCGATTGCGGCAACGGTGCCGTCGCCGCCCAGGAAGACGGTCTGGCCGGCGACGGCCAAGGCGTGCGCCTCGCGGCTGGGGACCGCCCACCGCTGTTTCTGCTGCGTGAGGTCCGCAGCAATCAGCCGATTGTCGGTCAGCATATACGAGCGGCTGCCTGCCACCGCCAGCGCGTTGCCTCGGCCGTGCGAAGCGATCATCTCCCGCGTCGTCAGACTGCTGCTGTTGATGCCTCCCCGCCGGCTGTCGGCGGCCGGCCCGTGAAACACGTTGGCATCCAGCGTGACGACCACCAGCGAACCACCGCTGCTCTTCTGGAGGGGGCCGAGATCGTGCCCGTCGGACCGGCGAAATGTACGCGGCGCGACGCGACCTTGCGGCAACACCAGCAACTCGCGCGTTGCCGCCTGGGGGCCCTCTAAGGTCAGCCCGGCCAGCTTTTTGACATAACAGCCCTCCCGATCCGGCTTGCCGGTTTCTGCATTGACGGCACAGAGATAGGCATCCCGCCAGGGGAGCAGCGCGCATCCGAAGTATGCGATGCCGTCGTCGACCAGGAGTCCGGTGCGGCACGGATGGTGCGGAATCAAGCGTCCGTCATTGAGAATCCGCTCGCCGGAATCTGCCGGACGAAATCGCCAGACCAGCGACCCGTCGACGATGTTCAGGCAGTACGCATGACCGTCGTCCGAGCCGAAGTAGATCTTGTTGTCGACCACGGTCGGGGCGATCCGTATCGGCCCCTCGCAGGTAAACGTCCAGCGTTCGGCTCCCGTCACGGCATCCAGGCAATACAGCGTGTCGTCGACCGACGAGCCGAAGAAGACCTGGTCGCCAACCGCGACCGGGTGAAAGACGAGGTCGTAGGCACGCATCGATGGCAAGTCGCGGTGGTAGGCGTAGGCGTCCCAACGGGCAGGTCCCGGCCATGCCGTTTGGGGTGGATGCGGGGAACGCCAGGTCCACGCCGGCGACAGCGAAGCGGCATCGAGCTGCTCGGGCGTATGCCCACTCCGCCGAATGTCGTGCTGGTACGTCGGCCAATCGTCCGCGGGGAGCCGGTTCGGAATGCTAACGGCAGCCATCTGCCCGACCCAAACGAACAGCGCGAGACGCGTCCAATCTACTGTCAACCGTCGACGACGAATCATATGCAAGGCCGTTCAGCAAATGGTTGATTGGTCAATGTCCAGGCATGGCCCAGGTCACGCCGTGAACCAGTATAGCCGGAACCTGTTCCGCCGGCTCCGGCCTTTGGTTCGTTGGCCCGTCACCATTGGCGTCCGCCGCGCCGGCTGATTCCAAAAGCAGCATGTCTCCTTTTGTCGCGCACCCTTTTGTCGCGCATCGGTTTATCGCGCCCATTTGCTGGCGAGCAAAGCCAACGCGCCCCCGGTCGCGAATGTTGAGCAAATAGCACAGGCAGATCAACGGAATCAATCGCCAGGTGACTCTCCGAAGCGTTGTGTTTTCGCGGGTGAAATCATTCATGGTTTGACGGATCCGCCGTACCAGACGCGTTTAACGGCAGGCTGAAGGCGACGATCTGCGAGATACAACGACGCCCGCCGCTTGTCGTTCAAGGAGCTGCGCATCGTCTCGCGTTTTACGGGCGCCTGATTGTCAGATAATCTAATGATTGTCCAACGGCTTTGCCGTACATCTGCTGCGCAAGGGATTCGATGTCCACACTAAAAACATTGCCTCGCAGAAAAATCCGCGACCAGGCGGCTGCTCAGGTCAAGGAGTTGATCGCCTTGGAGCAGCTTCGTCCCGGCGATCGTCTGCCGACCGAAACCGAACTGGCCGAGACGTTTGGCATTAGCCGGTTGAGTGTCCGCGAAGCGACCAAAGCGCTGGAATACCTGGGCATCGTCGAAGCAAAAACGGGCGTGGGATTGACGGTCGGGCAAATCGACTTGCAGCGCATGACCGAACACCTGAGTTTTCATCCGGCGCTGCATCGCGCCGACCCACTGCAGCTCATCGACACGCGAGTCATTATCGAAACCGGCGTTCTGCCACATGTCGCTCGACGGATGGCTGAAGACCGTTCGACGTACGATCGGCTGCGGTCCGTGGCGGATCGTTTCCGGTCGGCTCGCAAACTGCAGACGTGGATCGACCTCGACATCGAGTTTCATCGCACGCTGCTGGAGTCGAGTGGTTTAGCGCCTCTGGTGGCTTTTGGCGATCTGTTGCACGTGTTCTTTCAAAGATTCCGCGAGAGCGTAAAAAAGGCGCAGTGGCAGGCGGGCGCGGAAAGTCACCTGCGGATTATCGACGCGTTGCGAGACGGTGATATAGCGGCGGCGGCTGACGAATTGCGGCAGCACATCGAGGACCATAAATCACGGGTTTGAATCGGCGATGAAATCCACGACGAGACTTTACTTCCTGCTGGCGGCAAGCTTGTTGTTCGCGACCATCGCGGCGGCGGATGATAGCCAGTCCTCCGTCGCAACTCAGTACCGTAATCAGATCCGCCCACTCGTCGAGCGATACTGCAATGATTGTCACTCGGGCGAAACCACGGAGGCGGACATCGATCTTGGCGCCTTTGCGACGCACGCGGACGTTCGGAGTCAGGTGGACGTCTGGCTCAAAGTTCGCACCATGCTCGACAGCCGGCAAATGCCGCCGAAGGACTCGCGGCAGCCGACCGAGGACGAATGGAAGCGGTTGCAAACGTGGGTGCGGGAGTTTCTTGCGCGGGAGGCGGAAGCCACGGCCGGTGACCCGGGACCGGTTGTTCTACGAAGGTTGAACAACGAAGAATACAACTACTCAGTCCGCGATCTGACCGGCGTCGCTTCGCTCGATCCGACGCGCGAGTTTCCCGTAGACGGCGCGGCAGGTGAAGGTTTTATCAACACCGGTTCCGCCCAGGCGATGTCGCCGGCGCTCGTGACCAAATACCTCGACGCCGCCAAAGTGGTCGCATCGCATGCCGTATTGCTCCCTGATGGGATTGCGTTCTCCGCAGGTCAATCTCGACGCGAGTGGACGGACGAGCGAGTCGCGGCGATTCGTCGCTCTTATTCACAGTTCACGGTGACTTCGGACGTGCAGATTGAAGTCGGCGGTACTGGCCGCGTTCCCAACGAAGGGGGTGCCATTCCGCTCGCGAAGTATCTCACGGCGACGCTTGATGAACGTGAGGCTCTGACCGCCGGCCGCAAGTCGGTTGAAGATGTTGCGGGTGAGCGTTCCTTGAATGCGAAGTACCTCGGCATTCTGTGGCAAGCATTGTCGGCAGCCCCGGAACCGTTGGGCGGCACGTCTCTCCTGCTGGACCAGTTTCGCACGCAGTGGCGGTCAGCAGCGCCTGGCGATGTCGACAAGCTGGTCGCCTGGATCGGTGGTCAGCAGCAGGTTCTCTTTCAGTACAACCCGATCGGGCATATCGGCAAAGATGGCAAGTCCAAAGTCTGGATGGACATCGCCACTCCGCTCACAAATCGACGGGACTTCTCGGTTCGGCTGACGGAACAGGACAGCGGTGACGTTTCGGTTTTTCTTTGTGCATCCGATGCCGGCGACGGGCATGAAGGTGACTTCGTCGTCTGGCAGAACCCGCGATTAACGATCGAGAATGGTCCGGACATCCCGCTTCGTGACCTCGCTGGGCTACAGCAGAGTCTTGAGAAGGCCCAGACAGAAGCACTGGCGCGCACTGCGGATTACCTCGCTGCCATCGGGGAAATCCAAGCCGGTGGTGAGCGCCTGACGGAAGAACGGCTGGCCGCCGTGGCGGAGAGACGCAAGCTTGCACCGAGCGCCCTGAAAGCATGGACGAGTTATCTGGGCATCGGGCCGAGCAAGCCAGTCGTTGTGACGGGACATTTCGACAAGACCGAAACCCATGGCGACTACAATTTCATTCGTTCCTGGGGAACTGGGGCCACGCCGATCGTGACGGCGAACTCGTCCGGCAATCAAGTGCGGATTCCCGGCATCGCGCTGGCGCACGGGATTACGGCGCATCCTTCGCCCACACACTTCGCCGCCATCGGATGGCAGAGTCCCATCGATGGAAATGTGAGGATCGAGGCACAACTCTCGGACGCGCATCCCGAGTGCGGCGATGGTCAGGAGTGGTTCTTGCAGCACCGTACCGGCCGCCGAGTCGGCAACCTTTGGAAAGGTCGGTTCCGTACAGGCGGCTCTGCGAAGATGCAGCCGCAACAGGTGTCCGTCCGCAAGGGTGAGTTGATCTCGTTCATCCTCGGCCCCAGCGGTAACTACACCTGCGACCTAACCGAGATGAACCTCACCATCACCGAGGTTCAAGGTGAAAAACGCACATGGGATCTGGCCGGAGACGTATCCAGTGACCTGCTGGCGAGCAACCCGCACGCAGATCGCCACGGCAACCCCAAGGTCTGGCACTTTTACACGGGCAAAATGAGCACGGTCGATCGCGATCAGGGGACGCTGGTTTCCATCCCGGCCGGCTCGCTGCTGGATCATTGGCAGATGGAGTCGGACGCCGCAAAACGAACTGAACTTGCCCGCCAGGTGCAGCAACTTGCGACCGGAACTCCTCCCCGAAATGCGAATTCCCCGGACGGTATTCTGTACGCACAATTACGAAACCTGGCGCTATCGCCGCGCAGTGTAGAATCGTTACTGTCCGATGTGACTGCGGACATACGCTTTGGCAAACATCCGCTGGGGCACGAGACAGCTTCCGCCGATCTGGTCGTCAAGGCTCCGTCAATCGTCGAGTTCAAGATCCCGGCGAGGCTCGCGTCTGGCCGAACGCTGGTCGTCGGCGGAGTCCTCGATCCGCAAGCCGGTCGGGATGGCAGCGTTCGCCTCGAAGCTGGTCTGAGTCGCGTCGAGCCATCGGCCATCGGAGCGACCAGTCCAATTGTTGTCAACGAAGGCAGCCAGGCTCGAGCTCGCGTCTTAGCCGCGTTTACCGACTTTCGCGATCTGTTCCCGCCGCAGCTCTGTTACGAACGCATCGTACCGGTCGACGAGGTCGTGACGCTGACACTGTTCTATCGGCAGGACAACGCGCTGCAGCGGCTGATGCTCGATGACGAGCAAACGGCAGAACTAAATCGCATGTGGGACGAGCTCTTCTATGTCGCCCAGGAGCCGCTGAGGTACGAAGTTGCCTTTGAGCAGATTCGCGAGTTTGCCACACAGGACCGACCGGATCTGGTGAAAGTCTGGGATCCACTCAAGCCTCAGGTCATTGCGCGCGCCAGAGCGTTCCGCAAGCGTCTGCTCGACACCGAACCGGCTCATCTGGCAGCGGTGCTGGAGTTCGCCGGTCGAGCCTGGCGGCGCCCGCTCACGGGCGATGAACGAGTGGGACTCTCGCAGTTCTATCGCAACCTCCGCACTGCCGAGATGGCTCACGAAGACGCGATCCGTCTGACATTGGCCCGTGTGCTGACCTCACCCGCGTTTCTGTACCGCCGCGAAGTTCAGTCTGACGGCAGCCAGCCGCAGCCAGTTACCGATCTCGAACTGGCGAGCCGCCTGAGTTTCTTCCTTTGGTCGTCCGTTCCGGATGCCGAACTCCGCCGTGTCGCTGAATCCGGCAGCCTATCGGATGGCACCGCACTGGCAGAACAGACTCGGCGGATGCTGAAAGACCCCCGCACACGGCGACTGGCGATCCAGTTTGCGTGTCAGTGGCTCCATTTGCGAGATTTTGATCAGGACGACAACAAGAACGAAAAACTGTATCCGGAGTTTGCTGCGCTTCGAGGCGACATGTACGAAGAAACGGTTCGCTTTTTTGAAGACATGTTCCGAAGCAATGGCTCGATCCTCGATGTGCTGGAGGCCGGCCACACGTTTCTGAACGAGGCGCTGGCGAAGCACTACAGAATCGACGGCGTTGACGGACCACAATGGCGACGCGTTGATTCGGTCCGCAATCACGGACGAGGCGGCGTGCTTGGCATGGCCTCGTTGCTGGCCAGCCAGTCAGGAGCTTCTCGGACGAGTCCCATTTTGCGTGGCAATTGGGTCTACGAGACGCTGCTCGGCGAGCGTCTGCCTCGCCCGCCCGCAAACGTCCCGCAATTGCCCGACGATGTTCCGGAAG
>JAUIGN010000051.1 GCA_030430075.1 bacterium
CGTCGATCACACCGCTCGTATCAATGTCGCGCCGCAACGTATCGAACTTGGCGAGTAGCTTTCGCCGCGAGTTGACAGACGTGAGCTTCAAGTCTCCCGGCAGGGAGAGGTTGGGAACCCTAAAATCCTTGGCGTTCGGGTCGGCTCCGACTTCGAACGGGTTGAAAGCCTTGCCGAGGTAATGAGCCTGCTGGTAGCCGAATGCTTCGGCCTTGGGAACTGCGACGTAGGTCGGCATCTGTGGTTGCTTCGCAGGCAGCGATCTCGAGATAACCGATCCGAACGACGGCTTCTGTTGAGCGATCCTGGCCAGTGTCGGCCCGAAGTGGCCGGTTTGCATCCAGTGAGCCGACGGCGCGTGGATACCGTTCTCGTGATGAACCGAGCGGACCAGCGAAAGGTGATGCATGACCTTCGCCTGCAACGGGAACCGCTCGCTCACGATCGTGCCGGCAACGCTCGTCTCAATCGGCGCATACATGCCTCGATATTCGGCCGGCGCATCCGGCTTCATATCGTAGGTGTCCTGCTGGCTCATCCCGCCATGCGTCCAGAAGACGATGATTGATTTGTTATTCGTCGCGGCCCCGGTCGCAGCGGTCGCCGCGTCGGATCGCAGCAGGTCGGTCAGACCAAACCCCAACATGGTTCCGCCGACTTGCAGGAAGTTCCGGCGCGTCACGCCATCACAATTCGTAAATGGTGTTCCTTCGAGGCGCAGCATGACGTCGTCCTATTTGTTGAACATAAACTCGTTCGTCGCCAGCAACGACCACAGCAGCGATCGATACGCCTCGCCGCGATCTTCTTCGCTCTTGAGAAACGCGATCGCGGTCTTCGCTTCCTCGAGGCTTGGCTCTCTTCCGAGCAACCGCAGGAAGATATCTCTCACGTTGTCGGTATGAGCCAGTTTGTTCTCGGCGAGCCGCGCGGCGTAGCCGTTCTCGTCGGTCAGCTTCCTCTGAATCTCAGGCGAATTGATTAACGTCAACGCTTGAGCCAAGCTCGGCGCGTCGACACGCTCGCATTCGCAAGCCGATGTGCGCGCCGGCCTGCCGAATACGTCCAGGAAGCTGACCGGTACGTTCTCATCCGGCAAGTCGATCGCTCGAGTGCCCAATTCAAACACCCCCGGACCGCCCGAAAACTTCGTCGGCACCCCGAGCACCTGGCTGATTCCATCGAGCAATACTTCGGCCGGCAACCGCCTCGGATAGAATCTCGAATAGGTTTGCGTGTCGGCGCCGTTCGATGCATTCGGCACAGCCTGCAAGCGATACGAATACGAATTGCAGATGACTCGAATCAGATGCTTGATGTCGTATCCGCTGGCGATGAATTCATCCGACAACGCATCCAGTAACTCGGGATTCGTGGGGGGATTTGAATCGCGCGCGTCGTCGATCGGATCAATGATGCCTCGGCCGTGAAAGTGGGCCCACATGCGGTTGACGAACGTGCGGGCGAAGAACGGGTTGTCGGCAGCGGTCATCCAGCGAGCTATGCTGCGGCGCGGATCATCGAAACGACGGACATGGAATTCGGGCCCGCCGAGTGCTTTCGGCAACATCCGTTGGCCATTCCGTGGATGGAACACGTCGCCCTTGTCTTTCAGGTAAATGACTTCGTTGGTCGGCACTTCAGCGTCCGCAAAACCGCCCTTGCGGCCAACGCGCGCGAACACGGCGGCAAGCCCGTAGTAGTCGGCCTGGCTCCAGCGATCGAACGGATGGTGATGGCACTGTGCACAGTGAATTCTCACACCCAGAAAGGCCTGCGCAACCGACTCGACGTAGTCCGATTGCGTCCGGACCTGGCGATACCAAATGGTCGGTGGGTTTTCATTCTGACTGCCGCTCGCCGTGATGATCTCCGAGACGAACTGATCGTAGGGCTTGTTGGCGGCGAGCGAATCGCGGATCCAACCCGAGAACAACGCCGTGCCCGCTCGCTGTTGTCGAGTTGAATAACCGCTGCCCCGATTCTGCAAAATGTCGGCCCACTTCAGCGCGAAATAGCTGGCATACTCAGGCCGGTCAAGCAACTGATCGATTAGCTCGCTCCGTTTGGCGGCGTTCTTGTCAGCGACGTACGCTTCCACCTCTTCGCGCGTCGGCAATGTGCCGCAAATGTCAATGGACGCGCGGCGAATAAACGTGGCATCGTCGGCCGGCGCGGAAGGCATGATGCCGAGCCGTCGCCACTGCCGAATCAACAAGCGATCGAAGGGTGATGCGAGCCGGCCTTCCAAGCCGTCGAGTTTCGCATTGACACGGTCTTGTTGCGTGGCGGTCATCTGCAACGGAACGGCAGCATGGAACGTGGCGATTTTGCCGGCGTAACGAACCATCACGGAAAACAGGCCTGGCTTGTCGAGCGTCTGCACGACGCCGTCAGGTCCGACCGCGGCGATCTCCGGCACATTCGTCTCATAGACCACGCGCCGCGTGACATCCCGCGATGTCCCGTCGGACAGGAAGGCGGTGACGCGAAGAGGCTGGGTTTCCTCGCTACCGAGCACTTTCTCGCTCGGGGACAACTCGATTCGCTCCACGAGCGGGTCATCGGGCGCAGGTGCCACGGCTCCGGCCGCGATCCACCGGCGAAGCACGTCGTACTCCTCGCTGCCGACATCCGTCCGCCGTCCGCCGCCGTGCGGAGTCTCGTTCGTCGCCTTGACCAGCAATAAACTGCGATCAGGCGCGGCCAGCGAGATCCGCCGGCCGCGGCTTTCCTTGACAATCGTTCGATAATCAAAGTCAGGTTCGAAGCCGAGCAGAGACAACTTGAAGCCGTTCTGGCCGGTTGCCTTGCCGTGGCAGCCGCCGCTGTTGCAACCGAGCTTGGTCAGGATGGGAACGACATCGGTGGCGAAACGGACAGGAGCGTCGTCGCCGCGTGCGGGGTTCGATAACGCGAGAAGTAGCGCGCTTGCAATGCACCAGCATCGACTTGGGCGGGGTCTCGTTTGAACCTTGCGTTCCGACTGAGTCACTCAACAATCTCCAGCGGCAAGAAGCAGCTTCCGTGATACAACGCTTCGTCCTCGAGCACGCCAACGGCGTAGAGCCGCAGGAAGGGAATCTGACCCAACTCGGCGTCTTCGTTGGCGATGATCTGAATTGTACCGGATTCGCCTTGCCCGACAGAAGTCACACCGCGGCCTCGCAAATCGCCAACATCGGTAACTCGCCCCGGAGCTGCGAGTTCCGTGTGGATTTTGCTGATGAAGCCGTTGATGCGGTGGACGGTGTAGTTGACCCGAGCGATCCGGCCGCGTTTGATCTTGCGGGGCGTGTCAAGCGTCAGGTCCAGTTGAAACACCGGCGGATGAACTTCGAAAGCAACACTGTTGCTGAAAGCGGTCACATTCTGCGTCTTGCCTTCCTGGCCGGCGACGGGCACGGTGCTCTCGGCTTTGATCGCAAACGAGTACATCCCGACCGGAAGCGAGTGCGGCAAGTAGAAACTGATGTAGCCTTTCTCTTGGCCGGGCGGGATCGTTGCGGTTTGGTTGCGAATCAAATCGGGCAATCCGATGGCGGATATGGTGACCGGAGCGGTGTGGCCCGTTTGCGCGCGTTCAACGCGAACAGCAACATCGAGCACGCCACCGGGCGCATGACGGACCTGCAACTTGCCAAAGAGATGATGATTGCGCGGCTCATGTCCGTCGGCGGTAATGCGGATGGGAGCGATGCCCGCCACCGCGAATGGGAGGTCGGCGGCGAGGCGACCGCTGCCATTGGGAAGGCCGGCCTGAATCATGGTCGCGCATTGAACGGTGGAAATGTTCTCGCCTTCGCGAATGGGTAAGGCCGGTCTGCCGACGTGCCCGATCAAGTCGAGTGTCGAGGTGTTCGGTGCAGCGTCTCTGTCAGCAGTGAGTACCAGCGGAGCTTTCGTCGTGCCGGGGCCGAGCCAGATGTCGGGGCAGGTGACGCCCGCCGGAAGATCTTGCGCGGAGACGCGAATCGATGCCTGCAAGCCGCGACGACGGAAGGCGAGTACGTCGAGAACGGTTCGTCCACCTCGCGGTACATTGATGCCCGTCGGCGATTCCGGTTGAGCGATCGCGACAAGCTGCACGTCTGGTTCTTCACGACGAACACTGAGGCGATAGACGCGGCGCGGGTCGTCAACGAAGCCTCCAGTCAGGTTGCGCACGTTGATCAAGTAGTTGCCGTCAGCCGGTGCGACCCAGCGGCCTTCCGGATCGAGATGTGACGAGGGGTAGCGAGGTCCACCGATATCCTGACGCTCGTCGTGAAAGGCGGTGAGTTCCGTTGCACCGCTCGAGTCGAATACGGAAAGATCGAGATCGACCGGCGAACCGATCCGTTGACCGAAAGCTTCGAGGTAGAAGACCTCGCCGCGGCGGGCTTCGATGACGTACCAATGATTCTCGTCACTGGCAGTCAATTGTCCGCAGACGTCGATTGGGACCGTGATCGGTTGCCCCTCGCTGGGCGAACGGTTGTTCCGAGCCCGAGCAACCCGCGCGTCAGTGACCGCGATGGGAAACGGGGCATCCGCGTTCGCCAGGTAATATGGGATCGCGTCTACCGAGTGGCCTGCGTGCCAGCGATGCACCTGCAAGTTGGGCTTCGCGACGGTTGGTGTGATATGCACGGTCGTCGATTCAAACGCGAGCGGCTTGCCAAGTTGCGAGGCAGCAGCGAGTTGTTGTTTTCCGGGTGTGGCGAGATTCCAACCGAACAGCTGGACGATACTCTCCCTTCCCGCTTCAACGACCGGCGGCGAGGCAAAGATCGCGCGCGGTCCGGTGGTGATGTCGAGGCGATAGCAGTGGTCGTCGCTGCCGGTATAGACAAGATCGTGAAGCTTGACGTTGTACTCGCCATCGGCGGGGATCACGATGGAAATCGCAGGGTCAACGCCAAAGTAACCGCGATTGATCGCGAGCCGGCGACCATTGCCGTCCAGCAACTCAAGGATCGCTCGGAGCGACGAATCAATGCGATCGGCCCAACACTCAATGACAAGCTTGTCGCCTTGGGACGCGTGAAAGCGATAGGTGTCGGTGTCGCCTTGGGTGATCTTGCCGCTGATCGTGTTGTTCACCGAGACGAGTTGAGCAGGCGCACCTTGCTGCGGCTCGGCCTCCACGACGTGATGTCGGGTGGTGACAAAGAACGTTCGCGACGAGGTGATGCCGTTCGTACCGATCGCTTGCACATCATAGAAGCCGGCAGGAACGTCGTCCTCAATCTGCACGATGAACGCGTTGCCGTCGCGCTTCGTAAAGGAGACACCCGGATGGCTGCACCGAGCGGCCGACATGCCTTGCAGTCCGCCGGCCGCAAACGTCACGGAGCCGGTCCTGCCGACCTCGCCGCCGGGAGGAAAGACGCTACGCAACTGCTGTCCATCGGCTCCCGTCGCAATCAGGAGCCCGATGAGGAAGAGACCGACCTTCGGCAATTCTTGTGGGACCATACTTGACCGAATCAGATCAGTTCGCGAATCGGGTTGCCGTCAGGGAGGACTGGAATCGGACGGCCTTGGGGCGTGAGTGTGTGTTGGTGGGTGTCGATGCCGAGGTGGCGATACATCGTGGCGAGGACTTCGGTGGGACCGACGGGGCGTGTCGCGGGCGCTTCGCCTTTGCTGTTCGACGTGCCGATGACTTGATTCACCTTGAGTCCGCCTCCGGCAAGCAGGATACTCATCAGCGTACCCCAATGGTCGCGCCCGCCGGTCTTGTTCACGCGCGGGGTGCGGCCGAATTCGCCCCACACGACCAGCAGGACTTTCTTGTCGAGGCCCCGCTGATGGATGTCGGTGACCAGGGCCGCGATCATCTGATCGAGCGGCGGGCCGGAGATGTCCATGCCGCGGCTCGGACCCTGGCTGCCATCGGCCGGGCGATTGTCGTTGACGATGTTCAGGTGCCAGTCCCAGCAAAGCGAGTCGGGGGCCGTATTGATCGTGACGAAACTGACTCCCGATTCGACCAGCCGTCGCGCAAGCAGCGCCATTTTGCCCCAGCGGTGTTCGCCGTACAGCTGCAGCGTCGAGGGTGACTCTTGTGAGAGGTCGAACGCTTGACGGGCTTTGCCCGAGGTGACGATATCGAGCGCGGCACGATTGAATTCGTCGACGCCGACGATCTCACCGGAACTGTCGATGTTGCGAGCAAGGTTGTCGACCTGTGCGAGCAGCGCCTTGCGATCGCCGACACGTTGGATGGTCACGTCGTCTGCGAGCTTCAAGCTGGCAATGTCACGCCTTAGCCGCGCATCATCAAACGTGTGTTGAAACGGATCTTGGAGGATTGTGAACGGTTCGTGACGACTGCCGAGGTGGCCGGCTCCCATCACTTCGCCGATGTTCGGATTGCGAGTTTGCTCCTCGGAGATCAACACATACGGAGGCAGGCCCTGCTTCGAATCGTCTCTCATCTTCGAGACGATCGAGCCGGCCGATGGTCGCGACGCGCGGTTGTTCTCGCCGATGTAGCCGGTCGACAGCCAATGGGCTCCGACAAAGTGCCCGTTGGTCGTGTGAGTCACCGTGCGAATGATCGCGGTCTTGTCGGCGATCTGCGCAGTCTTCGGCAGCTTCTCGCAGAAGAGGATTCCCGGCCACTTCGTTGCGATCGGCGAGTGGTAGGGGCCGCGAATTTCTTCTGGTGCGTGCGGCTTCGGGTCGAAGGTCTCGAACTGGCTCGGCCCGCCTCCCAGCCAGACCTGAATGACCGCCGTGTCGCTTTCGGTCGGCCGGCTCGAATTCTCGGCACGAAGCCGCATCACCTCTCCCAGCGACAGCCCCGCGCCGCCGGCCAGCAAGGTGGACTTGAGGAAATGACGTCTGGTTTCACGCGGCATGGAAACTCCTCGGTCGCCGGTTGTGGTCGGCACATCGTGGGCATGATTGTAATCGGTCCGCTCGGCGAGGTACACGCAAATTGCAATTCGCCGTCAGCTCGTCGCCCTGCTGCGGTCGTGCCTGTCGCGTGAGCTCGCGGCTTGTGATTGACAATGAAGGGATCCGTGCGTGTTATCATATCGTGCCATTTGACTGCGGAGGATGTGAATTCTGAGGACACCCGACATGATCAGCACTCGGTTCTTACTCATCGCCCTGTTCGTCACAGCCTCTGCGGCCGACGCCACTTGCGCGCCACCGCGGATGTTGCTGCAAGGCAACGTCGTCAAGGATTCCACGGCCCCGAGCGGCTCGCGGACCAGCTTCTCCATCATGCGGCTGCCGGGCGGCAGCTTCGCTTTCTATGACCGCAACAATCCGCAGGCAACTCCGCTTGCGTTGCCGGACCGCCAGGGCGAAACCTACACGCTGTTGCCGGCGTTGCCAGAAGACATCGCCAACAGTCAGGCCGTCACGTCAAGCGGTGTGCTCGCCAATTCCCAGGTAATCCTCACGCCAGACCGGCAGCTCGTCAGCGTCTTTGTCAAGGCCGAGCGGTTTGACAAAGATATGGCGGCCAGGGTCGGCTTGCCCCTTTATCTTGACCTGTGGATCAAGCAGGCGAGTCTCACCAAAGCCGCCGAACCGAGGATGATCTGGCGCGGCTACAACGGCTCGCAGATGGAGTATCAACAGCTTCCCAAGGGCCGGATTGTGGTCCCCTACGGCAGCTTTCAACCGCACGCCAAGGCGGTGCCTCCGAGTGGCCGGCACAAGACCATTATCCAATTCTCTGATGACGGCGGACGAACCTGGCGGGAAAGTGAATCAAAGTTGATCGCGCCGTGTTACCCCGGCTTCAACGGTTCGAACGAAGGTGCCTGCGAGCCGTCGATCGAGCGACTTCGGGACGGGCGTCTGTGGATGCTGATGCGTACGCAGGCCGGGTTCCTTTACGAATCGTATTCCAGCGACAACGGAACGACGTGGCGAACGGCGGGGCCCAGCAGGTTCAACACCTCGACCGGACCGCCGAACATCATGCGGCACCAAAGCGGCTGGTTGGTGGTGAGCTGGAATAACTGCGAGATGCCACCCCGGCATGAAGGGGAAGGCGTCTACGGTGGGCGCGACTGCCTGCACATCGCGGTTTCGGATGACGACGGCCAGACGTGGCGAGGATTCCGCGAAATCTACCTCGACCATCGCCGTAATGAGAATCCGGCACGCTCCGGCGACCGCGGGACTGCCTATCCGCTCGGCGCATTCACTTCCGACGGTCAGATCGTCGTACTGGCCGGCCAAGGGGAAGGGGGCCGCAATCCGATCGTGATCGATCCCGAGTGGATTGTCGAACGAGCCGCCCATTCCGACTTCTCGGACGGACTCAAACAATGGTCCGTCTACAAGCACTTCGGTCCCGCCAGGCGTTGGTGGAGGGCGCGCGCGGTGGGATGCGAGTTGGTTACCAATCCAACGGACCCGACCGCCCAATGCCTGCACGTTCGCAAGCCCGATTCACTGCCACCCGACGGCGCGACCTGGAATTTTCCCAATGGCTGGAAAGGGTCGCTGACCGCACGGATCATGATTCGGGCCGGGTCGCACGGCGGCGTCCTCTGCTTGAACGACCGCATGTTCGATCCGGCCAACGACGACGGCGAGGAATTTGCCGTCTTTCGAGTCGGCATCGGCAGGGACGGCGGCCTTGACCGTGCGACGCTGGAACCAAATGTGTGGCACGATGTCCGCTTGGACTGGGATCTCTCGCATGCGCAGTGTCTGCTTTTCGTTGATGGTCAGCAGGTCGGTGACGTGCCGCTACGAAACAAGACATTGAACGGCATCAGCTACATACGCTTCCGTTCCACGGCAGAACAGGTCGACACGGCAGGATTCCTGGTCGACAGCGTAAGCGTTTCCATTGAAGACCCTTACGCGCCACCGTGCAGCGTCGATGACCAACTCGCCCAAGAACGCCGGTACATCGAGAATGTCGTTCCGCGGTGGACGACAGCTGATGGTACGAATTGACGTTCGGCCGGCCCGGCGTCAGTTGCCGTAGTGCATTACCGACCGTGGACGGAAGGTCAAGTCGATCGGGCGCGATGTTGCTTTGGAACGCGTCAATCGCAACTTCCGTACTTCAGCGGCTACAGTGTACGAGGCGTTGTTCGTAGTTCGACCCGACCAGATTCAAAGCCGGATTACGTCATGCACAGCATGACCTACGGAAGTGTCCGGTTTTTTGGCGTCTCAATCGCCCAATCGTCGGGGCAAGCCAATCGCGTGGCACGCAGACCTTGCGTTATTTCAAATCTTCATCGTCACTTCACTGCCATCGCGCAAATCGACCATAGCATACGCCCGCGTCGTCACGGGCACCGGTGGCGAATTCCACGGTGGCGAATTCCACCAGGTGCGGATTGAAGTAGCCGCTTTCGGACCCAGTCGTCGAGCGCCCCGATACGGGGCCGCTGCGGTGAACCGACGAGCGGCCCGTCTGCCGGCAGTAGGCGTTTCTGGACTATTTGGGGAGATGGCGAGCAATGCAGTTGGCGAGTTCATGTGGCATACCAGGCCGTTCCGTGGCGCGCTGCCTGCACCGCGGGCCGACCATCGGTTTATGCGCAATGCTTCTTGTGGGTTGCCACGTGTTGGTCGGTGCCGCCGCGGAACCGTCCGATGTGATCGGCAAGTGGAAGATTCGTATCGACGGGGGGGGCGAAATCTACACCGCGTACGCCACCGTTAAGCTGGACGCCAACACGTTGACCGGAAGCTATGAAACCGAGGGGCGGCGCCGGCGTCTGGAGAGCGTGGAATTGTCCGGCGACATATTGACCCTCGTGGTCAACACCCAGCGGTTTTCCCGGCCGGTCGTCGCGACCTTCTCAGGCGATCTCAATGGCGACTCGATCAGTGGCGAAGTGGACATGGATTCCGGATCCCGATCCCGCTCGTACGACTTTACCGCGACGCGGATCAGCAAGCCGTCGTCGGCCACGACCAGTCAGCCGGCTGCCCAGGTGTCGGGGCCCGGATCGCCGCCGCCGCCGCCGATGCGAAGCTCGCAACAGCCCACTCAGGGGACCGTTTCGTTTCGGTTTGGTGTCGAGGGCTACGAGAAGACTGTCGACACCGAGATCTGGGCGATTGCTCCCAGCAAGTCGTTGCTTCGGCAAGGCACCATGACGACGGATGGTAATAACGGCGGTGGGGAGAGTCAGGTGTTGTTGCGTTTCGGCGACATCCTGGGGGACCGGTCTGGTCAGATTCCCCGAGACGCTCGGATCGTTTCCGCGACGCTGACGGTCGTGGCGTTTGATCCGGGAACAACCTGCTATCTGCACCGCTTGTTGATCCCTTGGACACCTGCCGTCACTTGGGACGGCGTCGCCAATGGGGTGAGCGTTGACAACATCGAGGCGAGCAAGGTGCGCGACGGCTTTACGTTCGGCGAAATCAACATGGACAAGCAGTTGGTCGAGTTCAACGTTTCCAGCACGGTTCAGCGTTGGGCCGACGGCGACCAGAACTACGGATGGGTGTTTGTAAATACGGGTGGAAACGGCTGGGATTTCTACTCCTCGGATTGGATTGAAGTCGAGCACCGTCCCATGTTGGAAGTTACCTACGAGCAACGTTCGATCGAGGAGCCTGCCCAATGAAGACCCGACCACCGTTCTCATGTCCCGGCCCCAGAACACGCTTTGGACGACGAGGGTTTCTGCAGGCGGGGGCCCTTGCCGGCCTGGGCCTGACGCTCGGCGATGCCTTGCGTAGCGACGCCCGGGCGGCCTCACCGCATCCGTGTGATTCGGTGATCCAGATTTACCTTCCCGGGGGGATTGCTCACCAGGAGTTGGTCGACCCGAAGCCAGCCGCGCCGGCCGAGTATCGGGGCGAGATGGACTCCATTGAGACCTCCGTGGCGGGGCTGCGCGTCAACGAGTTGATGGTCGACACGGCGAAAGTCGTTGATCGTCTTGCCGTCATTCGCTCGATGACGCACACGGAGGCCGCCCACGAGCGCGGCACGCACAACATGATCACCGGCTATCGACCCAGCCCGGCGATCATCTATCCGAGTATGGGGAGCCTGGTTTCCCATGAATTGGGGCCGCGGAATGAGATGCCGCCCTATGTGTGCGTGCCCAATTTGACGAGTCCTTACTCGGGGAGCGGGTACCTGAGTTCTGCATTCGGCCCCTTCACGCTCGGCGGCGACCCGGCCAGGCGCAGCTTCAAGGTTCGGGATCTTTCCTTGCCCGAAGGTGTCGATGCCGCGCGGTTCAACCGCCGCAAGAAGACGTTGGCACTGGTCGATCGGAATTTCAAGCAGACTGAGGATTCCGACGGCATCACCGCCATGGACGCGTTCTATGAGCGAGCGTATTCCGTGTTGGCTTCACCCACCGCCGTAGCTGCCTTCAACATCCGCGCCGAGTCGGATGCGGTCCGCGACGAATATGGGCGAAACTCCGCTGGAGCCGGCATGCTCATGGCGCGGCGGCTGATAGAAGCTGGTGTGAGATTCGTATCGATGTCGTACGGCTCCTGGGATACGCACACCTACCACTTCCGCACCACCCTGCGGCAGCTCCCACCGTTTGACCAGGCGTTCGCCGCCCTGATCCGAGACCTGGACGACCGCGGCATGTTGGAGAGAACGATGGTGATCGTGTGCTCTGAGTTCGGGCGTACGCCGATGGTCAACGCTGGCGCCGGTCGTGACCACTGGCCGCGCGTCTTCAGTACGATTCTCGCCGGGGGCGGCCTGCAGCGAGGTGTCGTTTACGGTGAGTCGGATGCCATCGCCGCGGAACCGCGCAGGGATGCCGTCTCGCCGGAAGATCTCGCCTGCACGGTCTACCGTCAACTGGGAATCACACCAACCAAGGAACTGATGGCGCCGGGCAACCGGCCGTTGGAAATCGTCGAGGGCGGTACCCCGATCGCGGGTGTCCTTGCCTGATTCCTGGCGACGGCGGCGTGCACTGTCCGCGTCAACCCTTCGATCGGTGGCCGGCGATGTGAGCGGCCGGCTTTCGAAGGTTGTTGGTTACAAGCCCGCCGCAATCGAAACTGCCTCAATCAAAACTGGGCCGTACCGGGCAACCTGATAAGGAGTTTACCGTGAGGAAATCACGCCCCGCTGTCTTTTCCGCGGCGGCCGCAGCTGGTTGCCTGCTGCTTGCTGCGTCGGGATGGGCGCAAAGCCCGCGCCTGGATCGGCTGGAACAAGCGGGAGGACGGCCTGGTGCGTCGATGACGGTTCGCTGTTTCGGCGAGCGTCTCGACAACGTCCGGGACGTGCTCTTCTACCGGGAAGGGCTCGAGGTACGCGCGATCTCGGCAGACGATGAATCGACGGTGGATATCGAGCTGTTGATTTCTCCGGCTTGCCAGCTCGGCGAGCATCCGTTGCGATTGGTCGGGCCAAATGGCATCTCGGCGCTGCGAACCATTCAGATCGGACCGTATGCGGCTGTGTCGGAAGCGGAGCCGAACAACGGCACCGATGTCGCTCAGCCAATCACCTTGGGAACCACCGTTGCGGGACTCGTCGACGAAGGAGATATCGATTGCTTTCGAGTGTCCCTCAAGCAAGGCGAACGGCTGTCGGCTGAGGTTGTGGGACTGCGACTCGGCGGCTTTCTGTTTGATGCCTGGTTGGGCGTCGTTGATCCAAACGGCGAGTTAATCGCCAGCAGTGACGACACGGCGCTGCTGCGGCAAGATCCGCTCATCTCGATCGTCGCGCCGCGCTGCGGCGACTACACGGTTCAGGTTCGCGAGGCGGCTTACGGCGGTGATCTCGATTCGCGATACCTGCTGCACGTCGGTGGATATCCGCGACCGACAATCGCCTATCCAGCCGGCGGTCCGGCGGGCGAGACGCTCGAAACCGTCTTGCTTGGTGACGGCGGCGGACCGATCCCGGCAAGCATCGCAATGGACGCCGACAAGAATTCGATCATCGAGTACATCCCGGGTGGTCCCACCGACCCCGCGCCTTCGCCCATCCGATTGCGCGTGAGTGACGCCGCCAACGTGCTGGAAGCGGAGCCGAATGATCTCCCTGCTACCGCAACGGCGACGGACATCCGCCTACCGGTCGCCTTCAACGGCGTACTCGAGGAGTCGGGGGATCGCGATCACTTCCGCTTCGCGGCGCGGGCCGGCGATCGGTTCGATGTTGAAGTCTTTGCCGCCCGGATTGGCTCGCCCGTCGATTCGGTCGTCGCGATCCATGGTCCCGGCGGCGAGGAGATCATCAGCAATGATGATGGACAAGGACAAGACAGCGCCTTCCGCTTCACGGCCCCGGTCGACGGCGAGTACACACTCAGTATCACCGATCATTTGCGGCGCGGCGGGCGTGAGCACGTCTATCGCATCGAGTTCATCGAGATTGTGCCCTCGCTTGAACTGACCGCGCCGATCATGTCGTTTCGCCGTCCACAGCAACGTCAGGCTGTGCAGCTTCCACGGAGGGGGCGGTTTGCCATGATGGTGAGCGCGCGACGCTTCAATTTCAGCGGGCCGATCTCGCTCGCCGTCGATTCCCTGCCCGTGGGCGTCACAGCCGAGTTCATCCCGATCGAACCGCATACGCATTTGGGGTGTATCGTGTTCGAGGCGGACGAGGACGCGCCGACCGGCGCGACGTTGATCGATATTCGGGGGTCTGCCGAGACCGAGCGGGGTACGGTCCACGATTCTCTGAAGCAGCATTTAGGCCTCGTCTTCGGGCCGCCCCGGCGAACCGCCTATCACTCGGTGGAGCTGGAGGGGATGCCGGTCGTGGTGACCGAAACGGCCAATTTTCAATTGGACGTGCAGCAGCCGACTTCGCCTCTCGTGCAGGATGGCCGACTCGATCTGCTCGTCAAGGCCGAACGCCGGGCCGGTTTTGAAGGCGAGATCTCGCTGTCATTGCCCCTGCTGCCACCCTGGCTGGAGGCTCCCGAGGGGGGCGTTCGCGTGCCATCGGGAGCCAGCGAGGTTGTCTTTCCGCTGTTCGCCAAGGAAAACGCGGAACGACGGTCCTGGGACGTCGTGATGATGGGGCAAGCTGCGGTCGACGGCGTGGATGACTTTGCCTTTTCTGCACCGTTCCAGGTCGCGGTGGAGGCGCCGTTCGTCAGCCTGGCGCTCCAGCCGGCGACCGGTGAGCTCGGCGAGACCGCCCGCGTTGAGGGCAAAATTCAATGGCAGCGAGAAATCCAGGGTGCCGCGACGGCCCGCTTGCTTGGCCTGCCAAAACAATCCGACGCGCCCCAGATCACGATTGCCGCGGGCGACGGCCAGCTTGCCTTTCCTGTCCGCGTTGGTCGCGATGCCATCGCCGCCATTCACAACACGCTTTACGTCGAGTTTTCCGTCGAGCGGGACGGCGAGCCAATCACGCATTTCCTGGGCCGCGACGGAGTTTTGGAACTCATCGAGCCAGGTGCCGCGGCCAGCGCAAAGCTGAGTCGATTAGAGATCCTGCGGCGGCAAGCCAACCGGGAAAGTTCACCAACGCGGTCTGAGACGGTTCAATCGACTGATTGATCGAGGAGTCGACAATTCATGATACGTGCGTTCTCAATTCTGTGCACCGTTTGTGTTTGCCTATCCGGCGAACTCGTTTCGCGGGCCGAGTCGTTGGCGTCCGGCGAGGTGGCCAGGGTCTATCCGCCGGCCATCACGCTGAACGGTCGCCGTGACTCGCAATTACTGGTCGTACAGCAGGTGCGGCCCTCGGGCCTGACGGAGGATATCACCGCCAACGTCAAGATCGAGGTCGCCGATGACTCGGTGGCAAAAATCGTCGGCGCCTCGGTGCTCCCCGTGGGCGACGGTGACACTGTGGTTACGGCTACCGTTGAGGGGCGAGCCCTGTCTGTTCCGGTGCGAGTGCGCCACGCCGCGGACGATTCGCCGCTGAGCTTTCGACTAGACGTCATGCCGATCTTCAGCAAGGCGACGTGCAACACAGGCCGCTGTCACGGCTCGGCCCGCGGCCAGGACGGCTTTCGCCTCTCACTCTATGGCTTTGACGCTGCCGGTGATTACTATCGCTTGACGCGTGAGTTCAGCGGGCGCCGCATCAATCTTGCACGTCCTGCGGCGAGCCTCCTGCTGAAAAAGGCAACCGGCACGGCGCCGCACACCGGCGGCGAACTGTTCGCGACGGACAGCCCCTTCTTCGACCGACTGCTCCGTTGGCTGCACGAAGGGGCCAGGGATGATGAGCCTGGTGTCGCAAAGCCCACCGGGATTGAGATCTTTCCGCCAGAGGCGGTCTTTGACGGCGAAGATTGCAGCCAGCAACTGGTGGTGGTCGCCAGCTACTCGGACGGCACAACGCGCGACGTCACCTCGCTGTGCACCTTCCTCAGCAACAACGACAATTCCGCGGATGTTGACGCCAGCGGCCGGATCCGGGCCGGCGCGCGAGGCGAAGCGTTCGTCATGGCCCGGTTCGCGACATTTACCGAGGGCGTGCCGGTGATCACCCTGCCTGCAGGGCTCAAGCACACCTTCCCGGATGTACCCGAGTTCAACTACATCGACCGCCTCGTCTACGAAAAACTCCGCAAGCTGCGAATCACGCCCTCGGAAGTCTGCAGCGATGAGCGGTTCGTGCGGCGCCTTTATATCGACCTGGTGGGCGTGACTCCGACCGTCGAACAGTTCCAGCAGTTCGTTGCCGATAATGACCCCAGCAAGCGGGCCCGGCTGGTTGATGAATTGCTGGAACGCGAGGAGTTTGTCGATCTCTGGACGATGAAGTTTGGTGAGTTGCTCAAAATCCGCACGGCGAATCAGGTGAGCTACAAAGCGCTGCTCGGATTTCATCACTGGGTTCGCGACCAGGTGGCTGCGGGCGCGCCGCTTAACAAGCTGGTCGCCGACGTGATCGCTGCCGAGGGAGGCACCTTCGAGTCACCGGCAACGAACTACTATCAGATTGAAGCCAACACACGGCAGCTTGCGGAGAATGTCGCCCAGTCGTTTCTCGGCATGCGAATTCAGTGTGCCCAATGCCACAACCATCCGTTCGATCGCTGGACGATGGATGACTACTATGGTTTCAACGCGTTCTTCAGCCAGATTGACTTCAAGCAATCGCGGGACCCGCGTGAGTTCGTTGTCTATAGCCGCGGTGAAGGCGAAGTGTATCACATCGTCGACAACCGGGCGGTCGCGCCGAAGTTCCTGGGCGGCGAGACGCCGAAGATCGGATCTGCGAGCCGCCGTGAAGTACTCGCCGACTGGATGCAACAAGACGCGGCCGGCGGGCTCTCCCGGCACCTCGCCAATTTGATTTGGGCTCATCATTTTGGGCGCGGAATCATTGACCCGGTTGATGACGTACGGATCAGCAATCCTGCGGCCAACGCCAAGCTGTTGGACGAACTCAGCCGGCGGCTGCGTGATTATGGTTACCAACTCAAGACGCTGGTCAGAGACATTTGCCTCTCACGCACGTACCAGCTCTCCACGCAAGCGAACGAAACCAACCGCGACGACTTTCGCAACTTCGCCAAGGCTGAACTGCGGCGGATTCGAGCTGAAGTGCTGCTCGACAGCATTTCGCAGATCACCGGCACGCAGGACCGCTTTGCTCGGTTGCCGGAGGACGCTCGCAGCATCCAAATCGCCGATGGAGCCGTTAGCAATTACTTTTTGACAACGTTCGGTCGCGCTCGGCGCGAAACGGTCTGTTCTTGCGAGGTCGATGTCGAACCGACCCTCTCACAAGCGTTTCATTTGCTCAACGGGGAAACCACCAACAACAAGATCGCCGCCGGTTCGCTGGTTGCTGAGATGCTGGAGAAGGATGCCTCGCCGGCGGATGTGATCGAACGTATCTACCTGCGTTGCTACAGCCGGCGCCCAACCGAAGCGGAACGCCTTGATCTGCTGGCGACGATTTCCGCCGAGGAGGATTTGTCGCTGCAATTGAACGATATTTTCTGGGCCGTGCTGAACTCGAAGGAGTTCATGTTCAACCATTAGCGAGTCGGTGCCTCGGAACGATAGCGAGCAAACCCGGATGAATCATGAACGAAAAATCTTTCCGTGCGAATCGCTGTTTCGGAACCGTCGGCGAACGCCCAGCGGCTGATCGATCATCCAGGAAAACGCTCGCAACATGTCCATCCGCTCCCCTTGGTCACAACGCTCGAGTCGAACCATGTACGTGAATTCTCGCACCGCCGCCATCGCCTTCCAGCTGCTCGCGATCCTTGGTTGCACGACCGCGGCGACGGCGATCGAGCCCGTCTCGTATCAGGCGGAGATTCGCCAACTGTTCAGGCAGCATTGTGCCGGTTGTCACAACACGAATCGTTCGCGGGGCGGCCTGGATCTTTCCTCGTATGCCGGCGCGATCCAAGGTTCTTCTTCCGGCAAGGTGCTCGTTGCGGGTGACCCCAGCGACAGCATTCTTTTTCTGTGCCTGACGCACGAGGAAGAACCCGCCATGCCACCGGGAAAAGACCGGCTTGAAGACACGTTGATCGAGAGGGTGAAGGCTTGGATTGCCTTGGGGATGCCGGAGACCAGTGAGCAGGCCCTGGCCGCCGCCGCCGAGTTCACGGAAGACCCGTCGACGTCCGCGTCCGCGGAACCGGCGTCCGCGGAGATCGCATCGTCCGTAGCGAAGGACGCGACGTCCGCCAGCTCGATGCATGACGTACCCGGCAAACTGGTGGCGACTCCCGTGTTTCGGGGCAACCGGGCCACGCCTGTGACGGCCCTGGCCGTTTCGCCTGATGGAAAGACGGCGGCGGTTGGCGGACAACTGCAAGTGTTGATCTACGATCTGCCCTCCAGGTCCTTGACGGGCGTGCTGCCGTTCCCAGAGGGAGAGGCGTTTGTGCTGCGGTTCCGTGGTGACGGAGCAAGGCTGCTTGCCGGCGGCGGCGTGCACGCCGAGTCCGGGAAAGTGGTGATTTGGGACATGGGGTCCGGCCGCAGGGTTCGTGAATTGGGCGACGAGTTCGATGTGGTGCTCGCCGCGGATCTCAGCCCGCGGGGCGATGCCGTCCTGCTGGGTGGACCTGAGCGGATCGTCAAACTGGTCGATGTCGCCAGCAGTCGGGTGCGGGCCACGCTGAAGAAACACACCGATTGGGTCTTGGCGGCTTCGTTCAGCCCCGAAGGGCTGTTGTGCGCAACCGCGGATCGCGCCGGCAACCTCTACGCCTGGGAAACGCCGACCGGCGCCGATCTATTCACCTTGCGCGGTCACCGGGGCGCCGTGACGTCGATCAACTGGTCGCCCGACAGCAATTTCTGCATCTCGGGGGGGCAGGACGGGACGATTCGTGTTTGGGACATGCACACCGGCAAACAGGTGCGGCAATGGGCCGCGCACGAAGACGGCGTCCTCTCGCTCGACGTCACAAGTGATGGCACGATCAACTCGGTGGGGCGAGACAACACCATCAAGCAATGGCGTCTCGACGGTAAGATCCTGCGCACGACCGCGTTGCCTGAGCTGCCGTTACTGGTTGCCTCCCTGGACGCTGAGCGGAAGCTCGTTGGAGATTGGTCAGGCCAGATTGAAATCTGGGATCTCCGGCAACAGGCATCATTGGCGGCACTGGAACCTCCGGCCGACCTGGTAACCGCCGACATCTCGGCCATTGTGCAGGTGTTCCATCCCCCGTCTGCCCCGGCGCCGATCGCCCCGGCGCCGCTACCTGCGGAAACTGGCGCAGGAACCGCGGGCGACGTTGCCACCGCCCGGGGTTCGGATGTCGGCAATCGAGTTGCGGGAGGGGCTGAGTTGGCGCCCCTGGCTGGGGCGATCGCTCAGTTGCAGGCGGCCGAGGAGAAGCTTCGTCAGGCGCGGGCTGCGGTCGTCTCCGCGCAGCGAGCTCTAGCGCCTGCCGCGAACCCGCCGATCCGTGGCGCGAAACCGTCGATTCAACGCGAAGAGCTCGCAGCAGCGTGGGCGTCGCTGCCGGCACGACGGGCTCGCGTGGCGACGCTGGAGTCGCTGGTCAAGGCGTTCGAGGAGGCGGAACGACTCGTGGAGTCGGCCTCCGGCGAGACGGTTAAGGATGGCCGCTCGGTCGAGATTGACGTCTTGAATTCCGTCTCGTTGGAAAAGGCTCGGGCAGCATTGGCCGAGGCGAAAAGCGAACAAGCATCGTCAGAGTCGACGTTGCGCGAGGCGTACTCGCGAGCGATGGCCAGGGCCGGCGGAGACGGGCCGGACCGAGCCGCCGCCTCCGCCAGGAGCGAACTGGTAGTCGCGCTTGAACGACTGGACGAGGCGCTCGGCGCTTGGACAGCCGCCTCGGCCCGGTTGGCGGCCATTGGCGGTGGCGGGGCCAACGAAGCGGGAAACGTGCCTGGAGCCAGGACGTCAGAGGTTGATGTTTCGACTTCCGGAGATTGAGTCTTGCGGCTCGTCATCGCAATCGATTCGTCCTCGATTGGCGGTCGCAAGAAACCCTGCCGAACGAATATTTCTGAGGACCATCTGGTGATTCGCTCGAGAGACAATTGCCTGGGCCTGCATACGCTGGTCCTGGACCCGGGCCCGCATGAGCTGGTCCTGCTGGTGATGTTGATGCTCGTTCCTGCCGTGCATGCTGAGCCTTGGCCGATGTGGCGCGGCGGCGCAGGCAACGGCATCAGCGATGAGAAACATGCGCCGCTGCATTGGACCGCGACGGAGGGCATCGCCTGGAAAACGCGAATTGCTGGTACCGGCTATTCTTCTCCAATTGTCTGGGGCGACGCGATCTTCCTGACGTCGGCGGATCTCGAAGCGAAAGCGCGGCTGCTCTTCTGCGTGGATCGGGAATCGGGACGAATCCGCTGGCAGCGGGTGGTCGTTGTCGCAGACATCGAGCGCATGCATCGGCTAAACTCGCCGGCATCGGGTACACCCGCGACCGACGGCGAGCGAGTTTACACGGTCTTTCAGGCCGGCAATCAACTGCTTGTGGCGGCCTACGATTTTTCCGGCCAACTCATCTGGAAGCAGTCGCCGGGCGCGTTTGAGTCACGACACGGATTCAACTCGTCACTGGTGATCTATCGCGACTCGCTGTTGCTCAGCGGCATGCAAGATGGGCCGGACGCGTTCATCGCACGGCTGGATTGCGAGTCGGGAAAGACGATCTGGAAGTCGCCCATCGACGATCCGGTCCGCTCGTTTTCCACGCCGTTGGCAATCGAGACACCTGACGGCGAATTGGTCACGCTCTCGGGAGCCAACCGTACGTTCGCGTTCCGACCCGACAACGGTCAACGTGTCTGGGTCACACCAGGGCCCGCCGAAAAGACGGTCAGTTCGTTGCTCTACGGTAACGGGCTGTTGTACGTGGCCGGCGGTCGCGACCACCAGTTGTTGGCGATTCGCCCGCTGGCGGAGCGCCCGGGGCAAGCCCCGGAAGTGGCCTGGAAAGCGAGCAAAGGTATCCCGTACGTACCGTCCCCGTTGCTCTATGGCGACGCACTGCACGTAATGTCTGACGAGGGCGTCTGCACACAATTTGACCCCCTCAACGGCAAGGTGCTACTACAACGCCGCCTAACGTCAAAGTTTAGCGGTTCGCCGATTGGCGTTGGCGGGTTGGTCTATCTAACCGAAGATTCGGGGCGAACCACGATCATCAACGCCCATGACCCGTTCGAGATTGTTACGACCAACGATCTAGGTGAGCCCGTGTTTGCGTCGCTCGCGGTATCCAAGGGAAGACTGTTCATCCGCGGCGAAGAGCACTTGTACTGCATTCGATGAGCCCCGCGGCGCAGCTGTTGTCGCGTCACCCTCTTCGCCTACCCTCATGTTGTGAGCGGACAAGACACGGGACATTTGCCGACCGACAAGCACAAGGAGAATCGTCGTGGACCTCTGCCGACTTTCAGCGACCTGGTTGGTCGTTCTTTCCTGCCTGTCGCCAGCCATGGCACAGCCGCCGGCGAGCGACGATGCGACCTCCTCCGTCCGCGCCGGCTTTTGCCTGCTGCTGGGCGCGGCGGGTGACCTCTCACCTCAGCTGTTTGCCAATCCGGACCTCGTGATTCACTGCCTGGAGGCGGATCAAGACGTCGCCGACGCGCTGCAGGCCGAATTTCTGCGTCAGCCGCCGGTTGCGTCGGTCATCGTCGAGCACTGGACGTCAAGCCGCCTTCCGCATGTCGACAACATCGCCAACGCGGTGGTTGTGCAGGACCGGGGGCTCTATAACCGGACGGAAGCCTTGCGCGTCGCCGCGCCGGGCGCGGCGATCTTCCTGCGTGATGGCGACTCGCTCGACCGGATCGTCAAGCAGCGCCCTGCCGCCATGGGGCAGTGGACGCATCAATGGCACGCGGCCGACGGTGGGCTCACGACCGACGATGAGTTGGTCGGCGTTCCCCGCGGATTCCAGTGGTTGGCGGGGCCGCTGTTCGCGATGGCCGGCAGAAAATCGAGCACTCAATCGCTGGTCTCTGCCGGTGGCCGCAACTTCTACATCACTCAGAATGTGTTGGAGAATGTCGGCAGAGATCAGATGGACCAGTACCTTGTCGCGCGAGACGCCTTCAACGGTTTGATCCTCTGGCAACGTCCATGGAACGGCCCGTTTGTCACCGGCAATGGAGAGACCAACCCCCGCATCGTCGCGTCCGCCGAACGGCTGTATGTTGCCGGGGCCGCCCAGGTGCTGTGCCTCGATGCCTTGACCGGCAAGCAGCAGTTCGTGCTTGCCGCGCCGTCCGGTGCCGACAAGCTGGCACTTACGGAAGCGAGCCTGTTTGTGCAGTCGTCTGATCGCATCGCTGCCGCAGACCCGAAGTCGGGAGCCCCGCAGTGGGAACTTGCCGGCAAGGCGTTTTCCGGCCTGGTGATCGCCGGCGAACGGCTGTTGGTGCTTGAATCTCACCGGGCGGCGGACGGCAATTTTCAGCATGACCTGGTAAGCCTCGATGCCGAAACTGGAAAACGCGGGTGGATTACGGACACACGCCCCCAGTCAACCTTGAGCCGGCTGCGGATCAATTTCGCCTCGGACGGAATTGTCGCACTGCAGTCGCACGGATTCTTGCATATCTACGCGCTGGAGGACGGGCAACATCTGTGGACGAAAACTACCGATGCTCGGCCGGGCAAGACGTACGTCGACGAGCGTTTCGTGGGGCACTTTCTCAAACGGGGCCTGGTGTGGATGTTGGCGCAGAATTCACCCCGCGAGTTCGAGGGCCAGAATACGTGGGTCGGTCTGGATCCACGTACCGGCGCTGAAAAGAAGCGACTCACCACGTCCGGCCGTTGGCCGCAAACCGCCACACCGGCCAAGATGGGTTGCCAATTGCTGATCGCCTCGGATCGCTTCATCATGATCCCTCGCCAGGCGACATTCATTGACTTCGATTCCGGAGAAAAACTGCCGTTCAAGTTCACGCGCGGTGGTTGCGGGCTGGGATTCGTGCCGGCGAATGGACTGGTCTATTCTCACCCCCACGCCTGCGGCTGCTTCTCCGAGGCGGTACGCGGTTTCATGGCGATGCATGCCCGGCCGGCGCCTGCGGCCGTGGGTGCCGGGCAAGCAAGGCTGACCGTTGGTCCGGCCTTTGCGGCGGCAACGGCGCCAGAAACCACTCCCGACGATTGGGCCATGCACCGCGGTGATCCCGACCGTGGAGCCTATTCACCATCTCGATTGTCTGGTGACCTGGTCAGGAAATGGTCGACGATGATCGCCCCCAAGCGAGAGACCCGATCGGCCCGTGGTTGGCGACTCCGCGCCGGCCCGGCGCTCACCGCTGCGACCATTGTGGGCGATACGGCGTACGTGGCCGATGCGGAGCAAGGCGTGGTGCGTGCCGTCGACATCGAGACCGGGAAATTCCGATGGTCGTTTGTCGCGGCTGGCCGAGTGGACAGCCCACCGACAATCACGGCAGGCAAATGCTTGTTCGGCTCGCACGACGGCTTCGTCTATTGCGTGCGAGCCTCGGACGGACAGTTGTGTTGGAAGTTTCGTGCCGCGCCGACCGACCGGCGCATTATCGCTTTCGGCGGCGTCGAGTCCTCCTGGCCGGTCGCGGGGACGGTCCTTGTGCAAGACGGCGTCGCCTATGCAGCCGCGGGACGTGCCCCGGATGCCGATGGCGGGATTCATGTCTTTGCCCTCGATGCCGAGCGTGGCAAGCTCCGGTGGGAAAGCCGCGTCCGTGACGACGAGTACTTTGGGCTGTGCGATTACCTGGTGGGTAGCCGGAACGGCGTCTATCTCTCCAATACCCGCTTCGAGCCGGCCACCGGCGAACAACGTCCCCACGACGTGTCGACGCCACATTTACAGGGCGGCAAGGTCGGGCTACTCGAGGCGTCATGGACCCGGCATGACCTGGCGTTGCGCAAGGAGATCCAGACCTGGACGCGGGGTGACGTTGCCGGCCAGTTACTGGCTTTTGGCGACGGGGCGACCGTTGCCTACCGCGCCGAACAGAATGTGGTGAAGCACGAGGGAGAATGCGAATGGTCGCACGAGTTTGCAGCGCCGTCGCAAGTGACCGCGTTGGCCCTGACACGGAATCGAGTGGCGGTTGGCGTTGGTGACCGCCGCAGCGATCCGCTGGCCGGCGGCCGACTCAATCTACTCGACCGCATAACTGGGAAGTCGATCCGTGCACTGGACCTGCCTGCCGAACCGGTATTCGATGGTCTGTCGATCGCGCACGGAAAGGTGTTTGTCGCGACGCAGGATGGCCAACTTCACTGCTTCGCTCACCGCCTGCGTGAAGCGCCGTCCGATTGAAACGGCGGTCCATTCCATCCACAGGCACCAACAGTGAGGCCAACCGGTGGGCCCATGTCGGGCTGCCCGGCATCATGGACCTGTGTCGTCCTGTCCGGCATCAATCGCCGCGATCGTAACGCCAAATGTGCTCTGTGCTCGGCGCGGGTCTCCGACCCCGCCGAAACCGCTGACCGAAGGTCTCCAGATCCTATCGTGTCAGGCGCGGTCCGTGTCGTCAGCAACCAAGCTGCCTGGGGCCGCACGGTTGTCGCAGGTGCCTGTCAGTCCCAAGTCTGCGACGGTCGACCGGGGGTCGTTCCCAAGTGTAATCGTCACGCGATTCATCAGTCTGTCAACGCAGACTCTCGTCATGAGTACGGGGGACCGTCAGGATAGGCCTTGGATCAAGGTGGCCACCGGCATGATTCCGGCCAGCAGGTAGACCATGAGCAGGACTGCCCACAAGATGAGCGCAGTCAGATTCCAGCCGACGGACAGCGTTCTGGAACCGGCGATGGAGAGGACGATGGTCAGTGTCGTGGAGATGATGGCCACGCCCGTGGCAACGCCTGATGCGGCCGGGGCGAGTAGAAATTGGGAAAGCTTCGGCAACGTCAGTTCGAAATCCGCAAACCAGTTTCGCAGCCAGGGTCCCGTCGCGACGACGATCAACGCCACGGTTACCGGCGCGATGATGGCCAAGACGGTGGTCAGGATGGCGATGTGGTCGGACCAACCTGTCGCTTCGTCGTGCATCGGCTTGGCCGGTTTCTCAAGCTGCCTGTCCGGTTTGGGTCGCTTGACCTCCCAGGCGATCAGAAAACAGCCACCGCCGCCCAGCCACAAGCCCATCCCAACCCAGATAAAGACGTTGCTGGGATGAATGCTCAAGAAGCCGTCGCCGGCAATCGGGCTGGCAATCAAGATCGCCAACCCGACCAGGCCCATGATGCCACCCAGGGTGAGCAGGCCAAGGTTGACGCCCGTTCCTGCCGGCAGCCGGCCACTCTCAACAAAGAACAGGGCACAGCAACCGCCGCCGCCGAGTGCCACGCCGATGCCGATCCAGGCGAACACGAGGTGCGCCGACGTCAAGATCGCGATGGCGAGCATCGGCAGGCCGAATCCGACCATTACTCCGCCCATGATTAGCCAACCGTAGTTGGGCACGCTGCCGGCGTGATTCGCGGCCACCCGGGAACGACTGCGAGCCGCCTCGCGCGACCTCGACCGAGCCTGCTCCGTTTCATTTTTCCACGACCCGGAGAAGCATCCTCCTCCGCCGAGCACCAGGCCGATGCCGATCCAGACTGCCGCGTTACCGACACCGAACGTCAACGGCCCCGACTCCTGCGCGCCGCAGTAGACCAGCAGTGCCGTCCCAAGCAAGACCATCACTCCGCCTTGCATCAGCATCCCGTGATTGGAACGCGTGCCTGCCGGCAAACGCTTCTTGTCCGAGTATGCAGAGGCGAAACAACCACCGCCCCCCAACGCCAATCCCAGGCCGACGAACGCGAAGACGAAGGCGGCCGGTCCGGTGGTCGACCACAGCATGAGCCCGATTCCCAGCAGTGTCATCACGCCGCCCATCAGGAGCATGCCGTAGTGGGGGATGGTAGGCGACGTGACGGTGCTGCTTGGTGCGGTTACCCGTCCGAATGCGGCGGCTCGGTCCGACGTTCGATGCTGCGGGCGGTCGTGGTCGGAGATGCGTTCGATGTCGGTCTTTACTTCGCTGGCTTGTTGGTACCGCTTCCGCGGCTCATTCTCGAGTGCTCGCATGACGATCTGATCCCAGTCGACATCGACGCTCGCTTTCTGAGAAGGAGGCGCGAATCGTCCCAGCGGCAGTTCGCCCGTGAGCATCTCGTAGAAGACGACACCCAATGAGTAGATGTCGGCGCGGTGATCGACCGAACGTGCGCCCTCCATCTGCTCGGGCGCCATGTACCGCGGCGTACCCATCACCTGGTGGGTGCCGGTCAGGTTGTGATCGGCGACGTCGTCCGAGAGGAGTTTGGCGAGCCCGAAGTCGGCGATTTTCACCTGGCCCTTGGTGTCGACCAGAATGTTCTCGGGCTTGATATCGCGGTGGATGATCCCTTCGTCATGTGCAAACTGCAGCGCTTCGCACAGTTGCGGAACGATCACCAGCGCACGTTCGGCGGGCAGCTCGCCGGCCTGCAGAACTTGTCGCAGGTTGGCTCCGTCGACATATTCCATCAGGAAATAGTAGAGCGTACGCGGTGTTGATTCATGGTCATCGGCGAGGGCGATCTGGACTTCGCCGAAATCGTGTACACCGACGATGTTGGGGTGATTGAGCCGAGCCAGTGTGCGGGCTTCGCGATTAAACCGCTCGGCGAACGACGGGTCGTCGGCCGACTCGGGCCGAATGATCTTGAGCGCGACGAGGCGATCCAGTTTCGTTTGCCGCGCTTTGTAAACGGCGCCCATGCCGCCGTGTCCCAGCAACTCGGCGATCTCGAGGTTTGGGAAATAGGGAGCCAGTTCGGCGGGGTCCGGTGGACCAAAACGGCCCCGCGGCGGAGTTGTGGGCGCGATGCCTTTTGCGCTGGGATCCGCCGGCGGCTCGCCGCCCAACTCCACGCCCGCTCGCAATAAGCACTTCGGGCAAATTCCGGCGGGAGCGTTCGCCGGCAACTGGGTTCCGCACTGTGGACACGTTTCGGTCTTGGTCATCGGGGGCACCTCCGAGTTGATCTGGATACTCCTTCTGACGGAAAACGGGGCGATGGTGACACGATTTTCCGTTCGGACGGGCAATTTCTGCTTGTCACCGGTTACAACTCGAAGGTAGCGAACAGGTTGCGAATCTCGTCGTCGACGTCCGCGGGATCGGAAACCGTCTGCGCGATCTGGTCGCGAAGCAGTTCGCCGTACCTCTTCCGCATGCGAGACGCAGACTTCTTGGCGGCGGCTGCGGTCATGTGCAGCTCTTCCGCAATCTGCGCGTACGTCGGACCGCCGTGGTCGCCGATGATGAATGGTTTCAGCGCTTGGAACTGGCTGGCCTTGCCGGCCTGTTCGAATTCGGCCTCCAGACGCCCCATGATCTTCCCCAGCAGTGTAATGGCCCATTGTTGGTCGTAGTACTGTTCCGCCGTGAGCCCCGACGCGGCGTCGATGCGCAGCTTCGAGTCGGCGGATTCGAAGTCCAATGAAATGGGCGTCCGGCCGCCGCCCCGTTTTTGGGCTCTGGCCCTGTCCCATTGTTTGGAGAGAAAATGTTTGAAAGCGGTGAGTAAAAACGCCCGGAACCGGCCCCGATCGGGCACTGCCGCACCGACGTAATTCTTCTCCAACAACTCGGCAAAGAACGCCTGGGTCAGGTCCTGCGCTTCGTTGGCATCCACCACCTGCCGCCGCGCATAGGCGTACAGTGGATACCAGTACGCCTGGCAGAGCAGGTCCAACGCCTTCCTGGAATCTGCATCCGCAGCGCGTCCCGCGGAAATCACCAGACTCCAGTGTGTCGTGGCAAACTCCGGGCCGGCGGTGGCGGGAAACGTCGGTCGATCGCGTTTATCCATGACCGGTATTGTAAACGCGACAGACGAAAGAAGGGCTAGCGAGGCAGGGCCTCGGACCGAGGGCGAGCTAACGCTCGCGGCGTTTTCGGCCGCTCCCGTCGGTCGCTCAAGCTTGACTCATGCGTAAAGCTAAATCTAATACAAGCCTTCTGCCCCAAGGGAGGATCGAACCGGGAACGGCGACCATCGTTGATCGAGTGATACGAACTCAGTTGGGCGGTTCTCGCCAAGCGAAAATGGACTAATTCCTCTTCTTGGTGCGGGTGAGCGGGTGACATGGGGGACGCGGCAGTTGGGGAGGGTGGTGCGGGGCGACGCGACGGCGGCTTCGCTGAGGCCTGGTCCGCCGACTTGGAGCAGTTCGAGGCGGCGCATCGACCGCAGTTGCGAAAGCGAGGACACCGCGCGTCGTACTCGAAACGGTCGATTCCCACCAACACCGCTTGAAACGCATGTTGCACCAGGTCGGCAACATCTGGCTCCTGCCGTCCTTACCTGCGAGACCATTCATATATGGTGGGGAATAGAGCGCGGCCAGCCGCTCCCAGGCGACCGGGTCACCCAGCTTGATCCGAGCGATCAAGCTGGGTGAGGTGGATGGAGAGATCGAATTCACAATGCCGTCAACACGTGCGAAGAACGGAGCAGGAACCAAGACGCTGATCGAGGCGTTTGATCTTAGCCGATCCCGCCACCTGAATCGCGGAGCGGCCATCTTAAGTGCCTCAACGGCTCCACACAATCAACTCCGGTCTGAGAGCGGGGCACGCTCTCTATGCTCGGCGCGGGTCTCCGCCGCGCCGAAACGGCCGACCGTCCACCGCGCCAATGTTGGTCTCATGATTTTCCTGTAGGGCCTGTGCGAGTATACCTGTAGCCAACATTCCTGCGCTCGTACCAAGCATCCCTGCAACGGGTGGTTTCACCTGCAAGGTTGGTCTCAGGCATCGTCCACCGCTCGCCCCACCACGAGAGAGACTTATGCGATTCTTCCCCCTGCGTTCCGGTTCCCCCGCAATCATGTCCCCCGTCAGCCCGGCTGAGAAGAGGCGGTTTCGATCACTCACCCGGCGGATCGCTCGCCGCCAGTTTTTCGAACAGTTGGAGCCGCGGCTGATGCTGACGACCGGTTCGGTCAGCAATGGTCTGCTGGTCCTCAATGATGACGGGTTGGTCAATGATCGCCTGGTCGTCTCCTCCTCGGGTGCGACGCTGACGGTCACCGATACCGAGGGCAGCTTGACGGCCGGCGCAGGGGCGACGCAGGCGGGGCCCGCGTCGATCACGGTTCCGCTGACGTCCATCCCGGCGGGGATCGAGTTTCGCACAGGCGGAGGCGACGATGAAATTCAACTGCAGTCGTTGGACCTGGCCGGCGGCAAGCTCCAGATCGAGGGTGTCGAGCGGCTTGACGTCAGCCCGGGCGCGGTGGTCGAAGCGGCGGCCGGAATGACGTTCACGATCAGTGAGTCGATCGACGTTGGGGCGAATGCGATCCTCTCCACGCGGCGCGTGGCGGGCAATCCGCTGACCGCGAACTCGACCGGCAACAGCGGACCGCTTACGCTGGAGGCACCCGATGTCGAGATCGCTGCCGGCGGCAAGTTGCTGGCGCAGGTCCACGCAGGGAGTTCGCATCAGCCTGGTTCGGTGACCGTGCACGCGGAAAACGTGGTGACGTCCGCCGAATTCTTGATCCAGGGGGAAACGCAGAAGGATCCGGGGGCGACCGAGCGAACGGCCAGCATCTCGCTGGCGGCAGGGGCCGTGATTCGCGGCGGCAACGTGCGGCTGCGGGCAGAAGCGGGCGACTTTACGCCCGACACCCTCTCGCCGACGGAAATCAAGCTTTTTGAGAACCTGGCCGTACCCGCCATCGGCTACGCCACGAAAGAGATCTCGCTGCCCGCGCTGGCCATGTTGAAGAACGCTTCCGCCGATGTGCAGTTGGCTGACGATGTGGAGATCAGCAGCAGTGCGGACGTGGTCATCGACGCGCGGGCTAACGCCACGGCCAAGATGAATGTGGTCAGCGGAGCCGGCCTGCTGGGTGAAACGCCCCTTTCGATCCTCAGTTTCGTTTACACGCGTGCCGATGCAAGTGCCCAGGCCCTGGTCGGCGAGGACGTGTCGATCACCGCTGCAGGCAGTGTCAACGTCCTTGCGCACAGCGAGGCGGAGGCCAATTCGACGTCACGCACGACCAAGAACGTCGGCATGCGGCGGCCGACCAATAAAGACGATCTGGCCGTCTCGACGGCCATTTCCGATGTCAACAACACGTCCCACGCCACGGTGGGTGAAGGGACCACGGTGACGGCCGGTGATCATGTTTACGTGCACGCCACCGGCACCAGTAAGAACTCGGCCAGCGGCGAAAGCGGCATCTACGAAGACGGCCTGGTGGGCACCGCGGTCGCCTGGGGGACGACCGATTCCGACATTCAAGCCATCGTCAACGGGAGCCTCGTGGCCGCCGGCAAGACGGTTGCCCCATCCTTTCCGCTCGATGTCGATACGGACGTCGTGACCGATGGCGATGGAGACGAGTGGATCGTGCTGCCGGCCGGGCATGGCCTCGAGGTCGGGGACGCCCTGCTGGTCGCCGGTGCCGTGCATTTCGTGGTCCGGGACGCTGCCCATCCGAGTCGCGTCGGCCTGGCGACATCGCTTCGCAATGCCCACGAGGGGATGACCGTGAAGGTCTCCGATATCTACTTCGGAGACGAGGCTCCCCGCATCATCCCCCTCAACGGGATCGATATTCGCGGCAACCTGGAAACCACGGAATCTTCCGTTGCCGTAACCGGCGTAGGCGGTCCAGTCTCCGGGGAGGAGTATATCGCCAAGAAAGAACTGGCCTACTCGTTGTTCGACCGGAACGTATTCCCGGGACTCAAACGCGACATTCAAGAGAAAAACTATCTGGGGGATGTCGACATCGAGTTTGCCGCTGCGCTGGCGTTCATTAACGACGCCAACCAGGTTGTCGCCCGGGTCGGTCCGACGGGCGAGTTGCGTTCCTCCAAGGACGTGTCCGTGGCAGCCAACCTGACCGCCAAGCTGCAGACGTCGGCCGAGAGCGCGATCAATGCACCATCCGACGGCGAATTGCAGACCGACGCCGTCTCGCTGGCCGCCGTCGTGGGGCTCTACGACAATGTGGCCGTGGCCCAGGTCGCCGGCGGTGCCGTTGTGGATGTGAAGCGTGAGTTGACGGTTCAGTCCGACGTTGCCTATCCATTCATCACCAACCCGAAAGAGTTCATTACGGAGAACGACTTTGTCAACCTCAGCGGCTACGCAGCCCTGTTCGACAAGTTGGGGATCAATTCGCGGCTGTTCAACTCATGGGCGCGAAGTGTCGCCAAGAGCACCGAGGAGCAGCCGACCCTGGTCGGTCCCAGCGAGGCAGCCACGGACCCCGCCAAGCGGGATAGCGAAGCGACCGGGTTTGGCGTCTCCGGTTCCGTCAGCTATCTCGACTACCGAAACGCCTCGCAGGCCCAAATTGGTGGCGGCAACCTCTTTCATCCCTGGCAGGCGGTCGGTGACGACGGCTCGATCCGGCTCGGCCCAGCCCACAATCTGGCGACGGGGGACGCGGTCGTCTACCGCAGTCTGGATGACGATAGCTTGGAGGGACTTGCCGACGGCCAGACGTACTACGTGATTGTCGATTCAGCCGACCCGCAACGCGTGCAATTGGCGACGTCGGCCGGCAACGCTCAGAACGGCGTTGCCCTCGACGTCGCCCTTGGCGACGCCACCCGGATGCTGCATCGGCTCGATCCAGTTCAAGCGACGGCGACGTTGATCAACCAGGACGAAGCTTTCCAAGCGGCGGGGCAGGCGGTGACCGTCGACGCAGATACGTCCATGAAGTTGATCAGCTTGAACGGCATCTTTGACCTGGAAATTTCCCAGCAGTCGCTGAACAAGTTGAAACAGGAGAAGGACCCGACCGCGATCTATTCGCCGATTGGCGCCGAGGGTAAGGCGTTGGGCGTCGGCGGCGCGGTCTATCTATTCGACCTGCAGTCCGAGACCGAAGCCCGGATTACGCGCGACACGCGGCTCGACGCGGCCAGCGGGCTTGATGTCCTCTCCAATACGCAGATCCTGGACGTCGTCTTGGCGCAATCCGGTGCCCAGTCCGAATCGTACGGTTTTGCGGGCACGGTGACGTACATCAGCCAGGCCACATCGAGCGTCGCAACAATGGAAGCGGGCGTTCAGGTCCAAGCGGGCGACCTGAACGTTAAGGCGAAGGATACGACAACACAGGTCAACGTTGGCGGCAGTGTGTTACGGGGCAACCACCGGGGCGCGGGCGTCACCGTGGCGGTCAATGATATCGATCGAGACGTCATCGCGCTGATCGGCGCGCAAGGGCCGTTGCCCGCCGAGTCGACGGACATTGACGCGCGAGACATTCAAGTCGAAGCCAGCGCCGACGGCAACCTGTACGCGGTCACGCTGGCAGCCGCCGTGATGACGAAGAACAAGCCGCGTGACAATCCGCAAGACAGCAGCAGCTTGACCGGCCGAGCGACCGGCGCGACCAGTTCCCGGGGAGCCCGGTCCGGCGATGACGGCCGCCAGGGAAAATTCGGCATCGGCGTGTCGGGCGATGCTTCGGTCAATACAATCAACGACGAAGTGCGTGCAGTCATCAGGACGCGAGGCACGATCGATGGCCGCAATGTGGAAGTTGCTGCGGACAACGATACGGCGATGGTCGCGCTGGCCGGTGCGGTGGCGATCAACACCAACCAGCAGAGTGCCGGCATCGCCGGTTCCTTCTCGCAGGTCGCCCTGGACGGCGTGACGGTGGCGTCGATCGAATACGCCACACTGGCTGCCGACAAAGTCACCATCAGTTCGAAGCGGAGCAGTGATCTCTTTTCGCTGGCTGCCGGCGGTGCGGGGGCACCTTCCAAGAGCGGTACCGGCGTCGCCGGGTCGGTTACCTGGAACGACGCCACGGACACGACGACGGCCGAACTGGCCAACGTCACGCTAATTCTCTCGGGCGATCTGGACGTCACCGCCGAGAACACGGCGGAGGTGAAGTCGATCGCGGGGGCGGCGGCCTTCGGCGGGAAGGTCGGACTGGGGGCGGCGGTCGCCAGTAACGATCTCACGGCGACCACGCGGGCTCGCGTGGTGGACTCGATGCTGCAGATCGGCGGTGGCGTTGACGTGACCGCGGACAACCTGTCCGACGTGTTTACGATCACGGCCGCGGGCGGCGTCTCCACGGGTGTGGTCGGCGTGGGAGGGACCGTCGCCGTCAACCGCGTCAACAATCGCACGGAAGCGACCATCGTCGGCGCAACCCCGCGCAGCGACGACGTGATTGACGGTGCGGTCAATGTGCTGGCCACCGGCGACAACGACATGTTCACCTTTGCCGGTGCCGTGGGGCTGGGTAAGACCGGCGGCGTGGGGGCGTCGGTTGGCTACAACGATGTTCGCAGCACGGTGCGAGCGGCGATTGAATTCTCCACGCTTGATACGGCCGGCACCCTGACGGTCCGCGCCCTTTCGCCGGCGATCATTGACGCTTCCGCCGTTTCGGGCGGAGCCGCCAGGTCGGCCGCACTGGGCGGTTCGGTGACCTTGAACTCGATTCAGAACAACGCGGCCGCCGAGATTAAACGCTCGGAGTTAACCGCATCCCGCGTGGTGCTCGAATCAACCGACGGCGTGGTGACGTCGTTCAACCCCCGCACGGCGATCAGCAATAACGTGATCGATTTGGGACAGGACCACGGGCTCCAGAGCGGTGACGTCGTGGTGTACGGCAGCGGCGGCGAAAAAGCAATTGACACGCGCGACGCGCAGAACGCCGTCGAGCCGTTGCGGGACGGTACCTATTATGTGCAGGTGATTGACTCCCGCCGGATTCGGTTGCGAGAAGAGCCAAACGGGCGTCTGCTGCCGCTCGACGCCAGCCAGACGACCGGGACGCGGCACCTGCTGTCCACCAGCGGAATCGCGTCGTCGGCCGGCGGGATCGGCTTGGCGAAGTCGGCTGCCTTTGGAGCGGCCGTCGCGATCAACGATATCGAGAACACGCTGGCGACGGCAATCTCCGATTCCATGGTCACGGCAACGGCCGGCGAGATCGGGCAACAGGCGACGACCAACAGTTTAATTACTGCCTGGTCGGTCGGCGGAGCTGGGGCCGGCTCGTTTGCCCTGGGTGGGTCGGTGACTAAGAACGATATCAACAACACGATCACGGCCGAAGTCAAGGACAACTCGCAGCTCGCCGCCGCCGGAGATGTCTCCCTGATTGCCGTCGATCACTCCGGCATCCTGGTGCGTGGCGGCGGCTTTGCCCTGGCGGGCAAGGCCGGGATCGGCGCCGCGGTGGCCACCAACGCAATCGGCAACGAAATCGCCGCGCGGCTGGATGGATCCATCGTGACCGCCGGAGGTGATGTGGAGACCCGCGCGACTGCTTCGTCGTCGATCGATTCCGTCACGATCGGCGGGGCGGGTGGGGCGAGCTTCGCCTTGGGTGGTTCGGTCGCCACGAATGATCTGGACAACCAAGTCACGGCACAGTTCGGGCGAGGTACCCGCGTCACGGCGGACGGGACGGCGGTGGTCGCCGCCCACGATCAATTCGATTCTTATGTCTTCGCGGGCGGTTTCGCGGTTGCGGGAAATGTCGGTGCCGGTGCCGGCGTGGCGACCTTGGACACGGACAACCGCGTGCGGGCGGTCGTCGACGAGGCGGTCGAGGTCGATGTGTTGGGGCAGGGGGGTGGTCAGGTCGTGAACACCGGCGAGCGGAACGTGTCGGGCACGCCGCTGACGCGTCTGGCTCGTGGTTTGGCAGTCGTGGCGACCTCGTGGGAAACGATCGACACCCAGGCGATCGGCGCCAGCGTGGCGGGGAGCGCCGCGCTGGGTGGATCGGCCGTCTACAACGAGTTGCGCGAGATTACCGAGGCGGCAATTCGCGAGCGGGCCACCATCGCGTCCCGGTTCGGGGCCCACCAACAGCAGGACGTGCTGGTCCTGGCCAGCGACCAGACGGACGTGATGGGACTGGGCGGCGCGTTGGCAGGGGGCGGTGCGGCCGGTGTGGGCGCGGGACTGGATCTGGGGACATTCGAGAAGGTCACGCGGGCGTTCCTTGATGCCTCGGCCGATGTCGCCGCCAACGGTGACATCGAAGTTCATGCATTTTCCGACGAGGAGGTTGTTTCCATTGCCGGTGGAATCGGGGCGGGTGGTACCGTGGGACTGGCCGGTGGTGCCAGCGTCTACCTGGTGGACGTCCACACCCGGGCGTTCATTGGCTGGGAGACCGAGTTTCGCGACCAGCCCGAGTTGACGTTCACGCACGAGGCGGGGGCCCGCGACACGATCGAGCGCGCCAGCGGCAACTGGCTGGCTGACGGATTTCGCGCGGGGCAGGCGATCACGGTGACCGGCAGCGACGGTCTGAACCGTTTCTGGCAAATTTACGAGGTGACCGGCCAGGTTCTGACGCTGGCAGCCCACAACGACGTCTCGCCGCTGGTCAACGACACGGGCTCGATCGCGGTCACGGCGAATCGGCCCCAGCGTGCCAGCGCGATTGCCCAGGGCAACGTGAATGTAAACGCCGTGGCGCATTCCGAGTTCGATGTTTTCGCCGGCGCCTTCGCCGGCGCCGGTGTAGCGGCGATCGGCGGCGGTGCGGGCGTGCCAGTCTTGAACAAGACGACGGAAGCGTACATCGGCCGGTCGGCGTATGTGGAAGGGTTCGGCCGCCGCGGGACCGACACCGTCTTTGACGGCACCTTTCAGATTACTCATCAGAACAACTCCAGTTCATCCACCGAGGTCGATCCCGGTGACCTGGACACGAACAACGAACAGGGGATCGTTTTTGACGAGTCGCTTCTCAAGCAGCGAGTTTCCACGGCCGGCTCGCGCAGCCTCAAAGGCGTGTCGGTCACCGCCGTCAATCGAGATGACTTGGAGACGTTCACGATCAGCGCGGGCGCGACCGCGGGAGTCGGTGTCCTGTTGGCGGCCGATGTGCACGTTGTGACCAACACGACGCGGGCCTTCGTCGACCACCTGGCGCAGGTCAATGGGAACTCGTTTTTTGCCGACAGCGACCAAACGGTTCATGTCGCGGCGGGCAATGACTTTTACCGAATGGGCGTTGCCGGGACGGCGGCGATCGCCGGGTTGGGGACGTTCACGCCGGGCTTCGACGGCGTCTTCGTTTCCAACACCACCGAGGCATACTTCGGGGTGAATGCCCGCGTCAACGCCAATCAGGATGTGAACGTTCTGGCCACGGCCCGCGAAGACATCCTGGCCGTATCGGCAGCGGCGGGCGCTTCGGGAGGCCTCTCGGTGGCCGGCGCGGTGGCGCTGATCGATGTCGACAACCAGACGCTGGCGACGATCCAGCCCGGCGTGGTGATCTTCGCCGATGGCAATGTGCTGGTCCGCGCGCGGGACGACACGAATACCGACATCATTGCCGGAGCGGCCGGGGTTGGACTGGGGGGAGGCGTGGGTGCTTCGGTGTCCACGACGATCATTGACAAGCAAACCGAGGCCCGCGTCGCCGACTTCGTGGTGATTCACGCGGACGCCGACCAGGCCGCCCCGATCTCGACCACGCTTCCCGATGGCGGGGACCTGGACGATGCGTTCGAGGTCGGTCAGGCCAAGGGCCTGGTGGTCGAGGCGATTGCCACCGAGGACGTCTTCTCGCTGGCTGGAACCGGTGCGGGTGGCCTGTTTGCCGGCGTGGCCGGCGCGGCGTCCGTCGAGCTGATCGACTCGGACACGGCGGCCTCGATCGGCGATTCCGCAGTGAACAAGGACAATGCGACCGGCAGCCATCAGGATGTGCATGTGGGTGCTGCCAACAGCACCACGATCCTGGCGGTCGGGGCCACGGCGGCAATCGGCGCCGGCGCGCTGGGCGGCGGCGTTGACGTCGGCAAAGTGCACAACGACACGACGGCGGTCATCGACCAGGGTGCGGAGATTACGGCGGGGGGCAACGTCCGTGTGTTCGCGGCAGGGCGTCGCGACATCGAGTCGATCACGGTCAGCCTGGCCGCCGGGGGGCTCGGCTTCGGCGGCGCCGTGGCCGTCTATTCGATTGCCGGGAACATCGACAGCACGGCCGATGACGGAGACGACGGGACGCGTGATGTGCTGAACGACCGCGACGGAAACGGCAGTGCCGGGGGACATGTGCAGGGCCAGGTCCGTCCGACCGAACTGTCGAAGGTCCTTGGGAAATACAACCAGGGCGGTGTCCGCCGCGCGCAGGCGCGGATGAATGCGTCGGCCACACGTGTGAATGTCGACGACTCGCTCGATGAGCAACGGAACGCCAGCGCGACGCATGCCTGGATCGCCGACAACGTGGTTGTCGACGCGGGCCTCGACGTGGAAGTGGCAGCCAAGGAAACGATTGACTTCGAACTGTTCGCGGGGGGCGGTGGCATCGGTGGGTTCGGGGTCGGTGCGTCGGTGGCCGTGATCAACGTTGCCAGCGACGTGCGGGCCGACATTTTTGACGCCCAGGTTTCCGCGGGGGCGGTGATCCGTGTCGGCGCCGAGTTGCAGGAGACGCTGGAGGCTCGTTCGCTGGCTGCTGCGGCGGCGGGCGTGGTTGCCGCGGCGGGAGCGGTGGTGGTCGCCACCGACGACAGTTACGTGCAGGGGGCGGTCGGAGGCGACCTGACGTCGGGATCCGGGATTACGGTCTTCGGCACGACCCGGATGACTCGCGACGTGACGACGGGCGGCGCGACGCTCTCGCTGGGGCTGGCCGCGGGGGCCGCGGTCTCGCGGGACACGGTCCGCGCGCGGACCGTTGCTTTTGTGGCGGATGGCACGCAGGTGGGATCGCCGGAAGGCGTCGGCGCTCCCTCCATGTTGGTTTCTTCGTTGTCCTCGATCTTTGCCGAAAGCGAGTCGACGGCCATTTCCGCCGGCATCGCCGCCGGCGCGGGAAATGATGCTGAGATCACGTTGACGCCGCAGGTGAGCTCGTTCGTGGGAGAGCATGCTGACATCCATGTTGAATACGACATGGATGTCGTTGCTCACTCGGTGACGACCGCGATCGCCGATGTCGGGGGCCTGTCGATCGGCGGTGTGGCGGTGGGCGTGTCGTTTGCCGAAGCAACCGTGTTGCCGACGGTCACTGCTGAAGTCCGCGGTGGGGCGTCGATTGAGGCGGGCAACATCTACGTCAACGCCGTGCACAACATTGCCAGTTGGCGACCGCCCACCGGTTTCCTCCGCTACACGAGCGACAATATTGCGGTCACGCGCGCGAACGCGTCGCCTTCGGCTGGGAGCCTGGTGGGGGGCGTGGGTGGAAAGGCGGTCGCTTTCACCCATGCCACGGTCAATGCGACTACGGGGCCACGAGTGCGGCTGAAGTCCGGCCAAGACGTATTAATCGAAGCGTATGCGGCGCCGAAGTCGGAAGCAACCATCGACAAATTCTCGGTGGGCATTGTGGCGAATATCGGCTCCATCGAGGCGATCGGCGCGTCGTACATTACATCCAAGGCCGAAGTCGGTTCGAATTCTGACATCGACGCCAGGAACGGATCTGTCGCTGTGAATACGTATGTGATCCCGTCCGGTGACGCCACATCGGATGGCGATGGCGGCGGTGGTGTTGACGTCTCCACGGTCTTCAGCGTGGCCGGGGCGGCGTTCGATCTGGACGCCCACGTGGGGCCGGGCACGAAGATCAAAGGGAACACCATCTTCGTCGGCGCGTCGGCGGACGAAAGTGCCACGTCGCGGGCCGACATTGGCAGCCTGGGAGCAATCTCGGTTCCCACGTCTGAAGCGCGGGCCCTGATCGGATTCGTCGACACCGTCACCGGCGACACTGAGGTCGACCGCCACGCCACCGCCGACGTGACCATCGGTGCGGACGCGATTCTGGATTCTTCACTGAGTGTCTACTTAAGCGCCGATAGCAGTCCCTATTCCTATACTCTGGCAAACGCCTTGGGCGCCGGTCTGGCAAGTGACGTCGACGCGTTCTCTGACAACGAGATCTTCGCCGACGCCAATGTGACGCTCGGCGAACGGGTTCAGATCGGCGGGAAGACGTCAACGGACGCTGAGACTGGTACGCAACCGGGTGTCACCCTGAGTTCGGTCTCACGCGCCCCTCGCATTTCCGCCAACCCCTGGGTGGCGTCCGGCGGACTGTTCAGCGATTCCGATATCAGCCTCGACCTGGACTATGTGCTCAACAACAACATCACCGTCCCGGCTTCGGCCGCCATTACGGCCGATACGCTGCTGGTGCAGTCTGATATCCGGGACCCAGAAATGGATGTCGATCCGAACTCGACCGATTACTCGATCCCCTTCGGAACGAATGACATCGTCACGAATGTGCGATTCAATCGCGCCGTCAACTTCAACGCGGACGTCAACCTGATGGCCGAGGAGGCCCGGTTGTCGGCAAGTGAGGCGGAGGTCACCGCGGACAATGTGCTGTTCCGCGAGGAAGCAGACAAGTTTGTGATTACGGGGACCACGCTTTCCAACCCGCAAAACACGGTCACGATCAAGATGCCGTCGATTCAGACGACCCTGGAAGGCGAAGCCACGTCCGACCTGGTGGGCGGGGTATCGATCCTGAGCGGCGCGGCAGACGTCGATTTTCAGAGCGCGCCCACGTTGGTTCATTTCTATAATTCGACCAGCAAAGCGTTGCAGATTGATTCGCTGGCCCCGGATGCAACCGCTCCGCTGCGAACTATCGTCAAGGAATTGGGCGGCGTGGTCGACGTTTCGACATTCACGCGCACCATCGACCAATTCCAAGGTCCCAAACGGTTGACGGTCTCAAATGATGGCGCCGATACGATCTTCAATACGTCGATCGATACGCGGGGTGGGTCGATTGCCGCCTACAGTTCCGCAGGCGATTTTACCGTAGCGCCGGGCGTCACACTGACCGGCCGTGAGGTTGTGATCTCAGGAAATACCGGTGATGTGGGGACGGCGGAAAACCCGCTGTCGGTCGAAATCACGACGTTGTCGCCCGGCGACGCCAGCGACGGCTTGGCGGCGGTCACGGTCAGCGGATCTCAAGTCTTCGCATCGATCGGTAGCCGCGCACCGAACGGCGAACGGTTCGGAACGCGGGCCTACATTGCCGCCAAGGAATCGGCCAACGTCGACTTTCGCCCTACCAAGACGACGGCGGGCGGAACGCACTCGGCGGGCAGCAAGTATCGGGTCGACCTGTTCGCCCCCGATGCGGTGGTGGGGGCGGAGTCGCTCGATCTGGACGTGCGCAGCTACTTTCCCGACACGGCGACCGGCTGGCTGACCGTTGATGCCGAGAACGGAGACGTCGCCGTTTCCGAATCGATGGGCGACCTTCGGATCCACTCGATCCGTGGCGATGACGTGGTGCTCTTTGCGCCCGGAAAGATTCTGGGTGATGCTGGCCGGCAGGGGGCCCACGTGGAAGCCGACAACCTGCAGTTTGACACCTTCAGCGAGCTGACGACGAGCGGCCAGGGAATGTTTCAGGTCGAACTGCCGGAGAGCGGCCTGATCGCGGGCAGTGCCAGTCAATCGATCCGCTTGGAAGAACTGACGGGCGACATGCTGATCGAACGCATTTCGACCGGCAGCATTTTGGGTTCGATCACGCTGGTTGCCGATGGCGACCTGCTCTGGAAAGACGATTCTCTGTACCGAGTCATCACCGGGACGCTCGATTTGACGGGCGATTCGATCGGCAGCCCTGCGACGCCGTTTCCGACGCAGGTAAGCCTGGTGGATTTGGACGGACGTGATGGGCTGGTGTCGCTCAAGAACCTGGGCGGCCTGAACGTGGGGAGTGCAAAGGGTGGGCAGATTGACCTTGAAGTTGTTGAATTGCCCTCGGCGCGTGAAGACGATCCGATCTGGATCTCCGTCTCCGGTTCGGTCTCCGCAACGAACGACGTGGTTCTTTCCGTCGCCGACAAAACCGGCACCGAAGATTTTATCGGCGCCTCGACCGGCACGCAGATCACGTCGCAGGAAGGGGAAGTCCGGTTGACCGCCGGCGATCATATCCAACTTCAGCGGGCCACGATTTCGGCGAACGGTCCGGTGACGCTGGTCAGCAGGACCGCGGAAGTCGACGGCGGGATCGACGCCGAGCGGGTGCAGATTACCAGGGCGCCGGGTGCCGGGGACCGGCTGGATCCGTCCCACGAAGGGTTCGACATCAACAACCTCAACCTGACCGGGCCGCTGACGATCGACGGGCGGGGGCCGGACAACACGACCGGTGTATTCCTGGGCAATGTCAACGTGACGGGGTCATCAATCTACGGCGTCCGCGTTCACGACGCGCAAAGCGTCATTTTCCTGGACAGCACCATCCGGGACAGCGCCGGGGACGGCATTTCGCTGGTGAACGTTCCGATCGTGATCCTGGGGAATCTGACTGCCGAGAGCAATGCCGGGGCCGGGCTATCGAGCGTCGATTCGGGGCTGGTCTTCCTGCTGCAAAGCACGATCAACGACAACCGGAACCGGGGTGTCTATGTCAAGGATACGCCGTTCTTTGCTACGGCGGTCAGCACGATCAGCGGTAACTCGACGAACGAGACGTCCGGCGGTGGCATCCTGATCGACGTCGACAACGGGAGCGAATTCGATTTCCAGCAGATCTACAACAGCACGATCACGCAGAATCGGGTCGATGCGGACGGGAACCAGACGGCCCAGTCGTTTGGCGGCGGGATCCATGTATTGCAAGGGAACGTGCAACTCCGCAGCTCGATTGTGGCGGAGAACTATCGTGGCACCGGTTCGCAGCCGGCAGACCTTGCCGGTTTGTTTACCACCGATTCGGTACTCAACCTGATCGGCGTCAACAAGGATTTCCTGGGGCTGCCCGGCCAGCACAACCAGTTTGGCACGGTCAGTAATCCGCTCGATCCGCGGCTCGAGGAACTGGCGTTCAACGGCGGAGACACCAAGACGCACGCCTTGATGAGGAACAGCACGGCGATCGACCAGGGCCGAAACTTCCTCAATGCGGTGATCGACCAACGCGGGTTCACACGCACGATCGATACGGTCAGTTCGCCCGATTCCACGGAAAGCGACGGCACCGATATCGGCGCCTTTGAGTTTATCGAGGGCGATTTTGGGGACGCACCGAATTCGTACGGGACGCTGATCCTGGACAACGGCCCCTTTCACTTGCCGTTTGACGGTCCCTTTCTGGGCAAGCTGCGTGACCTCGAACAGGAAGGCATTCCCAGCGAGGACGCCGAAGGTGACGATCAGGACAACGAGGCGGATGAGGACGGGATCACGTTCTTTGGGAATCCGCACGCCGGGCAAATTGGCGCGGAGGTTCGGGTGACCGTGAACGGGGCGGACGAGGCGCGGCTGGACGCCTGGATCGATTTCGATCAGGACGGGACGTGGCGGAGCGCCGGCGAGCAGATTGCGGCCTCGTTGCCGTTGCGGGCGGGCGAAAACGTGGTGCGCTTCGACGTTCCCGTCTGGGCGGCGAGCGGCGACACGATCGGCCGCTTCCGCATCAGCAGCGAAGGGGGGTTGACGCCGTACGGGACCGCCACGATGCGCGTCGACGACGACGAGGGGAACTCGCGCCTGATCGCCGGTACGGATGGCGAAGTCGAAGACCTGCAACTGTCGATCGCCGGGCCGACCGGGTCGGGTGTCTTCGCCGCCGAAACTGTCGGGACGCTTGCCGACAGCAATTCGTTCCCCGTGATCGTTCCGGCGAATCTGAACCGCTTCAGCCTGGACGTTCTCGTGGGCGGTGAATCCCAGCTTTCCCGTTTCTTCTACAACACGTTCAGCGACCGCTACACCGACCGCGAACTGCGGATCGCAGATCTCGGTGTGAACGGCGCGGGGACGCTGGAAGTCGCTGATCTCGATCGCGACGGCCACCAGGATATCGTGGCGGCCGCCATGACACCGTTTCCGCGGGTGGTCCTGCTGCAGAAGAACGGCGCGGCAACCGAGTACAGGACACGCACGGTCCGGCAGTACATCCAAGCGGCGACAGCGGTCAGCACGGCCGACATGGACGGCGACGGCGACCTGGATATCATTGCCGCCTTCGACAACATCCTGGGGCGGAGTGACGTCGCCTGGTACGAAAACGATGCGGAGATCGAACCGCACCTGTGGACGGAACGGTTCCTGTACCAGGAGCCGGCAGAGGAATCAGCAGATGCCTTTCCCGGTGACGATGTGATTTCCCTGCTCACCACGGACATTAATGGAGACGGCGTGCCGGACGTTGTCCTGCAACAGGGGAATGGAATTTACTGGATCGACAGCACGGACGAACGAAAGACACTGAACCCGGTCGACCTGTACGGCGGGACGGTCTTTACCTACCCCAGTATTGCCCTCGGCGACGTCGACGGCGACGGCGACCAGGATGTCGTGGCGGCGTTCTTTGACCACGTGACCTGGTACGAAAACGAAGGCAACACCAATCTTGCCTGGGACGCCCAGCAGATCAGCCCCAGCTTCAGCAACATCCGCCCAACCGTAGCCGATTTGAACGGGGACGGACGGACAGACGTTATCGCCAAGCGAGATGATGATCTGTTTGTGTTTGAACAGCAGGCTGGCGGCAACTGGTCGCCTGTGCAGATTGCCGATCCCGCGTCCGTATTGTTGACGCAGACCGCGGTGGGAGATGTTGACGGCGACGGTGACCTGGAAATCTTCGCGGCCTACGGCGCGGGTTTCATCAATGGTGTCGACGAGAACCCGACGATCCGCATGTTCCGCCGAGTCGCGGTGGATGTCGGCGATGCTGATGCGACGCTGGCCAACCGCGTGGCACACATTGCCGTCGGTCCGACGCTGGGTTCTCAGCGGGACGTCGATCCGCTCGATCAGGCCAGCGGGGACGCGGTGCAGGACGATCAGTTGGGTCCTCAGGACGATGAGGACGGCGTATTCTTCGCATCGCCGGTGCGGGTCGGCCAGCAGAAGGCCGAAGTGGTTGTTGTCGTCGAAACCGACTCGACCGCCGTGTTGGACGCCTGGATCGACTTCAATGGTGACGGCGTATTCGGCGGTCCCGGCGAGCGGATTGCGTCCGCCGTGCAGCTCGACAGCGGGGATCACGTGATTCCATTTGCGGTCCCCGCCGACGCGGAACCGGGTGACCAGTTCGCCCGCTTCCGGCTAACCGCCGCGCCGGAGGACGGCTCCCCACCGGTGCCGGCGCCGCCCCTGGGGACGCTCGGCAGCGGAGAAGTCGAGGATCATCGGGTCCGGATCCTGGCTCCGCGGCAGGTCTTCGACTGGGATTACTCTGCAGTCGATACGGACAGCATGGTGGTCAATACGGCGACCGCGGCCAACCTGAACGGTGTCATCGGGCCGGACTTGATCGTGGCGGGCGAGGGCATTCTCTGGCGAACAAACCTGGGGAATGGCAACTGGGGGAATCTGAACACGATCGTTACGCCAAGTGTCGGGACGTCCTACGACGCGCTGGCCACGGTTGACCTTGACCAGGACGGGGACCAGGACGTGATCGCCGCCCGATCTGCGCCTTCCGCCCGCTTGACGTGGTTTGAGAATCAGGCTGCCAGTTTCACCGCTCACGATCTTTCGGTTAGCGAGGACAGTGTGGCGTCGATTGTGCCGACCGATTTCGACCAGGACGGTGACTGGGATTTGATCCTCACCTTCACGGGCGCTTCGACCGTCCGCCTGTACACCAATGACGGGTCCAACAATTTCACGGCCGCCGGGTTCACAGCGAACGTCACGGCTGCCGTCCATTCCGAGGTCGGGGACCTGGACGGCGACGGCGATCTGGATGTGGCCGTCGCCTCGCTGGTGGATGGTGTGGTGTGGCTTGAGAATCAGAACCTGCAAGCGGTCAAGCATTCGCTGGAGAATGGGTTCTTCACGCGCGTGGCGATCGCGGATCTGAACGGTGACGGCAGCCTGGACCTAGCGGCAACATCGGAGAACGGCCCAGCGCGCGGGACGTATTGGTTCGAAAACTCAGGCGGGCGCGACCCCAAGTTTACGAGTGACACCATCGAGCAAGACAGCACGATTCCGTCGGACATTTTCCCGGCGGACATCAACGGCGACGGGCATCCGGACCTGGTCCGGATCTCTGCGTCGGGTGACAAGCAGGCGATCTTCTATCACGATGGGAACGCGGTCCCCGGCTTCACCCAGTCCGATATCACCTCCGGGCCGGCCCAATCGTACAACGCCCGCACCGGGCTGGTGGTGGACTTTACCCAGGATGGGCTGCCCGATCTGATCACGGTCGGCACCGCCGGCCAGGTGAATCGCTTCCTGGGGGGCGAGCTTGGCGACGCGCCCTTCGACAACCAGGGGCCTCCGACTGCGACGCTCGCCTACGTGGATGATGACTACGGACCGGGTACGGTCGCGGTGACCTTCAGCGAGACGGTGTCGGGGCTCGACGTTGACGACTTCAGCCTCCAACGCGGGAGCACGCCACTCGATCTATCGGCGGCCGTGCTGGTGAAGTTGACGGGGCACGATTTTCAACTCTATCTGCCCGCGACGGCTCGCCGCGATGGCGATTACCAGCTCACCCTGAACGCGGCCGGTTCCGGCATCACGGATGACGGGGGGGTGGCGCTGGTCGCAGGCGCGACGGAGACCTGGAATCGAACCGACTTCAGCGTGGCCTTCGTTCCCGCCATTGGGCCGCTCGTCAACTCGTTGCCGGATGTAGTCGTCGAATTCTCCGGCACGCCCAACGGTGTTGAAGTCTCTGACCTCCGCCTCACCGTCAACGACAATCAGGTAGACGTCACGACACTGGACTTTACGGCCCAGTCGCCCACGAGTTATTTGCTGAAGCTGTCGGAATTGGTGTCACCTGAAGATGGCAACTACGTGCTGACGTTAGAACGGGTCGGCAGCAATATCCTTTCCGGCGATGGACACCCGTTGACGAACAGCCCGACGATGGCCTGGACGTTCGACTCGTCCCCGCCCCGTGCCTACCTGCCATACGACCTGCCTGACAAACCGGTTTCCAATCCCCCGACGCTACTGGACGTGCGTTTCCAGGAACCGATCCGAGGTTTCCTGACCAGGGACAACCTGCGGATCACTCGGGACGGCGAAGTTCTCGATCTCGGGCTGGTGGGAATCGAGCAGGAGACTTTTCAAGCGTTCGAGGTCTATATCGGCAACGTTGTCCAGGAGTCCGGAACGTACGAAGTGACGATCGGACCCGCGACCGGCAACGATTTTCTCACCGACCTGGCGGGGAATCCCATGGTGACTCCCTTCGTGGGGACGTTTGTCGTTGACCGCGTTGCACCCGTCGCCGACATCCAGCCACCGGCCGGCGGTGAGAACCAGGCGACGGTCTTGTTTGCTGAAGCGGTGCTGCACGTCGATGTGTCTGATTTCCGGCTCAGCCGCGACGGCCAGACGTTGGACCTGGCGGACGACGCCCTGGCGGCGGTTAGCGACCGCGAGTACACGTTGAGCCTTCCCGAGTCGGCCGGCAGTTCGGGAGTCTACACGCTCTCGGTCTTCCCCAACGTTGCCGACATCACCGACATTGCAGGCAACCCCTTTCGCGAGGCGTCGTCGGCCTCGTGGACGGTCGACGTGCAAGCACCAACGGTGGAAGTGTTGGATGTCGTTCCTGACATGCGCGAGATCAGCGTCGGGCTGGTCACGTTCGAATTCAGTGAGCCGGTTGACGGATTCGAGATTAGCGATGTCCGCCTGTTTCGCGGCGACGATCCGGTCGTGATTGGGCACTTGCCTTTTCAGCAGCTTTCTCCAACTCGCTACGGGATCGACCTGTCACGGGTCACGACGATTTCCGGCGACTACCGGATCACCCTCCAGGTCGACGGATCCGGCATCATGGATGCCTCTGGTAACGGGCTGCAGGAAGCGGATGAGGAGTCGTTTTCGATTCAATTTGTCGACGGTGATGCGGACAGTGTCGGGGATGTCATCGAGTCGCGGGCGCCGAACGAAGGGGATGGCAACAACGACAACACACCCGATTCCCAACAGGCCAACGTGGCGTCTCTTCCAGCCCCTCAGGATGGCACGTTCGTGACGATCGCTGTGGGCCAGGACGAGACGTTGAACGGCGTGCGGATTGTTGAGGAACTTGGAGCCGGCGGTGCCCCACAGGACGTTGACTTTCGGCTCGGCTTCCTGGATTACGACGTGACGGGCGTTCCGGTCGGTGGCTCGACGGTGGTCACAATCTACCTGGAAGACGGAACGCGGCTGAATAATTACTACAAGTACGGTCCGACCTCCGCCAATTCCAGCCCTCACTGGTATCGCTTCAACTACGACGACTCCACGGGAACGGGTGCCAAGTTCTTCGCGGATCGTATCGAATTGCACCTGGTCGATGGAGCTCGCGGCGACGACGATCTGACGGCCAACGGCGTGATCGTGGACCCGGGAGCGCCGGCTTCCGATCTGCGTGAAACGCCCTGGACGAATCCATTTGATCGAGGCGACATCGACGAGGACGGCCAGGTGACGAACCTGGATCTCGAAATGCTCAGAAGCGAACTCGCGGAAAACGGTCCTCGCGACTTGCCGGTGACCGTTCTGCCGGGCGTCGTCGATCGTTTCTGGGACGTGACGGGTGATAACCGGCTGAGTGCCGAGGATATCTGGGTGCTCAGCTTTCTCTTGTTCGAGCAGAATCCGGTGGACGGCGAACTGATCGTCACGACGGCCGTCGATGCTCCACCGACAGCAGTTTACGACCCTACGGCCGCCAGTCTCCGCCAGGCCCTCGAGCTTGCCAATACGACGCCCGGCCACCAGCGTATCGTGGTCGACAGTTCACTTGCCGGGCAGGTGATGCACCTGCCGTTGGGTCAACTGGAGATCCGCGACGACGTGACATTGGTGGGGCAGGGCAGCGGCGACACGGTTGTCTCTGCCCGTCCCGACGCGACCACCACCGCCGGCTCGCGCGTCCTGGCAATCGAGGTCGTCGATCGGGCGATCGATGTGACGCTCTCACAATTGACGATCACGGACGGCAAGACCGGGCCGGCGCACGGGGCCGGCATCTATTTTGACTCGCCGGGTACGCTGACGATCGCCGGCGCCGCCGTGGTCGGCAACCACGCGGAAGCGGCTTCCGGCGGCGGCATCTACGCGGCGCAGGGAGCGTTGATTGTTTCTGACAGCAATATCGACGGGAACACGTCGAGCCAGGACGGGGGCGGCATCGCGTCGTTCGGCGAGGTCACCGTGAGCAACTCGCGGCTCCGAGGCAATTCGGCCTTCGGCTTCGGGAGCGGAGGCGGCATCTTCAATCGCGATGGGAGTGTCGAGGTGATCGATAGCGAAATCTCGTCCAACTCGGCCGGCTACGAAGGAGGCGGAATCCGGCTCTTCAATCTGAACGCCGAAGTCCTTGTCGTCGGCAGCACGCTCACCAACAACTCGGCCGACTACGGCGGAGGGATCTCGTCTGACAATGTGACCGTCGTTGGCAGCACGATCCACGGCAACCGGGCGGACGTGCGAGGCGGTGGCGTCTTCGCCTATGACGGCACGCTCAACGTCTTCAACAGTACGCTCAGCGGCAACCGGGCGGATGGTGATGGCGGCGGAATCTGGGGGCTTATCGGGATCACCACGCTGGCCAACAGCACGATCACGGAAAACCATGCGGAAGGTTCCGGCGGCGGCATTTTCGCCCCGCCGACGCTGGTCCTCCGCAATACGATTCTGGCTGGAAACACGTCGGTCAACTCGGCGCCTGACCTGTCTGCCTCGACCGTCGATGCCCGTCACAGCCTGATCGGCGACAATAGCGGCAGTCCACTGGCTGAGTCGCAATCGGTGCATCCCTCGACGGGCAATCTGATCGGCGATGCCGGTTCGCTGGGCGTGATCGACCCGCGTCTGGAGCCGTTGGCCGACAATGGCGGGAAGGTCCCGACGCATGCTCTGCGGCCGGACAGCCTGGCCCTGGACGCGGGCGACGACAACGCGATCCCGCTTGATGTGGCCGATGTCGACGGCGACGAAGACCGTACCGAAGCGGTCCCGTTCGATTCTCGCGGCCCGGGTTTCGCTCGGCGACTCGATGCTGACGTCAACGGCAGCACCACGGTCGACATGGGGGCGTTCGAGCAAATGTCTACAGTGTCGCAGCGTGTCGAACTGGCCTTGTCGGCAGCGGCCGTTCCGGAAGCGGGAGGTGTGACGACGGTCACGGCATTCCTGGTCGATCAACTCGGCCAACCGGTCCAGGCCGGGCCGCAGGGTGTCTCGGTCACCCTCCGTTTCGCCGGTTCGGCCAGCATTGGGGCGGATTATTCGGTGTCCGGTAGCGAAGTCCTCATCCCCGCGGGCGCGGACCGGGCAACCGTCGTGCTAACCGCCCAGGACGATGCCCTGGCGGAAGGCAACGAGACGATTTCGGTTGAGGTGGATCAGGTAACGAACGCTGGGGTGGGCGCTGTTTCAGCGGTCACGGCGACGGTCGTTGACGATGATGCATCGCCCCAGACGATGGCCCGCCTGACGTTCGCCGTGACGGACGTGTACGGTCATCCGCTGCCGGGCAACCAGGTGGTCGTTGGCCAAGATTTTCGCCTGATCGCCTACGCGGAAGACACCCGCGACCAGCCGCAAGGCGTGTTCGCCGGTTACCTTGACGTCGCCTATCCGGACCGGGCCGCATTCACCGTGCATACGTCGGAATACTTGAGGCTCGAACTGCCTTTCGACACGACCGGCGGCAGTTTCGAATTGACGATGGGAGGCGTGGCGACGGCGGGCATCCCGGTTGGTGCGACACCGGAGGAGACGGCGACGTCTCTCCTCCAGACGCTCGAGGATCATCCGCAGATCGGTGCCGGCAACGTGCGGCTCGAACCCATTGCCGATTCTGCCGGGGCGCACGCCGAATTCGTCTTCCATATCGCGTTTCAGAACGATCTGGCGGGTGTCGATCTGCCTGCCGTCACGATCGACGCGTCCCAACTGGTCACGGCCACCGGGGGAACGCAGGCCACGATTGAGCTACTTGCCAACGGAGGGGGGACGTTTGAGGAGGCCTTTGTGCCGGGGCGCACGATGGGGAATGGCGCTCTTTCCGCAGTCGACGTGGCCAACGAGTTCCAACAGGCTGGCTCCTTCTGCTACTCCATACCATGTGGCTTTGAGGACCCGAGCGACCCCGTCCTGTTGTGGAGTGTGGACTTGCGCGCCGAGCAGCCCGGGTCGATTGAGTTCGTGGCCAACCCGCCGGACAACCAGATCGCCTTCGGAATGGTGTTGCTGGGCCGCGACACCGCGGTCCCCGCGGATGCGGTTGTTTTCGGAGCGGCACAAGTTCATGTCACCGGACGAGCAGCGTTAGACTACGGCGACGCGCCTGACCCGACCTACCGCACCACGTTTGCTCGCGAAGGCGCACGGCACCAGGTCGGAACGCTGCACCTGGGCGCCACGGTCGACGCGGAGTTGGACGGCCAGCCAACGGCCAATGCTGAGGGCGACGGCAGCGACGATGACGGGGTCTTCTGGGCTGCCAGTTTGCTCACCGACGACGTCGTAGCAACCACGTCGCATGTGGTGGTGACCAGTTCAGGCGCGGGGTTGCTGGATGCCTGGATCGATTTCAATCAAGACGGAAATTGGAATGGCCCGGGAGAACAGATCGCGACGGGCTTCGCCGTTGATGCCGGAGCCAACGTTGTTGGATTCACGATTCCGGCCGGAGCCGTTGCTGGGCAGACCGTCGCCCGCTTCCGACTCAGTTCGGCGGGGGGACTGCAGCCGGTCGGTTATGCCGCGGACGGTGAGGTCGAAGACTACGTCGTCACGGTGGTGCGGGCAGAGAATGTCACAGCCGACGTGGCGCTGCCGTTTCCCGGCGAGGCGACCGTGACCGCCGAGGATGGGTCGATCCGCGTCCGGGTGGGAACAGTCGAGTTGTTGCGCGTCCCCGGCGCAGGGGTTCAGAGGCTGCGGTTGACCGGCACTGGGGGCGACGATGCGATTCAGATTGGCGACCTGGCAGCCGGCATGTTCGATGGCGAACTGAACCTGGAAACGGGTGGCGGTGACGACAGCGCTGCGTTCGCCGGAGGGGATCAGTTTGATCTGGCCGACGGCTCACCGGAATTGGTGGGCGTCGAGACGATCGACTTCCGCAACTCGCTTGGAAATGGACTGACGTTGAGCCCCGACGCCGTCCGGCTGCTGGTCGATTCGTCGGAACAACTCTTGGTCCTCTCGGACAGGCAGGATTCGGTTGAGCTGTCGGGCGAGTGGTCGTTGCTGGCGCCGCAGATCATCGATGGCAGATTTACGCGGGTGGTGGAATCGTCCGACGGTGGTGAGCTGGTCGTATTGCACTTGTACGGTCCCAATCACTGGCGGAACCCGGTGACCCCCTTGGACGTGAACAATAACGGCTTGCTGGCCGATCCCGTCGGTGACATCTTGCCGTTGATCAACGAAGCGAACCGGCAGCGGGTGATTGACGAACTGGGCCATCTGCCTGTTGAACCGACGACCACTTCCGGGTTTCTCAACTATGACGTCAACGGCGACTTTCTGCTGACGCCGATCGACATCCTGATCCTGATCAACTACCGCAATGCCCAGGCGGAAGGGGAGGCCGCGCCGGTGTCTGAGCCGAGCCTCCTGCCGTCGTCGTTGCCGGCCTGGAACTGGCAGCCTGTTGACGCGTCGATGGCGGTGCCGCCGTTCACCACGCTGCGACCGCAGACGGAAGAGTCCCTGGCGGCACACGGAGCCGCCTTCGCATCATGGACACCCGTCCCGAACCATGAGTCGCCTCGCCGACAATCGCCAACCCACGATGACGGGCTTGTTGACAAACGGTCCTTGTCGCTGGAGGATTGGATCGCCGACGTGGACCGGTTCTGGGATTCGGAGTTGGGCGGCTGAGCGACGTTGATGCCCGAGATCGTTCCTGAATGTGCGCCGTACGGCCCGCTCAGGCGGCCCGTCATGCAGAACTTGACGTACGACCGTGGTAGCTTCGGTAGGTCATGCTGTGCATGACATAATGCGGTCCGACATCACGTGGAAACTTGCCATCAACGGCTTGCCGCAGATCGATCATTCTCAAGTTACGTAAACTGCACTTGACTCGCCCGCCATGCGGCCAAGGCTGTTCATTCTGAAACACGTTCAGGCGACTAACATCGCCGGGCGAACAAGCCGCGAACGTTCGCGCGCAATTGGTCTGAGGCCCTGCCTCGCGAGCGGAGCAGGAGAGAAGAAGGGAATTCATGCCCGAGCGACCCGTTGTCCATCGATACGATGACCCCGTTGACCTGATTTGGATTCGTGCCGCCGAGGATCTGGGGCTGGAGATCCGTCGCTCGGCCGAGGTGTTCGCGGCCTATGATGGACATGGGACGCTGACGATCGCGGAGTCTTGCGACCTTGATGCCGACGATTCGCTGGCTCAGATGATTTTTCATGAACTCTGCCACTGGCTGGTGGCCGGTCCCCGTGGCAGGCACTTGCCGGATTGGGGCGTTTCCAATACCGACATCCGCGATCTGGTCTACGAATACGCGTCGCATCGAGTCCAGGCGGCGCTGGCTGCCCCTTACGGCCTCCGCGAGTTCATGGCGGTCACGACCGAGTGGCGGCCCTATTGGGATGCACTGCCCGAGGATCCGCTCAAGGACGGCGACGACCCGGCAATTGCTTTGGCACAAGCCGCCTTTCATCGGGCGCATTTGCCACCGTTTGACGCCGTGTTAGCGCGTAACTTGTCTGCCACGGCGGCAATTGCCGATGCGGTTCGTGACGCGGCGCATCCCGATTCGCTATGGAGCGTAACGCGGCCCCGCCATCGCTTGGGATCGCCCTTGTCCCGCTGCGAAGACCTCCGGTGCGGCGCGTGTGCCTGGGCCGTTGCCGGGAAGTCGGGTCTCCGTTGCCGCCAGCACAAGCAGCCGGGCAAGCGCGGGCCCGCCGTTCATTCCGATGAACGGGCATGCGAACGATGGGAGCCCAAGTTGGGGCCGGATGACTGCGGTCAATGCGGCGCTTGCTGTCGTGAGGGCTTCGACGTGTTGACCGTATCGCCCCGTGATCCTTTCAGAAGGCTGTACCCGGAACTCGTACAACTCCGCAACGGCGAACATGTCGTTCCTCGCCCGGGCGGCGTCTGCGTGACGTTGGACGGCGAAGGTACGGAGGCGAAGCCGTATCGTTGTCGCCACTATGCCGACCGCCCCAAGAACTGCGCTGACTTCGAGGTCGCTGGCGATGCCTGCCTGCTCGCCCGCCGTCGCGTCGGACTCAGCCGCTAGGAGCGGGCGACCTGGAGTGAGCCAGGAGTTTCGTTTCCAAGCACCCAGCCGCATGAAATGAGCCTATTGTTGTTGATGGTATGCCCGCGCGCTCGCTGTGGGGCCGCATCGCGTCGTGCACCGCATGACCCACGGAATGGCGAAACAGCGCCTGCCGCCCCGCTTCCGGAAAAGGGGGGTGGGAAAGGGAATGCGTCGACTGCGGTCGGGCAATGGCAAAAATGGACGCATCCCCTTTCCCGGCTCTTGGATCGGCCATATTTTAGGACGTCGGAGTTTCGACGTTCTCTCTTTGACGCGAGGCACTCATGCATTCGACGGTTCCTGTGGAACGGCTGGTCAATTTGCTCGACCCAGCGGGCAATCTGATTTTCAATATGGAAGTTCCCGAGGCGATCGAACGTGTTGGCTCGGGAGACCCGGCGCAGGTACGCGCGATTGACGGCCAGTTCGCGCTGCTTCACAAAGCGGGGAAGCAGATTCGCATGGCCCGGTCGCTCGGGCGGCCCATGCGATATTTCCTCGCCAAGCGGGCTGAAGGGCCCTGCCTGGTCGTGGCCGAGCGGATCGACGAAATCCATCAGTTTCTGCAGAGCGAAGGGCTGGATTCGCAGTTCCACCCGTCGTACACGCGGATGGTGCCGGCCCACCATCTTGTCGAACTTGCCCTGGTCGGCTGTCCGGACCCGAATCCCGTGGCGACCCGCTATTTCGATCCGCAGCGGAATCGCTTCGGCACGGACTTGGAGGAGATTGGTCGAACCTACATCGGTGCGCTGGCGGAAGAGCTCAATCGGTGGCTCGACACGATCGGGTCGAGCGAACCGCTGGGCGTACTTTTCTCCGGCGGGATCGACAGCGGCGCCGTCTTTCTTACGCTCTACCATCTGTTGCTCAAGCGGGGCGAAGCTCCCACGCGGTTGAAGGCCTTTACGCTGACCATCGGCGACGGCGGCTCGGATGTCGAACAGGCCGAACGGTTCCTCGCCGAACTCGGGTTGAACATGTTCTGGGAGCCGATTTCGGTCCCGCGCCAGGAACTCGATTTTCGCGAAGCCATCCAGGTGCTGGAGGACTATAAACCGCTCGACGTCCAAGCGGCGACCATGGCTTTGGCGCTCTGCCGCGGCATCCGACGTCGCTATCCCGACTGGAAGTACCTTATCGACGGCGACGGCGGCGACGAGAATTTGAAGGACTATCCGATCGAAGAGAATCCCGAACTGACGATCCGCAGCGTGCTCAATAATCAAATGCTGTACCAGGAAGGGTGGGGCGTTGACGCGGTCAAGCATTCGGCGACGTACTCGGGCGGCCAGAGTCGCGGCCATGTGCGGTCGCATGCGCCGGCACGACACTTGGGCTTTCACGGTTTCAGCCCTTTTGCGCTGCCCAACGTCATCGAAGTCGCTGAGGGAATTCCGTTCATCGAGTTGACGGATTGGGACCACGAGCGGCTGTATGCTCTGAAGGGGCAAGTCGTGCGGCTCGGTGTTGCAGCGATCACCGGAATGCAGATGCCGATCTTTGAGAAACAACGGTTTCAACGGGGGGCGATCGCGGAACCGCAGTTTGCCGAGGTGTTTCCTCGCGAGGAAGTAGCCTACCGGCGAGCGTTTGCGGGCCACTATGATTGAGCGCTTGCCGCAGTTCGACGACCAGGAGATCCTCCGCCGTCGGCCGGCGAAGAACGACGTCGATCCCGAGCGACCGTACGCGTACCTGGTCGAGCCCGAGGTGGCTTCCGACGGTCAGGTCGTTGATGTGGCGACCCTGTTTCTCACCAATCGTGAGTGCCCGTTTCGCTGCCTGATGTGCGACCTCTGGAAGAACACGACCGACCGGGTCGTTCCTCCGGGCGCCATCCCGCGGCAGATCGACTACGCTCTCCAGCGGCTGGGACCGGCACAGCACCTCAAGTTGTACAACAGCGGCAACTTCTTCGATGCCCAGGCAATTCCCCGCGTCGATTATCGGGCCATCGCACAACGGGCTCAGGTGTTCGAGCACTTGATTGTCGAGAATCATCCGCGGCTCTGCACGGACGCGTGTTCCCGGTTTTCTCGCCTCTTGGGAGGCACGTCACTGGAAGTTGCCCTGGGTTTGGAGACGGCTCACCCCGAAGTCCTGGCTGCCCTTAATAAGCGGATGACGCTGGACGACTTCGCCCGGGCCGCCGAGTTTCTGCTTGATCAAGACATTGCCGTCCGGACCTTCATCCTGCTGAAGCCGCCGTTCTTGACCGAGCCGCAAGGAGTTGAGTGGGCCCTGCGCTCGATCGAATTCGCGCTCCGTCTGGGCGTCGGATGCTGTGCCGTGATTCCCACGCGAGCGGGAAACGGGGCCATGGACGCTTTGGAACTGGGCGAGCGGTTCGCGCCGCCGTCGTTGGCCTCGCTGGAGACGGTTCTTGAGGAAGGGCTCCGGCTGGCCGGGGACCGCGGGCGGATCCTCGTCGACCTGTGGGATTTGGAGCGGTTGGCTGACTGTCAGAACTGTCTTGCTGCCCGGCGCGACCGCTTACACATGATCAATCTGACGCAGCAGTGGAGGCCGCCGGTCGCCTGTGCGTGTCGGGAGGATGCCGGGTGACGACGAAGCTTCAGGCCGACGTTGCCGTACTGGGGGCTGGATGCGGCGGCAGCTTGATCGCGCTGCTGCTCAATCGGATCGGACGCCGGGTCGTCTTGCTGGACCGCGGCAGCCATCCGCGGTTTGCCATCGGAGAATCGTCCACGCCGATCGCGGACCTGGTCCTCCGTGATCTGGCCCGTCGCTACGACCTGCCGGCGATCGCACCGCTCGCTTGCTACGGCACCTGGAAAGAGGCGTATCCCTCACTGACGTGCGGGTTGAAGCGCGGGTTTTCGTACTTTCGCCATCGCCCGAACGAGCCCTTCCTGGCGACTGACAATCATCGCCATGAGTTGCTGGTTGCTGCCAGCCGCGAGGATGCGGTGGGCGATACACATTGGCTGCGGTCGGACGTCGATACGTTTTTCGCCCAACAGGTCGCCGACGCGGGTATCCCGTATTTCGATCGAATGGAAGTCACGGTCGAGGCGAATTCGCCCCAATGGCAGCTCGCCGGGAATCGTTCCGCCGCAGCTTGTACCGTGCAAGCCGAGTTCGTCGTGGATGCCACAGGCAGCGCCGGGTTTCTTCCCCGCAGGTTGGCGGTCGCTGACTGCGGTCGGCAACTGGGGACGAATTCACGGGCTCTATTCGCCCACTTCACCGGCGTTCGACACTGGCAGAAAACGCTCGACGACCAGCGCGCCGATACAAGTTGCTATCCGTTCCCTTGCGATGCGGCCGCAGTACATCATGTGCTGGATGAGGGATGGATGTGGCAATTGCGGTTTGACAACGGGGTCACCAGTGCCGGCCTGGTCATCGACGCAGACCGCCATCCGCTCGATGCGGCAATCCGGCCGGAGGCCGAGTGGGCTCGTCTCTTGGCCCGTTACCCGTCGCTTGACGAGCAATTCGAAGCTGCGCGCATTTGTGCTCCGGCGGGAGGCCTGGTGCGGACTGGTCGATTGCAGCGTCAATGGCGGCAGGTAAGTGGCGCGAACTGGGCCCTTCTGCCACACACGGCCGGTTTCGTTGATCCGTTTTATAGCGCGGGACTGGCGCACACCTTGTGTGGTGTGGAACGACTGGCACACGTGTTGGAACACCACTGGGGCCGCGAGTCGCTTGGCGGACAGTTGGCCGAATACCAGCGGACCGTCCGGAGTGAGCTCTCACTGGTCGACGAGTTAATCCACGGCAGTTACCGCGCGATGCGAAACTTCGATTTGCTGATACCGTTTTCGATGGTGTATTTCGCCGCCTCGATCTGGTACGAACACCACCGCCTGGAGACCGGCTTCGTGCCGCAGCGATCTTTTCTGGGCGCCGAGGATCCCGCGCTTCGCCGACTCGTCAGCCAGATTCGCCGGCGGCTCGACGCCGCCCTGCGGCACGCCGAGCAAGGAGATGCGTCCAAGCAGTTCTTTGCCGAAGTCGCTCAAGCGATCGCGCCCTACAACTTGGCCGGACTGTGCGATGCGCGGGTCAACAACATGTACCGCTACACGGCCGTCGATACATCGTGAGATGGCGTGATCGGGCTGCGCAGGGCGGTAGGCCTGAATGAGATGGGCAATGCAGTGCGCGCCACATCGATGAGGAATTGGAGACCTCCGGTCGGCCGTTTCGGCGGGGTCGGAGACCCGCGCCGAGCACAAAATCAGTCATTCCGTAGGTCATGCTATGCATGACGGAATTCTGACGCGTGCCGCGGCGCAAGACAGCGTGTGCGTGCGTGTGTGCGAGCTGGTCGGGCGCCCCCAGCGTGTCGTCCTACGCCGGGTACGTGTGAACAAGCACGTGGGGGGCCAGCTTCTTGAAGACGACTTTGACCCGGTGACCGTTCGCCCAACACAGGGTCACCACGCCGCGGCCCAGAAAGCCGGGCGACTCGGCGACCTGCGGATGCCCCTTGACGCAACCTGGTGCCTTGACACAAATCTCCGCCACGCAACCAGGGCGGAGCGGGTCGGGAATGGCAATCGTCATGGTCGTCATCGGACAGCAGGGCCGCCGCAAGCGATGATGATCGTGATAGGTGACTCGATACGCGGGCAGGTGGCTGATCTTCTGGTAGACCATAACCTTCTGATGCACATCCGACCGTTGGATGACCATCGGACGCCGCAACACCATCGGCTCCTTTTCGCCCGGGGCAAACTGCGGCGGCACAAGCACCGGTGGGGTGGGTGCCGCTTGTTCGGGGATGACCGGAGGTGGCGGAACGAGCGGTGCCGGGGCCGGCGGCGTCGGCAGCACTTCCGCTTCCTGGGCGGCAAGCTTTGACGGGCTGAGGCCCGCAAGCACGACGATCGCGAGCAGGGAAATTGCGTGGCGGAATGCCATGGGAGGGACTCCAAGATCATGGTGGTTTGGGGCTGTCTCCAGCCGATGCGTAAATCTGTGTCAACTGGGCACCTTAGTCCTATGGTAGTTGCAGCCCACCCGAATCACAACGATGCGGTTCGACCGATCGTCGCACGAAAAGCGGTGCGTCGCCGCGCGCGTTTAGCCCGGATCAGTCATCCGCCGTGACGGGGGGAGCCCAGATCAGTCATCCGCCGTGACGGGGGAGCCCGGATCATTCATCAGCCGTTGGGCGTTAGCCCCGGTTCATGCCAACGCTGCAGAAACCGGACGATCACGCGTTCCGGCGGATAGCCGCGGCGCTTTGGGGTGAAGTTCAAAACAAGCAATTGCGACGCAAAGAGATCTCCCGAATGATTGTTCGTTCACAAATTATCCGGGTTCGACGCAATTCGATTCACGATTCAATTCGATCCCCGTGATCGCATTTCCAACGTGTTGACTGACAAGCCGTTAACGATTCGACGGGCTGTTTGCGACTTTCCCGCTTGCATCATGATTGAACAACGACTTACGAAATCCAATTGAACGGTATGGGCGTAAGGCGGCTGGTGCTGGAGTCGACGGGAGGCTGGCGCCGTGGTGTAACGCGAGCGGCAGGTTGCCACGCGAATTCGCGCATTCGCCAGGAGAAGCGTGCGAATTCGCACACTTGAAGGTGGTCGCCTGACCAACGTCAGGGTGAGCTGACGGCTCGCTTTCTCCAGCGATTGGCGGCAGGTTCGGCCATGGTCTCCCAGCAGCGGCCCGGATTCGGGACGCGTCCCCCCGGTAATGGAATAGGGTTTGCTCGCATTCACCGCGGACGTTCTCGCGCCCGGGCTCCGCTCGGGTGACTTGCGCAGACTGGGATCACCATGGTGGATCGGAAGAACTCCTGCTGGACAAATGCTTCCTGGCGAGACAAGCCGGTGGAGCAGCCGATCGCTTACCCGGACGCCGAGGAACTCGAACGTGTCCTGGCGCAGATTGCTGCGCTCCCGCCGCTGGTGACAAGCTGGGAGATTGAGGATCTTACCAAGGCGTTGGGAGACGCGGCGGTTGGCAATAAGTTCTTGCTCCATGCGGGCGATTGTGCGGAGGACTTTTCCGACTGCCAGGCGAGCTTCATTGTTCGCAAGTTAAAGATCCTGCTGCAGATGAGTTTGATCCTCTTTTATGGTTGCCGAAAGCCGGTCATCAAGGTGGGGCGACTCGCGGGTCAATACGCCAAGCCACGTTCCTCGACGACGGAAACGCAGGCCGGCCAGACGCTACCAACCTACCGGGGAGCGAACATCAATCGCCCCGGGTTTTCCGCCGAGGAACGGAGGGCGGATCCGAAGTTGCTCTTGAAGGGGCACGAATACGCCGCGATGACGCTCAATTTTACCCGGGCCCTGGTGGCCGGTGGGTTTGCGGATTTACACCACCCGGAGTATTGGAACCTGGAGTTCTTTCAGCAGTCGCCACAAACCCGGGACTACCTCAAGACCACGGAGAAGCTTAGCGACGCCATTCAGTTCATGGAATCGCTGACCGGAACCAGGATCAACGAACTGACGCGCGTCGATTTCTATACCAGCCACGAAGCGCTCCACCTGGCCTACGAACAGGCGACGACTCGACAGGTGCCGCGTCGGCGGGGCTGGTACAATCTGGGCACCCATTTCCCGTGGATCGGTGATCGGACTCGGTTGCCAGCCGGCGCTCACGTCGAGTATTGCCGGGGAATCGCCAATCCGATCGGTGTCAAAGTCGGTCCAACCATGACCGCTACCGAGTTAGTGGAATTGATTGAGATCCTCAACCCCCGTGACATTGCCGGGCGGCTGACGCTGATTCATCGCCTGGGCACGGAGCACATCGGCACGCACCTGCCGCCCTTGATTGAGGCGGCACGCGCCACGCAAAAGCGGGTCCTGTGGTGCTGTGACCCGATGCACGGAAACACGCGGCTTTCCGGCTCGGGAGTGAAGACGCGTCGATTTGACGACATCGTCTCAGAACTGGGACAGGCATTCGCGATTCACGAGCGGATGGGGTCCATTCTGGGCGGGGTCCATCTTGAGTTGACCGGCGAGGACGTGACGGAGTGTCTGGGCGGCGCCCAGGAGTTGGACGAAGCGGACCTCGCCCGCGCCTACACGACGCACGTCGATCCGCGGCTCAACTACCAGCAGGCACTGGAGATCGCCTTGTTGATCTCCCGCGACATGTGCCGGGCGACCGGCCGTCAGCCGGGGGCGTCGCATCCCGGTCACGATAGGTTGGACCATCCAGATGGAGAGACCGAGATTGGCGGGCGGTGTGATTCAGGAGCGGAACCACCTGAATGCACCGCTACCAAGAGATCGTTATGATGGTTTGCAGGGAACGGCGCAACGCCGTGCCCGGAATCCGAGGTCAGGAATGATGAAGGCGAGCGGCAATCGCGGCCCGGTCTTGAATCGGCGGTATGTCGTCGTTCGCCGGATCGCTGTCCGGTTACGCAGCGCGGAACGTTTACGTACCACATCAACGCCTCCAGCCCCACAGGCAGGCCCATGAGTTCAACGCCCGAGACTGGAAGTCGTCATTCGCCGCCCGGTGCAGCCTCAGACAACGGCAAATCCGCCGAGGCCGGCGACGATGCGATCTGTTATCGGACGGAACCCTCGCGACGATTGCTGCCCCATCGGCCGGGCAACCCTACGCCGTCGTTGACGCAAGGCGGTGACCTGGGCAAATGCCCGCCGTGCCTGCTGTGTGATCAGTCGCATACCGTGATTGACTTGGAGAAAACGCGACGCTTGGCGCTGATGGTGACGCCGCAAGCTGCCGGACCGACGATCGATCAGGCCTGGGAAGCGGTCTCGACCATTCGCGCCATTCTCCGGCAGCAGCCAGTCTCCATGCAGGTGACCTCGCAGACCGTCTTTCTCCGGCATGCGGAGGATCTCGAGCCTTGCCGTCGGCTGTTCGAGGCCTATTTCGGCGACCATGTCCCGGCCACCAATTTCATCGTCCAGCCTCCCTGTGGCGGGCAAGCCCTGGCGATCGAAGCCTGGGCCTTGGGCGGCGAGCAAACGCGGGTCGAGTTCCCCCGGCCGCACGTGGTGCGTGTCGTCTATGACGGTTTGCAGTGGACGCACGTTTCCGGGATCACGCCAACCGCCGCGTCCACCACGGCCTACGCGGAAGCCTACGAAGTCTTTCAACGCATGGCGGATCACCTGGCGGAGTTTGGTGCGTCGTTTAATGATGTGGCCCGTGTCTGGCTGTACCAGGGCAGCATCACGGAGTTGGAAGATTCGACCGAGCGATATCGGGAATTGAATCGAGCTCGGTCCGACTTCTTTACGGCGGAAGAAGCGGCCGGGCGATTGCAGGTGCACCGCGCGGGGGCCAACTTCTATCCGGCCAGCACCGGCATCGGCATGGCCGGCGAGGGGTTGGCCGCCAGTTGCCTGACGCTGCAGACGGACCGCGACGACGTCAGGCTGGTGCCCCTGGAAAACCCCAACCAAACGTCCTCGTTTGATTACGCGCCCAAGTTTTCCAAGAAGAGTCCCAAGTTTTCCCGCGCCATGGCGTTCGTCAATGGTGACTATGTGACGACCTGGGTATCGGGGACGGCCAGCATCGTCGATTCCGAGACGGTCCATCTGGGCGACGTCGAGAAGCAGACCGAGCAGACCATCAACAACATCGAGTCCCTGATCAGCGAAGATAATTTTCGCCGGCACGGGGTGAGCGATGCGGGTGCCCGCCTGGTGGACCTCGCCAAAGTACGGGTCTATATCAAACACCGGGAAGACTACGAGAAGTGCCGAGCGATTTGTGAACGCCGTTTCGGCGGTGTTCCTGCGATCTATGCGGAAGCTGACGTTTGTCGTTCCAACCTTCTGGTCGAAATCGAAGGAGTCGCTTTTTCGCAGCGGCTGTGAGCCATGCCTCAAGACGCCTGGCAATCCGACCCATTGCAACCGCCCGTCACGGCGCCGCCCGAGGGCGGTGGAAGTCCGGCCGAGATGCTGCCGCCTCAAGTCGCGGACCGCGGCCATGCCGAAATCCAACCGGGCCCGCCGATTCAGCCGCCTCCCCAGGTCGCCGGGATCCGCGTCGGTCCGCAGCCCCATCATCATCATCGCCACCGCCGGCACGAATACTACGTCGCCTATTCGGTTGCCATCGGCACCTTTGCCTGCCTTTTCACCGTGATGGCCGGCTTGTTGGTATGGGCCTTGAATGAGCAACACCGGGCAACGGTCGACGCAGCCGGCACGGCACCGCGATCGGTCGCTCCAGCCAATCCACCGCCCGTTGCACTCGGTTCCCCCGCACACATCGCCGCTCGGCAGCCGCCGGCGGACGAAGCGGCTGATCAACCCGACTTGCCGACGACCGGTATTTCGACCGACTTCTCGTTCTCTGCCGACCAGGCCTGGACGGGTGAAAACCTCTTCGCCAGCGATACCGCTTTCGACCCGCAGACGATTATCGACGACCTGGTGATGCGCCAGTTGGCGACGTTGGAAATCGAACCCGCCAACCTCTGTTCAGACGAAGTGTTCCTCCGCCGCCTTTATCTCGACACCATGGGCACCTTACCCACGGCCGAGGAGGCCGCCGGTTTTCTCGATGATCCTGACCCCGAGAAACGCCGCAAGCTGATTGAAGAGGTGCTGCGGCGACCGGAATTTGCCGACTACCAGGCGATGAAATGGTGCGACATTTTACGCGTCAAAGCAGAGTTCCCCATCAAGCTCTGGCCGAATGCGGCCCAGGCATACCATCGCTGGGTGCGCACGGCGATCCAGGAGAACATGCCCTATGACGAGTTTGCTCGCCAGCTCCTGACGTCGTCCGGCAGCAATTTTCGAAAGCCGCAGGTCAACTTCTATCGCGCCGTGCAAAGCAAGACGCCCGAAGGCATCGCGCAGGTTGTCGCACTGACGTTTCTCTGTGCTCGGGCCGAAGCATGGGAACCGGAGCGACTGGAGGGGATGAGCCGGTTCTTTTCTCAGGTCGGTTACAAGGGGACCGGCGAGTGGAAAGAAGAGATTGTCTTCTTTGACCGCAGATTGGGACGCGAGCAAGCCGCGGACGGGCCCTTGACGGCCGTGCTTCCCAGCGGCAAGCAACTGGAGATTCCCCCCGGCACCGACCCTCGGCTGGTCTTCACCGACTGGTTGGTCGACAAACGCAACCGTTGGTCTTCACGGGCGATCGCTAACCGCATCTGGTTCTGGATGATGGGGCGCGGCATCGTCGATCCGCCCGATGACGTCCGCCCCGATAACCCGGCGACCAACAAGCTGCTCCTCAACTACCTCGGCACGGTGCTTGTAGAGGCCGATTACGACCTCCGCGATCTTTACCGCCGGATTCTCAATTCGCAGACCTATCAACTGGCGTGCACCCACAGTGCGCCCGGTTCGCTGGCCGCCGAGAATTTCGCGTATGCCCATGTCCGGCGTCTGGACGCCGAGGTGTTGATCGATGCGATTTGCCAGATCACCGGCACATCGGAGACGTATTCGAGCATCATTCCCGAACCGTTTACGTTTCTCCCGGAAGGTCAGCGGGCGATTGCGTTGCCGGATGGCAGCATCACGAGCCCGTTTCTGGAGATGTTCGGACGGCCCACGCGGGATACCGGCTTGGAGTCGGACCGCAACAACAAGCTGACGGCCCGCCAGGCCTTGCATTTGCTGAATTCGAACCACTTTCGCAACAAGCTCAAACGCGGTCCGGCCATGCGCGAGTTGCTCGATGCACCGACCAGCCCGGCCGAGAAAGCGGAGCGGCTCTACTTGACGATTCTTTCCCGGCGCCCGACCGAAGACGAGCGGGCCGTTGCAGAAGGACTGTGTGGCTACCAGGGCGGTGCCCGTGACGTGGCCTGGGCGTTGATCAACAGCGACGAGTTTTTGTTTCGGCATTAGCGAGGATGATTCATCAGCCGTTGGGCGTTAGCCCTTAGGTGTGGCCACATTTGTATTGATTTTGTGAGTGTCGAGTTGTGCGTTGTGGTGGATTTTTTTGGCAAGCTTGGCTGAGTTTACGCGGCGATGTTGGAAGT